>JBBQJP010000001.1:0-199059 GCA_038326025.1 Burkholderiales bacterium
TTGACTTCGTCGAACTTGGGCAACTGTGCTTCGCGCACGTCGTCCAACTGGATCACGTGGTAACCAAACTGCGACTTGACGGGCGTTTCGGTGATCTTGCCTTTTTCCAGTGCCACCATCGCGTTGGAAAACTCGGGAACATAACTCCCCGAGGCAGCCCAGTCCAGATCACCACCGTTGGCGCCGGAGCCTGGATCCTTGGAGTATTTCTTGGCAATTTCCTCGAATTTGCCGCCCTTTTTCAGGTTCGCAATGATGGTCTTGGCTTCGGCTTCGGTCTCCACCAGGATGTGGCGCGCCTTGTATTCCTTGCCACCATTGGCCGCGACGAACTTGTCGTACTCGGCCTTGGCGTCGGCATCGGTGACCGGGTTTTTCGTCTGGTAGTCGTTGAACAGTTCGCGGATCAGGATGGACTGGCGGGCCAGGTCCATCTGCAGCTTGAATTCGTCGGTGACGTCCAGCCCACGCTTCTGCGCTTCCTGGATAAACACTTCACGGGTGATGATTTCTTCGCGCAACTGGTTCTTGATTTCCGGCGTGACGGGACGGCCGGCTTTCTCCAGTTGCTGGCTCAGCGCGGCAATTCGCGATGCGGGAACGGCCTTGCCGTTCACGATGGCGACGTTCTGTGCCAGGGCGGCAACGGGTACCAGCGTCGTGAACGCGACGGCCAGCAATGCTGCAATCAGGGATCTCTTCATGGTTACTCTCAACGGGTTCGGGGAAGTTGTCACCCCATCCGGACCTGGATGGGAGAGGATGTGGTCGTTAGCGGACCACTTCTATCGCCAGGGCATGAAGGCCTTGGTCAATAAAATCTTGCAGCGCATCATACACAAGCCGATGGCACTGCACACGTGCCAAATTTGTAAATTGCGGTGACGAAACACGTACCCGGAAATGGGTGCCCACGCCGGTATCGTTGGCTCCGGCATGACCGGCGTGCTGGTAGCTTTCGTCCAGCACCTCGAGTCGGGTTGGCGCCAGACGCTCACGCAGTCGCGTCTCAAGGGCCTGGGCAGTAGGTGCGGCCATGGCGTCAGGTCCCCGCGCCGGGTTCGCCCGACTCACTGCTCTTGAGGTGGGGCGATATGTAAAAGCCCTGGCCGACGATGAAGGCCAGCGGGAACACATAACCCCACAGCTTGAATTCGACCCAGGCTTCGGTGCTGAAGTACAGGGCGACATAACCGTTGATGACCGCCATGAACACGCAATAGACAATCCAGGCGATGTTCAGGTGCATCCAGATCCGGTCGGGCAATTCGAGCTGGGTGCCCAGCATCAGCTTGAGAAAGCTCTTCTTGAAGATCCAGACTGCGACAACCAACGCGATGGCGATGGCAGCGTACAGGACGCTCGGCTTCCACTTGATGAAGCGCTCGTCTTGCAGGTACAGCGTCAACGCGCCGAATGCCAGGATCATGCCCAGGGTGATCTTCTGCATGGTCGTGACCTTGCGGTCGACGGCGTACATCAGCGCCGTCTGTGCAATGGTGGCAACCATCAATACGCCCGTGGCCATATAGATGTCGTACAGCTTGAAGGCGCCGAAAAACAGCAGGATGGGGAAAAAATCGATCAGTATCTTCATGCGGTGTGGATTTCAAGCGTTGCCCGGAGGAAACCAAGGCGCCATCGGGCTAGGGGCAGGCCATGGGAGCGGGCGTCGCAATAGCTTGGCGCCCCGGCACCCTGGCATCCACGACAGGCCGTGGACCCCGGTTCCCGGATGATAGGGCGTTTCCGGCCCGATCGGCGCCGGGCAATTGTCTTGCCTGAACAGCAAGGCGGTTTACGCGGCACATTCTCAGGACGAACAGCTGATCTCGATGCCTGCCGCCCAATCGGGTGGAAAACCGGCATACGCTTCGAAACCAGGGTGTTCGTCAAAAGGATTTTCCAGCAAGAACAACAAACGTGCGACTTCGGAGAAGTCCTTGTCTCTGGCACTGCGGATGGCCTGTTCGCCCAGATGATTGCGCAATACGAAACGGGGATTGGTGCGCAGCATGGTCTTGCCCGTCTGCGCCTGATCCTGGGGCTGCAGGCGCTGGGTATAACGCACCTGCCATGCGTCAAAGGCGTCACGATCCAGGAACAGGTCGCGCACCGGTTCAGTCCCGGTGCCCGCCACGGATTCACTGAGCCGGCGCCAGAAGATCGTGAAATCGACCTTGTCTGCCGCCAGCAGCTTGAGCCCGTCTTCGATCAGTGGCAAGTCGGATCCGGTCACGGTGTCCAGCCCGAGTTTGGCGCCAAAGCGGCGCTGCAATGCGGCGGGATACACGGTTTTGTATGACTCCAGTGCCTGCAAGGCCAGCGCCTGTTCGCCGATCAGCGGCAGCAAGGCCTGCCCCAGGCAAAACAGGTTCCAGTACGCCATATTGGGTTGCCGGTTGTAGGCGTAGCGACCCTGGTTGTCGGAATGGTTGCAGATGTGGCCCGGATCGAAAGCATCGAGAAACTGGAAAGGGCCGTAGTCAATGGTCAGCCCCAGCATGCTCATGTTGTCGGTGTTCATGACACCATGGCAAAAGCCCACCGCCTGCCACTGCGCAATCAGCTCAGCGGTGCGTTCGCTGACCGATTGCAGCAAGGCAGCGTACATCTGCCCGTCGGTCTGGCCGCCCGCCCGGCACTGTGGATAAAACCGGTCTATCGTGTAGTCGGCGAGTTCGCGCAGGCGTTCGTGTTCGCCGATATAGCTGAAATGCTCGAAATGCCCGAAACGCAGGAAGCTCGGTGCCACGCGGGTGACTACGGCGGCGGTCTCCATCGTCTCGCGCCGTACGGAGGAGTCCGAACCGGTCGCGCACAGCGCCTCGGTGGTGGGAATGCCCAGCCCGGCCATGGCCTGCGAGCACAGAAACTCGCGAATCGAACTACGCAGCACCGCGCGTCCGTCGCCCATGCGTGAATAGGGTGTGAGGCCGGCCCCTTTGAGCTGCAACTCGCGTGGCGAACCATCCGCCGCCGTAATCTCGCCGAGCAGCAACGCGCGGCCATCACCGAGTTGTCCAGCCCAATGGCCAAACTGATGCCCGCTGTAGACACTGGCCAATGGCTCCGAACCCGGCAGCACGATATTGCCGGTCAACGCTTCCAGTGCCTCATCGCTGGCCATCCATTCGGGGCTCAGTCCCAGCTCGGTGGCCACCCTTTGGCTTTGCCCGACCCAGTAGGGCGCGGGCAAGGCCGTCGGCTCCAGCCGCGTGTAGAAGGCCGGATCGAGCGCGGCAAAGCGGTTGTTCCAGCAAAGCGCGGGCGGATGAGTCGTGGCCTCGGGCGGGGAAGTGCGCATGTCCATGGTGGTGATTGTCCCGCAGTTGACAAGCCGTCACCCGCAAGTGGGGAATACACATCCCGCTACCGCAGGCAGTTGCGTAATACTAGGGACATGATGTCGGGCCACAGCCGCCTGATACAAAACCAACCCAAAACAGGAGATATGCCCATGCTCGGCCTGATGCAGAACCATCCCTTGATGATTTCCACCCTGATCGATTTCGCCGAGCGCCACCATGGCGAAGGCGAGATCGTCTCGCGCCGTGTCGAGGGGGACATTCACCGCTGCAATTACGCGCAACTGGCCGGTCGGGCGCGCCAGGTTGCAAATGCCCTGGATCAACTCAAACTCGATTTCAGCGACCGTGTTGCCACGCTGGCCTGGAACGGGTACCGCCACCTGGAGTTGTACTTCGGCGTCAGCGGTTCGGGGCGGGTGTTGCATACGCTGAACCCGCGCCTGCATCCGGAGCAGATTGCCTGGATTGCCAACCATGCCGAAGACCAGGTCCTGTGTTTCGACATGACCTTTTTGCCCATCATCCAGGCGATCCAACCCAAGCTCACGACGGTGAAACATTTCATCGCCATGTGCGACGCCGACAAGCTACCGGCTGATAGCGGCATACCGGGATTGCGCAGTTACGAGGACTGGATGGGCCAGCAGTCGGCGACCTATGCCTGGCCCGAGTTCGACGAAAACGCAGCATCGAGCATGTGTTACACCAGCGGCACAACCGGCCACCCCAAGGCGGTGCTGTACAGCCATCGCTCCACCATGTTGCACGCGTTTGCCGGCGCCTTGCCGGACGCACTGAACATGAGCGCGCGCGACTCGGTGCTGCCGGTGGTGCCGATGTTCCATGTGAACGCGTGGGGCCTGCCGTACTCCGCCGCGATGACCGGCTGCAAAATGGTTTTCCCCGGGCCGGCAATGGACGGCAAGTCAATTTTCGAATTGATCGAAAGCGAAAAGGTCACGTTCGCAGCGGGCGTGCCTACCGTGTGGCAGATGATGTTGTCGCATATGCAGGCGGGTGGTCTGAAGTTCTCCACGCTCAAGCGCACGGTGATCGGTGGTTCGGCTTGTCCGCCGGCCATGATTGCCGCATTCCACGACACCCATGGCGTCGAGGTCCTGCATGCCTGGGGCATGACCGAGATGTCGCCGCTGGGCACCGTCTGCACGCTCAAGAACAAACACGACGATCTGTCCAGTGAGCAGAAGATGAAGATCAGGCTGAAGCAGGGCCGGGGCATCTACGGTGTCGACATGAAAATTGTCGATCCCGATGGCAAGGAGTTGCCCTGGGACGGCAAGGCCTTTGGTGATCTGCTGGTCAAGGGCCCGTGGATCATCAGCGACTACTTCAAGTCGGAGGAGGGCTCGCCGCTGGTGGACGGCTGGTTTCCGACCGGCGACGTTGCCACGATCGATGTCGACGGCTACATGCAGATCACCGATCGCAGCAAGGACGTGATCAAGTCCGGCGGCGAATGGATCAGCTCCATCGACGTCGAGAACATTGCGGTTGCGCATCCGTCGGTCGCCATGGCGGCATGTATCGGCATCAAGCATCCGAAGTGGGACGAGCGCCCGATCATCGCCGTGGTGAAGAAACCGGGCGCCGAGATTTCGTGTGACGAACTGCTGGCGTTCTACGACGGCAAGATCGCCAAATGGCAGGTACCTGACGACGTGGTTTTCGTCGACGCGATTCCGTTGGGCGGCACCGGCAAGATGCAAAAGACCAAGTTGCGCGAAATGCTCAAGGACTACAAACTGCCTGGCGCCTGATCGCAGCGCAACCGGGCGGCGCCGCAGGCATGTGGCGCCGCCCGGTTGCGTGTCCGGCACAGTGGCTGCTATTCAACATGGAGTTGTTCACGGTATCGCTGCTCAACGGCATCAGTTACGGACTGCTGCTGTTCATGCTTAGCGCCGGCCTTACGCTGATCTACAGCATGATGGGCGTGCTGAATTTCGCCCATACCTCGTTCTACATGCTGGGGGCCTACCTGGGCTACAGCATCAGCGTTTGGTTCGGTTTCTGGGCCGCGTTGGTGCTGGCGCCTGTGGTGGTCGGCCTGCTGGGGGCTGGATTCGAGCGTATCGGTTTGCGCCGGGTGCATCGACTTGGCCATGTGGCGGAACTGCTAGTGACCTTCGGCCTGAGCTTTGTCGTGCTCGAACTGGTGCAACTCATCTGGGGACGCAGTTCGGTCGACTACCAGGTTCCGCGACTGCTCGATGGCCCTTTGCTTAGCGTATTCGGCGTGGACTTTCCAGCCTATCGAGCGTTCATGATGCTGGTGTCGCTGACCATGCTGGGTTTGCTGGCCTGGTTGCTGATACGCACGCGTATCGGCCTGCTGATCCGGGCCGCATTGACGCAGCCCCATATGGTCGAGGCCCTGGGCCATGACCTGCCGAGAATTCACATGGCTGTGTTCGCCGGCGGTTGTGCATTGGCCGGACTGGCCGGGGTAATCGGAGGGAACACCTATGTGACGGAGCCCGGCATGGCCATGTCGGTAGGTGCCCTTGTGTTTGTCGTGGTCGTGGTCGGAGGCATCGGCTCGCTGATGGGTGCCTTCGCCGCGTCCTTGCTCATCGGGGTGCTGCAGACCCTGGCAGTGGGCCTGGACCTGTCCTTGTTGTCGCTGGCGCAGGGTCTTGGCCTGAACACGGTGCCAGCCGCATCCGGGGGGCAAGGCCTGTGGGCGCTCAAGCTCAGCCAGATCGCGCCGGTGCTGCCGTATCTGCTGATGGTGCTTACGCTGGTGGTACGTCCCCGCGGCTTGTTCGGTCCGCGCGACGCAGCATGACCACGCGCCAGTCGACGGAGCTTTCGCCCGGCAACGCTATGCCTTCAGTAGCCCTGTCGCGTCTGGCGTGGTTGCTGTATGGCCTGGTCTGGCTTGCTGCGCCGCTGGTGCTCAAAGCCGGTTTGCACCTGAGCCTGCTCGGCCAGATCGGCATCGCGACCATTGTTTGCCTGAGTTACAACATCCTGCTCGGGCAGGGCGGCATGCTCAGTTTTGGTCATGCGCTTTATTCGGGCATGGGCGCATTCCTGGCCATGTTTACCTTGCAGCGGGTGGCCGGCGGCTGGCCGGTGCCGGTGGGCCTGATACCGCTGGTGGGTGGGCTCGCCGCTTTGCTGCTGGCCTTGTTGCTCGGCTGGGTGACCACACGCAAATCAGGCATGCCGTTTGCCATGATCACGCTGGGCCTGGGAGAGCTGGCGTGGACTGCGGCGCTGATGTTTCCGGGTCTTTTTGGAGGTGAAGGTGGATTGAGCGGCGATCGCACCACCGGAAAACAACCGGGCGGCTGGTCGCTCGGCCCGGCGTGGCAGATGCACTACCTGGTGGCGGTCTACACCCTGGCTTGTACCGCGCTGATCTACGGCTTTACCCGTACGCCGCTGGGCCGACTGCTCAATGCCACACGGGACAACGCCGAGCGCGTGGCGTTCACCGGGCACGATCCGCACAAGGTGCGTTACCTGGCGTTTGCAATTGCCGCTTTTTTTGCCGGCATTTCGGGCGGGCTGGCTGCATTGCATTTCGAGGTGGTGACGTCCGACGTGTTGTCGGGCCCACGCTCGGGAACCTATATGCTGTTCACGGTGCTGGGCGGCACAGGCTTTTTTGTCGGCCCCATCATTGGCGCCGTTGTGATGGTTTTGTCGCTGGCCTTGTTCAGCGCACTGACGCCGGCCTGGTTGCTGTACCTGGGGCTGGGCTTCATGCTCGCGGTGATGTATCTGCCAGGTGGGCTTGCCAGCCTGGCCAGCGCCACGTTTCGCCAGCATGCGTTCCGGCGCTGGCGCCAGGCGCCCGGATACGCTCTGGTCTGGCTCGGGGCCATGATGCTGACCTGCGCCGGCCTTGCGGCCCTGGTCGAGTTGGCCTATCAGTGGCACTTGCGCTCCGCGATGGGCGCTGCGCTGCGTTTCATGGGCATGTCGCTCAACGCCGGGTCGCCCGCGAGTTGGATGGGCGCGGGCTTTATGGCGCTGGCCGGCGCCTTGACGATGCGCTGGCTTGCACGGCGCAGGGCATCGATGCCATCGCCGCAGACGACATGACGGACACTGCACAAAACAAGCCGCTGGCACCTGATGTGCTGCGTATCCGCGGACTGCACAAACAGTTCGGCAAGACTGTGATCCTGCGCGGCCTGGACCTGGTTGTCGCCCAGGGCGAGTCGCTTGCCATCATCGGCCCGAATGGCGCTGGCAAGTCCACGCTGTTCAACCTGATCAGTGGCCGTATGCCGCCCACCGGTGGTGAGGTCTGGCTCAAGGGCCAACGCATTGACGGACGACCGGCGTTTGAGGTCAACCGGCTGGGTTTGTCGCGCAGTTTCCAGATCAGCCATGTGTTCGCGCGCCTGAGCGTGTTTGAAAACCTGCGTTGTGCGGCCTTGTGGAGTCTGGGCCACCGCTATGTGTTCTGGCGTGCCATCGGCAGCTTGCCAGATGTGGGGCGGCGCGCCGCCGAGATGATGGAGCGCATCGGCCTGGAGCGGCGCCGCGACGTGCTGGCGTCGGACCTCAGTTACGCGGAGCAGCGTGCGCTGGAAATTGGCCTGACCGTGATTGGCGGTGCCGATGTGGTCTTGCTCGACGAGCCGACCTCGGGCATGAGTCAGAGCGAAACCCGGCGCTTCACCGATTTGATCCGCACACTGACCCGCGGCAAGACCTTGCTGACGATCGAACATGACATGAACGTGGTATTTGATCTGGCCGATCGGGTCGCCGTACTGGTTCAGGGCGAACTGCTGTGCTGCGATGTGCCGCAGGTGGTGCGCGCCGATGTCCGGGTGCAGCAGGCCTACCTGGGCCTGGCCGACGTAGCCAGTTCCACAGCCGGCATGCCGCCATGCTGAGCATCCGTGGCTTGAGTGCCGGTTATGGCCAGGGCGCCGTGCTCCAGGGCGTGGACGTATTGGTCGCACCGGGTGAAATCGTGGCGGTACTCGGTCGCAACGGGTCCGGCCGGTCCACACTGGCCAAGGCGGTGATGGGTCTGGTCGACTGGCGTGGTGACATGCGCTGGAACGGGCTGGCGCTGGACGGACTTCGGACCTTCGAGATCGCCCGATTGGGCATCGGCTACGTGCCCGAGACACGCGACGTCTTCGGCGGGCTGACCGTGCGCCAGAACCTGATGCTGGGCGTTCAGCCGGCGCCGAATGCGGGAGCCGGCACGCGCTGGAGCCTGGATGACGTCTATCGCCTTTTTGCGCCCTTGCAGGCGCGCGAGCATGTGGATGCCTCGGTGTTGTCCGGCGGCGAACAGCAGATGCTGGCCCTCGCACGCTGCCTGATGGGTGGGCCAGAATTGGTGCTGGTCGACGAGCCCACCGAGGGGCTGGCACCGGCTCTGGTGCAACAGGTCGCGTTGTGCCTGCGTCTGTTGCGCGATCGAGGCATGGCGGTGATGTTGATGGAGCAGAAGATGGCGATTGCGCTGTCCATTGCTGATCGTGTATTGGTGATGGGGCAGGGCCGGATCGTGTTCGACGGCCCGCCTGCGCAACTGCGCGAGCGCAGTGATCTGGTGCAGGAGTGGCTGCAGGTTTGATGCCCGACAGTGCCAGTTGGGTTGTCCTAATGGGGACAAACCATGAGGGTGCCGGCAAACCATGGCGCCTACAATGATGCAAAAAAGAACGACCGTTCTATTTTCTTTGGACAACTTTCTTCGCGCGAGGATGCAGACATGACGGCCCAATACAAAGTCCACGGCAACGTGGCAGTCATCACCCTGAACAACCCACCGGTCAATGGCCTGGGATTTGCGACGCGGCGCGCCGTGATCAAGGGCCTGTCGCGTGCGATAGCGAACAAAAAGGTCAAATCGGTCGTACTCACCGGCGGCGGCAAGGCCTTCTCGGGCGGCGCCGACATCAAGGAATTCGGCTCGCCCAAGGCAGTGCAGGAGCCGAACCTGCTCAGCGTCATCCTGGCCGTTGAAAACTCGACAAAACCCGTAGTCGCTGCGATGCATTCGGTAGTGATGGGCGGTGGGTTGGAACTGGCATTGGGTTGCCATTACCGGATCGCGGCGCCTGGCTGCAAGGTGGCCTTGCCCGAAGTCAAACTAGGACTCATCCCCGGCGCCGGTGGCACGCAGCGACTGCCCCGGGTACTCGGTGTCGAGGTCGCGCTGAATATGATCGTCAGCGGCGAACCACAGGCGAGCGAATTGCTGGCCAGCTTGCCGGGGCAGAAGTTGTTCGACAAGATGGCGGCATCGAGTGAAACCCTGCTCGACGAAGCCTTGGCGCTGGCGAAATCGGTTGCGGCGACGCGCCCATTGCCCCTGGTGCGCAATCTGCCGTGCAATCACCCGCTGGGTGACGCGTATTTCCAGTTCGCACGCAACATGGTCGGCGGCATGTCGAAGAACTATCCGGCACCACTAAAGTGCGTCGACGCGATCGAGATCGCCACGAAGAACAAGGTCGACAAGGGCCTGGCGCTGGAACGCGAAATATTCACCAACCTGATGTTCACGCCCGAATGCAAGGCCTTGCGCCATCTGTTCGTGGCCGAGCGTGCAACAGCCAAAATTGCCGACGTACCAGCGGACACAGCCAAGCGCGACATCCAGTCGATCGCAGTCATCGGCGCCGGCACCATGGGTGGCGGCATCTCGATGAACTTCCTCAACGCCGGCATTCCGGTCAAGATGCTGGAGATGAAGCAGGAGGCGCTGGATCGCGGCATTGCGACCATCCGCAAGAACTACGAGTCGCAGGTCAAGCGCAGCAAACTCAAGCAGGACAAATACGAGCAACGCATGGCGCTGTTGTCGACCACGCTGGACTACAACGACCTCAAAGACGCCGACATGGTGATCGAGGCAGTATTCGAGGAAATGGGCGTCAAGGAAACGGTGTTCAAGAAGCTCGACGAGGTCATGAAGCCTGGCGCGATTCTGGCCAGCAACACGTCGACGCTGGATCTGGACAAGATCGCCAGCTTCACGAAACGTCCACAAGACGTCATCGGCACCCACTTTTTCAGCCCGGCCAATGTGATGCGACTGCTCGAAGTAGTGCGCGGCGAAAAGACCGGCAAGGATGTGCTGGCCACGGTAATGGCACTGGGCAAGAAGATCAAGAAGACCACGGTGGTCTCGGGTGTGTGTGACGGTTTCATCGGCAACCGCATGATCGAGCAGTACAGCCGCCAGGCGGGTTTCCTGTTGGATGAGGGCTGTACGCCGGCCCAGGTCGACAAGGCGGTGGAGAAGTTCGGTTTTGCCATGGGACCCTTTCGCATGGGGGACCTGGCCGGCAACGACATCGGCTGGGCGATCCGCAAACGCCGCGCCACCGAGCGCGCAGACATGAAATACAGCCGCACGGCCGACAAGTTGTGTGAACTGGGCCGCTTCGGCCAGAAGACGGGTGCTGGCTGGTACGACTACCAGGCCGGCAAACGCGACGCGATCCCCTCCAGCCTGGTGGTCAAGATGATCGAGGATCATCGCAAGGAAAATGGCATCACGCCGCGCAAGATCTCGGACGAGGAAATTGTGCAGCGCCTGGTGTTCTCGCTGGTCAATGAAGGCGCGCACATCCTGGAAGATGGCATCGCATCCAAGGCCAGTGACATCGACATGGTCTACATCACCGGTTACGGTTTTCCGATCTTCCGTGGCGGCCCCATGTGTTACGCCGACCAGGTCGGCCTGTTCAACGTGGTGCAGGCGATGCAGCGCTTTGCCCTGAACCCGATGGACGACGCCGAGTTCTGGACGCCTGCGCCCTTGCTGCAAAAGCTGGTGGCACAAGGCAAGAGCTTCAGCTGAGAACCCCACGACTGACGTGTCGCAAGGAACCGGAACATGATCAAACGGCTGCTGCAGGGTCTTCTGGCCGTGGCACTGCTGCTGGTTGTGGTGCTGGCGGTGAACACCTTGCGCAAGGGTTCGCGTCAGCTCGACGTGGCGCCCATCGCCGAACTGGCGGTGGACAAGCAGGCCGCCGCCGAGCGATTGGCCGAGGCGGTGCAGGCTCGCACCATCTCGTCGCGCACCGACCCGGCGCAAAATGCTGACCAGTTCGCCCAGTTACAAGCGATGCTGCAGGCGCGTTATCCCCAAGCCCATGGCGTGCTCAAGCGCGAGGTCATCGGCGACCTGAGCCTTCTGTACACATGGCAGGGCAGCGACACCAAGGCCAAGCCGATCATGTTGATGGCGCACCAGGACGTGGTGCCGGTGTCGCCCGGCACCGAAGGCAAGTGGCTTGCAGAGCCGTTCGCCGGCACGATCCGCGACGGCTTCATCTGGGGCCGTGGCGCCTGGGACGACAAGGGCAACCTGATCGCGCAGATGGAAGCGGTCGAAATGCTGGTGGCCAGCGGCTACCAGCCTGAACGCACGATTTATCTGGTCATGGGCGCGGACGAGGAGGTTGCGGGCGAACGCGGTGCCGCCAAAATCGCTGCGCTGCTGACGGAACGTGGTGTGCGGCTCGATTTCGTCATCGACGAAGGCCTGCTGATCACCGAAGGCATCATGCCAGGCCTGGCCCAACCGACCGCCATCATTGGTGTGGCGGAAAAAGGTTATATGTCGGTACAGGTCAGCTTCGATGCCACACCTGGGCACTCGTCGATGCCGCCACCAGCAGGCTCCAGTGCGATTGCGATGATGGCTGCAGCGTTGCGCCAGATCGACGGCGATCCGATGCCGGCGCGCATTGGCGGCGTGGCCGAGGAGCTGTTTGCCACCATCGCACCGGAGATGGCGGGTTTTTCTCGCGTGGCGCTTTCCAACCTGTGGCTGCTCGGCCCGGTCGTGCGCAAACAACTCGAGGCAGGTGCCAGTACCAATGCCATGTTGCGCACCACGACCGCGCTGACGGTGGCGCGTGCGGGTGATGCCGACAATGTGTTGCCCGGCCAGGCCCAGGCCATCGTGAACTACCGCATGTTGCCGGGCGATGATTCCAAAGTCATCATGGCGCGCCTGAAGGCGCAGGTCGCCAAGAGCTTGGGGCATGAGCGCTTTTCCATGCTGGCCTTGCCCGGCGCTTCCGAAGCTTCTCCGGTGGCATCGACCCAGTCCGAGCCCTATCAACTGATCAACCGCACAGTGCGCGAGGTGTTTCCCGGCACGCTGGTGGCCCCTGGCCTGATGTTGGGGGGCACTGATTCTCGCCACTTTGTCGACATCAGCGACCAGATCTTCAAGTTCTCTCCGGTACGTGCCAAATCCGAGGACCTGGCGCGTTTTCATGGCACGAACGAGCGCATCTCGCTCGACAACCTCGCCGAACTGATCCGTTTCTATCACCGTCTTCTGACCATGGGTGCCAAGGCATCCCGAACCCCGCCCGACTAGGAGTCCCATATGAGCAAAGCCGTCATTGTTTCCACTGCCCGTACCCCGCTTGCCAAAAGCTGGAAAGGCTCGTTCAACATGACCCATGGCGCCACCCTGGGTGGCCATGCGGTCGAACACGCGATCCAGCGCGCTGGCATCGAAGCCGGCGAGGTCGATGACGTGATCATGGGCTGCGCCAACCCCGAGGGTGCCACCGGCGCCAACATCGCACGCCAGATTGCATTGCGCGCGGGCTGCCCAGTCACTGTGTCGGGCATGACCGTCAATCGATTCTGCTCGTCCGGCCTGCAAACGATTGCGCTGGCAGCGCAACGCGTGATCGCCGGTGAAGGCGACGTGTATGTGGCCGGCGGCGTCGAAAGTATTTCCTGTGTGCAACAGGAAATGAACAAACACATGCTGACCGATCCCTGGCTGGTCAAGAACAAGCCCGAGATCTACTGGAACATGGTGCAGACAGCCGAGCAGGTGGCCAAGCGTTATGGCATTGGCCGCGATGCCATGGACGCCTATGGCGCCGCCAGCCAGCAAAAAGCAACTGCCGCCCGCGCCGCCGGCCTGTTCGACGCCGAGATCGCTCCCATCACCGTCACAGCCGGCGTCGCCGACAAAGTCATGGGTCTGATGACCAAAGAGGTCACGGTGAGCCAGGACGAAGGCATTCGCGAAGGCACGACCGTAGAGGGAATCAGCGGCATCAAGCCAGCAATGCCCGGTGGCCTGATCAGCGCCGGCAATGCCAGCCAGTTCTCCGATGGCGCTGGCGCCGTGGTCGTGATGGACGAATCTATGGCCCAGAAGAAAGGCTTGCAGCCGCTCGGTCGCTTCCTGGGTTTTGCAGTGGCTGGATGTGAGCCCGACGAGATGGGCATCGGCCCGGTGTTCGCGGTGCCCAAGCTATTGAAGCGCCTGGGTCTGTCGGTATCCGACATCGACCTTTGGGAGCTCAATGAAGCTTTTGCCGTGCAGGTGCTTTATTGCCGCGACAAGCTTGGCATTCCCGCCGACCGGCTCAATGTCAATGGTGGTGCCATCGCAGTCGGTCATCCGTATGGCGTCAGTGGCCAGCGACTGACCGGTCATGCGCTGATCGAAGGCAAACGGCGCGGCGCCAAGCGCGTCCTGGTGACCATGTGCATCGGCGGCGGTATGGGTGCGGCCGGCGTGTTCGAGGTGTTGTAAGGCTTTTCGCAACACAGGCCTTATCGACCATGGCACTGCGCTCCACGCTGGACTTCCTGCTGTATCACTGGCTGGATGTGGACAGTCTGTGCGATCGATCGCGCTTCTCGGACCATTCCCGCGAAACATTCGACGCGGTACTTGACACCTGCGAGCGCATTGCGCGCGAGAAATACGCGCCTTTCAATCGCCTGGTCGACACCCAGGAGCCGCGTATCGAGGATGACAAGGTGGTGTTGCCCCAGGCGACAAAGGACGCCCACGACGCCTATGTGGCTTCGGGCATGCTGGGCGCGGCCCAGGACCATGCCTTTGGCGGCATGCAGCTGCCCTATACCGTCAATGCCAGTGCCAACGCGTTTTTCGCATTGGCGTCCGTGAGCATCGGCAGCAACCTGCTGACGGTTGGCAACGCCAATCTGCTGCGGGTGCACGGCACGGCGATGCAGCAGCAGGTATTCGCGGCCAACGAATTTTCCGGTCGCTGGGCCGGCACCATGTGCCTGAGCGAACCGCAGGCCGGCTCCAGCCTGTCGGACATCACGACCCGGGCCATTCCCGACGGGGAGGGCGCACAGGACGATCCGCTCGGTCCGCGTTACCGGCTGACCGGCAACAAGATGTGGATCTCCTCGGGTGACCATGAACTGACCGAGAACATCGTGCACCTGGTGCTGGCCAAGATCCCGGGGCCCGACGGCCGCCCGATTGCGGGCACCAGGGGCATCTCGTTGTTCATCGTGCACAAGAATCTGGTGGATACCGATGGGCACCTGTCCGGAGTGCGCACCGATGTCGCACTCGCCGGCCTGAACCACAAGCTGGGCTGGCGCGGCACCACCAATACCTTGCTGAACTTTGGCGAAGGGCGTTATCCAGTGGACGGTCGCTCCGGTGCCGTTGGTTACCTGGTCGGCCAGCCGCACGAAGGCCTGCGCTGCATGTTTCATATGATGAATGAGGCACGTATCGGCGTGGGCACGGCGGCGACCATGCTGGGCCTGGCGGGTTATTACGCGTCACTCGACTACGCGCGCAACCGGACCCAGGGGCGACCGGTGGGCGCCGGTGGCAAGGACGCCAGCGCGCCGCCCGTGGCTATCATTGCGCATGCCGATGTCCGGCGCATGTTGCTGGCGCAAAAGAGTTACTGTGAGGGCGCGTTGGCGCTGGAACTGTATTGCGCCCGACTGGTTGACGAGGACCAGACAGGCGCGAGCGCATCGGCGCAGGATGCACGACTGCTGCTGGAGATACTCACGCCGATAGCCAAAAGCTGGCCCAGCGAATGGTGTCTGGAGGCGAACTCGCTGGCGATCCAGATTCATGGTGGCTACGGTTACACCCGCGATTTCCCGGTTGAACAATACTGGCGAGACAACCGACTGAACATGATCCACGAAGGCACGCACGGCATCCATGGCCTGGATCTGCTCGGGCGCAAGCTGCGTATGGAAGGGGGTCGTGCCATGGCCTTGTTGCAGGCCCGCATCGACACCACGGTTGCACAGGCGGCCGCTTTAGATACGCTGGCCGCTCCTGCTCAGGCGTTGACCGCGGCCTGGCAGCGCGTCGGGGTGGCCACCCAGGGTGCATGGGCCAGCGGCGATCCGGCCGAGGCGCTGGCCAATGCCGTGCCCTACCTGCAGGCGTTCGGCCATGCCGTGCTGGCCTGGATCTGGCTGGACGTGGCGATGGCGGCCTTGCGCCGGGAGGTGTCGGCCCCGGATCCCATGGCGCTGGCAGGCACAATCGGATGCATGAACTATTTTTATCAATACGAACTCGGCAAGATTGACGCCTGGCTGGCACCGGTACAGCAACGTGACATGACCTGTGCGCAGATGCCGCTGGAGGCCTTCTGATGTCGTTCTTCAAGAAATACAACGGCACGACGCACAAGGGCATGGCCCGGCTCGAGACCGCCATCTGGGCCCTGATTTATGGTGGTCTGCTGGCCGTCGTGGTGGGATTTTTCATGGGGCGTCTGGCCGACGACGATGGTGACATCCTGATGGTCGTCGGCGGCATCGTCACTTTCATCGGTGTGGTGCTGGTGGTCGTGCGCTCGCGCATGCGCGAAGACCTCTGACACCTGCCCACTATTTGATCCGAATATCAGGGAGCCCATCACCGTGACACGTACCGTACAACAATTGTTTGACCTGACCGGGCGCACGGCCCTGGTCACCGGCGGTTCACGCGGTCTGGGCCTGCAAATGGCGCAGGCGCTGGGCGAGGCGGGCGCGCGCATCATGCTTGCCTCGCGCAAGGCCGAAGACCTGGAGCAGGCCACGGCACAACTGCAGGCGCAAGGCATCGACACCCGCTGGATCGCGGCAGATTGCGCCGATGAGCAGAACATCGTGCGCCTGACGGACGAGACGCTAGAGCGTATGGGTCCGATCGACATCCTGGTGAACAACGCCGGCGCCGCCTGGGGCGCACCAGCCGAAGACCATCCGGTCGCGGCCTGGGACAAGGTGATGAACCTGAACATCCGCGGCTATTTTCTGCTGTGCCAACAGGTCGCCAAAAAATGCATGATCGAGCGCCGCAGCGGGCGCATCATCAATCTGGCGTCCATCGCCGGACTGGGTGGCAATCCGAGCGGGATGTACACGATCGCGTACAACACCTCCAAGGGCGCAGTCGTCAACTTCACGCGCGCCCTGGCTTGCGAGTGGGGCCGTCACAACATCACGGTCAACGCCGTTTGTCCCGGGTTCTTTCCAAGCAAAATGACGGCTGGCACGCTCAAGGAATATGGCGAGGAGGCCATGGCCAGCCACGCGCCGCTGCGTCGTCTTGGTGACGACGAAGACCTCAAGGGCCTGACAGTGCTGCTGGCATCAGACGCCGGCAAGCACATCACAGGCCAATGGCTGGCGGTGGATGGTGGTGTATCTGTCGTGACCGGTGGCTGAGGCTAAAACCGGGCAGCAGCCCGCAACCGTCCACATTCCGTTCGCCGACCATCTGCAACTGAACGCGCCGCAGCTCGGCGACGGATCCGCGCAGATGCTCTACCAGTCCAGGCCGGAACATCTCAATTCCTTCGGTATCGTGCATGGCGGCGCTGTCATGACCTTGCTCGATATCGTAATGGCATCGGCGGCACGCTCGCTGCAGCCGGAGATGGGCATGATCACCATCGAACTCAAGACCAGCTTCATGCGCCCGGCCCAAGGTGCACTCACCGCACTTGGCGAGGTATTGCACCGCACGCGCAAGATGGTTTTTGTCGAGGGACGCATCATGGACGCGCAGGGTCAGTTATGTGCCCATGCCACGGGTACCTTCAAGTACGCACCACGAAACGTGTCGCCGCCGCCGCAGGGCGCCGGCGACGCCATCAAAAGCGGTTGACGCGATCTCAAGTCGCGTCGACACCATCGCAAAACGGGCCTGCTGCCCGCTTGCACACCGGGCAGGCGCCGGTTCACAATTCAACAGGGGAAACCAACATGCCAAGCAATCAACAAGTCATTCTCGCCAGCCGTCCCAAGGGCGAGGCCGAGGCGGCCAATTTCAAACTGCAATCGAGTGAGACACCCGAGTTGCAGCAGGACCAGGTGCTGGTGCGCAACCATTTTCTGAGCCTGGACCCGTATATGCGGGGACGCATGAACGACGGCAAGAGTTATGCCCAGCCGCAGGCGCTGGGTGAGGTCATGGGAGGCGGCACGGCCGGCGAGGTGGTCGCCTCGCGCTCCGAGAAATTCGCGGTGGGCGACCAGGTGGTGGGCATGGGCGGATGGCAGGAGTACAGCGTGGTCGACGCCAAACAGTCGGGACAGCTGCGCAAGGTCGATACCCGCCACGTGCCACTGAGCCATTACCTGGGCGCAGTCGGTATGCCCGGCGTGACGGCCTGGTATGGCCTGGTACGCATTTGCGCGCCAAAGCAGGGCGAGACGGTCGTGTGCAGCGCTGCCACAGGCGCTGTCGGCAGCGCATTTGCGGCCCTCGCCAAGGCCCGCGGTTGCCATGTTGTCGGTATTGCCGGGGGCCCCGAGAAGTGCCGTTATGCGACCGAGGAACTGGGATACGACGTGTGCATCGACTACAAGCAACATGCAGACGCATCCTCCCTGTCCAAGGCCATCCGGGAGGCTTGCCCGAAGGGTATCGACGGTTATTTCGAGAACGTCGGCGGCATGGTGCTCAATGCCGTGCTGCCCAATATGAATACCTTTGGCCGCGTCGCGGTGTGCGGCATGATTGCCGGCTACGACGGCGCACCGGTGCCACTGGCCTATCCCCAGCTGATTCTGGTCAACCGGCTGACGGTGCAAGGCTTCATCGTCGGCGAACACATGGATGTGTGGCCGCAGGCGCTGAAGGAGCTCGGCGAACTGGTGGGCAGCGGCAAACTGCGACCCCGTGAGTCGGTGGCCGAAGGCCTTGCTGCTGCGCCAGAAGCATTTCTGGGGTTGCTCAAGGGGCGTAACTTCGGTAAGCAGCTGGTCAAGCTCGTCTGAGCGCGGCCGACCAGCGCAATGCGGGAGCGCGATCATGGGAACACACGATGTCTTCAACCAGTCCCGGCCGCTAACCGACTACAACCTGTTTGACGGCAATCAAGGGCTGCGCGCGGCGTTGGCATTCAACGCACCGGGCCTTGATACCTCTGCGCTGGCCACGCTCGGGGCCTTGTGCGGCCGTGCGGACATGCAGGCCCATGCCCGTCTGGCCAACGTTGCGACGCCGCAATTGCGCAGCCACGACCGATTTGGCCGGCGTATCGATCAGGTGGAGTTCCACTCGGCCTATCACCAGCTGATGGCCGCCGCGGTGGGGGCCGGGCTGCACGCGGCACCGTGGGGCGCCAGAACCGGCATTCATGCGCATGTGCAGCGCGCTGCTGGCTTCATGATGTTCACCGAGCTCGAACCCTCGGTACTGTGTCCCATTTCGATGACGTACGCCGTGATGCCGGCGCTGCGCGCCAACGCAGCGGTTTACGCCGACTGGGCTCCGGGACTGAGCAGCCGGCAATACGACGCCCGTGCGCTGCCCTGGCGCAACAAGACCGGTCTGACCATGGGCATGGGCATGACCGAGAAACAGGGTGGCTCGGACGTACGTGCAAGCACCACGCAGGCACGGTTGGACGGCAACGACCACTGGGGTGCGCGTTACCGGGTCACAGGCCACAAGTGGTTCATGTCGGCGCCGATGTGTGACGCCTTCCTGATCCTGGCGCAAACGCCAGCGGGTTTGTCCTGCCTGTTCCTGCCGAGGGTGTTGCCCGACGGCGCTGCCAACGACATCCGCATCATGCGGCTCAAGGACAAGCTGGGCAACAAGGCCAACGCCAGTTCGGAAGTCGAATTCGCCGATGCCACGGCCTGGCTGGTGGGAGACGAGGGCCGCGGGGTCACACAGATCCTGGAAATGGGCATGATGACGCGGCTCGACTGCGCTCTGGGTACCAGCGGCCTGATGCGCCAGGCGCTGAGTCTGGCGCTGCAACACACCGGCCAGCGCCAGGCGTTCGGCAAGACCCTGGCCGCCCATGCCCTGATGCGCCAGGTGCTGGCGGATCTGGCGCTGGAGAGCGAGGCGGCCTGCGCCTTGGCGCTGCGCCTGGCACGTGCATTTGATCATCCGGACGATCCGCACGAAAAGGCCATGGCGCGCCTGCTGACGCCGGTAGCCAAATTCTGGATCTGCAAACGCGGCAGCCACTTCGCCCAGGAAGCGATGGAATGCCTTGGCGGCAACGGTTATGTGGAGGAGGGGGGTGAAGGCGTGATGGCGCGTGTCTACCGCGAGATGCCGCTCAATTCGATTTGGGAGGGCGCGGGCAACATCATGGCGCTGGACCTGCTGCGCGCCTTGCGCAAGCCCGAGGCTTCGCAGGCGTTGACGGCCGAATTCGCGGCAGCGCGTGGCGCCCACCGGGCGCTCGATGGTCTGTGCGAGCGCTTGTTGACAGCCATCGACGGACTGGTGGATGAGGGACAGGCCCGTCGCCTGAGCCAGGATCTGGCCCTGGCCTTGCAGGCCTGTCTGTTGCGCCAGAGTGCGCCCGATTTTGTCTTCGATGCGTTCTGCGCTTCGCGCATCGCCGGCCACTGGGGTCAGGTGTTTGGTACGCTGGGTGCCGGCGCCAATCTCGACGCCATCATCGAGCGGGCACGGCCGACATGAATGTTGCTGCGAACGTTGTCACTTAGACCGAATACCTTGAGAACTCCGTGGAGCGGCCATGCCTGAACTGATTCTTCACCACTATCCGATGTCGCCATTTGCCGAGAAAATCCGGCGTGTGCTGGCGTACAAGCGACTGCCCTGGAATTCCGTGCTGATCCCGGCGGTGATGCCAAAGCCTGACCTGATTGCGCTGACCGGCGGCAATCGCAAGACGCCGATGTTGCAAGTCGGCGCCGACATCTACTGTGACACCGCGCTGATCTGTGACACGTTAGAGCATGTGCAACCGGAGCCGACGCTTTATCCGCCACACAACAAGGGCCTGGCCCGCATCCTGGCCCAGTGGGCCGATCACCAGCTCTTCTGGTCGGCCATGGCGCACAACCTGAGGCCGGACGGAGCGGCCGAGTTGCTTGCGCGCCAACCGATCGAAGTGGCCAAGGCCTTTGCGCAAGACCGAGCCGCCATGCGCGTGGCCGTGCCACGGGTCGGCCCGAATGACGCGGCAGGTGCATACCAGTCGTACCTGCGCCGCTTGGCCAACATGCTCGAGGAACAACCGTTCCTGTTCGGTGAGCAAGCTTGCGTAGCCGACTTCGCCGCCTACCATCCGTTGTGGTTCACCCGGGTGCAGACACCCGTGACGGCCAGGGTGCTCGATGCCACGCCGGCCGTCCTGGCCTGGATGGACCGGATAGCAGAGTTTGCGGATACCACAGTCGAAAACATGGATGCGCGCGACGCGATCGCGATCGCTGCAGCGGCCACGCCCCAGTCAGTGGACGGTCAGGTCTTTCAGGATGACCATGGCATTGCCTTGGGCTCGCAGGTCACTGTCAGTGGCGATACCTTCGGCCCGGAGCCGAGCGAAGGCACGCTGGTGGCCGCAACACGCATGCATTACACGCTCCGCCGCCATGATGAACGGGCCGGGACGGTTCATGTGCATTTCCCCCGCATCGGCTATGTGTTGCGTGCGGCCAAGGCGTGAGCGGCCCTGTGAACACGGCCATTTCGCTGGCCTGGCAGGTGGCCAGGTTTGATACCTTGTCGGCGCACGAAATGTATGCCTTGATGCAGCTGCGCAGCGACGTGTTTGTGGTCGAACAGAACTGTGTGTTCCTGGACATGGACGGCCGCGATCATCAGGCCTTGCACTTGATGGCATGGGAAGGCGACACGCTGGTGGCCTGCGCGCGTTGTTTTGCGCCCGGTGTCCAGTTCGACGAGGCCAGCATCGGGCGTATCGCCACGCGTTTGACCGCGCGCGGCAACGGTCTGGGCCATCTGCTGGTGAAAAAAGCAATCGAGCTGGTGACGTCGACCTGGGGCACGCAGCCGATCCGCATCGGCGCGCAGGCGCGCTTGAAACGTTTTTACCAGGAACACGGATTCGACGACATGGGTTTGCCCTACGTCGAGGACGGAATCGACCATCTGGAGATGGTCTGGCGCCCATGAACCGAGGAGATGAATGAAGATGTTGAACGATTTCAAGAACAAGACCGCCGTGCTGACCGGCGCTGGCTCGGGATTCGGGCTCGAATGCGCGCGCCTGGGCGCACGCTTAGGCATGCGCCTGGTGCTGGTCGATGTGCAGCAGGACGCGCTGGATCGCGCTGAAGTTGAACTGAAAGATGCTGGCGCCGAGGTACTGGCGTGCCGCGTCGACGTGTCGCGTGCCGATGAAATGGACGCGTTGGGTCAAGCCGTTTTGCAACGCTTTGGTGTGCCCCATCTGGTTTTCAACAACGCAGGCGTGGCCGCGGGCGGTCTGATCTGGGAAACCAGTGCCACGGAGTGGGACTGGGTGCTGGGCGTCAATTTGATGGGTGTGGTGCATGGCGTGCGGGTGTTCACGCCGATGATGCTCGAAGCTGCGCAGATCAATCCGACCTATCAGGGGCACATCGTCAATACGGCCAGCATGGCCGGTTTGTTGTCGATGCCCAATATGGGGGTCTACAACGTCAGCAAACACGCCGTGGTCACCTTGAGCGAAACCCTGTACCAGGACCTGGGCCTGGTGACGACGCAGATCGGTGCCAGCGTGTTATGTCCGTTTTTCGTGCCCACCGGCATTGCCCAGAGCCAGCGCAACCGCCCGGATACCATGCGGGCGTCCGACGCAGCGCCGACGCGTAGCCAGATGATCGGCCAGGCCATGAGCGAGAAGGCGGTCGGATCGGGGAAAGTCTCCGCCGCCGATGTGGCGCAACGGGTGTTCGACGCCGTTGCTGCCAACCAGTTCTACATCTACAGCCATCCCAAGGCAATCCGTTCGGTGCAGACCCGCATGGAGGACATCTTGCAGATACGCAACCCGACCGACCCATTTGCGGACAAGCCCGAACTGGGCGAGAAACTGCGTGCGGCTTTGCGCACGCACGGCTGAAACTGCTATTGGATGAAAAACGCGGGGGCCGGGTAGGGCAGGCGCCCGGACGGCTTTATGTCAGTGCACCTGGCGGCGCACGCCGCCTTGTTCGAACAGCTCCACCTGCGCGCGAATGTCTTCCGGCTTGCCCAGAATATTGGTGAAGCGCAGCAATTGCTCATCCTGGATGAAACTGGCCGACGATTCGGCAGTGAGCAGAACATCCGGCGTGACGGGTTTTGACACGATGTACCCCTGCACATAGTTGACACCGATTTCGGCCAGCGTCTGTACCGTGGCCGTGTCCTCGGCCCATTCGGCAATGGTCTGCATGCCCAGATTGCGCGCCAGATTGACGATCGCCTCGACGATGGCAACGTTGGCCGGATGGGCGTTCATGTTGACGATGAAGCTGCCATCGATCTTGAGCAAGTCGGCTGGCAACTCCTTGAGGTAGGAGAACGAGGTATAACCGGCCCCGAAATCATCCAGCGCCACCCGGGCGCCAAAGCTGCGCACCTTGTCGATGAAATGACGCGTGTTGTTGAGATCGTGCAAGGCGACGCTTTCGGTGATCTCGATACACAGATGGCGCGCAATATCGGCATTGGCGGCGAGCATGGCGAAAACATCCTGCATGAACTTCTCGTCATTGAGCGAGGATCCGCTCAGGTTCATGCACACGAAACGGGTGTTGGACAGGCGTCGCTGATGGGTGTTCAGCCATGCCAGCGTGGTCGAGAGCACCCAGCGATCGATCATGCCCATGCGCCCGCTGTTTTCGGCAGCGGCGATCAGGCGGTCGGTGGGTACCGGTTTGCCTTCGCTGTCGCGCATGCGCAGCAGCACCTCGAAGTTCAATGAGTCGTTTGGTGCGGTCAGCGACATGATGGGCTGCATGTGCAAATGCAGGCCCTCAGTCGCGGCGCTGGTCGACAACAACTCGACCAGCCGCAATTCGGCGTCATGCTGGCGGAACACATCGGCGTCGCGTTCATACACGACCAGTCCGTCATGGTGGCCACGTTTGGCCTCGCGGCAGGCGCGATCGGCGGTGGACAACGCATCCTTGATCGACGTGCCAGGGATGACCTCGATCAGTCCGATCGAACCCCGCACCGTGAATGCCTTGTCTCCCACCCGGAACGGGCTGCTGCCGATGTTGCGCACAATGCCCTGGCAGACCAGCGCGGCCAGGGCCATCTTGGTGTCCGGCAACACGATGGTAAATTCGTCGCCACCGACCCGGCCCACCTTGATCGATCCGGACACCACGTCGGTGATGCGTTTGCAGACCTGCTGCAGCACCTCATCGCCGGCACTGTGGCCGAACAGGTCGTTGATCAGCTTGAAACGATCCAGATCCAGATAGGCCAGCGCGAACGGGCGCCCTTTGGGCGACATGGCACTGGCCTCCATGAACGCATTTTCAATGCCGCGGCGATTGAGGACCTTTGTCAGCGGATCGTTGTAGGCCAGGAAATTGAGGTCCTCGGCCGCGCGGGATTTCTCGGTCACGTCCTGCAAGGAGCCTTCGATCCGGTCGTTCGACAAGGTCGCCTTGACCAGATAACGGCGGACGTCCTTGTCGTCCTGCGCACGTTTACCCCGGATTTCCAGTTCACCATCGACGCGGCTGTAGACGAAATGGTGCAGTTGGGTCCACGCGCCCTGATCGAAATATTGCTGCCAGGAGTTGTGGCCCACGATCAGCACGTCTTTGCCCAGCATAGCGGTGAGCGCCGGGTTCGCGCTGATGAAGCGCCCCTGCAGGTCCAGGCTGAACAAACCGATCGGCATGGCGTTGAAATTGTGTTCGAGTTCGGCCTGCATGGTCAGGCGCTGCTGATGCTCGATGCGCATCTGTTCGGCAATTGCCAAGGCAGCCAGCAGACTCGATGTCAGCGCAACTGTGACGAAGTTGGTCGCCACGGCGAATTCCTTGATGCCGGTTGCCGCGGCGGCAATTTCAGCCAGCACCGTCAGGAAGGAAACTCCCAGCGAAGCGCCATACCACATGGCCACACGGGAGCGTGTACGACGCAAGATGTCCAGCAGGCTCAGCGTCATCAGCACCGACCAGGTGCCCGCCACCAGCCACATGACGGGCAGCCAGGCCTTGTACGGCAGCATGATAGAGACCACCAGGAAGGGTAGACACAACCACTGCGTCACGCGCAGGGGCCGTTCGAAACGGGTCTTGCGCAGGTCTTCGGCAAACAGATAGCGGAAAAGCGCCAGCGTCAGCAGACCGTAAATCGCAACCGTCACGGCCCGTCCGGGGGCGAGCCATTGCGCCGGCAGCATATGGCCAAGCCACTGTATATCCCAGCCTGCCGAGATGGCGCTCATGCGCAGGGTGACGACGAGCCAGGCGGCAAACAACACATAAAGTACCTGCCGGTTGATCCACGCAGTCATCAGCACGAATACAGCCAGCACGATCAGGCCGCCATCGAGCAAGCCGGAATTGCGATGGAATTCCTGGGTCGTGCGGCGCATGTCCTGCGGCGTCCATGCCAGGGCGCTCAGCCGCGCCGGTCCGATAAAGCTGGCCTGACAGATCGCTCCGCCGGCGGCATCGGACATATTCAGCACGAAGCCGGCCTTGGCCGTTGTGAACGCGCCCTGGGTGCTGCTGCGCGAGGCCTCGCCCAGCGGTCGAAGTGTCGCTTGCTCCCAGCAACTGACCTTGGTGGCGTGGCGCGAGGGGAACTCGATGATGGACTTGCCTTTGTCGGCATCGGCTGCGGCAAACGCGAACCAGATCGGATTCTCGGAGCGTTTGGTTTCGAAATAGTCGAGCTTTGGCGCACTCGCCAACCTGTCCCGCGCTTGGGCGACGGTCAGTGACGCATTCTCAGAGACGTCTTCGAAGGTGTTGAGTTTGACGACAGACGCGGAGCCAGCGGCATACTGGTCCTGCCACATCGTGATGGCGGCAATCGAAATCAGCGCGATGGCAAGGGGAACGATGTAGATCGACAAGACCCAGACGAGCTTGTCCATGCCCACACCCATGCGGGCCCTTACCGCGTTGTTCCACGATGAGCGCCGTTCGACCATGCATCCTTGCTAGCGTCGGATACGTTCCGACCTCAGGCGCGAGTCTACGCAATGCGCTCCATCCGTCAATGCCCAGGACGTCCCGGCCTTACGACAGTGCCCGGTCCGTCCGAATGTGTTGCGAAAATCAGACGGGGCGGCGGCCCAGTGGGGGAGTCGCACGGGTCAGGACAGGCGCAGGAAACAGTTCGCCGAAATCCGAATCACGTTCGACTCGCACATCGATGTCGGGGTGGTGCGTGAAGGACATGAACTTGAGCAGCGGATGCTGGGCATCGACCAGGCGCTGGTGGCCAGTTTCGATCTCGAAACCCATGACGCGATGGGGAATGTCGTTGCCATGGCGCATGGGGATGAACCCTTGCTCCGGGAACAGGTCCTCGAACATCATCTGATCGTAAGGGCGGTCAAGCGGAGCGCGGGCGGCAACAATGGCCCAGTCGACACCATCTTCCTCACAATATTGCAAGGTCGCCTTGATCAGGACCATCTTGACCAGGCGTCCGATCGAGCCGCCCACAATACCGAGACGACTGCCTTCGACCAGTGGACGGTCGCGCAACCAACGCGGAAGGGAAACGCTCTGCTCGACCTTGAGCGGCATGTGGGCGTTGCTTTGCAGTCGCAGGGTACCCAATGGCTTGCCGTCGACCTTGGACTCGGCCAGCAATACGACGACACCCGGTTCCGTATCCAGGCTTTCCGGTGTGCGCAGTTTGTCAGCAAACTCGGGCAGGTGCCGGCCATAGGCTTCGGCGCGAATGCTCACAGCCTTGGCCAGTTCCAATTCGCTGCTGACGATGCGCACAGTGAACGGCAAACGCTCCTGGGTCATCGTCATCTCGGAAGGTTCCAGCACGATCGTGTTGGCGGCGAACTCTGTGGCCTTGAAAGGCGGGGGGAGAATGGCAGACAAACGGTTCATGATGGAGTCCTGTTTGGTTTGGGTTGAGACAGTTGAACAAGCATTTACGCCCTTGATACGAACTGTATGACCCGACCCCAGGATTGGTAAGTCACCATTTGTCTAGACCGCCTGTAGGAAGTCCCCTTACAAATACTTTCGATTTAGGCAGTTATCACGATCGCTCTGATGGATTTACCAAGGCACGTCAGCAGCGCAGGGCGACTGCCTGCAGGGTCTGGCCGTCGCGCGGATCGAACAGCACCAGGTTGATCCTGCGCGTGTGCCCGGTCGATGCGGCGACCGCATGCAGCACCAGGGTCTGCAACCCATCAACCCGCGCGCGATGCTGGCCGACAGGTACATATTGCCGAACCACATGGTCGTTGCGCAGTTGCTCACCCGCATTCTCACCGGCGCCCACCGATGTTTGATGCGCGTCCTCGGTTACGGTCCAGTAGGCGCCCCAGACAGACGGGGCGTCGGGCAGCACCGTCACGGTGGCTTCGAACGCATCGGTGTCCGTTTGGTGTAACGCGATGCGAAGGCGCGCCGGGGTGTTCTGATGCCCGACCGAATTGCCTGCACTGCGCCATTGGCGCCAGTCGCGCGCGTTGACCAGAACTTGAGGCGTGTAGATGCTGCGCAAGCCGTTCCAAGCGGCGAGTTGGCGCTGACGCTGGGTGTGCGCTGGCGCAGCGAAGCGATCGACCCAGCCTATATAGTCCCAATAGGCCACGTGAAAGGCCTGGATCACCGGTTCTCCCGGGGTTTTCTCTGATGACAAGGAGGACAACCAACGATCGGCTGGCGGACAGGAACTGCATCCCTGGGATGTATACAACTCGATCACGGGCCGCACCTGCGTGCCCGATTGCACCGTGCAACTGCCCGAGAACGCCGGGCCCCACAGGACGGTGGCGACAAACGCCGTGACCCACAGACGGCTGTGGCGGATCGCACAACGGGTAGCTTGCATGGCAATGACCTCCGGTGCCAACATGAACACGGTGGTCCGGCGGCTATGGCACACTCGCCGCCTTCATGACCATGGGTACTATGTCGACCCGGGCGCAGAAAACTTACCGGGAGGAGAAACCAACATGTTGTCGATAGTCCAAACCATCGCCCAGGAGCTCGGCGTGCGCGAGGCGCAAGTCCAGGCTGCAGTGGATCTGCTCGATGGTGGCGCAACCGTGCCTTTCGTGGCGCGTTATCGCAAGGAGGCCACCGATGGACTCGATGACGTGGCGCTGCGTGCGCTCGACTCCCGATTGACTTATTTGCGCGAGCTGCAGGCCCGTTGCACGGCCATCATGGGTGCCATCGAAGAGCAGGGCAAGCTCACTGCGGCTTTGCGTCAGGCCCTGGCCACTGCCGCCAGCAAACAGGAACTCGAGGACCTGTATCTGCC
This sequence comes from Burkholderiales bacterium, assembly GCA_038326025.1. Taxonomy (GTDB): domain Bacteria; phylum Pseudomonadota; class Gammaproteobacteria; order Burkholderiales; family Burkholderiaceae_C; genus CAISIP01. Next base: position 27,778 of record JBBQJP010000001.1, read on the forward strand.
GTTCAAGCTCAAACGCCGCACCAAGGGTGAAATGGCGCGCGAGGCCGGCATCGAGCCACTGGCCGACCGGTTGTTAGCCGACCCGACGCTGGTACCTATGGAGGAAGCCAAAGCCTTCGTGGTGCCATTTGCCGAGCCGGTGGATGGTGGCGACAAACGCCCCGATTTTTCCACCGTTCAAGCGGTGCTAGATGGCGTGCGCGACATCCTGAGCGAACGCTGGGCCGAGCAAAGTGCGCTGGTGCAAGGCCTGCGCGCCTGGCTCTGGGACAACGGTGAGCTCAAGAGCACGCTGCGCAGCGGCAAGGATGAGAACCACGCGGACATTGCCAAGTTTCGCGACTATTTTGATTACCAGGAGCCGATCGCCAGGGTCCCTTCGCATCGGGCGCTCGCAGTGTTCCGCGGGCGGGCGCAGGAGGTGCTGGATCTTCAGCTGACCTTGCCTCAGACCGCGTCTGCCCCGTCTGCGACCTCGACCAGTGCCAATCCGCTGCCTGAAGCACGCATCGCCCAGTTCGTAGGCTGGCGTCACCAGGGCCGCGCGGCCGATGATCTGCTGGGCAAATGTGTCAGCTGGACCTGGCGCGTCAAGCTCAGCCTGTCGACCGAGCGCGACCTGTTCGCGCGCTTGCGTGAAGCGGCCGAAGCGACGGCGATTCGCGTCTTTGCCGACAACCTGCGCGACCTTCTGCTGGCGGCTCCTGCCGGACCGAGGGTGGTACTGGGGCTGGACCCGGGCATCCGCACCGGTGTCAAGGTCGCGGTGGTAGACCGCAACGGCAAGCTGGTCGAAACGGCTACCGTGTATCCGCACGAGCCGCGCAAGGATTGGGCTGGCTCCCTGCATGTGCTGCGCCAATTGAGTTTGCGCCATGGCGTGAGCCTGATCGCGATCGGCAACGGCACGGCGAGCCGCGAGACCGACAAGCTGGCTGCCGAACTGATTGCCCAGTTAACGCGCGCTGCGCAAGCGGCTTGCGGAGAGGACAAACCCGTCGTGCCGGAGAAGGTCGTGGTCAGCGAGGCAGGCGCCTCGGTGTATTCCGCCAGTGAATTCGCGTCGCAGGAGATGCCTGACGTCGACGTGAGCCTGCGTGGCGCAGCGAGCATTGCACGTCGGCTACAGGACCCGCTGGCCGAACTGGTCAAGATCGATCCCAAATCGATCGGCGTGGGGCAATACCAGCATGACGTCAACCAGGGTGAACTGGCGCGGTGCCTGGACGCGGTGGTCGAGGACTGTGTCAATGCCGTGGGGGTTGACCTCAACACCGCCAGTGCGCCGCTGCTGCGCCGCGTATCGGGCCTGTCCCCGGGCGTCGCCGCCTCGGTGGTGCGCTGGCGCGATGCCAATGGCAGCTTTCGCAGCCGGCAGCAACTGCTGCAGGTGACCGGCTTGGGCGCCAAGACTTTCGAGCAAAGCGCCGGATTCCTGCGCATCCGCGGCGGCGACAACCCGCTGGACATGACCGGCGTGCATCCGGAGACCTATCCGGTGGTGGAGAAAATTCTGGCCCGCGCAGCATTGCCGGTGGGTGAGTTGATGGGTCGCAGTTCCACACTGGCAAGCCTGCGTCCGGAGATGTTTGCCGACGCGGATTTCGGTGCCTTGACGGTCAAGGACATCTTGCTGGAGTTGGAGAAACCTGGACGCGATCCGCGGCCGGATTTCCGTGCCGCCAAACTTAATGACGGTGTGCAGGACATCGGTGATCTGCGCGAGGGCATGATGCTCGAGGGCACGGTGAGCAACGTGGCCGCGTTTGGTGCATTTGTCGACCTCGGAGTGCACCAGGACGGCCTGATCCATGTGAGTCAGCTGGCCGACCGTTTCGTCACCGACGCGCGCGAAGTCGTCAAGACCGGTGCCATCGTCAAGGTGCGGGTACTCGAGGTGGACCTGGCGCGCAAACGGATATCGCTGACGATGAAGCTGGCCAGCGCGGCAAGCGGAACTGCCCGGCGCGGCGTCGGTGACAACAAGGGTGCACCGCCCGGGCGCGACGCTTCACGTTCGAACTACCGTCCTGCGCCCCAGGCGGCGTCGGCAACGGCCATGGCTTCTGCATTTGCCAAGCTCAAGCCCTGAACCGGGCGCTCGCTGCGGGGCCAGGGCCGTGTCCGGGGACAAGCAACCGGCCGCAATTCGATGCGTCACAAACGCCGGTCGACCGGGACCTCATAATCGACGCTTCAATGGTTGCCGTGCGGAGCGAGTGCCCCATGTTGTTGCGTGAGTTGTTGGCGACCGAGTTCGTCCTGCCCAGTATTCCCAAGGTGGTTGCATTGTTGCTGAGCGAGCTCGAGCGCGAGCAGCCGGATCTAAAGAAGATTTCGCAGCTAATCAGTACTGATCCGGCGCTGACCGTGGGTCTGCTGCAGTTGTCCAATTGCGCACGCTTCAAGTTGTCCGGTCATATCCGCAGCGTGCCGGAAGCGCTGGCGGTGGTCGGTCTGAGCCATGTGCGCGAGATGGCGCAGGTGGCTGCAGCGAAGGCGTCGCTGAAGGCGGTGCCCGGCATCCGGCTGCAACAACATTGGGACTATTGTCTGGACGTGGCCAAGGTCTCGCGCTCGCTTGCCGGCGTCGTGCGGCAGAACCAGCAGGCGGCGTTTACGGCAGGCCTGATTCACTTCATCGGCGAACTGGCGATGCGCATGGCCGCGCCGCAGGATATGGCCGATCTGGACGTCCAGGTGCCGGCCATGGATCCCCGCCGGGCCCGTGCCGAGCGTCGGCAATTCGACATGGACTTTACCCAGGTGGGTGCGGCACTTGCACGCCAATGGCTCTTTCCCGAGGTGATTGTCGACGCAATCGAACACCAGGACGCGCCGTTCCTGAACCATGCCTACGAACCGCTGGCCGGCGTCATCCATCTGGCCGCCTGGCGGGCGCGCGCCAAGATGGCCGGACTGAACCAGCGTGAGATGGCGGTGAGTTTTCCCGGTTCGGTCGGCGAGGTCCTGTCACTGGATATTGATATGGTGTTGCAGCAGGACCCGATCGACTGGACCAGCCAGCACGCGGCCTGACAAAGGCCTGCGCCTATGCGTGCTTTGCGAATGTATGCGGGACCGGCTGCGATGCGCCGGATCAGCCAGGATGGTCTGCGAAGCACGGACATCGGCACGATGGCCGGGGCGGCCGGTGGGCCAAAGGGCCTGATTCTGGGACCACTCGACCGTTTCATATTTGGTCAGTGGCTGGCGCAGAGCACTCATGTGGTGCATCTGGTCGGCGCGTCCATCGGCGCGTGGCGAATGGCCACGGCCTGCCTGGACAACAACGTTGCGGCCTTCGAGCAACTCGAACGCGATTACATTCGCCAGGAATTTGCCTTGGCACCGGGTCAGAAGCGGCCCACACCGGACATGGTCAGCGAGTTGTTCGGCCGCAATCTGCTGGCGTTTTACGGGCCCCGTGCAGCGCAGGTGCTGGCGCATCCGCGTTATCGCCTGCACGTGGTCACGTCGCGCGGGCGCCATCTACTGGGTCGCGAGCACGGTTTGCGTACACCCCTGGGATATCTGGGCGCATTCCTGACCAACAGCGTGCACCGCAAGGCGATGGGCGCCTGGCTTGAACGGGTGGTTTTTTCCAGTGCCGGAGCGGCGCTGCCGTTTGACAGCACCGATTACCGTACCCGGCAGGTGGTTCTGAGCGAGGCCAACTTTCATCCGGCGCTGCAGGCGAGTTGCTCGATACCGTTCATGCTGCGTGCGGTGCACGACATCCCCGGTGCGCCGGCCGGGGCCTATTGGGACGGGGGCATCACCGACTACCACCTGCACCTGAATTACGCCGGCGCACCGGTCATGTCGTCGCTCAAACTGCAGGACGCCGAGCGGCAACAACTGGTGCTGTATCCGCATTTTCAGCGCGCCGTAGTGCCCGGCTGGCTGGACAAGCGGCTGCGCTGGCGCCACAAGCCAACCCACTTTCTGGACAACCTGTTGCTGCTCGCACCCGATCCTCAGTGGGTGCAGTGCCTGCCCAATGGCAAGTTACCGGACCGCAATGATTTCCTGCATTACGGCCACGACCTGGCGGGGCGCATGAAGGCCTGGAACGCCGCGGTCAGCGCCAGTGCCCAGTTGGCGGACGAGTTTGCACAGTGGCTGGACGCGCCGGATATGCGCCAGATCACTGCGCTTTAACGCACAACACGCGCAGTGATCGCGTGGGCTTGCGCAGCGGCGACAATAGGGTATCGGCCGCTTGAGGCCCTTTTCCCTGTCGCATCCGATGTCCCGTTTCCTGACCGCCTCGCTCTACAAGTTTGTCGAACTGCCCGACCATGCCGACCTGCAGGCCCCCTTGCTGGAACTGTGCCAGCGCCATCAGGTCAAGGGCACGCTGCTATTGGCTGGCGAAGGCATCAACGGCACGATCGCGGGCGCGCCCGACGATGTCCACGCCGTACTGAAATGGTTGCGCAGCGATGCCCGGCTGGCCGACCTGGAGCACAAGGAGGCCTGGGCCGATGTGGCGCCGTTTCATCGCCTGAAGGTCCGGCTCAAGGCCGAAATCGTCACCATGCATGTCGATGGACTGCAACCGGCACGTATGGCGGGCACCTATGTGAAACCACAGGACTGGAATGCGCTGATCAGCGACCCGGACGTGGTCGTCATCGACACGCGCAATGACTACGAAGTGACGATCGGCAGCTTTGCGGGCGCGCATGACCCCAAGACGCGCAATTTCTCCGAATTGCCTGCCTGGCTCGAGTCCCAATCCGGCCCCGGCCAGCTGCTCGATGCCGGCGACGGTCGCAAGCGGCGCGTTGCGATGTTCTGCACCGGCGGCATCCGCTGCGAAAAATCCACGGCCTTGATGCGTCTGCGCGGATTCGACGAGGTCTATCACCTGCAAGGCGGCATCCTCAAGTACCTGGAAACCGTCGCGCCCGAGGACAGTCTGTGGCGTGGCCAGTGTTTCGTGTTTGACGAGCGGGTGTCGGTCGGCCACGGGCTGGAGCCGGGCGGGCTGACCCTGTGCCGCTCCTGTCGCAGGCCGCTCGAGGCGCAGGACATGGCGTCACCGCTGTATCAGGAAGGGGTTTCCTGCGCCGCATGTTTTGCCAGCCGCGACGAGATGAAGAAGCGTGGATTGGCCGAACGCCAGCGCCAGGTGGATCTGGCCAAATCGCGTGGTCAGGTTCATATTGCCGCTGAAATGCCGAAGCGGCCGTCGGCGCCGGACGCTCAAGAATAGAACCATCTGCTGCCGCAGCGTAATTATGGACAACGGCAGGCACGATTCGGTTACCCGCAAGGACGAGACGCCGCCCTGGCTGGCGAATCCGCTCGAGCGACTGGCGCATTTGCAAGCGAAGCTGGCCAACGGGAGGCGTGTCGTCGTCGGCCTGGCCGGGTTGCCTGGCGCAGGCAAAAGCACACTGGCGCAGTTTTGGGTAGATCAGTTGAACCAGCGCCACGGGGCCGGCACTGCCATGGTCATCGGCATGGACGGTTTTCACCTCACCCGGGCTGAGTTGTCCGCCATGCCCGATCCGCAGGCTGCGTCGGCGCGCCGCGGAGCACCTTGGACCTTTGATCCGCTGGCGCTGGCGCAACGTTTGCGACAGGTCAAGGCCTTGCCTTGGGTCAATGCAGCTCAGGGCCGCAACAACGCCGTGTTGTGGCCCGGGTTTGACCATGGCGTCGGCGATCCGCAGCCCGATGCCATCACCATCCCGGCGTCCGTGCGCCTGATTTTGCTGGAAGGCTTGTATCTGCTGCACCGTGGCGATGGCTGGGACCTGTCCGCACTGCTCGACGAATGCGGGTACCTTGATGTTCCACTGCCGCTGGCCATGGAGCGCATCACCTTGCGCCACATGGCGGCGCACGGTATGAGCCGGAAACAGGCGTCGGCCCGGGTCGACAGCAATGACCGTCTCAATGCCGCGATCGTGGCAGCCAGTTGCCACCGGGCTGACTGGCGCGTCGCCGACACGCCGCACTGACACCATTGCCCGGGACTGGGCTGCTACATGGATTGCAACAACATGGTGCGGTAATCGTCGCGGCTGGCCAGGCGGGGATTGGTCTTGTGGCAATGGTCGGCCATGGCGCCGTCGATGATGGCTTCGAACTGGCCTTCGCTGACGCCCATGGCGGCCAGTCCGGTCGGCAGCCCGAGGCGCTGGCTCATGTCCTTGATCGCTGCACCGATCTCGGTACCCGGGGCCAGGCCCATGGCCCGCGCCATGCGTTCCAGGCGCTTTTCCTTGCGGATCGACTCGGCGCTGGCATTAAAGGCGATGACCGCCGGCAGAAATACCGCGTTGAGCGTGCCGTGGTGCAGCCGGGGATCAATTCCGCCCAGGCTATGGCTCAGGGAATGTACACAGCCCAGGCCTTTCTGGAACGCCATTGCGCCCTGCATCGAAGCACTCATCATGTTCAGCCGCGCTTCGCGATCGCTTCCGTCGCGGGTGGCGCGTTCGATATGGGCCCAGGCGCGCTCTAGGCCATCGAGGGCGATGCCGTCAGCCGGTGGGTTGAAGGCCGGCGCCATGAAGGTTTCCATGCAATGGGCCACGGCGTCCATGCCGGTGGCGGCGGTCATACGCGGGCCCAGGCCGAGCGTCAACTCCGGGTCGCAGATCGCGGCGCGCGGAACCAGATGCCAGGAGTGGAAACCCAGCTTGCGGCCATCGTCCAGAATCAGGATCGCGCCGCGCGCGACCTCGCTGCCGGTTCCGCTGGTCGTGGGCACCGCGATCAGCGGCAGGCAACGATCGGTGATGCGCGTCGAGCCGCCTTCGATGGTCGCGTAAGTCTTCAGGGCGCCGTCGTGCCGGGCCGCGATCGCCACGCCCTTGGCACAGTCGATGGCCGAGCCGCCTCCGAGCGCGATCAGCCCATCACAATGGCGATCGTGAAACACATTGGTCGCCGCGCGCACGGCCGCTTCGGTCGGGTTGGAGGGTGTTTCGTCAAAAACAGAGGTCTCCATGTCGGCCAGGGCATCGAGCGCCCGGGTCAGCAAGCCGGCGGCCTTGATACCCTGGTCGGTCACGATCAGCGGGCGGGTGATGCCGATGCGTTCGCACTCCTGGCGCAACAGTGAAAGAGCGCCGAAGTCAAACTGGATTTGTGTCACGTAGTAGATCAGTGCCATGGTGCCTCGTCGGTGTAGGATCAAACTCCGAATGTAGCAAGAACCCACCAGGCATGGCGCGTTGGACCTGCGCCGCAATCGGCGCGGTCTTGTCCCACCTTGTGTTCAATCCGACACCCACGATGACCGAACCTGCCCGAACAGACTTCCGACTGATCCACCGGCTGCGGGTGCGCTGGGCCGAGGTGGACCTGCAACGCATCGTCTTCAATCCGCACTACCTGATGTACATCGACACCGCCTTTACCGAATACTGGCGGGCGATGGCGATCCCGTACGAACAGATCCCGCAGACACTCGGCGGTGACCTCTACGTGAAGAAATCCACGCTGGAGTACCACGGTTCCGCGCGGCTGGACGACTTGCTCGATATCGGTGTGATGTGCGCACGCATCGGAACGTCGTCGATGGTTTTCCGCGCAGCAGTGCTGCGCAATGATGTGCTGCTGGTCAGTGGCGAACTGGTGTATGTGTTTGCCGACCCGCTGACCCAGACCTCCAAACCCGTTCCACCCGCTTTGCGCGAACTGTTGCAGTCGTTCGAGGCTGGCGTATCCCCGGTCGATGTCCGGGTGGGCACCTGGGCCGAACTTGGAGCACAGGCGAGCGCGCTGCGCCGCGAAGTGTTCATGGACGAACTGGGTATCGCGCATGGTCTGGATCAGGATGCTGCAGATGACAACGCGGTGCATGCGCTGGTGTGCAACCGCATGGGTCTGGCCCTGGCAACGGGCCGATTGATGCAAGAAGGCCCGGCGCTGGCCAGGATCGCCCGGGTTGCGGTCAACCGCACCATGCGTGCGACCGGCTTCGGCCAGGTGGTGATGAACGTGTTGATGCAAGTGGCGTCCGGGCGCGGCGATACCCGTGTGGTGCTGCAGTCGCAATGCAGCGCCGAAGGCTTTTACACCCGTCTCGGTTTCATGCCCATCAGCGACGTCTACGAGGAAGCGGGCATCCCCCATCTCGACCTGGCGCGCCCATTGACCCGCTTGTAGGTCGATCGCCGGGCCGGGCTGCGCCTGGTTGCGGCCCGGGTTTCAGATGTCCTCGAGCAGCGGGTAGGGCATGACGCGTACCAACACATCAGGGCCGTCGGCGCCGCCCAGGTGCAGATCGCCTGCCTGCAACGCAGCCACCTGACCCGACACGATGGCGTCCCAGCCGCCCTGCGGATGGGGCGCAGCCTGTACGACAGTGGCGCATGGTTGCTCGCCATCGTCACTGCGGAAGATTTCCTGGCCGGCAGTCAGCGCAGCGGCGCAATGGGCCAGCATGGCCCGGCGTTTGAGCACCCCCCGAAACTGGCTGCGCGCGACCACTTCCTGTCCCGGGTAACAACCTTTCTTGAAATTTACGCCGCCAACCGACTCGTAATTGAGCATCTGCGGCACAAAGGCCTCCACCACTGCGGCATTGACCATGGCCACCCCGGCCTGGACTTCGCCGAACTGCCAGAGATCCAGGGCCATGGATTCGCCTTCCGGCAAAGGGTCCGCCGCCGGGGCCAGCCACAGTGCACGCGCTACCTCGCCGGCCGGATAAAGCAGCACCACAGTGGCATTGCCATGATCCTGGCGCGACCAGGGCTTGCCAGACGCAAGGCCAAATGGCGTGACTGCAGAGCCGGCCAGGCCGCAAATGCGGTAGTCGTCGCTGGCATCGCTCAAACGCGCCTTGGCGCGCATCACGAACATCGACAGGCGCTTGAGTACGGCCGGCAACACGTCTCGCTGGCAAATCAGCAGAATCTCGTCCGGCGAGCGCTTGAAGCCGATGAAACTGGCCTGCATTCGGCCTTTGGCCGTGCAAAAGGCGGCGAGCCGGGCCTCGGACATTCCCAATAGCGCGAAATCGTGGGTCAACTGCCCCTGCAAAAAGCTGGCCGCATCGGCGCCTTCGACGCGGATCACGCCCAGCGGGGTCAACAAGGCCAGGCCATCAGGTAATGATTTCATGGCGTCAATTATCATCCTCTCTCATTCACATATGGACGACAGGCCTGTGCGACGTCTTTTGCTGCTTCTCGTCTTGCTGGCCGGTGCGCTGGGTGGAGCCGCGATTTGGTGGCTGAACCAGCCGCTGGCGATGGCGACCGATTCGGTGGACGTGTCCATCGATCCTCGTACCAGCGCCAAGGGTGTAGCCCAGGTTGTGGTGCGTGCGGGTGTCGACACGTCCGCGCAGTTGTTGTACGCATGGTTCCGCCTGTCGGGCGACGCGCGCCAGATTCGCGCCGGAAGTTATGAGATCGAACGCGGCACCACGCCGCGGAGTCTGCTGCGCAAATTGGTACGGGGCGAGGAGTCGCTGCGTTCGCTGACCCTGGTCGAAGGCTGGAATTTTCGTCAACTCCGCGAGGCCCTGGCCAAAGCACCGCAGTTGCGTCAGGAAACCAGGGGCTTGTCGAACCAGGCCATCATGGAGCAACTCGGTCGGCCGAAACAGCATCCGGAAGGGCGCTTTTTTCCGGATACCTACAGTTATGCCAAAGGCTCGAGTGACCTCAAACTGCTGGCGCTGGCGATGCGCACCATGGACCGGCATCTACAGGCCGCTTGGCAGCATCGCGCGCCTGACAGCCCTTTGCAGACGCCGGAGCAGGCGCTGATCCTTGCCAGCATTGTCGAAAAAGAAACCGGCCGAGGGTCCGACCGACCCATCATTGCCGGCGTTTTCAGCAACCGTTTGCGGGTGGGCATGATGCTGCAGACCGACCCGACAGTGATCTACGGCATGGGCGAGACTTTTGACGGCGATCTACGCAAGAAGGATCTGCAGACCGACACCCCGTGGAATACCTACACCCGCAGAGGCCTTCCCCCTACGCCAATTGCCATGCCCGGTCGCGATTCCTTGCTCGCGGCGGTGGCGCCGGCGCAGACCAATGCACTGTATTTCGTTGCCCGCGGCGACGGCACAAGCGAATTCAGCGCCAACCTTGACGACCACAACCGAGCGGTCAACAAGTTCCAGCGCAAGCAGTGAGAGCATTTTCATGAAGGGCGTTTTCATCACGTTCGAGGGAATCGACGGCGCGGGCAAATCCAGCCATATGCAGGCATTGACAGAGGACCTGCAGGCACAGGGCAGGGTGGTGACCGTGACGCGCGAACCTGGTGGGACACCCTTGGCCGAACAATTGCGCGAACTGGTGCTGAACGCGCCGATGGACGGGTTGACCGAAGCCTTGCTGGTATTTGCGGCCCGGCGGGACCATGTCTGTCAGGTGATCCGTCCGGCCTTGGAGCGCGGCGAAGTGGTTTTGTGCGATCGCTTTTCGGACTCGAGTTTTGCCTACCAGGGCGGCGGGCAAGGCCTTTCAGCGGCCGTGTTGGCGCAGCTCGAAGCGTGGGTTCAGGGTGACAAAGTCGCAGACGAAGTCGATGACGGCGATGCCTTTGCCTTGCTGCAACCCGATCTGACCTTGTGGTTCGATCTGGCGCCTGCCGAGGCAGCGCGGCGTCTGGCGCAGGCGCGCGCTCCCGACCGGTTCGAGGCCCGTGGTGAAGAATTTTTTGCCCGCGTGCGCAAGGCCTATGCGCAGCGAGCGCAGTTTGCACCATCGCGATTTGCCCGGATCGACGCCGGCGCATCGCGCAATGCAGTCTGGACTCAAGTGTCGGACACCGTGCGCGCAAGGGGGTGGCTGGCATGAGCAAGGCGGCTGCTTCGGCACCATGGATAACACGCCAGTTGCAAAACCTGCTGGCGCAGCGGGGTCATGCCTGGCTGCTGCAGGGCCCGTCCGGCCTGGGCCAATACACGCTGGGACTCGAAATGGCGCGTGCCTGGCTCTGTGCGAACCCGTCACCCAATGGCGCCTGCCGTGAATGCTCCAGCTGCCATGCGATCGACGTACGCACCCATGCAGACCTGTCCGTGTTGATGCCCGAGACGGTGATGGTTGAGCGGCAGTGGCCACTGAGCGAGAAAGCACAATCTGACATCGATGACAAAAAGCGCAAGCCCAGCAAGGAAATCCGCGTTGACGCCATGCGCGACGCAATCGAATTTGCCCAGCGCACCAGCGCTGGCGGGCGCGGCAAGGTGGTGCTGGTGTTCCCGGCCGAACGCATGAATCCGGTCACGGCCAACGCTTTGCTAAAAACGCTGGAGGAGCCGCCCGGCGACGTCCGCTTCGTGCTGGCAAGTGAAGCGGCGCAAATGTTGTTGCCGACGATCCGCAGCCGATGCCTGGCACACGCGATGGCATGGCCGTTGGCATCAGAAGTGATGCCCTGGTTCTCTTTGCAAGGCATAGCCACCGAACATGCGTCGACCTGGCTGCGCGCTGCGGGCGGGCGGCCCGACGATGCACTGGCGCTGGCCGCCAGCGGGCAGGATCCTGCGTTGTGGTCCCAACTGCCCAAGGCCGTCGAACGTGGTGACGCTGGCGCGGTGCAAGGAATGTCGCCGTCGCAGGTGGTGGGCATGTTGCACAAGTTGTGCCATGACCTGCAGTTGGTACAGCAGGGCGCCGAACCGCGATTTTTCGAGTCACGCGACCTGCCGTCTGGCGGACGCTTTACGGCCCTGAGCCAATGGGGCCGGGACCTGGCGCGAGCGACCCGCACGATGGAGCATCCCTTCAATCCCGGGCTGATGGTCGAGGCTTTGCTCAGTCAGGCGAAAATCACTCTAAACTCAAGAAACTGAGCATTCACGCATGAGTACATTGTCTACATCGCCCCGTCCCAGTGTCATTCAGTTGGCCATCAAGGAGAAGGCGGCGCTGTACGCGGCCTATATTCCACTTTTTGTCGAGGGGGGCATCTTCATTCCCACGGCACGCGAATACAAGCTGGGCGACGATATCTATGTGTTGCTGTCGCTGCCGGACGATCCCCAGCGGTATCCGGTGGCGGGAAAGGTGGCCTGGGTCACGCCGGCCAAGGCCGCTGGAAGCCGTACACAAGGTGTCGGCATCCAGTTTCCGCGCGATGAAAAATCCAGGCTGCTGAAAATCAAGATCGAAGAAATCCTGGGTGCAGCACTGGGATCGGACCGTCCGACCCAGACGATTTGACGGGCATTTTGTAACTGCCGCGGATCACGCGGCCAGGGCCGATCGCATGTGTCATCGCGGTGGTCGCACCCGATCTTCCGGTTCCGGACCCACCCCAGATGTTCACTGATTCGCATTGCCACCTCTCATTCCCGGAATTGGTCCAGAACCTGCCTGCCATCCGGGAGGCCATGGCGCTCGCCCGGGTCGATCGCGCCCTGTGCATTTGCACTACGCTGGAAGAATTTGGCGAGGTGCACGCGCTGGCGACCTCGTATGACAATTTCTGGGCCACCGTTGGCGTGCACCCGGACAACGAGGATGTGCGCGAGCCCAGCCTGGATGACCTGCTCGAACGTGCGCAATTGCCACGTGTCGTGGGCATTGGCGAGACGGGCCTGGACTACTACCGCTTGAACAGTCGCTCCGTGGCCGATATGGAGTGGCAACGCGAGCGGTACCGGGTGCATATCCGGGCCGCGCGCCAACTGGATTTGCCACTGGTGATCCATACGCGCAGTGCGTCTGAAGACACTTTGGCGATATTGCGGGAAGAGGGCGGCTCATCGCCCGAAACCGAGCAGGCCCGGGGCGTGTTCCACTGTTTCACCGAGACGCGGGAAGTGGCTCGGGCCGCCCTCGACTTGGGTTTTCATATTTCCTTCTCCGGCATCCTGACGTTCAAGAATGCACAGGACCTGCGCGATGTCGCAGCGTTTGTGCCCTTGGACCGGTTGCTGATCGAAACCGACAGCCCCTACCTGGCACCGGTGCCCTACCGGGGCAAGACGAACAATCCGTCTTATGTACCCTTTGTCGCCAGGCAAATCGCTCAAATCAAGGCTTGTCCGGTCGAAGAGATCGCCCAGGTGACCAGCCGCAATTTCGAGCAACTCTTTAAGGGAGTGATGGCATGAACACAGTTTTAACGGCTCGATACTCTTCAAGTAATTTATATAGAAATTGCATTAAGAAAATTATTTATCTCTTTGTTTTTATTGGATTTAGTTCTTCATTTGCTGGTTCGTATGAAGACTACTTCTCGGCTGTGAAGGGTGATGATGCGCCCGCCATTCGTTCCCTGCTGACCCGCGGTTTCGACGGCAATGTACGTGACCCTAAGGGTGAACACGCGCTGCATTTGGCGATCAGGGATAACGCCTCCAAGGCTGTTCAGGCCTTGCTGAGCTGGGAAAAGGTGGAAATCGAGGCTCGCAACAAGGCGGACGAAAGTCCGCTGATGCTGGCCTCGCTCGGTGGGCAATTGGACATCGTCAAAGTCCTGATCGAGCGCGACGCCGATGTCAACAAGACTGGATGGACGCCTTTGCACTATGCCGCGACCCGGGGCCACCAGGAAGTGATGCGCCTGTTGCTGGACAAGAACGCCTATATTGATGCTGCGTCACCCAATGGAACCACACCATTGATGATGGCCGCCTTTTATGGCACGCCATCCGCTGTGAAACTTCTGCTCGAAGCCGGAGCAGACCCGTTCCTGAAAAATCAGCAGGACCTGACCGCAATCGACTTTGCGCATCGCGCCAACCGGGCCGAAGCGGCTGAAGTCATCGCTGCATTCGTGCGCGCAAAGCAGCCCAAAGGCAAATGGTAGGTGCTAGTGCCGGTGTATTGCTACGCCATCACATGATTGATACGATGTGCATTATGTTAACTACCCTATATGGATCTTCTGACGCGGTCTGACAGGTTTCAGGTAATAGCGAACCGCACTGTCGGTACGGTCAGATCGCCGAACGATGCGCCAAGTGCGATCTCCCCGCTGCCGTGCAGCACACACTCTTCACGGCGCAGCAACAGGTCCGAGCCGCCACCCGCAAATCGGACCCAGGTTCCGTAGGTGCTGATGTCAGCCAGCAGAATGCTGCCATTGCGCCAATGGATACGGGCATGGGAGCGCGAGACACGCGGATCGTTGACCACGAACTCGGCTTGGCTGACCCGGCCAATGTGAATCGGCATCTGGGAAGAATGGAACTTGCGCTGCACGTCGACCCACACCAGTTCGATGTCGCGCCCGAGCACCAGTTTGTCCAGTTGGTCCTGTTGTGAGTTGATCGTGGCCTGCATCGTCATCAGGTCGCTGCTCAAGTTCTCATGCCATTCAACCTGAAAAGCCTGGCAGGGTTCTGCCCTGCCCCGGATCGCAATGGTTCCGAGAGGGCGGAATCGGACGCCATCGACTTCGGCGGCCTGCTCAAGGGATTGCTGGTTTGCCCAGATCTGGTGCGGGCCCGACAAATCGCTCAGGCGCGAGGCCACGTTCACCGCGTCGCCATAACAATCGTCATCGATGAAGTCCACTTCACCGCGCGCCACACCGATCCGGATCGGCAGGCGTGTGCCAGCGGACGACGCCAGCAGACGCTTCTGATGGTCTCGTTGCATCTCGACAACGGCATCGATCGCGTCGGGCGCATGCGTGAAAACCGCCAGGACGCCATCGCCCAGGGTCTTGATGACCTGCCCCCGGTGGGCCACGCAGACCGCAGATATCCACTGTGTCATCTGTGTGACGATGCGTGATCCGCGCGCGCTGCCAATGGTTTCGAAGAACGCGGTGCTTCCCATCAGGTCTGCAAACACGACGGTCGTCTGAACACTCATGCGGTGGATTTTCCCAATTCTCGGTTGTGCGAGTTTAGAGCATTGCCTGTTGACCAGACCTTGTCCAAGGGTTCATCTGGGGGCGGCTCTCCAACGGTTACGTTAAAGTGCTGTTATATTGCACTGCAGCAATTACAAAGAAAGCCACGCCTACATGTTGTACCAACTGTACGAAGCCCAACGCTCCATGATGGAGCCGTTTTCCGACCTCGCAAAGGTCGCAGCCAAGGTGTATTCCAATCCCTTGTCGACCATGGGCCAGGCCCCCTTCTCCCAGCGCACGTCCGCCATGTTTGATCTGATGCATCGCCTACTGCGTGACTATGAAAGACCGGAGTTCGGCATCCGCACCGTGGACGTCAATGGCGTTGCAATCGCGATCCATGAACGGGTCGAGGTGAGCCGACCGTTTTGCGAACTTCGCCGTTTCAAGCGTTTCACTGACGACCTCGCGACCCTCGATTCGCTCAAAGGGCAACCCGCCGTGCTGATCGTCGCGCCCTTGTCTGGCCACCACTCGACTCTGTTGCGGGACACGGTCCAAACCATGCTGCGCGACCACAAGGTCTATATCACCGACTGGCAGAACGCGCGCAATGTGCCATTGGCAGACGGTGAGTTTCACCTGGATGACTATGTCAATTACATCCAGGAATTCATCCGCCATGTGCAAGGCATCTACGGCAACTGCCATGTGATGAGCGTGTGCCAGCCCACCGTACCGGTTCTCGCGGCGGTATCGCTGATGGCCAGCCGCAATGAACTGACTCCGCTGACCATGACCATGATGGGCGGACCGATTGACGCGCGAAAGTCGCCGACATCGGTCAACGATCTGGCCGTGAACAAGAGCCACAACTGGTTCGAAAGCAACGTGATCTACCGGGTGCCGAGCAATTTCCCCGGCGCCGGACGCCGGGTGTACCCGGGCTTCTTGCAGCATTCCGGCTTCATCGCGATGAATCCGGACAACCATGCGCAAAGTCATTACGACTATTTCATGGATCTGATCAAGGGTGACGACGCCAGCACCGAGGCGCACCGCAAGTTCTACGACGAATACAACGCAGTACTGGACATGGATGCCGACTTCTATCTGGACACGATCCGGGTTGTTTTTCAGGACTTCAGCCTGGTCAACGGGACCTGGGACGTGCGTTCGCCCAGCGGCAAGGTCGAGCGCGTGCGTCCTCAGGACATTACAACCACAGCCTTGTTCTCGATCGAAGGTGAGCTCGACGATATCTCAGGTTCCGGCCAAACCCATGCCGTGCATGAGATCTGCAGCGGTGTGCCGGAATCTTTGCAGGAGCACTATGAGGTCAAAGGCGCGGGCCACTATGGCATCTTCTCTGGCCGGCGCTGGCGCGAAATGGTGTATCCAAAGGTCAAGGCCTTCATACTCAATCACCAACCACCCAAGCGACCGGTGAAAGCCGCCGCACGCAAAAAAGCGGTACTCAATCTGGTGCTAGCGGCCAAACCAGTGGCGGAAAAAGCTGCTGCGGTTACACGCGCACGCCGCGCCGCCCCCAGCAGCCGTACCCATGCGGTAGCCAAGGCGTCTGCCCTGCCGGCGGCCGCTCCTGCGGCCAAGCCGCGCAAAACGGCTCGCAAGGCCGCCACCAAGGGCGCGTAGGGCAATGGCATCGTTGGCAATGCGCGTGCTCGACGCGTTGCCGCAGACCCAGTGCGCCCGCTGTGGATATCCCGATTGCGAAGCGTACGCCGCGGCCATTGCCGCAGATCACGCCGCCATCAATCAATGTCCGCCCGGCGGCGCCGAAGGCATCATCCGATTGGCGGCCGTCACCGGGCGTCCAATCCTGCCGTTGAACCCGGACAACGGAGTCGAAGCGCCGCGCAGCCTGGCCGTGATTGACGAAAACTGGTGCATCGGCTGCACCTTGTGCATCAAGGCCTGTCCGACCGACGCCATCATCGGGAGCAACAAACTGATGCACACCGTTATCGAGCCCTATTGCACAGGCTGTGAGTTGTGCCTTCCGGTTTGTCCTGTCGACTGCATCGTGATGGAAAACGACAGTGGTGACGCCACTGGTTGGGATGCCTGGTCGGATGAGAAGGCGCAGCAGGCACGTACGCGATACGCCGCCCTACGCGAACGGCGCAATAACGAGTCCGAATCAGGGGATGAATCCAACCCACAAGCATGCGAGCAAACCGGCGAGAGCACCCAGCCACCTGTGGCGGCGCCTGCTGCCGCGTCAAGTTCCTCCAAACAGGCCATTCTGGCCGCGGCACAGGCCCGTGCCAAAGCGCTGCGCCAGCGCTGACTGTCCGCGTGTCAGCGCAAGGACTGGTTCAACTTATCCAGAACCTTCGCGCCCGGACACAGCCGGTCAACACCCAGGCTGTTGAGCGGCTGTGCGCTGGTTCGCATGGCAGCATGCAGGTCCTGCGCGTCCTTGTCCACATACAACAAACCGGTCACCACCTCGCCCTTGGCCTGATGGGTCTGCACATGGTTCATCGCCGCCAGCCTGTCGGTCGGGTCGTAACCGTTGTGCAACCTGCGCAGGCGCATGACACTGCCATCAGCCTGTGGTACTTCGATCACGGAACCCGGTGCGGCTCCGTCCTGATCCGCCTCTGGCGACGCGTCAAGCGCGATGAAGTCGATGCGACTGACGGCCTGGTTGTGCTCGCGCACATAGTCATAACTCTTGGTGCTGCCGGCGTGATTGTTGAACGCAACACAGGGGCTGACCACGTCGATGAAGGCCGCACCGCCATGGCCGATGGCGCCCTTGATGATCGGCACCAGCTGCGCCTTGTCGCCGGAAAAGCTGCGTGCCACATAGGTCGCCCCCAATTGCAGGGCCATCGCCACCAGATCGATCGGGCTGTCGAAATTGACAATGCCCTTCTTGCTGCGCGAGCCGCTGTCGGCGGTGGCTGAAAACTGGCCCTTGGTCAGGCCATAGACCCCGTTGTTCTCCACGATATACACCATGCGCACGCCGCGTCGCATGCTGTGCGCGAACTGGCCCAGCCCGATGGACGCGGAGTCGCCATCGCCTGAAACACCGAGGTACAACAAGTCCTTGTTCGCCATGTTGGCACCGGTCAACACCGACGGCATGCGCCCGTGCACCGTATTGAAGCCGTGTGACGCGCCCAAAAAATAGTCCGGCGTTTTCGAGCTGCAACCGATGCCGGACAACTTGGCTACCCGGTGCGGTTCGATGTCCAGTTCCCAGCAGGCCTGCACGATGGCCGCCGAAATCGAATCGTGGCCACAGCCGGCGCACAAGGTCGACACCTTGCCCTCGTAGTCGCGCCGGGTATAGCCGACCTTGTTATGGCCCAGCGACGGATGGTGCAGCCGGGGTTTGGTGATGTAGGTCATGCAGCCTCCTCCGATGGAGTCGATGCAGCGCGTGCGGCGGCGGGGCGCCTGGGCCCGGCGACCACCGTCTGCTGCACATGTTCGGAAATGCGCCGGGTGATGAACTGCGCCGTGATCGGCGTGCCGTCAAAATGCAGCACCGGCACCAGCCGGGCCGGGTCGACACCGAGTTCGTTGACCAGCAACTGGCGCATCTGCGCATCGCGGTTCTGCTCCACCACATACACCAGTTTGTGCGCGGCAATAAATTCGGCCACGCTGTCCGGGAAAGGAAAAGCGCACAGGCGCATCGCATCGAGGTGCACGCCCTGCTCTGTCATCACATCAAGCGCCTCGTTCATGGCCGGGCTGGTGGAGCCGAAAAAGATCACACCCAGACGGCTCTTGCGCGTGGCTGAGCGCACCACCGGTTGGGGCACCAGTGTGGCCGCCGTCTTGAACTTGGTCAGCAGTCTCTCGACGTTGTAGGTGTAATCCGGCCCGCGCTCCGAGTAACGTGCGTACGGGTCGCGCGTGGTGCCGCGTGTGAAGTAACTGCCCTTGGTCGGGTGCGTGCCCGGCAATGTGCGCCAGCCGATGCCGTCGCCATCGACATCCTTGTAGCGACCAAAATCCTTGCCTGCTTCGAGCTCCGCAGCGCTCATGATCTTGCCGCGGTCATAGTCCCTGCCCTTCTCCCAGACCAGCGGCTCGCACAGTCGCTGGTTCATGCCGATATCCAGATCGGTCATGACGAACACCGGGGTCTGCAGACGGTCGGCCAGGTCGAGCGCCGCCGCGCCATGGACAAAGCACTCATGCGGGTCCTGCGGAAACAGCAATACATGTTTGGTGTCGCCGTGGGAGGCGTAGGCACAGGCGATCAGATCGGCCTGCTGGGTCCGGGTCGGCATGTCGGTGGACGGTCCACCACGCTGCACATTGATGATCGTGACTGGAATTTCGGCGAAATATGCCAGACCGATAAACTCGGTCATCAGCGACACGCCCGGCCCCGAGGTCGCCGTAAAGGCGCGTGCGCCGTTCCAGCCGGCGCCCACCACCATGCCGATGGATGCGATCTCGTCCTCGGCCTGCACCACGGCGTAATTGTTCAGCCCGGTGTCGGGGTCAACCCGGAACTTGGCGCAATAGTGCAGAAAGGCCTCTGCCACCGACGAAGACGGCGTGATCGGGTACCAGGCCGCCACGGTCGCGCCCCCATACACACAGCCCAGAGCGAGCGCACTGTTGCCATCGACAAAGATGCGTTTGCCGACCTTGTTGCGCCGCTGCACGCGGATACCCAAAGGCGCCGACAGGTGCTCGCTTGCAAAATCGCGTCCCAGGTGCAATGCCTGTACATTGGCCGCCAGCAACTTTTCCTTGCCCTTGTACTGTTCCGAGAAAAGCTGTTCGATCACATCAGGTTCGATCTCCAGCAACACCGACAAGGCACCGACATAGACGATGTTCTTGAACAGCTGGCGCTGGCGTGGCTCGGAATAGACTGCGTTGCAGATCTCGGTCAGCGGCATGCCCAGCACCTGAATGTCGGAGCGGAACTTCGACTCCGGCATGGGCCGCGTGCTGTCGTAAAACAGATATCCCCCTGGCGCGATCTCGGCCACGTCGGCGTCCCAGGTCTGCGGGTTCATCGCCACCATCATGTCAATGCCGCCACGCCTGCCCTGATAACCCTGCTCCGATACGCGCGCCTCGTACCAGGTTGGCAGTCCCTGGATGTTGCTCGGAAAAATATTGCGCGGGCTCACTGGAACGCCCATGCGCAGGATCGCCTTGGCAAACAACTCGTTGGCAGACGCCGATCCCGAGCCGTTGACGTTGGCAAACTTGATGACGAAGTTATTGACACCCTCGATACGATTCATGCGGCCTCCAGCGTGTCAGTCTTTGGTTGTGGATCGCGACAAGCCGGGCCGGCCTGCGTCGTGCTGAGCAGAAACTTCTGCATGTCCCAGGCGCCGGTCGGACAGCGTTCGGCGCACAGGCCGCAGTGCAGGCAGACGTCCTCGTCCTTGACCATCACGCGTCCCGTCTTGAGTTTGCCGGATACATACAGGTCCTGCGCCAGGTTCAGTGCCGGTGCCTTGAGCCGCTGGCGCAAGTCTTGCTCGTCGCCGTTGTCGGTGAACGTGATGCAGTCCATAGGGCAGATGTCGACACAGGCGTCGCACTCGATGCAGGTGTCATTGTTGAACACCGTCTGCACGTCGCAGTTCAGGCAGCGCCCGGCCTCCTTGAATGCGGTGGCGGCATCGAATCCGAGTTCGACCTCGACCCGGATACTGGCCAGCGCCTGCTCCGCTTTGGCCCAGGGCACCTTGAAGCGGTGCGCCGGCGACACATCGTTGTCGAAACTCCACTCGTGGATGCCCATCTTCTGCGACACCAGGTTGGTATGGGGCGGCGGGCGCTGCTTCACCGATTCGCCACAAAGCAGGCGGTCAATGGAGACAGCAGCTTCATGGCCATGGGCAACCGCCGTGATGATGTTCTTGGGCCCGAAGGCCGAATCGCCGCCAAAAAACACATGCGGCAGGCTGGACTGGAAACTGTCCTTGTCCAGCACTGGCAGGCCCCACTGGTCGAATGTGATGCCGCAGTCGGACTCGATCCAGGGGAAGGCGTTTTCCTGGCCGACCGCGATCAGCACCGCGTCGCATTCGATCAGCACATCCGGGTCGCCGGTCGGGATCAGGCTGCGCCGGCCGTTGGCGTCCCGGATCGACTTGACCACCTCGAAAGTCATGCCGGTGAGTTTGCCATCGACATGTTCGAAGGATTTTGGTACGTGACAGTTGATGATCGGAATGCCCTCATGCTGCGCGTCTTCTTTTTCCCAGGGCGACGCCTTCATCTCGTCGAAACCGCTGCGCACCACCACTTTCACATCGGTGCCTCCCAGCCGGCGTGAGGATCGGCAGCAGTCCATCGCCGTATTGCCACCACCCAGCACGATGACACGCCGGCCGATGCTGGTGATGTGTCCAAAGGACACCGAGGCCAGCCAGTCGATGCCGATATGGATGTTCTTGTGGATGTCCTGGCGCCCCGGCAGATCCAGGTCGCGCCCGCGCGGCGCGCCGCAGCCGACAAAAACCGCATCAAAATTTTCAGCCAGCAGCGTCGCCATCGACTCGATTTTCTGGCCGCTGCGGAAGTCGACTCCCATGTCCAGGATGGTGCCCGTTTCCTCGTCGATCACCGTGTCAGGCAACCTGAAACGCGGAATCTGGCTGCGGATGAAACCACCGGCCTTTTGCTCGCTGTCAAACACCGTTACCGCATATCCCAGTGGCAACAGGTCGCGTGCCACGGTCAGTGAAGCCGGACCGGCGCCGATGCACGCAATGCGCTTGCCGTTGGGTGGTGCGATCTCGGGCAGGAGCGCGGCGATTTCGCCCTTGTGATCAGCCGCAACCCGTTTCAGGCGGCAAATCGCCACAGGTTCGGGCGGCGCCCCGCCATTGACCTCGACCCGGCTACGCCGACAGGCCGGCTCGCAGGGTCTGTCGCAGGTTCGGCCCAGGATGCCGGGGAAAACATTGGACGCCCAATTCACCATATACGCGTCCGTGTAACGCCCCTGGGCGATCAATCGGATGTATTCGGGGACTGGAGTGTGGGCCGGACAGGCCAGTTGGCAATCGACAACTTTATGGAAATAGGCCGGATTGCCGATGTCAGTAGGCTGCAAAAAGTGTCTCCTTGCCGTGCGTACGCGATTGCCTGGGGCAAGCTTCACGGCGGTGAAACCGTTCCCCCAGCACGCCGCCTTCAGAGACGATCGCCAGGATCAGGTTTGGTAACCACTATGTAACTTTGCCAACCATTGTGCGCCCGGCAGGCAGGACTTGCGGGCAATATGCCCGCTATTGGTATGACTTTTGGGCTTACTGTTGCGTTAAAGCCGCGAAAGCCTTGACGACCTCGATGGGCGCCTGAACCAGTTCGACCAGCACACCTTCACCCGCAACCGGAAATTCGTCATTGGCTTTGGGATGCAGAAAACAGATGTCGAAACCGGCCGCACCCTTGCGGATACCGCCGGGTGCAAAACGCACACCTTGCCCTTGCAGCCATGTCACGGCAGCGGGCAGGTCGTCGATCCACAAGCCGACATGGTTGAGCGGCGTCGTGTGCACCGCGGGCTTTTTTTCAGGGTCGATCGGCTGCATCAGGTCCACTTCGACCTTGAACGGGCCCTTGCCCATCGTGCAAATGTCCTCGTCGACGTTTTCACGTTCGCTGGTGAACTGGCCGGTGACCTCCAGCCCCAGCATATCGACCCACAGGCGACGCAGTCGCTGTTTGTCGGGGCCGCCAATGGCAACCTGCTGGATGCCGAGAACCTTGAATGGGCGTTGCATGGTGTCTTTCGTCGGGTAATCAGGAAAATTCGACAATGGGCTGGTCGACCGTCAGGTTGTCGCCCTTGGACGCCAGCACCTTGCCGACGACACCGTCGGCAGCAGCGAACAGCACGTTTTCCATTTTCATCGCCTCGATCACTGCGACCCGCTCGCCGGCCTGCACGGTCTGACCCACCTGCACGGCGATGTCCACGAGCAGGCCAGGCATCGGCGAGAGTACATATTTGCTCATGTCCGGCGGCGCCTTGAACGGCATCAATCGATAGAGCTCGGCCATGCGCGGCGATACCACCATAGTCTCGATGCGGGTACCGCCGTGTTGCACCACCAGCGCCAGCGGATTGCGCGGCGTTCCGCGCTCGATCTGCGCAGTGAACGGCTGGCCGTTGCAAGTACCGCGGATGCAGATATCGTTCAGACGTGAATGGCTGGTGATCTCGTAGCGTTTGCCGGGCAGTGTGACGACGGCCGATCCGATCTGACCGATCACCTCGTCCACATGGACGCGGGTCTGGCCGTGCGAGCCGGCGGAATCGAGCGTAATGACGCTGTAGTCATGGCCAACCTTGACGCCGTAGCCAGGCAACTGGCCCGACATCACGGCCGCGCGTTCGCGCGACTTGCGCCGTACAAATGCGGCTAGCGCAATCAGGAAATCCGGGTCGGCGTGGGCGACGTCCTCCGCACGAAAGCCATGCGCATAATTCGCGGCGATGAAGCCGGTGTTGAACTGGCCCGACACGAAGTCGGGATGGGCCAACAGTGCCGCCTGAAACGGGATGTTGCTGCCGACCCCCCGGATCACGAAGCTGTCGAGCGCGGCGCGCATCTTGGTGATCGCCTCCTGCCGATCCTTGCCGTGCACGATCAGCTTGGCGATCATCGAGTCGTAGAACATCGGGATCTCGCCGCCCTCCTGCACACCGGTGTCAACGCGCACGCCATGCCACTGACCGGTGTCGGCGGCAAACATTGTTTCGTCCGGCGGCGAAAAACGCACCAGCCGACCGGTGCTGGGCAGAAAGTTGCGAAATGGGTCTTCGGCATTGATGCGGCATTCAATGGCCCAGCCGTCACGCTTGACATCGGCCTGCGCCAGCGGCAGTTTTTCTCCCGCCGCAACGCGGATCATCAACTCGACCAGATCCAGGCCGGTGATGCATTCGGTCACCGGATGTTCGACCTGCAGCCGGGTGTTCATTTCCAGAAAATAAAAGCTCTCATCCTTGCCGACGACGAACTCCACCGTGCCCG
Source organism: Burkholderiales bacterium (assembly GCA_038326025.1). Taxonomy (GTDB): domain Bacteria; phylum Pseudomonadota; class Gammaproteobacteria; order Burkholderiales; family Burkholderiaceae_C; genus CAISIP01. The sequence goes on from JBBQJP010000001.1 coordinate 51,555, forward strand.
CGCTCTCGTACTTGACCGCCTTGGCCAGCGCCACGGCCTGCTCGCCCATGGCCTTGCGCGTGGCGTCGCTGATGAAAGGGCTGGGCGCCTCCTCGATCACCTTCTGGTGACGGCGCTGGATCGAGCATTCGCGCTCGTTCAGGTAGATCACGTTGCCGTGGGCATCGCCCACCAGCTGGATCTCGATATGGCGCGGCTCCTCTACGAACTTTTCGATGAAGACGCGGTCGTCGCCAAAGCTGTTGCGCGCCTCGTTGCGACAACTGGTGAATCCCTCGAATGCTTCCTTATCGTCATTCGCGACGCGCAAGCCCTTGCCGCCACCGCCGGCGCTGGCCTTGATCATCACCGGGTACCCGATAGAGCGGGCGATCTCAACCGCCTTGTCGGCATCGTCAATAGCGTCGTTGACGCCGGGAATGCAATTCACCCCGGCCGCGCCGGCCAGCCGCTTCGACTCGATCTTGTCACCCATGGCCGAGATCGAATAGTGCTTGGGGCCGATGAAGGTGATGCCCTCCTCTTCGACCCGCTTGGCGAATGCGGCGTTTTCGCTCAGGAAGCCGTAACCCGGATGCACGGCCTGGGCACCGGTCTGCTTACAGGCCGCGATGATGCGGTCCGCGAGCAGATAGCTTTCCCGGCTTGGCGCCGCGCCGATATGCACCGCCTCGTCCGCCAGCGCCACATGGCGGGCTTCGCGGTCGGCATCGGAGTACACCGCCACGGTCTTGATTCCCATCTTGCGTGCGGTCTTGATGACCCGGCAGGCGATTTCGCCACGGTTAGCGATCAGAATTTTGTCAAACATCTTGTTGTCTCCTCACAGCGGAATGTTGCCGTGCTTGCGCCACGGGTTCTCGACCTTCTTGTCCTTGAGCATCACCAGCGATCGGCAGATGCGTTTGCGGGTTTCGTGCGGCAGGATCACGTCGTCGATGAAGCCGCGTGCGCCTGCGACAAACGGGTTGGCGAAGCGAGTTTTGTATTCGGCTTCCTTGGCCGCGAGTTTGGCGGCGTCGCCCTTGTCCTGGCGGAAGATGATCTCCACCGCGCCCTTGGCGCCCATCACCGCGATCTCCGCGTTTGGCCAGGCGAAATTGACGTCGCCGCGCAAGTGCTTGGAACTCATCACGTCGTAGGCACCGCCATAGGCCTTGCGCGTGATCACCGTGATCTTGGGCACGGTGCACTCGGCATACGCATACAGCAGCTTGGCGCCGTGTTTGATGATGCCGCCGAACTCCTGGCTGGTGCCAGGCATGAAGCCTGGCACGTCGACGAAGGTCACAACCGGAATGTTGAACGCGTCACAAAAACGCACGAAACGCGCCGCTTTGATGGACGACTTGATGTCCAGGCAACCGGCCAGCACCAGCGGTTGATTGGCCACGATGCCCACGGTCTGCCCTCCCATGCGGGCGAACCCGATCAGGATGTTGCGCGCGTAGTCGCTCTGCAACTCGAAGAAGTCGCCATCGTCCACCGACTTGAGAATCAACTCCTTCATGTCGTAGGGCTTGTTCGGGTTGTCCGGTATCAGCGTGTCCAGGCTGTAGTCCATGCGGTCAAGCGGATCGCCGCTGTCGCGTATCGGCGCCTTCTCGCGATTGTTCAGCGGCAGGTAGTTGTAGAGCCGGCGCAGCATCAAGAGCGCCTGCACATCGTTTTCGAACGCCAGGTCGGCCACACCGCTGCGCGTGGTGTGGCTGATCGCGCCGCCGAGTTCCTCGGCCGTGACGTCTTCGTGCGTGACCGTCTTGACCACCTCCGGCCCGGTCACGAACATGTAGGAGCTGTCCTTGACCATGAAGATGAAGTCGGTCATCGCGGGCGAATACACCGCGCCACCTGCACAGGGTCCCATGATCATGCTGATCTGCGGCACCACGCCACTGGCCATCACATTGCGCTGGAACACGTCGGCATAACCGCCCAGTGAGGCCACGCCTTCCTGGATGCGGGCTCCGCCGGAGTCGTTCAGACCGATCACCGGCGCACCGACCTTCATTGCCTGGTCCATGACCTTGCAGATCTTCTCGGCATGGGCTTCGGACAGGGCGCCACCGAACACGGTGAAGTCCTGGCTGAACACGAACACCAGGCGGCCGTTGATCATGCCGTAACCGGTCACGACGCCGTCGCCGGGGATCCTCTGGTCCTGCATGCCGAAGTCGACGCAGCGGTGTTCGACGAACATGTCCCATTCCTCGAACGTGCCTTCGTCGAGCAGCAGCTCCAGGCGTTCGCGTGCCGTGAGTTTGCCCTTGGCGTGTTGCGCCTCGATCCGTTTGACGCCGCCGCCCATGCGCGCTTGCTCGCGTTTGGCTTCCAGTTGCTCCAGAATTTCATGCATCGTTGTTCTCCATCATCGGGGATTGTTGTTGGTTCTGGTGGTGGCGGTACATCGCCTCGCCTACGGCCTGCAGGCTGACGAAGTCCTTGCCCCAGATCCTGCGATTGGTCGGCAGATGGCGCAGCCATGAAAGGCGCCTGGCGGCATGCGCCAGCACTTTGCGCACTGGCGGCAACTCTTGCGCCAGGACCTGTCGCAATGCCGCGTCGAGCCGCTCCGGCTCCAGCGCCAGGTTCCAAAGCGACGATTGCAGGAACACCAGCCAGTCGCGCGCCTGCGCCTGTTCGAGCGTCATCACTTCCAGCGGATCGTCTTCGAAGTCGATCATGCCGCTGAAGCGATCGGACACGATGATGTTGCGGGCGAAACACTGGCTCAGATACTGGCCCCTGGCATGTACCAGAAGCAAGTGTTCCATCGCGGCCATCCACAGGCCGTAGGCGCCGGAACCCTGTTCACGCAAGGCCCGGGCGAGGTCGTTGGAGCCCAGGTAGGACATGACGAAATAGTCGCTCGCCACGTGGTGGATTTCGGGCACCGCCAGTCCGGCCTGGCGCAAGGCCTGCAGGCGTTCGATCTCGATCGCCTGCGAGCGCGCCCCACCATGAACCGGAACCGCTTTCAGATACGGCACGCCGGCCATCCAGGCAAACATGTTGAGCACCCGGTGCGGCCAGGGACTGCGCACGGCGCGTTGTCCCTTGACCAGCATGCGGCCTTCCGGCAGATCCATGACCTGGACGCGCCTCTCGCGCCATATCGTCGATGCCTCGATCCGTGCCACGGCCGTCAGCGAGATCATGGCTGCACCTCCGCGCCGGATCCTGGCGGCAATACCCCGGGCTGCGCGCTGGACGCCACGGGCCGATGACGGCCGAACAGATCCAGCAATTCCCGCGCTGCCGTTGAGGCCACCAAGCGCCCCTGCGCCACTTGGTCCGCCATCCTTGCAAGCTGCTCCTTGACGGCCTTGTCGTCGCGAAACGCCTGGCGCAGGCCCGACTCGATACGCTCCCACATCCACGACAAAGCCTGGCGGCGGCGCCGCCCGTCCCAGCGGCCCAGCGCCGACTGCTTGGTGCGAAATTCCAGTGCCGCGTCCCACAGGGCCTGCACCCCCTGGCCCGACAAGGCGCTGAGCTGCAATACCCGCGGCGTCCATTGCGCGATGTCATGCTGCGCATGGGCCGGATTGCCGTGTTGGCCGATCAGCCGCAGCGACGAAGTGATCTGCGCCTGCGCACGGTTGGCTGCGTCCGGGTCGAGGTCGGCCTTGTTGATCAATACCAGGTCTGCCAGTTCCATCACGCCTTTCTTGATCGCCTGCAGTTCGTCTCCGGCGTTGGGCAGTTGCATCAAAACGAACATGTCGGTCATGCCAGCCACCGCCACTTCGCTCTGCCCGACGCCCACCGTCTCGACGATGACCACGTCGTAACCGGCAGCCTCCAGCACCAGAATGGACTCGCGTGTCTTTTCGGCAACGCCGCCCAGGTTGCCACTGGACGGGCTGGGCCGAATATAGGCGTTGGCGTGGACCGACAGATGCTCCATGCGGGTCTTGTCACCCAATATGGAGCCACCCGACACCGCCGAAGACGGGTCGATCGTCAATACCGCCACGTGATGGCCTTGCGCGATCAAATGCAGGCCGAGCGCCTCGATCAAGGTGGACTTGCCCACGCCCGGCACGCCACTCAGGCCCAGCCGGACGGCGTGGCCCGCGTGTGGCAACAAGGCTGCCAGCAAGGCATCTGCCTGCGCACGATGGTCGGGGCGGGTTGATTCCAGCAGCGTGATCGCCTTGGCGATGGCACGGCGCCGTGGCATGTCGGCATCACCCGTCATGGCGTCCACCAGTTGTGACACGCCATCGGGCAGAGGTCGCGAAACCGGAGAAGTCTGGGCCGAAGTCACGCTGGACGATCGCTCGGGAAATGCCACTCAGGCTGTCAGCGAAGCGCGGATCTGCTTGAGCACATCGGCGGCTGAATCCGGGATTGGCGTACCAGGGCCATAGATGCCCTTGACGCCGGACTGCATCAGAAAGTCATAGTCTTGCCTGGGCACGACACCGCCGACAAATACGACGATGTCGCCGCCGCCTTGCTTGCGCAACTCGGCGATGATGGCCGGCACCAGCGTCTTGTGGCCCGCGGCCAATGTCGACACACCGACCGCATGGACATCGTTCTCGATCGCCTGGCGTGCACATTCCTCCGGGGTCTGGAACAGCGGCCCGATGTCGACGTCGTAACCCAGATCGGCGAACGCCGTGGCCACCACCTTGGCGCCGCGGTCGTGGCCGTCTTGGCCGAGCTTGGCGACCATCACACGCGGGCGCCGGCCCTGTTGCTCGGCAAATTGCGCGATATCGGCCTTGATGGCGTCCCATTGCTTCATACCGTCTCCCGATTGCGCTCCGGTGTCGTACGAGGCTGCATACACGCCGCTGACCTTGTGGGTGTCGGCGCGATGGCGTCCGAAAGCCTTCTCCAGCGCGTCGCTGACCTCGCCCACCGTGGCCCTTACCCGAACTGCCTTGATCGACAGGTCCATCAGATTGCCGCTGCTGTCGCTGGCCGCAGCCGTCAGCGCCGCCAGCGCCGCGTCGACCGCCTCGGTGTCGCGCTCGGCGCGAATCGTGTTCAGGCGCCGGATCTGGCCCTCGCGCACGGCCACGTTGTCGATGTCGCGTGCCTCGACCTCGTCATGGCTATCGAGTCGGTACTTGTTGACGCCGACGATGACGTCCTGGCCGGAGTCGATACGCGCCTGCTTGTCAGCCGCCGCCGCCTCGATCTTGAGCTTGGCCCAGCCACTGTCGACCGCCTTGACCATGCCGCCCATGGCCTGCACTTCCTCAATGATTTTCCAGGCTGCGTCGGCCATGTCCTGGGTCAGCTTTTCCATCATGTAGCTGCCGGCCCAGGGGTCAATCACGTTGGGAATATGGGTTTCTTCCTGGATGATCAGCTGCGTGTTGCGCGCAATCCGGCTGGAAAAATCGGTCGGCAGCGCGATTGCCTCGTCGAAGCTGTTGGTGTGCAGGCTCTGTGTGCCACCGAACACCGCGGCCATGGCCTCGATCGTCGTGCGCACGATATTGTTGTACGGGTCCTGCGCGGTCAGCGACCAGCCCGAGGTCTGGCAGTGGGTGCGCAACATCAGGCTCTTGGGGTTTTTTGCGTCGAATCCCTGCATGATGCGGCACCAGAGCAACCGCGCAGCGCGCATCTTGGCCACTTCCAGATAGAAGTTCATGCCGATGGCCCAGAAGAAACTCAGGCGCGGCGCGAAATCGTCGACGTCCATGCCCTTGGCAATGGCCGTTCTGACGTATTCCTGGCCGTCGGCCAGCGTGAAGGCCAGTTCCAGCGCCTGGTTGGCCCCCGCCTCCTGCATGTGGTAACCCGAGATGCTGATCGAGTTGAAGCGCGGCATGTGGCTTGCCGTGTATTCCATGATGTCGCCGATGATGCGCATCGACGGCACCGGCGGATAGATATAGGTGTTGCGGACCATGAACTCCTTGAGGATGTCGTTCTGGATCGTTCCGCTCAGTTGCGCCTGCGCCACGCCCTGCTCTTCGGCCGCTACCACATAGCCGGCCAGCACCGGCAGCACCGCACCGTTCATCGTCATCGAGACGCTGACCTTGGCCAGGTCGATCTGGTCGAACAGGATCTTCATGTCCTCGACGCTGTCGATCGCCACGCCGGCCTTGCCGACGTCGCCGGTTACCCGGGGGTGGTCCGAGTCATAACCCCGGTGGGTCGCCAGATCGAACGCCACCGACACCCCCTGCCCGCCTGCGGCCAGCGCCTTGCGATAAAACGCGTTCGACTCCTGCGCCGTCGAAAAGCCGGCGTATTGCCGGATGGTCCAGGGACGTACCGCATACATCGTGGCCTGCGGGCCGCGCACATAGGGGGCAAAACCCGGCAGTGTGTCGGCATGCGGCAGGCCCTCAAGGTCGGCGGCCGTATACAGGGGCTTGACGGTAATTCCGTCCGGCGTGTGCCAGTCCAGGGCGTCGAGATTGCCGCCGGGGGCGGATTTCTGCGCTGCCGCGGTCCAACCGGCCATTGGGTCGCCGGACTTCTGTTGCTCTACGGCGACCGGTTTGTTGGGGGATGAAAGGGTTTTACTGTTCATGACACGGCTCCGGGAGGCGGTCTTCAAGGCGACCGAGAAATTCTGGACAATATCGTTATTTATAATTATAAATACAGAATCTTGAGTCTAGCTGACAATTCCAACCCTGACATGACCACCATGCCGGCATCATCCCTCGCCCCCCAGGCCCTCTATCAGGAGGTGGCGGAGCAATTACGCCAGCGTATCTTCAGCGGAGAACTGATCCCCGGCAGCTGGATCGACGAGCTCAAACTCGCAAAAGACTACGGTATCAGCCGAACGCCGTTACGGGAAGCACTCAAGGTGCTGGCGACCGAAGGGTTGGTAACCATGAAGGTCCGCCGGGGCGCTTACGTGACCGAGGTTTCCGAGCAGGATCTGCGCGAGGTCTACCATTTGCTGGGACTTCTTGAAGCCGACGCGGCCGGCCAGGTCGCCAAAAACGCGGACGCGCAGCAGATCGATGATTTGCAGCGTCTGCACCGGGAACTCGAAGCGGCTACCGCCCTGCCCCAGCCCAACCGGGAGCAATTCCTGCAATGTAATGAGCGCTTCCATCTGCGCCTGCTCGAGATCGCGAACAACCGCTGGGCCATGCAGATGGTGACAGACCTGCGCAAGGTCATGAAGCTCAACCGGCGCAACTCGCTGTTCAAGACCGGGCGCGTGGACGAGTCGCTGGCCGAACACGGTGCGATCATGCAGGCGCTCGCAGCGCGTGACCCGTCCGCCGCCAGCAGCCGGATGCTGCAGCACTTCAGGAGCGGTTTGGAAGCGGCTGCGTAGCCACCACGGTTGCGGGCTTCGGCAGAGACTTGGTGACCAGAAAGACTCCCGGCAGGATCAAGGCCGCACCGACCAGATGGTGCCATCCTGGTGGTTCGCCCAGCATCCACCAGGCGCCAAACGAGGCGTACAAGGGGCCCAGGTACAAAGCCACAGCCACCCGGCTGGCTCCCACAATGCGTTGGGCCCAGCCGTAAATCCAATAGGCACCCAGTCCTGGCAACACCGCGGCAGCCAGCACCAGCCACAGCGCCTGCTGGCCCCAGACCAGCAAACCGGGCTCGGTCAGCTCCCAGGCCGCAAAGGGCAACAAGCTCAATACGCCAAAGCTGCAGATCGTGGCCAGTCGGGCAGTGGCGCTCAGCGGGCTTGGCCAGTGTTTTTGCAGCAGCGCAAATGCGGCCCAGGAAATGGTTGCGGCCAGCACCCAAGCGTCGCCCGGCACAAACTGAACATCGGCCAGCGCCGTCCAGTGGCCCCGCACGATGACATGCAGTACACCAGCCAGTGCCAGCGCCACGCCGGCGGCTTGCCGTTTGCCGAAGGATTCTCCCAGCCACAGGCCAGCGCCCAGCGCAATCATCACCGGAGACGCCGCGTAGATCAGCGCGATGTTCATCGCGCCCGTCGATCGCGCGCCCTGGTAGACCCAGGCGCCACAGATCAGCATTCCTAGTATTCCCAGAATCAGGTACTGTCCCCAGCGTTCGGCGATATGGCGGCGTTCGCGCCATAACTCCGGCGCGCACAACGCCACCAGAACCGCGCCGGCAATCGCCCAGCGGCCCAGCGCCAGCATGTAGGGGCCGATCACGCCGGGCGCCAGACGCGCCACGATGTAGTTCACGGTCCACAGGGACGGAACCAGCCAGATCAGCGTGAACGCCAGACGCTGCTGCGGATGAACCGCCTCAGACATGGGCTTCGTCGACGGCAGCGGTTGTCGCGTGCGTTTCCTGGTGGGCGAGGCGCATCACCTCGCGCGGGTGGACATCACGCAGCTTGTGGTCGCTCCAGACCTGGCGCCAGCGCCGGGCTCCGGGCAGAGCGTGGCGCAGACCGAGCATGTGGCGGGCGATCGAGCTCCACGGTGTGCCGTGGGCGATCGCCTCGCGTTCCATATAGTCCACCATCTGTTCCTCGATCGATTCGCGTGTCGCGCCGCGGGGCTGTGCATCGTAAAAACGTTGATCCCAGCTGGAAAGAATCCAGGGGTTGTGATACGCCTCACGCCCGAGCATGACGCCGTCGACATGGTCCAGCTGTTCGGCGATCTGCACATCGGTGGCAAAACCGCCATTGATTACCAGCGTCAGGTGCGGAAACTCCGCCTTGAGCCGGTGTACCGTGGCGTAGCGTAGCGGCGGCACCTCGCGATTGGCCTTGGGCGACAAGCCTTTGAGCCAGGCGTTACGCGCATGCACGATGAATACCTTGCAGCCAGCCTCGCTCACCTGGCCCACAAAATCACGCACAAAACCATAGTCCTCGCCTTTGTCGATACCGATGCGGTGCTTGACCGTGACAGGTAATGAGACCACGTCCACCATCGCCTTGACGCAATCGGCTACCAGTGCCGGCTCGGCCATCAGGCAGGCACCAAAAGCGCCGCGCTGGACCCGCTCGGACGGGCAGCCGCAATTAAGATTGATCTCGTCATACCCCCACTGCTCGCCCAATTGCGCGCAATGCGCCAGATCGGCTGGCTCGCTGCCGCCGAGTTGCAATGCAACAGGATGCTCTTCGGTATTGAACTGCAGGTGGCGTGGCACGTCGCCATGAATCAATGCGCCGGTTGTCACCATTTCGGTGTACAGCAAGGTTTCACGTGACAGCAAGCGGTGCAGATAGCGGCAATGGCGGTCAGACCAATCCATCATCGGCGCTACGGACAATCTCCACCTGCTATGTTGTTGATTTAATTGAAGTTTTTCAATCACTGAAACCGCCAAAAATGCCCATGTGCAATAAAAAGTGCACACGAAGTGCACACGGCACGACAAAAAGGTAAATAATTAGTGCACCGGAACACACACACGGATTGCACACGATGGCTTCATTTTCGCAGTTACCGAGCGGCAAGTGGCGCGCACAGGTTCGCAGGCGCGGAATCGACCGTAGCGCCACGTTCGACACCAAGCGCGAGGCCAAGGAATGGGCGGGCAGTGTCGAGGCGCAAGCAAAGCACATATCCTCGACCGGCTTTTCGCCGATCCCCAAGGGGGCAACGGTCGCCGATCTGATCGACAAGTATCAGGAAACCGTCACGAAGGCCAGCGGCAGGACCAAGATAAACACCCTCGCCATGCTCAAGCGCGAACTAGGCAAGGTGAAGCTGACGAACCTAAACGCGATTGTTCTGCGCGACTTTATCGATCGGCGGCAGGATGGCGGAGCTGGAGGTGTGACCATCGCGGCAGACCTGAGTTTCTTTAGTGCCGTCCTGAAATGGGCGCGCCATGCCCGACAACTCGACATTAACGAACGCCTTGCACTGGAGGCCCGAGCCAGCCTATCGCATCGGGGCCTGAACACGCGCAGCCAGGAACGGGACCGGGAGCCGACGGACGCCGAGCTAACGCGCCTGTATGCCCTATGGGACGCAAACCCGCGCCAGAAAGTCCCCATGTCGATGCTGTGCAGGTTCGCACTGGCGACCGGAATGCGTCAGGCAGAGATATGCAGGCTGGAGATTGACGACATAAGCCGCGAGGCGAAAACCATCATCATTCGCGACCGCAAAGACCCGAGGAACAAGCAAGGCAACGACCAGACCGTGCCATTGCTGGCCGATGCGTGGGCCATCGTCGCGCCACTGATAGCCGAGAGGGATTCGGGTTTTCTGTTCCCGTATCGGGAGGACAGCGTATCGACGGCGTTTACGCGGGCCTGTCAGAAGTTGGAGCCGCCCATTATCGATCTGCACTTCCACGACCTGCGGCACCGGGCGACGGCGCAGTTCTTCAGGATGGGGTTAGATATTCCCCGCGTGGCATTGATGACCGGGCACAAGACCTGGGCCATGCTGCGCCGCTATACGGCAATCAAGCCGAGTGACATTCACGATTCGATAGAGAAAACCGCGGAGTCCCTGCGCGGATCATCAGGGGCAAGAAGGCGGCGGGAGGGGTGATTGCACCACCCTACCCGCCTGACCAAAGCAGACCTACCAAGCTCGCCTAGTGCGGGCTTTTTTGGTGAAAGGCCACCACCATGACCACGCGCAAGATTGAAAGCGCCAGCGAGCGATGCAACGCATTGCTGGCCGCCTTGCAGGCACATGCCGACCGCTTGAGCCTTCCCTGGGAGCCGATATTCGGGCCACTGTGGGACGGCGACGAATCCCACCTGACCGGCGATGATGTTGCCCAAGCTTTTGTGGCAGACGCCGACCATCACAAGGGACTGCCGACCAATCTGCCGCTGGCCGAACTCATGGCATTGACGGTCGCCGTCGCCTACTGCATTGAAGGCATCAAATCAGACGACGAGCGCCATGCATGGAATGTGACCATGGAGGCATCCAAGCTCGAAGGGTTCCTATCTGGTTATCGAACCGGCGAAGCTGGCCTACCCCTGGTGCAGGCGATCAGGGAACAACTGCTACCGATTGCGGCAGTAGGCAGGAAGTTCACAGCCGGCCGGCAGAGTGGGACTGTTGGCCCGATCCGAAAGCTTATTCTGCGGGAGTTAAAAATGCACCGCAGCCTAAAGAATCCAGAGCTTTGGGATCTCATTCGCAACGACCTGCCCACGGGGTGGGATTGGATTCGAAGCGGTAAATATGGCCGCCTTGAAGGCCCCGGTGCACCATCAAGCGACACCATGGAATATGAGCGGTTCTGCAATGTCTGCAGCGAGGAAAGACGGAAATTGAAGGGCTGAATTTCACGGGTTAGCGAACCCGTGAAAGCCGCTTATTTTAATCAACCCATCTTAACTACCGGCATATCCGGTGAAGGGTGGGTCAGATGGAAGCAATCAACGAGGCATCGATTGATCGAGTACGGCAGATGGCCGAACAACTCGATTGCTTTATCGAGGAAGATTTCCAACAGCTTGCCGGCGCAACCGCCGGAACCGTCGAGGCGTGGCGCAAGCGCGGCCAAGGACCGTCATACATCAGGCTTGGCACGCGGTATCTGTACCCGCGTAAGGCAGTCGCCAAGCACCTAGAACACATCACACGCGAACGCACGCCACTCGGTAAGGGTGCGCTGTAATGGCGGCCCCATACGTGCAAAAGCCAGTCGGGGGACTGGCGATTGCGGATACGAAAACAGACACCCCGATTATTGCCGAGTCATCGGACACCGGCAAGGCCTGGCGCAACTTCCAAGCCACCGCGGCAATCGCTGGCTTCACAAGCTGGAACACCCTTGACGACAACGGCAAGGCCATCGTCATCGTGTCGCGCTGGGGCCGCACTCGCGATTTCACTTCGCTGGAAGATGCCCAGCGCTGGCTGGCGCAGGTTTCGGGAGCACGGTCATGAGCGCCCGCAAGACGCGACCCAAGCAAGGCACGCCGGTAGTGCAAGGCATGTCGCAGCGCGATATTGCTGCGGCGCTTGGCACCAGCACTGCCTGGCTGAATCGGTGCATGCGATTGGCGTCAATACCCAGAGCCCAGTTCGAGGAACGCATCGGGCGCGATGACCTGCCCATTGGGTGCGGGGACGAGGGCATTTATCGGTTTCTCGCTATGGATGAAACACCTGTCCCGGCGCGGGGACGGGTCGAGCGTGCCGTCGCCATCTTTCGAAGCATGAATCACAAAGAGCGCGACATCTTCCTGGCGCAGATCGGCGGTGCAGCATGACGCCAATCGACACCATCCTGGGCCGCGTCGAGAAGGCCCGCCAGCGGCAACCCGGTCAGTGGTCGGCACGGTGCCCGGCGCACGCCGACAAGGGGCCGTCCCTGAGCATCCGCGAGAACACCGATGGTGCGGTCTTAGTCCACTGCTTCGCGGGTTGCAGCGTGCCGGAGATAGTCGCGTCGATTGGCCTGGAACTGCACGACCTGTTCCCACCAAGGGACATGCCACCAGGCGCGCCCAAGCGCACACCCAAGGTGCTGACGGCATCGCAGGCGCTGGACCTGCTGCACGGTGAATCGATGTTCGTCGCAGTCTGCGCTGGAAATATCGGCCAGGGTGTGACGCTGACCGATGCCGACCGGGCGCGCGCGATCAAAGCCGCCGGGCGCGTCAACTTTCTGCGCGATCAAGTGATGGGAGGCTTACATGCTTGACGACAACAAACTCGCACTTATAGACGAGGCGGCAGCGCGGGCATATCGACCACCGATCCGCAAGATCACGGCGAACGACTACACCGAGATGGAACACAGCGCAGTGCAGGATGGCGTCGTGCTGGTGTGCGGGTCAACGCTTGAGCCGAAGCCCATATCGTGGCTGTGGACCTACTGGCTGGCCCTGGGCAAGGTGCATGTGCTGGCTGGCCCTGCAGGCCAAGGCAAGACGACTATCGCCCTTGCGTTTGGCGCAACCGTCACCACGGGTGGGCTCTGGCCCGATGGGTCGCAATGCAAACCCGGCAATGTGCTGGTGTGGAGCGGCGAGGATGACGCGTCAGACACTCTACTGCCACGACTGCTGAAGGCTGGCGCAGACCCGTCCCGCGTCTACTTTGTTAGCGGCACGCGCACGAACGGCGAGGTTTCCCCATTCGATCCTGCCAGGGACTTGGCGCAACTGATCGACGCGGTGGAGAGGATCGGCGGCGTAACCCTGCTGATCGTGGACCCGATTGTGTCGGCTGTAGCTGGCGACTCGCACAAGAACACCGAGGTAAGGCGTGCGCTGCAACCGCTGGTTGACTTGGCGGCAAGTTGCGGCTGTGCTGTGCTGGGTATCACCCACTTTGCCAAAGGCGGGCAAGGATCGGACCCGACGCAGCGGGTAATCGGAAGTATTGCCTTCGGAGCGGTGGCCCGCGTCGTGATGGTCGCAGCCAAAGTCAGGAGCGAAGGCGACCAAGTTACCCGCGTACTGGCACGGTCGAAATCGAACATCGGGCCGGACGATGGCGGCTTTGAGTACTTTGTCGAGCAAGCCGAGCTATCCAACGGCATCGAGGCCAGCTACATCGCCTGGGGTAACGCTGTGGCGGGAACGGCGCGCGAACTGCTGACGGAGCCGGAGGACGCAGACGGCGAGTCAGGCGACACCAACGACGCCTGCGACCTGCTGCGCGGCGAACTGACGGCAGACTGCTGGACAAGCTCCAAACTGGCCTGCAAGCCACTGCAAGACGCCGGATTCACCAAAAAGCAGATATGGAGTGCGTCCAAGAAACTGCGCGTCACGCGGACCAAGGACGGCATGGCGGGCGGTTGGCTGTGGCGTTTGCCCGCCCAAACTGGCGAAGATTCCGCCGAAGATTCCGAAGGCTCCAAGAATCTAAACGGGGAATCTTCGGAATCTTCGGGCGAATTGGAATCTTCGGTGCGGGAGATTTTCTAATGATCGCCGACGCAATTCTTGCCGACCTGCTGGCCCACGGTATCGAGCCGACCGTAACCCCTGACGGCACCGGGATCGAGGTGCCAGCCGGGAAGCTGACGCCTACCCAGCGGGCCGCAATCGTCGCGCACAAGCAGGAACTGATAACGCGCCTGATCGAGACAAGCCAGATCACGGCGCAGCTACTGGCCGCAGCCATGCGCAGGTGCGACGAATTCAACGACAACGAACCAAAGCGCGAACAGATGCGGGCGGATTGCCTGGAGCTTTGCCCACGGCTGCAGGCTGATCTGCTGGCGCACTTTCGCAGTACAGGGGGTGCAGCATGACCGGGGCGGGTGGGGTCGAGCTTGTGATCGTTCATCCGACACCCAACGACGCTAGCGCTTTTTTTACACCGTCAGGATGGATTTTTTGGAAATTCGACATGAAGCAATCCAGCACATCGAGCCTTTACAACTACAGATGGCAGAAGGCACGACTGCGGCACCTTGCCAAGTTTCCCTTGTGCGTGATGTGCCAAGCGGCAAAGCCACCACGGGTTACCGCGGCATCGGTGGTTGACCATCGCATCCCGCACCGTGGCGACCTGACATTGTTCTGGCGTGAATCCAATTGGCAAAGTTTGTGCGCGACGCATCACAACAGCGATAAGCAGATGCTGGAGAAAAGCGGACGAAAGCGCGTCACGTTCGGACCGGACGGCAACCCAGTGGGGCAGGAATGGTAGGGGGGTTCGGGGGGCGTTCCCCGCTTGCTCGAACCGGCAACCAGTACCGGCCACATCGAGTGGGAACCATAAAGCTAACCACTAAAGACAAATCAGCACCGGCAATTCCGACTGGCGCTGAAGGCACAGGGGGCCTGGGGGGACCAAAAAGTGTTCTGACAGTTCACTATCAAGAGCGGCCCTTGTCTGCAAAGGTACTGCAAACTCCCGCAACGCCAGAAAACACACCCGATGGCCCACGGTCACGAATAGGTCAACCGGATGTTGTGTGCGGGCGTGAGCGGGCGCGCGAGGGGGCACGGCAATGAACAGCTTTCAAGATCGATGTGAATCGTGCGCCCGGATGCTCCTGGCTGCGGCGCGCGAGTCTGGCGTGTATGTCACCGGCGACGGCCGGGTCAGCGAAATCGATGCCGCTGGATTGCTTGGCCTTGCAACTGGGAGCCTTCGCAATCAGCGTTACGAAGGCAACGCGCCACCCGCGTACAGGATGGGCATTTGCGGCAGTCGCATGTCGTACCGGCTTACCGACTTGGCGGCATGGCTTGAAGCGAAGCGTGAACATTATTGAGCGCAGCGCCACCGGACTGCACGCAACTGCACTAAGCACAATGGGTTTTTAGGCAGGCTTGCGGCACCATCAAAGAATCATATTTTGAGGGTTACTCGATGCAATATCTACAACGCGGCCAAACCTTTGCCCGCACCACAATTGCCAAGGCGGCAACGTCAGACGCACGCGCGGCGCTCGCCTTTGCAGCGACCCGATGGGGTTCGCAAAGCGGGCCGGCGCTGGAGCTGAAAGCGGCGATTGCGGGCGGCGCAACAGATGATGCCGACTACGTTGGATTGGTCGGCACTGCCAACGAAGCGGCGAGCGAATTCCTCGATATGGTTTCGCAACTGGATCTGATTGGCCGGCTTGGCCTGCGCCGCGTTCCGCCTGGCGTTCCAGTAGTCGCTGGCTCATCTGGAGCAACGGCATATTGGGTCGGCCAAAGCAAGGCCGTGCCAGTGAGCAGGCAAGCGTTCGAGCGCATCAGCATGTACTCGAAACGGCTCGCGGCGCTGGTTGTCGTGAGCAACGAGCTATTGCAATCCGCCGACCCGAGGGCCGAAGCACTGTTCCTGCGCGACCTGATCCGCGCGGCTGTTGCGCTGAGCGATTCGAGTTTCATCGATCCAGCCGGCACCGCGAGCGCTACGACCCCTGCATCAATTACCGCCGGGGTAACGCCGATTTCCAGCACTGGCGATCTGGCCGATGACGTAGAGGCCGCAATCGAAGCCTTCACCGGCAACCTATTGACGGCATCATGGGTATGCCATCCGAGGACCGCAGCGCAAGCGGGCATCAGGGCCGGCACTGGTGGCGCTGGCGCCGACCTTGGGGCAAAAGGTGGAACCCTGGCCGGCTTGAGTGTGACTACCAGTGAAGGCGTGCCATACGACTCAAGCGGCGGCCTGCTGGTTCTGCTGGACGCTGCGAATATCGCGCTGGTCGACGAAGGTTTCGATACACAGCGCTCGACTGTCGGCACGATAGAGCAATCGGACACGCCCACTGGTGCAACGGATACGCCGGCATCGATGACAACGTTGGTCAGCCTCTTCAGCACAGACAGCACGGCCATAAAACTCACGCGTTCGATCAATTGGACCGCCGCACCAGGGGCAGGCGTTGTCGTGGTCGAGGGCTGCAACTACGGGGCAGCACCATGAACTTAGACCTTGAGAAATTCATCGGCGGCCTGCACGAATATCTGGCGAAGGCGCTGGGGCCAGTTGGCACCCGACTTGATGCCATTGAGCGCCGGCTAGATCAGGCCGAAGCTGCACCGTTCTCCTATGCCGGCCCGCACGAGCAGGGCAAGAGCTACGCGCCGGGAATGTTCGTGTCGCATGACGGTTCGCTATGGCATTGCAGCCAACAGACGACCGCCCGGCCCGGTGATGGGCCGCAATGGGTATTGGCAGTAAAACGAGGAAGGGATGCACGATGAACAACGACCAAACCGCCGCGGCGCTGGCCGAGCTGGGAAGCCTTGTGTTTGCCCATGATGTGATCGGCCAACACTCCGAGGAAACCGCCGAGGATGGGCGCACTGTTCGCTTGCACGACCTGACAGACGGCAGGACCGGCGTGCAAAGCTTTCTGCCGGGTACTGAGCCTGGGCCGATTAGGTACGCTGATTGACCGCGACCATGACCATGACAACCATGACCGCGCCACCCGTGCGAATATCCGGCGACTTGAAAAGGCGCATCAACCAGATGGCGCACTCGATGGCCGCCAAGTATGAGGACCTGCAGCGCGCGGCCCTTACGGAGCGACTGAGGACCCTTGCCGAGCAAGGCAAGCGGCATTCCGAACTACACGATGCGCTGAACGAGCTTGAGCGTTAGCGGCGCGCCAGAATCGCGCAGGTGACGCGCAAAGCCTGCGGGCAATACCAATGCACCAGCGGGGGGTGTATCGCGGCCTGGGGTCGGTCTATGCCTAGACCACCATTCACACTCACGCGGAGAATTTTTCCCGTATTTGAATTGAAATCAAATGCCGGCCATCTGGCGCAATGGCACCACGGCGGGAACCCGCTCCCATGATGTGATGGGCGGTAGCTGGTCGCAGCCTGCGACTAGCTAACTGGTTTCATCGTGAAACTAGTTAATTGAATTGACGGTCAATCCTATTATTCAAACTCGCGGCATCGAACTTGATCCGGGTCGCAGCGTGCGATTCTGCGGGTATCTCGCTGTTACCCCCGAAAACTACCGCGCTGGCAACCGAAATCAAGGTGCGGGCAGAGCGGCGGTGCGGTGAACTGCTGGCGGAATCCAAGGCGAATGGTGAGCGGGCGACACCAGCAGACGGCGCCAAGTATCGTGCCAATGGAACCTCGTCACACGATGTGACTAGTTCACCAACCCTTGCCGACATCGGCATTACCAAAAACGAATCCAGCCGCTACCAGCGCCTAGCCTCGATACCGACTGAGAAGTTCGAAGCCGCCATCAGTCTAGCGAAGGAAAAGCCCGGCGGCGTCACACCGTCGCGCCAGCGTCCCAAATCAGCGGCCCCGTACGCGCTGGAACCTGCAACACCCAATGCGCGCAACCATTGGCCGGCGTGGCCTCGACTTGCCGAGCTTTGGCGCACCAACTGTGGATGTTGTACTTGACCCGCGCACCCACCCGCACGGGCATCCAGCCGCCAAATTGACTGCACTTCCAGCATGGGCCTTTTGGGTCGGTGGGTGACATGGTTTGATGATCGTATGGGCGTCGCTGTAGGTCAACACGGTGAGGCATTCGGTGCGGGCGAAAGAGCGGCAGGCCGAGGCCGCGAAGCGCGGCAACAAGGCGCGGCGCGGTGATTCGCCGGTTATGGAAGATCTGCCACAACCGGACGAGGGGGCAGCCCGCGACCACGCAGCCAAGGCTGTTGGCGTGAGCAGGACAAGCGTTACCAGCGCATCCATCAATGTGATGATGCCGGCCACCAACAACAGCGGCACCATGCAGGCCAGAACTACATCGAGGCCGCCATGCACATCCACCACACACCCGCGCAGTTTCTCAGGCGCGCGCACCAGGCCGAACAGCGCCAGCGGCAACACCGGGCCGAAGTGGATCTTCTATGGGCAGTTGTCGCGGCACTTGGGGACTTTGATTTTCCTGATCGAGTCGCACCCGGCGAACAGGCACCCGGCGACGCGCAGGAACGACTAGGCGGCGATTGATCGGACGCGGTGACTGTCACCTATGCCGTATGGGTTGCGGCGCGTCCTGGGCTGTTTGTCGAGCGTTCGCACCCGTCGCGTGTGCAATTTCTCAGTCGGTTTCTAACCGTGTGCAGTCGTTCATTAGGAACCGACTGTCGTTTACAAGTCCACACCCTCAGATTGCACACATTTGGGCACGCACACGCCTGTAACCCGCATGAATGTTGATTATTCGCAACGATCCATCATCGGCGCTACCGAAAGGCGCCAACGCGGCTTTTCGGGCATGGGGGTCAAAGAAAGGGTTTGGGGTGTCATGTTCGGGCGCCGCCTGCGCGATCGCGCACCCGCATCGAGCCGCCGGGGCGATGCGTGAGTATATTTTCTTTGCCGGGCACGCATCTTTGCAGCACTCTTTGACCCTTATTTCCCAGCCTTCCATCGAAAAGTGAAAATGCACGTCAAGAATGTGCGTTCTCATCGACAAATTTAGTGGATATGGACGGGCGAAACAAGTGATAAACGTTATGGCGCAGCCCGTCCAAATAATCCGCGAGCGACAGCATAAGTCCCCGCGTGGCACGAAGGACCGGAGATCCCCATGAAGACATCAGCCCTGCGCAGCGTGGCCTGGCATCAGTTCAAGATCAGCGCCAAGACCCATTGGATCTTCGTGCAGCTGACCGATCACGCGGGCGCTGTGGGCTGCGGCGAAGCGTCACTGGCCGGGCAGGAGGATGCGGTGTTGCAGGCTGCGGCGCACCTGCGAAACAGGGTCCTGGCCGCGAACGTCGCAGACCCAGGCGCATTCGCAGCAGCCATCCACCCGGTCGACCTGGCGCAGGCAGCAGTAGTCTCGGCGGTCGACCAGGCCTTGTGGGACCTACGTGGCCAGGCCGCCGGACGCAGCATCGCCGAATTGTTCGGCGGCGTGCGTCGAGAGCAAATTGGCGTGTACGCCAACATCAACCGCCGCACCGAAAACCGCACGCCAGAAGGTTTTGCGCAAAGCGCGCGGGATGCACTCTCCGCCGGCCATGTTGCGGTCAAGATCGCGCCCTTTGACGAAGTCACACCCGCGTTGTGTGCGCATGGCGACGGGGCCGACGCCATGCACTCGGGCCTGGATCGGATCGCGGCAGTGCGCACCGCCATCGGCCCGCAGTGCCGCCTGATGGTCGATTGCCATTGGCGCTTTGATGAGGCCACCGCCCGGCAGATGGTGCACGCCTGCACGCCTTTCGACCTTCACTGGATCGAATGCCCATTGCCGGAGATCGCACAACACATAAAGGCGCTGGTGCGGCTGCGCAAACAGGCCAACAGTGCAGGTGTGCGTCTGGCCGGAATGGAGCAAGGCATCCGTTATGCGGCGTTCCAGCCCTATTGCGAAGCGGGTGCCTACGACGTGATGATGCCGGACGTGAAATATGTCGGCGGTCTCCAGGAGATGTTGCACGTCGCCGAACAATTGGCGCGCCAGGGGGTGGCGTTCTCTCCGCATAACCCCAGCGGTCCGATCTGCCATGCCGCCAGCCTGCAGATGGCGGCGGCCGCCGCCGACTTCGATCTGCTGGAGACGCAGTTCGATGAAACCCCGCTGTTTGCACAACTCGCCGAGCCATCATTCGGACCCGTCCACAGTGGTCGGGTCAAGTTGCCGTCCGGCGCCGGTCTGGGCCATGCGTTGGTCGCGGCGCGTGTCGACGCCCTGGTTTCGGACCGGCAATCCGCGCCGCCCTCGGTCTCGGCCGGGGCCGGATCGCAGCCCTAGAATGGCCGCTCGTTCTGTACCCAAGGAGGAAATTGCATGTGGAAAGACGACGACGAACTGTTTGCCCTGATGAAGGCGCGCCTGTTTCCGGCGGTGGTCGGCGACATCATGGACACCATGGGTTTGGTGCACCAGTTCCTGAGCCCCAATATCAAGGCGCTGCGCAGCGATATGGTGGTTTGCGGTCGCGCCATGCCGGTGCTCGAGACCAATTGTTTCGCGTCCAGCGAACCCGAGGGCCAGCTGCCGCTGAGTCGCCAGCCCTTCGGCCTTTTGTTCCAGGCACTGGACGACCTCAAGACGCATGAGGTCTATGTGGCGACCGGATGCGCACCGCAGTTCGCGTTGTGGGGCGGCCTGATGACGACTCGCGCGCAACACCTGAAGGCGGCAGGTGCCGTGCTCGACGGTTACTCGCGTGACACGCCGGAAGTGCTCGAAGCGGGTTTCCCCGTGTTTTCCTACGGTGGTTATGCCCAGGACCAGGGGTCCCGCGGCAAGGTGGTCGACTACCGGGTGCCGGTGGAGATCAATGGCGTGCGCATCAACCCGGGCGATATCGTATTTGGCGATCTCGACGGCGTCATGGTGATTCCGCGCGCGGCCGAGAAGGAGGCCATCAGCAAAGCCCTGGAAAAGGTCAGCACCGAGAACAAGGTGCGCGACGCGATTCGGGGAGGCATGAGCACGGTGCAGGCGTTCGAGACCTTTGGTGTAATGTAGACCGCCTCCAGCCGGAACTTGCTGCCACAACAGCCGCAGACACAGGCCGGGATTCCGGCCTTTGCTTTTTCCCACAACTTACCGTCCCTTCCCTTCATGACCCAATTTCGCGTACTGAGTGCCGAGTTTGCGCACGAGACCAATACATTCAGCAAGATTCCGACCACGTATGAGAGCTTCAAGGCGCAGGATCTTTTCCTTGACGGCAGTTCGGCAATCGCCGCTCGTGGTGACTCGAATACGGAGTTGGCGGGCTTTTGCGATGCAGCTCGCAAACACGATTGGGAGCTGGTGCATGTGCTCAGCGCCATTGCCCAACCAGCGGGCATGGTCACGCGCGACGCATTCGACCGGCTGACCGACCCCATCGTTGCGGTCGCACGGGAACAGCGCGACCGTCTCGACGGCATCGCGCTGGGCCTGCATGGCGCCATGGTCACCGATTTCTGCGATGACGGCGAAGGCGAACTGCTGGCCAGGCTGCGTGCTGTCGTCGGCCCCGATATGCCCATCGCCGTGACGCTGGACCTGCATGCCAACGTGACACGGGACATGTGCCGGCACAGCGACATTCTGGTGTCTTACCGCACCTACCCGCACATCGACATGCGCGAGACTGCCGCGCTGGCCGGCGATCTGCTGCAGCGGACCATGGCCGGCCAGATCCGCCCGGTGGTGTTGCGCGCCCACCTGCCGATGATCGACGAGGCCAACGGCGGACGCACCGACATCGGCGCGATGCTTCCGCGCCTGCTTCGCGCACGTGAATACGAGTCGCTAGCTGGCGTTCTGGCGGTCAGCATCAATGCCGGATTTGCCCGCGTCGACATCGGCGAGGTCGGACCGACCGTCATCGTCGTAGCCGAACGCGATAGCGAGCTGGCACGCCACCAGGCGTTCGCACATGAACTTGCCGATGACATCTGGGCCCAGCGACATGAGGTGATGAACCGCTTCATGGACGTCGACGAGGCTGCTCACATCTGCCGCGACCACGATGCCAGCCAGGCGCCTATCATCGTCGCCGACTACGCTGACAACCCGGGTGGTGGGGGTTATGGCGACGCGACCAACCTGCTCGCAGCCATGTTGCGCGCAGGCATTCAGAACGCCTGTTTCGGCCCCATCGTCGACCCGCAGACGGTGCAGCAACTGCAGGACACGGCGGTTGGCGCTCGTAGCCAGGTGCAACTCGGCGGCAAAACCGATCCGACACTGGGTGGCGGACCGCTGACGCTCGAGGCCACCGTTTTGCTGCACAGCGATGGTCGCTACTATGCCGAGGGTCCGATGACGGGTGGCCTGGACAAGACCTGGGGCCCGACTGTGGTGCTGCACGTGCAGGGCATCGACATTCTGGTTGTAACCCAGCCGGCCCAGATCCTGGACCTGGCACAGTTCACGGCGTTTGGCATCGACCCACGCAAGAAGAAGGTGGTCGGACTCAAGTCGATGCAGCACTTCCGTGCCGCGTTCGAGCCGATTGCATCCAAGGTGATCGTTTGCGACAGTGGCGCACTTTGCTCGCCGCATTACGCTCGCAAGTCCTACGCCAAGGTACCGCGCCCGCTGTTTCCGCTCGATCAGGACATCGACCTGGCGGCATGGCGCAGCCAGCACGCCGACACGCTGCCGGCCTGAGGCCATGAACCCCGCCACAGGCAGCACTGGCGACCCGGCCTGGCGTGTGGCACTGGCGGGCATGGTGTCGCTGGCGGTGGCCATGGGTATCGGCCGATTCGCTTTCACGCCGCTGCTGCCGATGATGTTGTCCGACGGCGTCATCGACCTTGCCACATCGAGCTGGCTGGCCAGCGCCAATTACCTGGGTTACCTGGTCGGCGCCTTGTTGTGCACCGTCCAGCCGCTGGTGTGGCGCCACATGGGCTGGCGCGGTACCGTACATCTCACCGCCATGGTGCGTGCCGGCCTGGTGACCACCACCGTGCTCACGCTGGGCATGGCCTTGCATTTGCCGGACTTGTGGCCGTTGCTGCGATTTTTGGCCGGCGTCGCCAGTGCGTTGGTGTTCGTTTATGTCTCGACCTGGAGTCTGACGCGGCTGGCCCAGTTGCACCTGCCGGAAATGGGCGCGCTGATCTACGCCGGCCCGGGGGCGGGCATTGTCGTCAGCGGTCTGGCCGCCAGCGTGCTGGTGCAGTGGCATTACGCGGCGGCCATGGGTTGGCTGGTATTCGGTTTGCTGGCGGCGCTGTTGTCGGCCATGGTGTGGCCTGTATTGCGCGCGGCGCCATTGCCGCTTGAGACCGCGTCGCCGCCGCCATCCGGGCCGTTGGCCAACACCCTGCCAGCCCAGACCCACGGCCGGTCCGAACTGGCCCTGCTCGCGCTGGCCTATGGCCTGGCCGGCCTGGGCTACATCATCAGCGCCACCTTCCTGCCAGTGATCGCGCGCCAGTCGATTCCCGGTTCACCCTTGCTGGACCTGTTCTGGCCGATCTTCGGACTGGGCATTGTCATCGGCGCGCTGGTCGCATCGCGTATCCGCGCGCGACTCGACCTGCGACTGCGTCTCGTGGTGTGTTATCTGATTCAGGGCAGCGGCATCGTCATTGGCCTGGTCTGGCCGACCAGTGCGGGATTCGCCTGGGGCAGTCTGCTGTTGGGCATGCCGATGACGGCCATCACCTATTTCGCAATGCAGGAAGTGCGTCGGTTGTCACCACAACAACCCGCCAGCCTGATGGGCCTGCTCACCGCCGTTTATGGTCTGGGTCAGATCGTCGGACCACCACTGGCCGCCGCATTCCTGGCGCGCAGTGCATCCGTCGAAGCGGGCTTCAGTGCCGCGTTGGGTGTGGCTGCCGCGGCGTTGCTGCTGGGGGCGCTGATGTTCGGTGTCATGGTGCGCCGCTATCCCCTAGTCGGTCGCTGACCCAACAGGGATTGGCGCGCGGCGTCGCTGCGCTGCGCCTCAGTCCTGCGCCAGATCGTGGGCCTGGCGTGTCTCGAACCGGATCAGCCCGGACGACATCTTGCCGCCAGCCGCAAGCCACTTGCGCAGCAGACCGTAGGTGTCGACATCAAAGGCCATGGGCTGGCGGCTGGACAAAACCTCGTACAAATCGGCTTCGTCCTGCACTGTCGCCAGATGACACCAATGGTCGAACACATGGATGTCGGTGCGACCACTGGCCAGGTCGTGCTCGCGCAGCCCGACCGGGCCGGGAAACGGCCAGTCCTGCAATTTGTGCGCGGCCAGCGCCAGTCGCACCCGCAGCAAGTGTTTGGCCACAGGCTCCTGGCCGCAGCAGGCACCGGCGCAGCGCCCTATCTGCTGGCCAAAACAGCGGCCCGTGCCGGTCTCCAGTCCCAGCAGTCGCGCGCACAGGACATGCGCATCGACCATAACCAGCAGCGCCTCGCGCGCGGCCTTGGCAGACTTGAAGACGCCATAGACCTGACCGAGCTGGTCGGGCTCCAGCGCACTGGTCTCGATCAGCCGCACCTGTGGTCGCTGGTCCGCATCGACGGCAATCTGCCAGACACACAGGGCTGGTGAGCGGCGCAGTTTGCGGTTGTATTCGGGTTGCAACTGCTTGACCAGTTGCGACTCACGCAGCAGCGCGCCCAGTTCGCCGGCCGTTCGCTCGAATTCGACGCGCCGGGTCTCTTGCGCCAGGCGCATGTCACGGCCGCTTTTGTGGTCGGCCTGAAAATGCGACACCACACGCGCGCGCAGATGAATGCTCTTGCCCACGTACAGCGGCTGTGCAGATTCGCCATACAGCAGATAAACGCCGGCCGCGTCGGGAATGTCCTGAACCGCGGTCTCCAGGTGGGGCGGCAGACTCGCCGCGCCAGCCACGAGTCCACGTGCCGCATGCCGCAGCGTTTCGTCGCCCAATTCGCGCCGCGCCAGGTCCAGCCACTGCAGCACCGCGTCGACATCGCCCATGGCGCGATGGCGCGCGTCGCTGTGCAGACCATGGCGGCGCATGATGGCGTCCAGGCCATGGCCCTTGTGCTGCGGATACAACTTGCGCGACAACCTGACCGTGCACAAGAGCCGGGTGCGCAAGTCGATCTCCAGCCGCTGGTATTCGTTTTTCAAAAAGCCATGATCAAAGCGCACGTTGTGCGCCACCAGCACGGTGCCGTCGAGCAACTCCAGCAGGCGCGCTGCAACTTCGGCAAAAGCCGGCGCATCGCGCACCATGTTGTTGTCGATTCCCGTCAGCGAGGTGATGAATGGCGAGATGCGTGTCCCGGGGTTCACCAGAGAGCTCCAGCGCACCACCTCCCGCCCCTCCTCCACCCGCACTGCCGCAACCTCGATGATGCGGTCCATCGACGGGTTGCCGCCGGTGGTTTCCAGGTCGAGCATGAGGTAGGAAGGGAGCATGGTGCGATTGTGCACGGCCGACCTTTTTGGGCCTGATAGTCCACACTGCACGACGGTTGTCGTACCCGCAATCGTTGCCGGGCACTGCTGTTTGCGCGAATAGCAACTACATTTCGGGTTGCCCTGTCTGAGGGCGGCCCCTTCAAGATGACCGAGACATTCCGTGAACAAGCCCGCAGCCAACGATTTCCCGGTCTACGACCGCTCCGATTTCAGTGGCGAGGCCGCAACCTTCCATTTCGACCTGGGCCGCACTGGTCGCCCGCGCAGCACCCGATGGTTACACCATCCTGATGGGCACCTCCAGCCATGCGATCAACGCCAGCTTGTTTGCCAAGCTGGACTACCGGCTGACCACCGACCTGGTCGGTGTGTCTCAAATTGCCGCCGTGCCACTGCTGTTGGTGGTGAACCCCGGCGTGCCCGCCAAGACGCCGAATGAACTCTCGGCGTATGCAAAGGCCAATGAAGGCAAGGTGAACTTCGCATCGGGTGGTACCGGAACAGCGGCCCATCTGGCGGGCGAGCAGTTCAATACCATGGCTGGCGTGCACATGACACACATCGCCTACAAGGGTGGCGCACCGGCGCAGACGGATCTGATCGGCGGCCAGGTACAGGCGATGTTTGCCAACCTGCCCGAAGTGCTGGCCCATGTGCAGGCCGGCAAGCTGCGCGCGGTTGCCCTGACCGGCAATAAGCGCACCCGCGAATTGCCTCAGGTTCCAACCTTTGCCGAATCGGGTTTTGCGCAGATGGACGCCAAGTCCTGGTTCGGATGGTTCGCCCCTGCGGCCACCCCGGCAGCGGTGCTCGAGAAGCTCTCCGGCGCCGTTGCCAGCGCGGTCGCTGACCCCGCGGTGCAGACCCGTCTGCAGGAACTGGGCGCAGAGCCGGTCGGCAGCCGCAGCGCGGTGTTCCAGCCCTATGTGGTGCAGGAGGTCGAACGCTGGCGTGCGCTGGTGCAGCGATCTGGCGCCTCGGCCGACTGAAACACGTACCATCGAAATCTTCATCCACTACGGTACCCATTGCCCATGCTCTACGACGTCCGCACCTATGCCTGCTACCCCGGCACCATCAAAAAACACCAGGCCCTGTATCTCGAACATGGTTTCGAAGTGCAAAAACGCCACCTCGGCGAACCCTTGGTCTACCTGTTGACCGAGACCGGCGACGTGAACAGCTACATGCACATCTGGGTCTACCAGAATGCCGCCGACCGCGAAACCCGCCGCGCAGCCATGATTGGCGACCCGCAGTGGCAGGCCTACATGGCGAAAAGCGCCGAAGCCGGCTACCTGGTCAAACAGGAGAACCGGTTGATGGTTCGCGCGCCGTTCTTTCATCCGCCCGGCACCGCAGCCACGTAATCCGCGGCGCGTTCGCGCCACGACCTGCATGCAAAACTATCGCAAACTTTTTGAGCTGAACGGCAAAGTCGCCGTTGTGCTGGGCGCATCGTCCGGAATTGGTCAGGCTTCGGCCCATGCACTGGGCCAGCTCGGTGCCCATGTGATCTGCGCCGACCGCGATGCCGCCGGCGCCCAGGCAACGGCCGTACAGATCACCGGTAGCGGCGGCTCGGCCGAGCACCGGGCGGTTGATGCCGCCAGCGGTGCCGACATCGCGGCGCTGGCGGCGCACACCACCGACACGCGTGGTCGTGTCGACGTAGCCGTCTCCACGCCGGCATTGAACATCCGCAAGCTGATCCTGGATTACACCGAGGACGAGTTCGACCAGGTCATGGATTTGAATCTGAAGGGCGCGTTCCACTTTTTGCGCGCCTTTGGCCGGCCCATGGTGGATCAACGTTGCGGTAGCCTGATTTTGTGCTCGTCGATGCGCGCGGTCACGCTGGAGCCGGGCCTGGGCATCTACGCCGCGAGCAAGGCCGGCATCGCGCAACTGGTCAAGGGTTTTGCCGCCGAGGTGGGTGAATACGGCGTTCGCGTGAACGCCGTCATGCCCAGCGTGATCGAAACCCGGCTCACGGCCCCGATCAAGGAGCGGCCCGAGATCTACAACACCTATGCCGCCCACACCGTGTTCAACCGCTGGGGTCAGCCATCGGAAGTCGGCGCGGCCGTGGCGTTTCTGGCGTCAGACGCAGCCAGTTTTGTCACCGGCAG
The DNA here is from genome assembly GCA_038326025.1 of Burkholderiales bacterium. Lineage (GTDB taxonomy): Bacteria > Pseudomonadota > Gammaproteobacteria > Burkholderiales > Burkholderiaceae_C > CAISIP01. Next base: position 78,779 of record JBBQJP010000001.1, read on the forward strand.
TTCGCTGTCGGTCGATGGCGGCTGGACGGCCATTGACGGTCCGCCAACCGGGTTGACGCAGACGCGCCCTTCAGAATGAGCCCGTACTGACCGGGTCCTGTGGCCCGGGATTTGGCGTCAGCGGCCCGACGAACGCGTCAGAAGCAGCGTGATCAGCGCGCCAACACCTGCGGCCAGTAGCACCGATTGAATCGGCTTCTTGCGGATATGGGCTTCGGCCTGGCGCTGTATGGGTTCGGCCCGGTTGCGAATGGCCTGGGCGGTCTCGCGCGCACGCTCGGCGCCTTCGGCCAGCAAACCATCGGCAGTGGCGCTGAGTCGGGACAAGGCAAAGGGCACGTCGTCACGCAGGTTGTCCAGCCCCTGGTGCAACTTGCTGGCAGCAGTGTCGGTCGCGCGCTGCGTTGCGGTAATGGCCTTTTCGGCTTGTTCCGCGACATTGGCCGACACCTGGGAAACGGTCGAGGAGAAGGCCGGGGTCACGCTCTCGGATGGGTTGGATGCCATGTGGATACCTTTCAAGTCATACAAATAGTACAGGACCTGCGTCCCGGGCTCCTGGCGCGCGGCAAAGTGGGTGTTGTCGGCGCGTTTCGGGCACGATCTGGATAGTGTAGACACCTGGTATACCCGCCACTACCGGAAGCGACCATCATGCCATGCGCGCGTCAGCACTGGCCATCCGACGCAGCGACGGTTATGCGCTGGCGTCAACGCTGGGTGGCCAATGGGACCTGCGCCGCAGCGCAATAGGCGCGGTCGCAGGCGAAAGGATCCTGTAGCGCCATTTCAAGGCGCCGGCAGCGGCGGCCGGGGATAGACCGCCGCTACGTCAGACAATCAATCCGTCGAGTCTGCGCGTATCAGTCCATCGTGACGCCAGCATCCTTGACCACCTTGCCCAGGCGCACAGATTCTTTCTTTATCAGTTCGCCAAACTGCGCTGCCGTTCCGCCCACCACGGGAGTGCCCAGGGCTTCCCACTTCTTGTGAAACTCGGGGTCGGCGAAAATCGCGTTGAACGTCGCATTGAGCTTGTCGACGATGGGTGCCGGCGTGCCGGCGCGCACCGCGATTCCGTGCCAACCGGTGAACTCGTATCCGGCTATGCCGGCTTCGGTCATGGTCGGTACGTTGGGCAGCAGCGGGCTGCGCTTGGCCGAGGTAACGGCTAGCGCGGTCAGCTTGTTCGCCTGGATATATTGCAGTGAGCTGCCCAGCACGTCGAACATCACGTTCACCTGCCCGCCGAGCAGGTCGTTCAACGCGGGGCCGGCTCCTTTGTACGGCACGTGGGTCATCTTGACGTTCATCTGGGTGTTGAACAGTTCACCCGCCAGATGCTGCGGCGTGCCATTGCCGGCCGACGCAAAATTCAGCACCGGCTTGCCGGCCTTGGCCATCGCCACCAGCTCGGCCACTGTCCTGATGCCTACGCTTGGATGCACTTCGAGCACCAGCGGGAACGACGAAATCTGGATCACCGGTGCCAGATCCGTCTGCGGATTGAACGTCATGCTGCGGTACAGGCTGGTGTTGACCGCCATCGGACCACTGGCGGCCAGCAGTAGCGTATGGCCATCGGCTGGGGCCTGCTTGGCCACTTCCCCGCTGCCCAGATTGCCGCCCGCGCCGCTCTTGTTGTCCACCAGCACGTTCACGCCCAGGCGCTTTTGCAGTTCGGTTTGCAGCAAGCGTGCCATCAGGTCGGTCGGGCCGCCGGGTGGGTATGGCACGACAAAGCGGATGACCTTGCTGGGGAAGGCGTCTTGCGCCAGCGTGGTAAGTGGTGTCAAACCGGCCACTGTGCCGAGCACAGCCAGCGCGGCTCCGGCCGTCAGCTGGCGGCGCAGTTTGAAACGTGTCATGCGGGTCATGTTGTCTTCCTTGGTAGTTATCGGTAGTTCAATGGACGGAAAACGGTCGGATGTTCAAGGCCCTCAAAGGCCTGGACATCGGTGAGCGGGAAACGGCACGCGCCGGTCGTCAGGCCTCCAGTGGCGGTAGCTCGCTGGCCAGCAATGCCAGGCCTTGCTGCAACAGCGTGGTGTAACGCAGGCGCTCGGCGGCTATCTGCTCCGGCGTCCAGGTAAAGAAGCCTTCGCCACTTTTCATACCCAGGTGCCCTTGCGCCACACGGGTCTGCAAGGCCTGCGAGGGCTCCGCGCTATTGCAAAGGCTCGGGTAAATGGTTGCAGCGGCGGCGCAGTGTACCTCCAGCCCGGCATGATCGCGTTGCAGAACCGGGCCTACCGCCAGGAAGCGAAAGCCGAAACCGAAGCGCACGGCGGCGTCCACGTCCTCAGGGCTGGCAATGCCTTCGTCGATCATCGCGAACGCCTCGCGCGACAAGGCGTGTTGCAGCCGATTGGCGAGAAACCCGGGCTTGTCCTTGCGCACCAGCACCGGCACGCTGCCACAGCCCCGCATGTAGTCGCTCAGGCGCGCCGCCTGTTCGGCCTCACTGTTGGGCCCGAGCACCACCTCCACCAGGGGCACCAGGTGCGCGGGCATGAAGAAATGCAGGCCCAGCATGCGCTGCTGGGTCGGCAAACCCTCGGCTATGGCACTGATCGGAATACCAGAACTGTTGCTGGTGAGCAGCGCGTGGGCCGGCGCCAATTGCAGCAGTTCGGCAAACAAGGCCTGTTTGGCGGCGAGCTGCTCGGTGATGCATTCGATCACCAGCACCACCGGTTCCCAAAACACCTCCTGCAGGCTGGCAACGACCTGTACCCTGTCGGTGCGATCGGCCATACCCAGCGGTTCGAGGCCACTGCGCACACGTGCAGATAGCTGCTCGCGCTGGTCGGCGCGCGTGTCCACCACGGTGACCTGACTGCAGCCGCCGCGGGCCAGCACAACGGCCACATCGGCGCCCATGGTGCCGGCGCCGACGATGACGGCATGGGTGTTACGGGGGTGCGATGGCAGCAGGGTCAAGACAGGCTCCGGCTCGGTGAAGGCGTTACGGCTGGCGCAGTCTAGGAACCTCCCATTGTTCTGTCCAACTGATTTTCTGGATAAACTAATCATCCATGCTTATCAATTGGAGCACCCGTGACCTGCAGGTCTTCCTCGCCTTGGCGCAAACGCTGAGTTTTCGGCGCACGGCAGAGCAGGTACATATGTCCCAGCCGGCCGTGTCCGGCTTGATTACCCGGCTGGAGGAAACACTGGGCGCGCGGCTGTTTGATCGCACCACCCGCAGTGTGCAACTGACAGATGCCGGCCAGGTATTCGCCGAGCGTGCCGAATCGCTGTATCGGCAGGGTGGCGACGCGGCGCGTGCGGTGCGCGATGTGGCAGAACTGCGTGTCGGCAAGGTGATTTTGGCGGCCCTGCCGTCGCTGGCCGCCACCGTGGTGCCACTGGCGTTCGCGCGGTTTGCCGCCACCTACCCTGAGGTGCAACTGCAGGTGATCGACTGTTTGTCGGGCCCGGCATTCGACATGGTGCGCGCGGGCCAGGTCGAATTGGCGCTGACGGCCTCCAACCCGGCCTATGCCGATCTCGACTACCTGCCGCTGGCATCCGATGGATTCGTGCTGCTGATACCGCCGGGCCATCGACTGGCACAAAGTGAACAGCCCTTGCCCTGGGCCGAGGTGGCCGGCCTGACCCATATTTCCATGCCCTTGCCTTCGAGCGTGCGGCAGTACGCCAACGCCGCCCTGCTTTCGCACAATGTGTTGTTCGAGCCGCGCTACGAGGTCGAGCACCTGGCCACCATCAACGCCATGGTGGTTGCCGGCCTCGGCGTAGCCGCCTTGCCGGAACTTGCCGCAGTAGTCGCGCCGCAGGCCGGTCTTGTCGTTCGGCCGCTGGTTTTGCCCGATTTGTTGCGCCCTATCGGCATGGTCAAGCGCCGGGGTCGTCCGCTCTCAACTGCTGCGGCCACCATGCTGCAATTCCTGACACAGGAGATGCAGCGGTTGGTGCCGCCCCGCGGTTCAAGGCTGTCGCAGCAGCGGCTTGCAAACTAGGCATGTGCACCCGTCTCGGGTGGCAATGACACTCGCGACACCCACTGGCAACATGCGGTCTACTGCGGTCTGCTGTGGTCGATCGCGACGAAGCCGCCGCGTCATCGATGACATGCTGACGATTGCATCCCGCCGGTTTTCCTACACGCGGGCGTCCCGATTTCCGAGGCGTGAATCGGCTTGCGCCGATCAAAATCAAGCCTCTGTTTCGACCGATTGTCCGAACGTCTGAGGTGCGAGCCCGCGAGGATGAATGCAATGACAAAGCCCGAATCGGCGCATCCCGGCAACGCTCCCCATCCCCGCGACGGTATCGCAACGGGTCGCGACGCGGCGCCGCCGGCCGAGGGCGAGCACTGGACGGCGAGTGCGTCCACTGATGGCCTTGCATCTTTGCTGCCAGAGCTCCGACTGCTGGTGGGACTGGCCACTGCCGCCGTCATCATCGCAGCCCTGTATTTCGGTCGCGAAATTCTTGTGCCGCTGGCGCTCGCGGTGCTGCTGGGATTCGTACTCGATCCGATCGTCACCTGGTTGAAACGCCGCGGATTGCCTCGCGTAACAGCCGTTGTGCTGGTCGTGACGCTCTCGCTCGGAGGGATCGCGCTGGCTGGCGTCTTGCTTGGTGGTCAGGTCTCGTCGCTTAGCAAGCAGCTGCCGATCTATCAGACCAATATCTTGCAAAAGCTGCGTGATCTGCGGTCCAAGTCGGTTGGGCCGGGAATGTTCGACGGTGCAGTCGAAACGCTGAAAGTCGTCAAGCAGGAAGTCGAGAAGGCTTCCGAGGAAGAACCCGAAGCCACTCCCCCGACACGGCGCGCGGGACCGCCTCCGGTGCAGCGCGTGCGCATCGAACCCACCCCGCCCAAGCCCTTCGAAGAGGCACTGAAATGGCTCGAAGCGGGCATCGCGCCGCTGGCCACCGCCGCTATCGTGCTGGTCTTCGTATTTTTGGTGCTGCTCGACCGCGACGACCTGCGCGACCGCTTGCTTCGCCTGCTTGGCGGCAGTCTGCACCGTTCGACCGATGCCATGGATGAAGCCGGGCGGCGCATCAGCAAATACCTGACGATGCAGCTCGTTGTCAATATGACCTACGGCATACCGATGGCCGCGGGGTTGTGGTTCATCGGCGTACCGGGCGCGATCCTGTGGGGCGCGGTTGCGGCCATCATGCGTTTCGTGCCCTATGTCGGGGCGATGATTGCCGCAGTGGCACCGATCGCTCTTGCTTTTGCCGTCGACCCGGGCTGAAACATGGTGCTGATGACCGTCGCCCTGATCGTTTTGCTCGAACTGGTGAGCAACAATATCGTGGAACCGTGGCTCTATGGCGCCAGTACCGGGTTGTCAGCGATTTCGTTGATTACGGCGGCGACGTTCTGGACAGCGTTATGGGGGCCTGTCGGCTTGATCATGTCGACGCCCCTGACCGTCTGCATGCTGGTGATCGGCCGCCACCTGCCGCGATTGAGTTTCCTCGACGTGCTGCTTGGCAGCCAACCCGCGCTCGATACCCCGACGCGCATTTACCAGCGACTGCTGAACGGCGAGGTTGAAGCCGCGCTCGAGGTGGCGACCGAGCAACTGGTCGAGGGGGACGTCGCGGCCTTCTACAACGCGAGTGGCCTGGCGGTGCTACGGATGGCGACGTTCGACCACGCCAGAGTAGCGAGCGCTGACCATCGTCATCGCCTCGTTGTGGGTATGGACGCCTTGATTGATGGCCTGATCGAGCAGCACCCGCCTAATGTCCCGGCGACAACGGCGACGGCAGTGTGCATCGGCGGTAAGTGGGAAATCGACACACTGGGAGCGCGGATGCTCTCGCATTCACTATCGCTGGCCGGCCTTCCCTCAACACATCGGCCGTCGTCGCTGGTGACGGCCGATTACATCGATCGACTCGACCTCGCTGGCGCGAAGGCCGTCTGCCTGTCATTTTTCAGTCCCACGCCGCAGGTCCAAGCGCGGACATTCTGCCGTCGCTTGCGGCGCCGTTGGCCTCACTTGCACATCGTACTGGCATTGTGGAACGCCACGCCAGAACTGCTTCACGAAACGGCGCGCCGGGACCTGGGCGCCGATGCTGTCGTGGCTTCTTTGACTGAGGCTTTGCCCGAGCTGGCTCTCGCGCTCGGCCTGGAGCTGAGCAGCGGTTACCTGGCCGCTCCGGTTCCGGCATACGACAGCGATCGGCTCGCTGCGCTTCGCGCCAGCGGCGCGCAGGACAGCCGCGCCCAGCCACTATTCGACGCGGCGTCAAGACGCGTTGCCGACATCTTCGACATGCCGATCGCGATGGTGTCGTTAATTGATGCAGACATGCAGCGGATACCGGCACTGTTTGAACAGGCGTCGTCAGCCGTTGATTGTGAGCTTGGCGTCTCACTGCGCGCGCAAGATGTGGAAATGCCGCGTACATTGTCGCTGTGTGGGCATGTGGTTGCGAACGCCCGCACGATGGTCGTACCTGATCTGGCACGCGACCTGCGCTTTGCCGGAAACCCGGCCCTCAAGGAAAAAGGTCTGCGCTTCTATGCCGGCGCTCCCTTGCGCGACGAGGACAATCACGTGCTGGGCACGCTGTGTTTGCTGGACATCCGCCCGCGATCTCTGACTCAGCGCGAAATTGAGCTGTTCGAGTCGATGGCCACTGACCTGATGGGCCAATTGCGCGCCCTGGTGCTTTCCTGGGGCGATGCGACCCCGGTCGTCGGTGATCCGGTGCAGAGCCCGTCGGCCATCGTCGGACAATTGATCCCATCGGCCAGTTGATCGGTAAAGCGGCTGACTGCGAAGCGTAAGGGTGGTGGCGTTTAGCCGCGCACCGAGTGCAGTGACTGCCTCTCTGGCAGGCACATGCTCGCAGGCCAGCAACGATGCGGCCTGCCGGGGTTATCCCGAAGGTTATCAACAGGGTAGACCACAGGTGCGGTGGACAACGGCGAGGCACACTGCATCCACGTTTCATAATGCGCCATGGATTCCTCCCGCCCTACTTTCATTCGCACCCTTACCTGACCCGCCATGCCAACCTACTACCTCCAGGAAAAAGAAGACCTCACCGCCGCCTTGCGCTGGGCTGCAACACTCGGCCTCAATGAAGGTGTCTGCAATCACTTTTCGCTTGAAGTGGCGCCCGACCGGTACCTGATCAACCCGCAAGGCCTGGCCTGGGAAGAGGTCTGTGTCGGCGACATGCTGCTGATCAATGGCCAGGGCTCGGTCATTGAAGGCCGCCACGCGATCGAGCCGACGGCGTTCTTCATCCACTCGTGGATCCATCGGCTTAATCCGGATGCCAAGGCCATTTTGCACACGCATATGCCGTACGCCACGGCGCTGACGCTGGTGCAGGACGGTCGCCTGGTCTATAGCCACCAGAACGCCTTGCGTTTCTGGGGCCGGGTCGGCTACGACGATGTCTATGGCGGAGTGGCGCTGGACGCCGCAGAAGGCGAGCGCATCGCCCGCGCAATGCAGGGCAATGCCGTGATGTTCATGGCCAACCATGGCGTCTCCGTCACCGGTAGCACCATGGCGTGGGCATTCGACGATCTGTATTACCTGGAGCGGGCCTGCATGCACCAGTGCCTTGCGATGCAGTCATCAGGGGGCAAGCCGCTGCGGGTCGTTCCGCACGCCCATTGCGCCGAGGTCGCCGCGCAGATTGCCAGCGAACGCGGCCAGAGTGATCTGTATTTTGCCGCTATCAAACGCCTTCTGGACCGGGATCAACCAGGCTGGCGCAGCGAAGGCTGATCAACCAGTGCAACGCGCCATGCCGACGACGCAACGTGCTGGACGACGTGGCCACTCCGTACGTGGGTGGCGCTACGACTAACTGCTGATATAGGTTTGAAGCTGTCCGATGGTCTGCTCCTGGTCGGCAATGATGTCGTCCATGATGTCGCGAATCGAGATCATGCCGACCACCTTGCCGTTGTCGACCAGGGGCAGGTGGCGAATCTTGTGCTGACTCATCAGCGCCATGCATTCGCGCGTGCCGGTTTTGGGCGGCACAGAGATGACGTTGGCCGTCATGATCTCCGAGATCGGCGTCTCGCGCGAGTTCTTGCCCTTCAAAGCTACCTTGCGCGTGTAGTCGCGCTCGGAAAACACACCCACCAGTTTGTCACCCTCCATCACCAGCATGGCGCCCACGCCATGGTCAGCCAGCAATTGGAGGCCGTCAAACACCATTACGTGTGGTGCCACCTTGAATAGCGCCGGATCACGCTTGTCAAGCAGTTCAACTATGGGTTTCATGGAGCCTCCTGTCACGGGAATCGTTACAAGTCCAGTGTAGCCAAACTCTGAGGGCATGCCCAGAGGACCCGCCGGGTGCAGAACTTCACGCGAGTTTCGCCGGTCAAGTGATTTAACGTGCCTGCCGCAAGGCCTGTTGAGCACGGTCCCGCAGCAGGCGCAGGGATGCCAGCTGACGTTCAGTCAGCGTCGGTGCCACCTGGTCCAACATGCCGGCATAGATCAAGGCGAAGGGTTTGTCATTGAGCCGCATCGGCAGCAGCAGCAGCGCGGTTGCACGCACCTTCTGCAGATACCAAGCAGGCAGGCGAGCGGTCAAATGCGAGGTGGCTGCGTTTGCGATCCAGGTGTCGGCACCCCGCGCGCACACTGCCTGCAGCAGGTCACTCGCGCCCGCACCCAGCGGCACCCGAAACGCCTGCAAGATCGCATCGACGCCACCGCCCACCCCGAAGCGACCGATCATGCTGTCGGTCTTCGGATCACGCATGCAGAACACGGCGTGTGACAGGCCCACGGCCTTTTGCAGGGTAACCAGCACCATGAGCAACACATCTTTCAAGGCACTGCCCTGCGCCAGTGCCTTGTCGATGTCGCGCAAGGCGGCGGCCAATTTGTCATCGATCGACAGATTGCGGCTGCATGCACCGTCCAGCGTCGGCATCGCGACCGATGCCGGGCCATCGGGGTCCGTCTCCCCAGCGTTTGGCGCTGCCGTGCTTTGCGCCTGCAACAGGCGCGCCGCGATGCTGCCGGGAATGGTCTGCAACTCCATGGCTGCGGCCAGGTCGACAACCTTGCTGCGCGCCGTTTCCATCGCCACCTGCATTTCGGTCGGGGTGGCGCCCAGTACCCGCGCAAAACGTTTGCGCACTGCGTCGAGTTGCTCGGTGCGTCGCTGCGAGTCTTCCTGCAACAAGGTATCGGCCAACTGGTTCGCCGCGAGTGCCGTCCAGCGCAGCTGATCCTGGGCATCGGCCGCGGGGCGCGCTGGTGGCTCACCAACCGGCTTGTGCATGTAGCGTCGGATGTCGGCCGGCAAATCCCACAATTTCGCCACGCCCAGGCCCAGGGCGGCGTACGACAGGCCCAGGACACGGGTCGAGGCGCTGTCTTCGCTCAGTTTGCCGGCACTGGCATGTTGCAGCGTCTGGACCTGGCTGGCCTCCTTCGGGAAGTAATACATGGCAAGCAGGCGTCCCAGGTCCTGGAACATGGCGCCGATGAAGGTCTCCTCACCATCGCGATTGGACCCCGTCAACTCACGCGCAATCGACGCTGCTGTCAGCGCCCGCAGAAACTCACCGGTCAACACATCCGCATGCGCCTTGTCCTGCATGCCCTCGAGCAGAACCAGGCCCATCGCCATGTTGCGCAGACCATTGAAACCGATCAAGGTCACCGCCCGCGAAATGGTCGATATGCCACCACCGCGCGCGTAATAAGCACTGTTCACGACCCGCAGCAACTTGTTGGACAGGGCCACGTCCTTGAGGATCTCGTCGGCGACAGCTCCGACGCTTTCGCTATCCGAAGCCGCCATGGCCTGAATGCGCGACACCGCATGGGTCATGGCCGGAAAGTCCTCGTTCTGATGCATGCGCCGCAACAACCGCTCGAGTGCACCGTCTTTGGCACCCGACTCCACCGGTTCAGCAGGCACAAGGTTCGCACCCGACAAACCAGACCATTGCGCCAGCTTCGCGCGAAAGACCTGCGCACTGGCATAACGAAGGTCAACGTCAGCCGCGACGGCCGCAAGTACGATCGCGCGCAACTCATCGTCCGAACCTTCCGCCTTGTCCGCTGGCAAAAGCCCAGCGGCATCGCCGCCCTCGCCCGGCGGAGTGCGCCTGACCGAAAGCAGGCAATAGAGCATCATGCCGACGGCATGGATATCTGCGTCGGCATGACGGACCTTTGCTTCGGCATGACCGATTGGCCACCAAGGGGCCAGCGCCCGCGTCTGCGCCGCATGGGCATCGGCATCGGTCACCCGGATCGGTACCGCAAAATCCAGCAAATGCAAGCGACCCACGTCATCGATCAGCAGATTGCCGGGATGCAAGCGGCTGTGTACTTGACCGGCTGAATGGGCCAGCACCAAGGCGTCGAGCACCTCCAGCATCCAGCCAACCGCCTTGCGTGCCGGCACCGCTACAGGCAACGTCATGCGCTCTGCCAGTGTCTGACCCTCAACCCAATTGGATATCAGGTAGGGCTGTCCTTCCAGCACACCGACATCGCGCAGGGGCACGATGACCGGATGCGTCAAGTGGCTGAGCTGGTTCACCCGCTGGATCCAGGACGCCATCTGCGCTGCATCCACATCCCGGCCAGGCTTGACCAGTTTGACGCGCACTTCACGCCCGGATTGGGAATCCAAGCCATGCCAGATGCTGGCCAAATCGTTATCCGCCAGCAGGCGGCGCAAGGTGTAACGCGCTGAAAATTGCGTATGTATCCTGGGATCGGGTGGGATCAATCCGCCAACGGGTTTCACAGTCGATTCCTGCATGATGAAAGAAGCTTCGCCGCCGACTCGAGAAAACTCAAGCCCGACCAGTATGGCACTGGATGAACCGCCGGCCATCCGGCATGATGCACATCCACGTGGCCTGCACGCCACGTGGGATCAGGCGTTTCGCCACCGTCGTTTCAGCGAGGCAGCTGGCCACGGCGCCACATTTCCCGCAAATCATCGATAGCCGGCATGCCGGCCATCAACACGAGCAAAAAGGCCAGTGGAATCGTCGCGCTGAAGCCGACAGTCTGAAATCCGAATGCGCCGGCCACGCCGCCGACGAAGAATGCCCCCACCAGCAGCAGCAAAATCCGAAGCCGCTGGCGATTGGCCAGAACCGTCAGCGCGACTGACGTCGGATGGCGGTTCCAGTACAGCAGCTTGCCGATTTCGATGCCGATGTCGGTGACCAACCCCGTCACGTGTGTGGTCCGGATCTCGGCGTTGGAGAGTTTCGAGATCACCGCGTTCTGCAATCCCATCATGAAACACAGCAACATCACGGTAACCGGCACGAACAGCCCCGCCACCCCCATCAGGCGGGCGCCCAACAGCCCGAAAATCAGCAGCAGCGCCGCCTCGAGCAGCAGGGGTAATGCGAATTCGCTGTGCATGTCCTTGCGCCGCGCATAGTGCACCAGTACGGCTGAACAGGCCGCGCCCATCATGAACGACAACAAGGCGCCCAAACCGACCAGCACCAGCGCCATGTTGCCCAGCACGAAGTTGTCAGCCATCGCCGAGACGATGCCGGTCATGTGTGAGGTGTATTGCTGTACGGCGAGAAACCCGCCGGCATTGATCGCGCCGGCTACAAACGCCAGCGTGACGCCCAGTATCCGGTTGGCCTGATGCGTACGGTTGCGTCCGGTCAGGCGTCTGGCGAATTGGATAGGCACGGGGGATGGGTCAGTGGCAAGGAGAACACTACCCGATCGTAACGGGATCGAAGACGGTTCCGGACACAGTCGGCCGATCCCATGGCAGTTCGTTCACTGCAATGCGTGCGCCGGCCATCAGCGTCCAGGCGTCGTACGGGCTCAGCGGTCGGCGTTGTCGTGACGCTGTTGCTTGCGCCCGTGCAACGTGGCGGCAACCAGATTCTCACGTTGGCGCAGCGACGTAAAAACCACGCCGGCCACATGCAAGGCCAGCAGCGGCAGCATCAAGTAACCAAGCAAGCCATGCAACTCCTCCAGCCAGGCCATGCCCCAGAAACGGTCAGTCGTGTACAGCCAACCGGTCACGCCGGTGGCCACGGCGTCGGCCAGCAGTGCCACCACCATCCAGCCGCCCAAGGGGTTGTGTCCCATGAAGTGCGGCTCGCGCCGTCGCCAGACCGCAAGCGCGTAGGCCTGCGTGGCTTTGATCCCGCGCACGAACTGCGCAAATCGCCAATACCCCGACGCAGCGAAACCCAATACAACCCGCAGGCTTGCTGGGGCCAACGCCAGGTAGCCGGTCCACTCATGAATCCAGCCACCACCTTCATGGGTGACGAAGCTGGCGATCATGGAACTGGCCAACGTCCAGTGCAGCACCCGTAGCAACGGGCTCCAGACCTGCTGCGAGGCGGCACTGGAACGCACCGTGTCCATCAACGGCTCTTGGTCGGCACTGGCGCCAGCGTCACCGGGTGGAAATAGAACTCGCCACGCTCGCCCTTCTCGTTCAGGGCGTACACCTCATAACAGCCACCGTCTTCCTTGATGCGGCGCACCGTGTAACCTTTTTCCTTGAGCTGCTGCTCCAGCTTTTCGACCGGCTCCCAGCCGGTGCGGGGGCCGGAATCGCAGGTTGCCAGACCGGTCGCATGGGCCATGGTGCCGCAGCCCAGGACCAAGGCCGTCAAAGCCATCTGGATTCGATTCGTCATGGTGAAACCTCCGTGTGATGCATCATGCGAAAGTCGTGTGACGTCTCGGGCGAAATATAGGTCTTCCAGATGAACGGCTGGTAAAGCGCCCCGCGTTTTTTCTTGACCTGTCGCGGCATGACGTGGCAAGCCCAATCAAGCGGCCTTGGTCAGGGCACGTTTCAAAGCCGGCCAAGATTTTGCTGGATAACTTCTGCGACGAAGCGCCTTTTGGCGGGCGAATAGTTGGCCGCCGGGATTGAGACACCGGGATGGGTATCGCCGCATCAGACGGCGTCCCGTCCGACAATACGCGGCGTCCTGGGCTGATGCGTCGCGGCAGGCCGTCTGGCTATGCTGAACACCATCAATCGCTTGGATGAACGTCATGGGAACCATTTTGCTGATCGTGTTGGTGCTGTTGCTGGTGGGCGTCTTGCCTGCGTGGCCCCACAGCCGGAGCTGGGGGTACGGTCCTACCGGTGGCTTGGGCCTGATCGTCTTGATCGTCGTTGTGTTGTTATTGACCGGCGGACTTTGACAGTCTTCAAAGTGAGCCAGGGCTGCAAGCGAACCGGCCCCGAAGGGCGGTGTGCCGGTCGGCAAACTCTGTCCGTCACGCCGAGTTTTTTAGTTTGAGTTGAATCAAAGGTGAACTCCATGTCCAACGCTTTTCCTGCCACCGAGTTGTCCGACCCGCCCACGCAGCCTCCGGAGATGCCACCCAATCCGGTCACGCCGGAACCCCCGGCCCATCCGGTCGAGTCACCGCCCTCAGAAAATCCAGTCCCGGTGCGCGAGCCTCCACAGGTCAAGCCGCCCGTTGCCTAAGTCAGGCCGCTTCTGATGGGCGAGCACGCGTGACGGCAGCCGGGTTCGTGCGGCCCAAAGCCTTTTAATCCGTTCCGGCTGACGCTGCAAGGCGAAACAGACCATGCAGGGTGGCCCCTGTCAGCGGCGGGTGATGGCCGGGACATCCATGTCCAAGCCACGGTCGGGAGATTCGAAGACCTGATTTTCACCATCGGCCTTATCCACCAGTTCCTCGACGATAAACATGCCATAGCGCTGGGCGGCCGTAGCGTGCATGCCCTGGATAACCCCGTCCAGCCGTTGGGTCTGGTCGTCATCGGGTGCATGGACGACCAGAAAGCTGCTTCCTTGCTGCGCCAGTTCCCGATGCGCCTTGATCAGGTTAAGCTCCTGGCCGACCGCCGCCCACGGGCTTGCGGTCACCAGGTCGGAATCCGTCTGGGCCAGCATTTCCTGCGGTGTATAGCGCACGATGTCGGACGCTGCAAATCCCTGCTCGGCCAGGGCTTTCACGGCCGCTTCCAGCAAAGCGACGGATTTGAACGCGACGACAGTATGTCCGGTGGGCTTGAATACGCCAAACGACCGTGGTGGGTTGGATTTTTCCATTCGATGCTCCTGTACACGCAGGCCAAGGTGCCAACGATGCACCATGGTGCCGCGAATGAGGCTCGCCGGCGGCAGGACAAGCGCACATTCCTTTGTAAGCCAAAGACGATAGACACCTTGCGCAGCCCCAGCACGGCCGCGCTGTGTTGCCTTGCGCACAGACTGGCGACCATTCGTCGCGGCAGACTGCGAGCGATGCAAGCACATACCTGCCCGAGTGGTCGCGATATTGATTGAAATTCGCGAGGCTCCGCTGACGCGTTTGGCTGAACCGGGATATGCGCTGTCGGTACAGTGGCGCAGGACCTGGTTCGAAACGACGCATTGTTGCATCATCGACAGCCCTCACAGTTACTTATCAGAAAGGATTCATCATGATTGAAAAGACCGCCAACGTGCATTGGGAAGGACCGGGCAAAAAGGGCCAGGGGCAGATCAGCACCGAAACCGGGGCGCTCAAGCTGTATCCCTACGGTTTTGCGAGCCGCTTCGAAGATGACCGCCGTGGCACCAACCCCGAAGAGATCCTGGGCGCAGCCCATGCGGCCTGCTTTACGATGGCCTTCTCGTTCGCGTGCGACAAGGCAGGATTCGCCACCGCCTTGGTCGACACACAGGCCCGTGTGCGCCTGACCCCGCAGGGCGACGGGTTCATCATCGACCGGATCGCTCTCACCTTGAAGGCCACCGTGCCCGGCATCGATGAAGCGCGGTTCCAGGAGATCGCACTGGCCGCCAAACGCGATTGCCCGTTGTCCAAGGCGCTGGCGAGCGTAGCCGAAATCACCCTGAAGGCGACGCTCGACAAAGCTGCTGAATGAATATCAAAGAAGGGAGCGCAGCTGCATAACGTGCTGGGCCGGGCAAGCAGGGCGGGTTACTTGTCGGCGCTTGTGCCGCGCAGTCTCCTAGGTTTTGAGCGGCGTGTGCTCCGCGTTGAGTTGGTCGGCAAAACGGTGGTTGACGTCGCGGTGACCAGCCTCGTCGTCGCGGACCACCAGGATGACGTCGCGCAGGCGCGCATCGGATGCCAGCTTCCAGTAGTCGATTGCAATCTGCGGCGCCGCCACGTTCTCGTAGCGCCCCGCATCGATGCCTTCCAGATACTCGGTATAGCTGTAAACCGCTTCCTCCTCGAAGTAGCCGACCAGGCGATGCGCGGTGCGCGACGACACGAGATAAAGCAGAAAAAACAGGTTGTAGAAAACGCCTTGCGCCAGCATGACCATCCAGCGCTCGAGTCGACTCGGTTTGGCAATGTGCACAAAAGTCATCAGGTGCATGCGTTCGTTTTCGGCCTCGTCGAGCAATTGGCGTATCCAGCCCTCGTCGTCCTTCATGTTGCGCAGCGACTTCAGATGGATCAAGGCACCGCCCACCATGCCAGGCACGGCCGCAACTGTCTCCAGCACCACGGCGCGGTTACCGTAACGCCCGGCAAAAAAGGTGTCGGCCAGAAAACGAAGGAAGCGGGTGGTGCGCCAGGCGAAGCGGTCTGAAAAATCGGACTGTGGGTGATGGGATCCTGTCGGGGACGTCGAAGGCATGGATAACTTTCTCAAGTTCGGCAGGGTGCGGTCCATTCTGCTTGCAAGCACCGCCTGTGGGACGGATGTCCCTGGAGGCTGCCATGTTACTGCGGCATCTGAAAGTGGAAACTTTTCACAGCGCCTGCCATTGGCGCACCAGCATGAAGTGCTTCGCCAAAGCGGGCAAGCAGAACTACGCACCGGGCGGATCGGGACCTTGGCGCTAATGTCCGCTTCATGGGCCCATGCGGCGGCGGGGTCATCAGGTGACGTTGCCCCTGCGAAAACGCAAGTGGGTAATATCAAGACCGACCCCTCCCGGCATGGCTGGCTTCGGCCCAGCACTATGTCACCCGATCAAAAGGACCACGCTTCACCATGAAACCTTTCGCACCCCGGGTGTTGGCATTCGATGTATTTGGCACGGTGGTCGACTGGCACGGCAGCATCCGGCGAGAGATCGACGCGATGGCCCTGGGTGTCGACGGCGCAGCATTCGCCCTCGCCTGGCGCGCCGGATACCAGCCTGCGATGCGCCGGGTCATGTCGGGCGAACTCGGTTGGACGTTGCTCGATGATCTGCATCGCATGATGCTCGACGAGGTGCTCCATACGTTCGGTATCTCCCATCTGAACGCAGCCGAGAAAGCCCATCTCAACAAGGTCTGGCACCGGCTCGATCCCTGGCCCGACGCCGTGCCGGGCTTGATGCGGCTCAAACAGCGCTACATCATCTGCAGTCTGTCCAACGGCAACATCGGCCTGTTGACGCACATGGCCAAACATGGCGGGTTGCCCTGGGACTGCGTGTTGTCTGCCGAGGTGTTCAAAGCCTACAAGCCGGACCCGTCGGTTTACCTCGGTGTGGGCAAGGTGTTCGATGTGGCGCCCGCCGCGGTGATGCTGGTCGCTGCGCATCAGGACGATCTGGCGGCCGCGCGCGCCTGCGGGCTGCAGACGGCTTATATCGAACGGCCGACCGAGTTTGGCGCCGATCGGATCAAGGACGTCAGCCCGGACCCGGCCAATACGCTGCACGCGCGAGATTTTCTGGACCTGGCCGAGCAGTTGGCGGCCTGAGAGCCAGTCACGCCGCCCCGGCCATCGGGTTGACGCCTTCACTGCCAGCGGGCGCGCCGACGGGGCGATGCTGTTCGAACCAGCGCAAGGTGTCCTCCCACAAGGGCCGGGCACGGGCCTTGAAGTAACCCATGTGACCGATCCCGCCAACGCCGGCGTGCGCCGGATCGATGTCCAGTGACTGCCATCGCGTGTTTCGATAACCTGCCATGAAGGCGTCCCGGGAGCGCGGCAAGGCCCACAGGTCGTCCAGCGCGTTGGCCGCCAGAATCGGCGCCTGGACTCGCGCAAAACCCTCGAGATGCGGCTGGGTCTGGGGATCGTCGAAAAAATAGCGCGGAAAGTGGCACCAGGCACGCCATTGGCGGTAGACGTCGATCGGCAGATCTTCGCCCATGCCCAGCAGACTCCACGGCAAGTAACCTTTCCAGCGCGTGGTCAAGGGACCGATCAGGTTCCACATCAGCCAGACCTTGGCACGCTCGAGTGGTGGCATATAACCGTGCCAGCCGGCACCCGTGGCGAATGTGTACATGGCACTCACACGCGCATGGTTGGGCAAAAGACCGAACGCATGCCCTCCGTAGGAATGGCCCACCATATACAGCGGCAACTGTGTATCGGCCATGGCCTCGACGGCGGCCGCCAGGTCCAGTCGCGCCCAATCCAGGTAGTTCATGCGGAACCCCTTGAGGCTGGGCGGCGCCGACAGGCCGACGCCTCGGTAGTCGAGTGTCATCGTGGTGTAGCCACGATTGCTGGCGAATTGTGCGAAACGCCGGTAGAAACCTTGTGGCACACCGGTGGCACCGGCGACGACCAGGTGGGCCCGCACCGGTGCTACGGCGTCGTATCGCAGCGCCGTAATCGGATAACCGTCGCCGGTTGTCAACGTGACACGATGCGCGCTGTGGGTATCTGCAAGTTTCTGGTTCATGGTGATTCGATTTTGGGTGCTTGAGTCTGTAACAGGGACAACAACGCCTGTGTCGCCTGCATCATGGGTTCGCCGCTGCCGGCAACACGGGCCTGCAGCAGTCCGCCTTCGTAAGTTGCCACCAGCAGGCTGGCCAGGCCCTGGGCCCGTGTCGTTTCCATGCCAGCGCGCACCAGCGCGCCGGATATGTGGTTGCGCAAGGCTGCAAAAGCACCGGCGATGGCCGCGCGCAGATCCGTGTCGTCGGCAGTGGTCTCCAACGCCACGGTGGCCAATGGGCATCCACGCTCAAAGCCGCTGGCGTCCAGCCGCCGCTGCGCGTCTTGTATCCAGCTTCGCAGCGCGACGATCGGGTCACTTTCTTTTTGCAGCAGACGGTCCAGGCTGCCACCGATGCGTTGTGCGATCTGCTCGATCGCCGCGATCGCCAGCGCATTCTTGCCACCGGGAAAGTGGTGGTACATCACGCCCTTGGGCGCCTGGGCCTGTGCCAGCAGTTCGTTCAGGCCTACGCCGTGCAGACCCCGTCGGGCCAGTTGATCGGCCATGGCAGAGATCAGGCGTTCGCGCGTGGTGACAGGACTGCTCATGGTTTGCGAGTCTATAGACCAGTCGGTCTAATGTCAAGCCTGTCCATGTTTTGCTTCCAAAAGACGGATTCGCTGCCGG
This sequence comes from Burkholderiales bacterium, assembly GCA_038326025.1. GTDB lineage: Bacteria > Pseudomonadota > Gammaproteobacteria > Burkholderiales > Burkholderiaceae_C > CAISIP01. Next base: position 97,053 of record JBBQJP010000001.1, read on the forward strand.
ACATTGAATTTCGCCGGATCGCCTCACAATTGACAATCCTCCTCTTTTGCAACGGTCACTTCTCCCTTGTCCTTTCTTCTGTTTGTCGCTTTGGCCGTCGCATTCGTGGCGTGGTTGCTGGCCCGCCCCTGGCTGCTGGAGCGGCGCCGCCAAAGGCAACGCAGCCAGCCCTTTCCGGCCCACTGGCGTCCGTTGTTGATGCAGTTGCCGCTGGTGCGCCGTCTGCCGGCCGATCTGCAGTTGCAGCTCAAGGCCCACATGCAGGTGTTCCTGGCCGAGAAACCGATGCTGGGTTGTGCCGGCCTGCAACTGACCGATGCCATGCGCATACCGATCGCGGCCCAGGCCTGCCTGTTGCTGCTCAACCGCAAGACCGACTACTACGCCAACCTGCGCCAGATCCTGGTCTATCCCGGCCCGTTTGTCGTGGGTCGGCAGCAGCCCGTCGGATCCGGCGTGATGCAGGACCTGCGCCAGGTGCTGTCAGGCGAGTCGTGGTCCCAGGGACAGGTAGTGTTGTCCTGGCAGGACGTTCAGGTAGACAGCGCCGACGGCAACGATGGTCGCAATGTCGTGATCCATGAATTCGCACACCAGCTCGACCAGGAAAGTGGCCAGGCCAACGGCGCACCGATGCTGCGGTCCCGCCGCGCCTATCAGGACTGGTCGAAGGTGTTCGGCCAGGCGTTCGCGCATTTGCAACAACGCGTGGCGGCCGGCCAGGGCGGCTTGCTCAGCGATTATGGGGCGACCAATCCGGGAGAATTTTTCGCAGTGGCCTCGGAGGTGTTTTTCGAGCAGTCGCAACAACTGGCCGACGAGCAGCCCGCGCTGTTCGCACAATTGCGTGACTTCTACGCCGTCGACCCGCTGAGCTGGTGAGGTGTGTGCCGCCGGTGCTGAAGAAGGCGGTCAGCTGTCAAGTTCGGGGTATTTGCGAAACACACCGTCCTGATTGAACGGGATGCGCCGCTCGCTGGCCAGGTAGGCCGCCACACGGGGCAGCTTTGCCACCTCGCCGTGTATCCGCTCCACCCGTGGCGTCGTGCGCAAGGCGCGCCGCGTGGCCTTGGGAAACGCGTAGTGCAGGCCTTCAATCAGTTGGAACAATGACAGGTCGGCGTACGACAACTGCGAACCGACCAGGTGCAGAAGGCGTGACTTGGCATTGGGCCCGTTGCGCGACAACACCGATTCGAACCAGGCCAGGTACCTGATCAAACGCGCGCCGCAGAACATCCGCGCACGCCGTTCGGCCTCGACGCGCTGCTCCTCGTAATACAACTTAGGGGAGATCGGATGGTGGGTGTCATGCGCTTCCTGCAACACGTCGGCGATCGTGAGCTGAATCTGGTGCGTCCATAACTGCGCGGGTGCACCCTTGCCCACCAGGCCCAGCCGTGGCCCGAGATACAACAGGATGGCCGCGGTTTGTGATATCACCTGCTTGCCATGGCGCAGGATCGGTGGCGCAAACGGTGGATGTCCCTGGCCGGTATCACCCAGCGTGGCCATCAGCGCCGGCAGGCCGTGTCCGAGCTTCTCGCTGCTGCGGGTGACATCCAAGTAGTCGGCACCGGCCGCCTCGAGCGCCAGCCGGATAAATTCCCCGCGCCCCTGAATCGATGGCCAGTAAATCAGTTCATACGCCATGTGTTGGCCTCCTATTCTTCGATTCGTTCAAGTCACTTGGCGGAAAGGCCCATGGACCGCGTGATGACTTCTTTCATGATTTCGTTGGTGCCGCCATAGATGCGCTGCACACGCGCGTCCGCAAAGGCCCGGGTGATCGGGTATTCCCACATGTAGCCGTAGCCGCCAAACAGTTGCAGGCATTCGTCCATGACCTTGCATTGCAGGTCGCTGCACCAGTACTTGGCCATGCTGGCGGTCGCGGTGTCGAGCTTGTCCAGCAAGGTCAGCTCCAGGCACTTGTCAACAAAAACCTGCGCGATCTGCACCTCGGTCTGCATTTCGGCCAGCTTGAAGCGCGTGTTCTGAAAGCTCGCCACCGTCGTGCCGAAGACCTTGCGTTCCTTGACATAGGCCAGCGTCTGATCAATGGCGCCCTGCGCTGCGGCGACGGCACCAATGGCGATCTGCAGGCGTTCCCAGGGCAACTCCTGCATCAGGCAGACAAAACCCTGGCCCGTCATCGGCGGCCCACCCAGCAGGCTGTCGGGCGACAGAGACACGTTGTCGAAAAACAGCTCGGACGTGTCCTGCGCCTTGAGGCCAAGCTTCTTCAGGCGTTTGCCCTTTTCGAAACCTGGCATACCGCGTTCAACCAGGAACAGGCTGATGCCTTTGGCCCCCGCGTTCGGGTCGGTCTTGGCGACCACGATCACCAGATCGGCATGCCAGCCGTTGGTGATGAAAGTCTTGCTGCCACTGAGCAGATAGCTGCCGTCCGCTTGTGGGATTGCCGTGGTCTTGATGCCCTGCAGGTCGGAGCCAGCAGCGGGTTCGCTCATTGCGATGGCGCCGATCACCTCGCCCCGGGCCATTGGCGGCAACCAGGCCTGCTTTTGTTCGGGTGTGCCATACCGCTCGATGTAGGGCGCAACAATATTGGTGTGCAGTCCGAAGCCGATGCCACTGTAGCCGCCGATGGCGTTGACCTCCATCTGGGCTGCAGCGTACAGACGGTCGGCACCAGCGCCGCCGTACTGTTCGGGCATGGTCAAACACAGGAAACCATTCGCGCCGGCTTTGTGCCAGACCGCGCGGTCCACGTAGCCCTGCTCCTCCCAGGCTTCATGGTGGGGCGCGATCTCCTTGTCCGCAAATCGCTGGTAGCTGTCGCGAAAGGCGATGTGCTCGGGCCCATACAGGCTTCGTTCGATCATGGGGGCTTTCCTGTCATCCGACTGCAAGCACGCCCTTGCCAGGCTGACGCCAGCATGGCGCGCCGGCGACCGGCATTTTTTCTGTCCCGAAGAGTAACCCAGACCGGGCCGATTGCCCGCACCGGTGTCGCGCGCTTATGTGACAGAGGTCGCATACCGAATGCCTATACTTGATTTTCAGCCGCCGGACAGAATCAGCGCGCGTCCAATCCGCATTGAATTCCAGGAGACACGACCCATGAGCACCGAAGCATTCGTCTATGACGCGATCCGCACACCCCGCGGCAAGGGCAAGAAGGATGGCAGCCTGCACGAGGTCAAGCCGGTCAATCTGCTGGCCGGCGTGCTGGCCGAACTGCAAAGGCGCAACGATTTCGACACGGCACAGGTCGACGATGTCGTGATGGGTGTGGTCTCACCTGTCGGAGAACAGGGTTCGGTGATCGCCAAGGTAGCGGCGCTCAAGGCCGGCTGGGATTTCCGCTGCTCGGGTGTGCAACTTAACCGCTTCTGTGCGTCGGGCCTGGAGGCCGTGAACATGGCGGCGCAGAAGGTGCGTTCGGGCTGGGAAGATCTGGTGGTAGCCGGCGGGGTCGAGAGCATGAGCCGGGTGCCACTGGGATCGGACGGCGGCGCCTGGGCACAGGACCCGGAAACCAACAATGCCACCGCCTTCGTACCGCAGGGCATTGGTGCGGACCTGATCGCAACCATCGAAGGTTTTGCGCGCGAAGACGTCGACGCGTTTGCGCTGGAGAGCCAGAAGCGTGCGGCCAACGCGCGTGAAGGCGGGTTTTTTGCCGGATCAGTGGTGCCAGTCAAGGATTTTCTCGATCAGACCATCCTGGATTTCGACGAATTCATCAAGCCGCACACCACGCTGGAGGGCTTGGCCACGTTGCGTCCGGCATTCGAGGCCCTGGGCGCGATGGGCTTCGATTCGGTGGCACTTTCGCGTTACCCGCAGGTCGAGCGCATCCACCATGTGCACCATGCCGGTAACTCCTCGGGCATCGTCGACGGCGCGGCGGCGGTGCTCATCGGTTCCGAGGCTGCCGGCAAGATCCACGGATTCACGCCGCGGGCACGTATCGTTGCGGCTGCACTCAGTGGCGCCGACCCGACCATTATGCTGACCGGACCGATGCCCGCGGCGCGCAAGGCGCTGGCCAAGGCGGGCATGACCATCGATCAGATCGACCTGTTCGAGGTCAACGAGGCCTTCGCCGCGGTGCCGATGCGGTTCATGAAGGAGATGGGTGTGCCGCACGAGAAGGTCAACGTGAATGGCGGGGCCATTGCCATGGGCCATCCGCTGGGAGCCACGGGCGCCATGATCCTGAACACGCTGATCGATGAGCTGCACCGGCGCAAACTGCGCTATGGCCTGGCGACGTTGTGTGTCGGCGGTGGCATGGGCATCGCCACCATCGTGGAGCGAATCTGACCCCAAATGAAAACCATCCAGTACACCCTTGACGACGGCATTGCGACGATTACTTTTGACGAGCCGGGTTCGGCCGTCAACACCATGTGCGAGCAGTGGCAACTGGACTTGACGGCTGTAACCGCGCAGGTGGTGCAGGACAAGGACGCGATCCGGGGCATCATCCTTGCGTCGAACAAGACGACGTTTTTTGCCGGTGCCGATCTCAGGGGCCTGATGCGGCTTGAGCCGGCGGACGCGCCACGCATCTACCGTGAGATTGAACAGAACAAGAAGAACTTTCGCACGCTCGAAACCCTGGGCAAGCCGGTGGTGAGCTGCATCAATGGCGCGGCGCTCGGTGGAGGCTGGGAGGTGGCTTTGGTCGGCCATTGCCGCATCGCCGTGGACGACCCGACGATTCAGCTCGGCCTTTCCGAAATCACGTTGGGGCTGATTCCCGGTGCGACCGGCATTACCAAGATGACGCGCCTGCTGGGCCTGATGGGCGCGCAGCCTTACATCCTGGAAAGCCGCCTCTTCAACCCGCGCCAGGCGCTGGAACTGGGCCTGGTGCACGAACTGGTAGCCGACGCCGGCAGCTTGCGCGCCGCGGCGTTGACCTGGATCCAGGCGCATCCGGTATCGATGCAGCCTTGGGACGACAAGACCTGGAAGATCCCGGGTGGCCTCCCAAATAATCCGAAGATTGCCCAGGCTTTGTCGGTGGCGCCCGCGATGCTGCGCAAGACCACGCGCGGCCTGTACCCTGCGCCCGAGGCGGCGTTGGCGGCCATGGTTGAAGGGGCGCAAGTCGACTTTGACACCGCCTTGCGCATCGAGAGTCGTTACCTGGCCCGCCTGGTCATCGATCCGGTGGCGAAGAACATGATCAACACGTTCTTCTTCAACATGAGCGCGATCCGTTCAGGCCAGTCCCGGCCGCAAGGTATGCCACGCAGCAAACCGGCCAAGGTGGGCATCCTGGGCGCCGGCATGATGGGCGCCGGCATTGCGTATGCCCAGGCCAGCCGGGGCATCTTGACCGTGCTCAAAGACATACACCTGGACAAGGCCGTGGCCGGCAAGGCCTACAGCGCCCGATTGACGCAAGCGCAGATCGACAAGGGCCGCATGGGTCCCCACGATCAGACGGAGCTGCTAGCACGTATCACGCCGACCGATTCGAATGCCGATCTGCAAGGCTGCGACCTGATCATCGAAGCCGTGTTCGAGCAGCGCGATCTCAAGGCCGCGGTGACCCGCGATGCCGAATCCTCACTCGCGCCGGGCGGGTTTTTTGCCAGCAATACCTCGACCTTGCCGATCAGTGGCCTGGCCAGCGCCAGCACCCACCCGCAGCGGTTTATCGGCATCCACTTTTTCAGCCCGGTCGACAAGATGAAGCTGGTCGAGATCATCCGAGGCAAACAGACCGACGACGAGACGGTAGCGCGAGCATTCGACTACGTGCAGGCGCTGGGCAAGATACCGATTGTCGTCAACGATGCGCGCGGCTTCTACACCAGCCGGACTTTCGGCACCTATGTGATGGAAGGCGCGGCCATGCTCAGCGAGGGTATTTCCGCGGCTGTGATCGAGAACGCAGCCATTCAGTGCGGCATGCCGGTCGGACCACTGGCGGTGCTGGACGAGACTGCGCTGTCGCTGAGCGTGCATGTGCTGGAGCAGACACGCGCCGATTTCGCCGCGGAGGGAAAAACCTACGACACCACCACCGGTGAGAGGCTGGTCGAGCGCATGGTGCGGGAATTCAAACGCCCGGGGCGCGCCGGTGGTGGCGGCTTTTACGACTACCCGACGGAAAAAGGCGCGCGCAAGATCTTGTGGCCCGAGCTGGCAGCGCTGTTCGGCAAGCCGGACGTGGCCTGGGAACTGCAGGACATCAAGGACCGCCTGCTTTACCGCCAAGCCGTCGAGACCGCACGTTGTCTGCACGAGAACGTGCTGACCAGCGTGCACGACGCCAACATCGGATCCATCTTCGGCATCGGATTCCCGGCCTGGACCGGTGGGGCCATGCAGTTCATCTATGGCCAGGGCATCGATCGATTTTTACAAAATGCCGATGCGTTGGCAAGCCGCTTTGGCCATGGGTTTGCCGTGGCGGGCGATGTACGCGAGACGATCCGCAAATTTCGGCCGAGGTACTGAGCCGGTTCAACACCAGCGGTTCGCGTGGCCTGCAACGCAAGGGGTAGCCGGGGCTACCTCCTCAGGCGCCGGCACCATGGGTATCCCTGCGTCAAAGTGGGGCTATCGCCAGGTTGTCGCCCGAAAGCCCTCGCGCGCGGCAAGATGGTGGCACGCTGAGCCAGCCTGTCCGATGGTCGGACGGCTCGCATCGGCATGACGGGGATTTTCATGATCTACAAAAAATGGGCCATCGCCCTCGCCGCCTGGGGCATGACCAGCGCCGCCGTTGCTGTTGGGGGAGAAATTCCGACCGATCTGCTGGGAAGCGCAGTGCCCGCAAGCGAGAGCGAGCGCCGCATCTTGATCGACCCCGATACCTGCTGGGCCAACGTCAAGCAAGGCGAGACCATCCAGTTCGTGGTCGGCGCGCAAAGTTTTGCCTGGCGCTTCAACGGCCTGCCCAGGTCCTTCGACCTGATGCGCGTCGCGCCCGCCGGCGTGTTGAACCGGCCGCTGACCGTTTACGTCATGCCGAAGATCGATCCGCGTCGGGAATAACGTCGATACCGCCATCCAGCGCAGCCAGTAACAGCGGCTTTTGCACCTTGCCCAGTGCCGTCTTGGGCAGTTCGCTGCAAAACACAACCCGCCGTGGCATCTTGAAACGTGCGATGCGGCCATCGAGAATTTGCAGCACATCGTGCGCCGTCGGAAACGCGCCCGCGACCGGCACCACTACGGCCACAACCACCTCGCCCCAGGTCGGGTCCTTCTGCCCTAATACCGCCACCTCGGCGATGGCGGCGTTGGCCGCCAGCAGGTTTTCGATCTCGGCCGGATAGATGTTTTCGCCACCGGAGATGATCATGTCGGTGCTGCGTCCGACCACCCAGTAGAAGCCGTCGGCATCCTGGCGCGCCAGATCGCCGCTGTGGAACCAGCCCAGCTGAAAAGACGGATGGTCCGGTTCCTGCCAATAACCCCGCATCAGGTTCGGTGCCCGAATCCATATCTCGCCCACCGCGCCAGCAGTTACATCGCAACCGTCTGCATCCACCAGGCGCACCTGCACATGCAGTCCGGCCCGGCCAGCAGCGCCAGGCACCCGCATCGCATCATCCCGACGCAGATAGATCGAGACCGGTCCGGTCTCGGTGGCGCCATACACCTGCCCCACCGGTATGCCCCGCGCGTGAAAGTTTTCGATCAGGCCACGCGGCACGACGGAGGAGCCTGCCACCACCAAACGCAGTGAAGACAAGTCGGCAGCGCCCCAATCGGGGTGCTCCATCACGGCGCGCAGCGTCGCCGGCACCATCACCGACAAATGCGGCTGCCAGGCCTGCACATCGGCGAGCCAGGCGGCCGCGTCAAAACGCCGGTGCAGCCTGATCGTGGCCCCGGCATGCAGGGCCGGAAGGGTCTGGATGCATAAGCCGCCGACATGAAACAGCGGCAACACGGTCAACACACGGTCATGAGACGACAACTCCTGCGCATGTGCGGCATTGACGCAGTTCCACAGCAACCCGGCCTGGGTATGTACTGCTCCCTTGGGCTGACCTGACGTGCCGGAGGTATAGACCAACAACACGGCCGCGTCGTCGTCACCACACAACAGTGCCGCATCCGATGTGCTCAAGTTCCGCGTGGCCGCCATTGCTGCCGGTAGCGGGGGCAACAACTGCCAGGATGCGCCATTGGCCAGCGATTGCGCGGCATCCGCATGATGGTCGTCGGTCATCAACCAGCGCGCGCCGGCATGGGTCAGGATCTGACTATGCTCGGCCGCAGCGAGCCGGTAGTTCAGCGGCAGCAACAGGGCGCCGATACGTGCCAACGCAAACAACGTCACAAGCATTCGCGGATCGTTCAAGCCCAACCAGGCAAGCCGGTCGCCATGCCGTACGCCGGCATCGAGCAAGGCACTGGTGGTGGCGTCGACCTGTTGCCACAACCCGCGATAGTCGATGTCCTGACCATGCCAATGGATCGCCATCTGGTGCGGCGTGAATTGCGCGTGGCGTTCGACGATGCGCGAAAGGTTCAAGAAGGCCATGGTGCAGCCGTGTCCGACATCCGGGGCAAGCGTTGGCTGCGCCTACAACACGTCCGGCTCGTCGCGCTCGCCTGCCTCATACAGGCAGTCGCGTCCGAGCCGGTCGATACACAGTTCGGCGGTCCAGGGCAACATCAGCGAGCCGCAGCGCGAGTCGCGGTACATACGCTCGAGCGGCAAGGTCTTGAGCATTGACTGCCCGCCGCAGGTACGCACCGCCAGCCGGCAGATGTCGTTGGCGTTTTCCATGATGGTGTAGTGCGCCGCGAGCAAACCCATGCGCACCTCCTTGGACGGGTCGACCTGGGCCGCGCGCGCGTTCTGCAGGAAGATTGCGCGGGTCTGCTCGAGCTTGACCTTCATCTCGGCGACCGCAATCTGCTTGGTCGGATACATGCGCCGCTTCACCGGCGGCATACCCGGAAGTTCGGCGCGCAGATATGACACGGTGAAGTCGTAGGCGGCCTGCGCGATGCCCATGTAGGTGGGCGACAAGGTGGCGAACATGTGGGGCCAGCGCAGCGCCGCCTGGGCATACAGGCCTTCGGGCATCAACAGTTCGGCGTCGGGAACGAACACGTCCTTGAACAACAGGTTGCGCGACACCGTGCCGCGCATGCCCAGCGGATCCCAATCACCCGTGACCGTGACGCCGCTCGCATTGCGATCAACCGCCAGATACAGCGAATCGCGTTGCGTCGCACCCGGAATATCCAGGGTGCACAGGATGCCGTAATAGTCGGCCGCACCGGCCAGCGATGCGAAGATTTTTTTGCCATTGACCAGGTAGCCGCCGTCGACCTTGCGTGCCAACGTGCCGAACGGCGCCTTTCCGGCGGCCGCAGCGCCGCCTTCGGAAAACGGCTGGGAATACACCTTGCCGTCCTCGACGATGCGTTTGTAGTGCATCGCGCGACGGGTTTCATGGCTGGAGCGTTGTTCAACCGTCATGTCAAGGTCGTCGGCGATGAAGCCGGTCCACATTGTCGAGCTCACATGCATGTTGAGCGTCAGCGCGGTGGCGCCACAATGGCGCCCGATCTCGGCGGCAGTCATCACGTAGGTGGCGAAGTCTGCTCCCCAACCGCCGTATTGCTCCGGCACGCAGATGCGCAACAGGCCTGCCGCATGCATGTCCGCGTAGTTCTCGAACGGAAATACCGCGTCGCGGTCGATCTGCTGCGCGCGGGCCGCAAACTTGTTGCGACCCAGATCGGAGGCAATCGCCAGCAACTGGTTCTGTTTGTCGGTCAGCGTCGTGTATTCACCTGCGATGGACGGCGGCACGTAGCGGCTGGGCCCGGTTGCAGAAGAAGAAATTCGGGAATCACTAGGCATCAGACGTCTCCTCGGATAGGGAAATGCGCACGCAGGAAGTCCAGCACGGCGCAATTGAAAACCGCCGGCTGCTCCATGTTGGCAAGATGGCCGACGCCGGCTAGACACTGGTATTGGCCGTGCCCTTCACCAATTCGTTCGGCCATGCGCTCCATCACGTGCGGCGCTGCATTGCGGTCGTGTTCGCCGGCCAGGCACAGCGTGGGTACGGTTAAACGTGCCAGGTCGTCGAGTCGGTCAAAGGACACGATCGCCTGCAATGCGGCCCGGTAGCTGGCCTGCGGCACTGCGGACATCACCGCGCAGGCGTGCGCCTTTGCCAACGCATCGGCCTGGGGTGCCATCATGGCGGGCACCAGTTGCCGTGCCAGGGTGGCCATGTCCATGCCGGCATCCAACGGGGCAAATCGCTGTTGCAGGAACTGCTGCTGCCAGCTGCCGTCGGCACGGCCGAAGGCGGCCGAGGTGCCCGACAGGATCAGCCCATGGACCCCCTGCGGCCACAGGGCCACGAGTTCCTGCGCCACCATGCCGCCCATGCTGTGGCCCAGGATCAGATTGCGCTCGGCCCCCACCTGTTGAATCAGCCTTTGCAGCGCCTGCGCCAGCTCGGCCGTGGTGCACGGCTCGACCATGGCCGAGTCGCCGTAACCCGGCATATCCCAGGCGATCACATGGTATCCAGCATCGGCCAGTGCCGGCATGTTGGCCGTCCAGGCCTGTTTGCCGCCACCCACGCCATGCAACAGAAACAATGCGGTCGTACCGCTGCCTAGCGCGATTGAAGCCGGGATCGTTGAAACACCTTCGCCCTGCGGGCTGCGGTGCGCGCTTGCTTGGGAGCGGCCCGGCGCGGCGCTCATGCCAATTCGCCCTGCAGTTGCCCGTCCAACACCACGGCCTGACCGTCGAGCAGCACGGTGCAGCGCCGCAGCGGCAGGTCAAAATGGCCCAGCGTGTGGCGCCCGGCCACTTCATTGGCGCCGGTCGAATACAGAAAATTGCCTGCAAAAGCCCGCAATTCGGTGCCGTTGAAATCGTTCTTGTCGTAGAACGCCATCGCATCCCAGCGAGCGCGAGGGTTCATGCCCCAGCCCACATGCGATACCGCATAAGCGGCCTGGTCGCCCCATGCGGCGAAGTAGCTGCGCATCAGTTCTGCGTCCAGGTGCTGGCCGGCAATTTCGGTCACGAAATCGTTCGCTATCGTCAACACCACCGGTCGCTCCAGGTAGCGTTTGAATGTCAGGTTGACATCGCCTTCGTTCAGCACGAGGGTTCCGTTGACACTGCCAGCCGCCGGAAACGCCAGGCACAGGCCACCCGGCCAATGGGAAATGCTGCCCGCACGTGCCGTATAACCCCAGCCACCGCCCACACGGGCTCCGGCCAAACCGATGACCAGGTCGGTGCCGGCCGCTGAGCGCACCTGCATCTGGCGGGCCTGCTTGAGCAGCCGCATGCCGATCCTGACCTTGGGCTCTAACGCCGGATCGGGCAGGCAGCGCTCAAGCACCTCCGGATGTTCGTTCGACACCATCAGCACCCGCGCGCCACCGGCCAGAATGTCGGGCAGTTCGCGCGCGTGCAACAGGCCTTCGACCGTCAGGTCTGCGACAAAGCCGCTCGCACCCAGCGCCTGTATCACTGGCGCCAGGCCGGCAATGGCGTCTGATGCGCCGGTGGAACGCACCGGAACGGGCGCAGTCACGGCCGGCGTTGGCAACACCACGTGAAACACCCGGGCGCCCAGTTGTGCCAACGCGAGTTCGGCGAGTTGCACATTGACCGCGCGAGACTGGGTTTCCGACAACACGACCGCGGTCTCGCCCACCTGCACACCCGACAGGCGAAACGCCTGCACAAAAGTTTCGATCCACTTGGCCTCGATCCGTGACTGCATCATGCTGGTGCACCCTTCATGAGGAAACGCCGGGCCGCTCCCAAGCTTCCTCGCACCCCCTCGGGGGGCCTGGCGAAGCCAGGGTTGGGGGCCCAAATGCTGAAACGCCGGGCCGCTCCCAAGCTTCCTCGCACCCCCTCGGGGGGCCTGGCGAAGCCAGTGTTACGGGCCTTCATAACCGGGAACCGAGGGTGAAATAGCCCCCAGTGTGGAACAACAGCGGCGTCACTTCCGCATGGTTGTGGCGCTCGACCTCGGCAATGAAAAGGCAGTGATCGCCAGCGTCCTGCTGCGACACCCGCCGGCATTCGAACCAGGCGGCCGCGCCGTGCAGATAGGGCATGCCATCGCGGTTCTCGGCATGTGCGACCTGGCTGAACTTGTCATCGGCGCCTGAGGCAAACAGCCGGGATACCTCGACCTGCGATTCGGCCAGCACATTGACAACAAACCGATCCACTGCGCGAAAAACCGGCAGGTGGTGGGATGCCAGGCGCAACGCCCAGGTGATCAGCGGCGGATCGAGCGACAAGGCTGCGAATGAATTGGCGGTCAGGCCGACAAAACTGCCGTCCGGGGCACAGGTCGTGATCACTGTGACACCGGTGGCAAACTGGCCCAGCGCGACCCGCAATACGCGAGGGTCTTCAGGGCTTGTGCCAGCAGACGCCGGCGCTATGGAGTGAGGATTCATCACCTGCCATGATAAGTGAGGCCGCACGCTACCGGTCCGTTTGGCGGTTTGGCAGGCGGCGCGTGCGCTATGCTTGTCCACCCGACGAAAGCGATACTTCCACCATGATCGAAACGCCAGACGAACGCAGCTACTTCACGAAGGCCGTCACGCAGTTGGGCGACAAGCGTGATGTCGTGGCGTCGACGGCGATCTTCAACAACCAGGGCATCAAGGTCGTCGACAAGGGGGTTGCGATCAACAAGGGCCTGTATGACCGCCTGATGCAGCACAAACTGGCGGCGCCACTGGAAGACTCCGTTATCAGTTCCGATGCGGTCAACGGGGATGCACTCAAGTGCACAGCCGCCTCCATCATGGACGACGTGCCCTTCTTCGGGCGCCTGGGGGCAGATTCCGCCAGCCGCAAGTTGCTGCTCAATGTGATGGAGACCGTACCGCTGCCCGAAGCCATGGCGTTTCAATTGACGGTGGCGCGTGATGTTCGGCCCGAAATCTATATGAACCTGGTGCGTACCGCGCTGGTGTCGATCTGGCTGGCCAGGTCGCAGGCCACGCTGTTGTCGCGCTTTGACCTTGGCATGGCTGCGGCCGCCGGCTTGCTGCACGATGTTGGCATGTTGCATGTCGATCCGATCCTGCTGCGCCCGACGCACAAACTCAACCGCGACCAGCGGCGCCAGTTGTATTCGCACCCGCTGGTGTCGACGGCGCTGGTCGAACGTCACCACCAGTATTCGCGTGACGTGGTGCGGGCCGTGTCGGAACATCAGGAGTACCTCGACGGTTCGGGATATCCCCGCAACCTTTCAGGTGAGGCCATGAGTGCGCTGGGCCGGTTGGTGTCGCTGGCGCAAGTCGTGGCAGCGATGTTCGCGCCCGGGCGCAATGCACCGGAGATGCAACTGTCGGTATTGCTGCGCATGAATACGCACCGTTATGACCCCACCATGTCGATGCAGATACTGACACTGGTGCAGCCGCAACTCGATGTGCTCAGCGCCGCGATGGAACTGCTGGAGGACCCGGTGCAACGACTCGGAGAGATCGACGCGTTACTGGCCCGCCTGCCCCTGGATCCGGGCAACGACCCGGCCGTCAACCCGGTGCGGCGCGAGGCGCTGGCCACCGTGGCCGAACATGGTGCCAAGCTGCGTCGTTCGCTGGCCGGCGTGGGCGCCGTGCCCGACCAGCTCGCACAGCTGGGCGACAGTGTTCAGGATGAGTCGGTGCAGACCGAGCTGACACTGTTGACGCGAGAGGCAGCCTGGCAGCTGCGCACCTTGGCGCGCGAAACGCGCCGGCGCTGGCGCGAGCAGCCCGAAGATGACTTTCCGGCGCCAGTGCGCAGCTGGCTGGATGATGTCGACGCCTTCGTCGCCAGGTTAGCCGGGCAACAGGAGCAGGACAGCCAGGATGCCGAACCGAGCGTGAATGCGCTGGACACAGCCGGCGCCGAAAACACGCCGTCGACCTGATTGCCATGGCGGCTGCTCCTGTTGCGCAGGTCGACGAAGTCGCCGCGGCCCGCCCGGAATCGCTGACCGATCTGTTCTGGTCGTTCAGCCTGCTGGCACTGCAGGGCTTCGGTGGTGTGTTGGCCGTGGTCCAGCGCGAGCTGGTGGAAAAAAAACGCTGGCTGACCCTCGATGAGTTCATCGAGGACTGGGCCGTTGCCCAGATCATGCCCGGCCCCAACGTGATCAATCTGTCACTGATGATCGGTGGCCGGCATTTCGGTATTCGCGGCGCACTGGTCGCGCTCGCCGGCATGCTGACTTTTCCCATCATCATCGTGTTGTTGCTGGCCTTGTTGTTCGCCGGCGTCGCCGATGAACCGGCCGCTCGGGGTGCCATGCGCGGGCTCGGTGCGGTCGCAGCCGGACTGATCGCCGCGACCGGCCTCAAAATGCTGCCGGCATTGCGCAAAAACACCATGGGCGGCCCTGCTTGCGCCATCATCGCCGCGCTGGCATTTGCCGCTATCGCCGTTTTTCGTGTGCCGCTGGTTGGCGTACTCCTGGGCCTGGGACTGCCGGCCTGCATCTGGGCCTCGTACCGGCTGGGGCGGGCATGATGAATCTGGTCATGTCGGGCCAGGACTGGCTGGCGCTGTTCGGACACTTTCTGTCGCTGTCGCTGCTGGCGGTCGGTGGCGCCATCGCACTGGCGCCCGACATGCATCGCTTCCTGGTCGACGAGCGCCAGTGGTTGAGCGATCCGGAGTTTTCGTCGAGCATCGCGCTGGCACAGGCCGCGCCTGGCCCCAACGCCCTGTTCATCGCCCTGCTGGGCTGGAACGTGGGCCTGAATACCGGCGGATATGGTGCCGCTGTTCTCGGCATGGTGCTGGCGATGACCGGTGTGTTGCTGCCCAGTACCCTGCTGACCTATTCCGCCAGTCGCTGGGCGCATCGCAACCGCACGCACCGCGCCGTGCGTGCGTTCAAGCTGGCCATGGCGCCGATCGTCATCGCGCTGCTGGTGGCCACGGCCTGGTTGCTGGCATCGGCCCTGGTTGGCAAGGCCTATGCGGGCGTTTCATGGTTGTTGACGCTGGCGTGCACTGTGATCGTCTGGCGCACCCGCATTCACATGTTGTGGCTGCTGGGTGCCGGCGCCATGCTGGGCGCATTCGGCTGGATCTGATACCCGGCCAATATCAACCTGCGCGCCGTATTGACCTGAAACTGAGCACCCCGCGGCGCAGCCGCAGCGCGGTGACTTCAGACGGCGCCGCCGGGCAGACTACGCTGGCGCACTGCCTCGTACAAACAGACGCCGCTGGCCACCGACACATTCAGGCTCTCAACCGCACCGCGCATCGGAATCTGCACCAACTCGTCGCAGGTCTTCATCGTCAACTGGCGCATGCCCGCGCCTTCAGCGCCCAGCACCAACGCAATCGGTCGGCGCAGATCGGTCTGGTAGACGGTTTTCTCGGCGGTGTCGCTGGTACCGACGACATGGATCGCACGCTCCTTGAGCTCGCCGAGCGTACGCGCCAGGTTCGTGACCATGAAATATGGCACGGTCTCGGCAGCGCCACTGGCGACCTTGGCCACCGTCGCATTGATGCCGGCCGCATGGTCCTTGGGCGCGATCACCGCATGCGCCCCCGCCCCGTCAGCCACGCGCAGACAGGCTCCCAGATTGTGCGGATCGGTGACGCCGTCGAGCACCAGCAGCAGCGGCGCCACCCGCTGCGTTAGCGGCAAGGCTTCCTGCGCCGCCTCGAGATCCTCGAGCAACTGGTCCAGCGAGTGGATCTTGGGCAGCGCCTTGACCCGTGCCACGACGCCCTGATGGGCATGATTGCCGCTCAAACGCGCCAGCTGCATGCCATCGGACTCCAGCAGACGCACGCCGGCATCCCGCGCACGCTCCAGAAACTGGCGCAGCCGCGCATCGCGCCGGCTGGCATCGAAGTGCACCTCGATCACCGATGTGGGCGCAGTGCGCATGCGCACGCCGATCGCGTGGAATCCGAAAAGAACTTGAGAACTTGCCATGGCGCGATTATCCGCCGCCGGCGCACCGGCTTTGCCGCTCAGTCGGCAGATTCGACGATTCGCCCGGCTTCGATGGTGATGCGGCGCTGGCAGCGCTCGGCTATGGCGCGATCGTGGGTCACCAGCACCAGCGTGGTGCCCAGTTCGGCATTGAGCGCGAACATCAGCTCCATGATGGTTTCACCCGTGGCGAAATCCAGGCTGCCGGTGGGCTCATCGGCCAGCAACACGGCTGGCTGCACCACGAATGCGCGCGCCAACGCAACCCGCTGCTGCTCGCCACCACTCAGGACCTTGGGATAATGGCCCAGTCGCTCCGACAAGCCGACCCGCGCCAGCATCTCGCCAGCCGTCTGGCGCGCGTTCTTCGCGCCGCTGAGTTCGAGTGGCAACATGACGTTTTCCAGCGCCGTCAAGTTGCCCATCAATTGGAAACTCTGGAACACAAAACCCACCTGCTGGCCGCGCAGCGCGGCCCGGGCGTCTTCGTCGATGGCGAACAGGTCCTGGCCTGCCAGATACACGGTACCGCGGGTCGGCGTGTCCAGGCCTGCGATGATGGACAACAAGGTACTCTTGCCGGACCCGGAGGCACCCACGATGGCGGCGGTCTCCCTCGGTGCGAGGGAGAAATCGATATCGCGCAAAATGTCGAGTGTGCCGGTGGAATCGGTGACGGACTTGAATACGTGTTGTACAGCGATGATGCTGTCAGCGGGAGAGCTTGGCATGAAAGGTGGATGGTTTTGATTCGAAGAGACTTTATCGCGACGGCCGCGATCGCCGGATTTTTGGGGTTATACGGCACGGCGGTGTCCGCCCAGTCTGCACCGGCTAGGCCTTCGCATGGTAAGGCCAAAGGTCCGAAGGGCACGACGATCGTCGTGCTTGGTGACTCGCTGAGTGCCGAATACGGATTGCGCCGCGGTACCGGATGGGTTGCCCTGCTGCAGCAAAAGCTCGCACAGGAGTCGATCGCAGCCAAGGTCGTCAATGCCAGCATCAGTGGCGATACCACCTCTGGCGGTCGTGCGCGACTGGGCGCCGTGTTGGCGCAGCACCACCCGAGTCATCTGATCATCGAACTGGGCGGCAACGACGCCTTGCGCGGCTTGTCATTGAAGGCCACCAAGGACAACCTCGACCAGATGACCCGCGAAGCCCAGAGCGCGGGCGCCAAGGTGGTGCTGGTCGGCATGCAGGTGCCGCCGAACTATGGCACCGCGTACAGCGACGAGTTCGCCGGGCTGTTTGCGCAGGTCGCCACTGCGAACAACGCCACTCTGGTACCGTTTCTGCTCAAGGGAGTGGCCGATGGCGACGACCCGACCCGATTGTTCCAGAGCGACCGCATCCACCCGACCGCGCAGGCCCATCCGATCATGCTGGACAACGTGTGGCCACCCTTGCGGAAGTTGTTGCCGTGAGCCTTACGCCGGAGGACGCCAGCAGCGTGCTGCAGCAACTGGGTACATTCGATGCCGTCATCGACGCCCGCAGCGAGGACGAGTTCGCGTTGGACCACCTGCCAGGCGCCGTCAACTGGCCGACGCTGGACAACCAGCAGCGCCACGACGTAGGCTGGCGATACAAGCAGGTCAACCCGTTCGAGGCACGCAAGATGGGCGCGGCGATTGCGGCGCGCAACATTGCCGCACATATCGAACGCGACGTGATGGATAAGCCCCGTACCTGGCGACCGCTGGTGTATTGCTGGCGCGGCGGCCAGCGCAGCGGTTCGCTGTCGTTGGTGCTCAGCCAGATTGGCTTCAAGGTCAGCATCATCGACGGCGGATACAAGGCGTTCCGCACGGCGATCGTGGCCGACACGGCACGTTTGGCCGCAACGTTCGAATACCGTGTCGTCTGCGGCACTACCGGGTCAGGCAAGACGCGGCTATTGCATGCCCTTGGCCGTGCCGGTGCGCAGGTGCTGGACCTGGAGGATATTGCCAATCACCGCAGTTCGGTACTCGGCGCCATTCCGGGCCTGGCGCAACCCTCGCAGAAGGCATTTGACACCCAGGTGTGGGATCGGCTGCGCCAGTTTGATCCGGCGCAACCGGTATTCGTCGAAAGCGAAAGCAAAAAGGTCGGCAATGTCGCGGTGCCGGTGCCGCTGATGGACGCCATGCGTTTGCACGGAAGTTGCCTGAACCTGGCGTTGCCGGACACCGAACGGGTGGCATTGCTGATGGAGGACTACGACTACTTTGTGCGAAATACTGACGCGTTCTGCAGTCGGCTCGATGCGCTCACCGAAATTCGCGGCAAGCAGGTGGTGCAGGGCTGGAAAACCATGGTGCAGTCCGGTGACATCGCTTCGGTGGTGCAGCAGTTGCTGACAGAGCACTACGATCCGGTCTACCTGCAATCGATGCAGCGCAATTTCAAACGGTATGGTACGGCGCTGACGTTGGCGCCCGAAAATCGCAGCCAGGCGTCAATGGACGTACTGGCCGCATCGCTGCTCAGTTAAACCAACACCTAGCAGGCGTTGCGCCTGCCAGACATTCAATTCTCGCCTGGATTACCCGGGCCCGGATTCCCCGATGGGTCACCGCCGCCCGTTGGCGGTTGCTCGTAGTCTGGTCCACCGCTTTGTTTGCGATAGGCCTTTTCCTTGAGCTTGTCTTCCTTCTTGCGTTTTTTCGCAAGTTCTTTCTGCCGCTTCTCGTATCCGTAATTGGGGGTTGCCAAGTTGTTCCTTCCGATTGATGGTGCCCACTTTAACAGTTCAGGCAGCGTAGATCAAAAAATGCACAGGCCTGTGCGCCCTCACGCTATCGCGTTTGGTGAAGCGGCGGCGTCATCGGGCAACCACAACACCGAACCGCGGTAAGCATGCCAACTGGCATGGCCGAGCCATGGACCCACAATCACCAGGCCCAACCCCCACGGCAACAGCGCTGCGGCCACCAGAAGTGAAATCAGCAGCCCCCACAAAACCAGAACTCCGGTGTTCTCATATACCACCTGAATGCTGGTGATGGCAGCCGAAATTGCGTCAGTGTCGCGGTCCAGGATCATCGGGATGGAAACCACGGCAATGGCATACACCAGCACGGCAAAGAAGCCACCCACCAACAGATAGACCGCGACAAACTCCCAGTTCTGGGGATTGAAAACAGCCTGGATCACACCGGTGGTGGACGGCATGCCGGTGTCGAAAAACACCGCGAACACGACCAGCGACGCCCGGCCCCAGATCAGTTCGAGCACCACAAGCACCAGCACGAGCAGACCGACGCTGCGAAGCCGGGTATCCCAGCAGGTCAGGGACGAGGCCAGATCGGGTACGAGGCCGGCTTCGCGCCGCCGGCTCACTTCATACAAGCCCATGGCCATGAACGGGCCCACCAGCAGGCACCCCGAGGCGATGGACATGACATATTCGGGCTTGCTGCGAAACACCAGTGCCAGTACCACGGCCATGACCCAGAAGCACAGTCCGTAGAAAAGCGCGATACCCGCATGGGCGCGCATGTCGCGCCAGCCCGAACCGAGCCAGCCAAACGGCGCACCCCAGGCCAGCGGCACGATCTGGCGTTGTGGCCCTTCGGGTGGCGGAGGAAAGTACGGGTCGGTTGCGGGAGAGGGTTCGTTTGCCGGAGCCATAGGTCCCAGCTTATCGCGTCCGGCGCTCGCAGGCCATAGCGGAAAACACCAACTCAGTGCAACGCAGTCTGCAAGGCCTGCTCGAGGTCGGCCTGCAGGTCGGCCACGTCTTCCAGGCCGATTGAGAAGCGAACAACAGTGCCAGGACGCAGGTAGTCGGGACGTTGGCTGCGTATATCCGACAAGGCGTAAGGCACCACCAGACTCATCGGTCCGCCCCAGCTGTAGCCCAGCTTGAACAGGCGCAATGCGTCGCAGAACGCATCAACCCTGGCCAATTCATGCTCAGGCCCGAAGATCACGCTGAACAGCCCCGCTGCACCACCGGGCCCCTGCTTGCACAAGCCGCGCCAGAAGGCGTGGCCGGGTGAATCCGGCAAGCAAGGATGCAGTACCTGTGCAAATTCGGAGCGGCCGCTGGCCCATTGCGCCAGTGTGCGGGTGGCGGCATCGTGACTGGCGTAGCGCAGCGAGATGCTGGGCAGTGCGCGCAGAATGCTCTCGACATCGTTGCCGGACACACCCATGCCTATATGCCGACGCGTGGCGCGCAGCCGAAGATGCAGTTGCGGGTCGCGGGTGATGATGCTGCCCATGAGCACATCGCCACCACCGCTAGGATATTTGGTCAAGGCATGCACGGTAAGGTCGACGCCCAGCAACTCCCCGGAGCCGGCCAGCAGGTCGAACGGATGGAACGCCAGGCCCGCCCCCCAGGTGTTGTCCAGCGCCGTCAACACCGAGCGGCTCTTGCACAGGCGCACCTGTTCGACCAGGTCGGGGAACTCCAGCGTCACCGATCCGGCGGCCTCGAGCCACACCAGCCGTGTGGCCGGGCTGATCTTGCCGGCCAGATCCTGCACATCCTGCGAATCGTAATAACGATGCGTGATGCCCCATGCCTTCAATTCGTTCTCGGCCAGGGCCTTGTTCGGGCCATAGGCGTTGTCCGGAATCAACACCTCGTCGCCTGTTCGCAGCAGCGCCATCGACACGGTCGAAATGGCAGCCAATCCGCTGGGCACCAGAAGGCATTGCAGACCGCCCTCTAGCGTACACAGGCGCTCTTCCAGCACGAAGGTGGTGGGCGTTCCGTGCAGACCATAGGTGTAGCCGGCCTTCTGCCGCCAGTTGACCGTGCGCAACGCCGCCACGTCGGGGAAGATGACCGTCGAGGCCTTGTGAACGGCCGGTTGCGGTGAGTCGAATCCGGCGGGTGGCCGGTAGGGGTGGTGAATCAGGTCGGTAGATATGTCGGACATGGCAAACGGCGCGGATCAGACGCTCCACTTTTCGATCAGTTGTTCGGCCCGCATGGAGTCGTAACCTTCGAACGGCTGGTGGATCCAGGGATTGGTAGGCAAAAACTCTACCGAATAATCCGCGGCAAACGTCGACACGGCCTTGGTCCATATCACCGCACTGCGCATTTCAGTGATGGGCTTGTAGTCGCTGCGCAACTGGTCGATCACCACCTTGAGCGTCTTGCCGGTGTCGGCCAGATCGTCCACCAGCAAGACCTTGCCGGCGATCTCGCCTTTGGGCGTCGTGATGTAGCGCGCAATATCCAGTACACCTTGCTGGGTGCCAGCCTCGGCCCTATAGGAACTGGTGGACATGATGGCCAGCGGCTTGTCGAAGATGCGCGACAGGATGTCGCCAGGTCGCATGCCGCCTCGCGCCAGGCAAAGAATCGTGTCGAACTTCCACCCCGACTGGTGAATCTTGATCGCGAGTTTCTCGATCAGGTTGTGGTATTCGTCATAACTGACGTACAGGTGCTTGCCGTCTTCGGTCAACATGGTCTTGTTCCTTCAGGGCCCTGGGCTTCAATCCGCCAGGTAGGGGTGGCGCATCATGATGGTGTGATCGCGATCCGGGCTGGTCGAGACCATGTGAATCGGCACACCGGTCACATGCTCGATGCGCTGCAGGTACAGACGCGCCGCAATCGGCAATGCATCGTAGCGCGTGACCCCGACCGTGCTTTCGCTCCAGCCTTGCATCACTTCATAGATCGGCTTGCAGCGGGCAATTTCCTCGGCCCCCATGGGCAGGATATCGATGATCTCACCGTCGAGCTCATAACCTGTGCACAGGCTCAAGGTCTCCAGTCCATCGAGCACGTCAAGCTTGGTCACGCACAAGCCGGACAGGCCATTGACCTGCGCCGAACGCTTGAGCAAGGCTGCATCGAACCAGCCACAGCGGCGCGAACGGCCGGTGGTCACGCCCTTTTCAGCCCCGACCGTGCTCAGGTGGTAACCAGGGGTGCCGGGCTTCTCCCACTCCAGTTCGGTGGGGAACGGACCGCCACCGACACGTGTGCAATACGCCTTGGTGATGCCCAGCACGTAATGCAGCAAGCCGGGGCCCACGCCCGAACCGGCAGCCGCATTGCCGGCCACGCAGTTGCTCGATGTCACAAACGGATAGGTACCGTGGTCGACGTCAAGAAGGGTTCCTTGTGCGCCTTCGAATAGCAGATTTGCGCCTTTGGCATGCGCCTCGTTCAGTTCACGCGAGACGTCGGCGACCATCGGCAGCAGCAGCTTTGCATGGCCCATCGCTTCATCGAACACTGGCTGAAACAACACCTTGCCATCCGCCATGTAGGGCTTGAGACCCACGTCGAACTCGAACCGGCCGGAGCCCAGATAAGTTGTCAGCACATGGTTATGCAGGTCCAGCAGGACACGCAACTTTTCGGCGAAACGGTCCGGATATTTCAGATCTTGCACGCGCAGGGCACGGCGGGCAATCTTGTCCTCGTAGGCCGGGCCGATTCCGCGTCCGGTGGTGCCGATACGCGCACCACCGCCCTGCTCCCTGGCCGCCTCGCGCGCGACGTCGAGCGCCACATGGAACGGCAGGATCAGCGGGCAGGCCTCGCTGATGCGCAGGCGTGAGCGCACCTCGACACCGGCACGCTCCAGGCCTTCGATTTCCTCGAACAACTTGGCGGCCGACAGCACCACACCATTGCCGATATAACACTTGACTCCCGCACGCATGATGCCGCTGGGAATCAGGTGCAAGGCGGTCTTGACGCCATTGATGACCAGCGTGTGCCCGGCATTGTGGCCGCCTTGAAAGCGCACTACACCCTGGGCACTTTCGGTCAGCCAGTCCACCAGTTTGCCCTTACCCTCGTCGCCCCACTGGGTACCTACGACGACGACGTTACGTCCTGTGCTTGCTTTCATTTGGAACTGGCCTCAAATTGCTTTCACCACCCATTGCCCCGCAACCTGCAGCAGTTCGCGATCACACTGGAACTCATCGACTTCACTTTCGTGCCCCGGCAATACGCAGACAACCGTCTCCCCTTGCCGGCGCAGCGCCGCGATGGCCTGGCGCACATCGGTGGCCTCGCTCCATGGCGCACGAATCGCCGCATGCAAGGCGCGAGGCGAAACGGCAGCCACCAGGGCCTTGACATCCAGGCTGAATCCCACGGCCGGACGGTTACGTCCAAACGCTGCGCCAACCTCATCGTAACGGCCGCCCCGAACCAGCGCATCCACTGCACCGGGCGCGTAGATGGAAAAACGCGCGCCACTGTAATACGCGTAGCCTCGCAAATCGGCCAGGTCGAAACTCACCGGCACCGAGGGCAACTGGTCCGCCAGCCATTGCAGATTGTCCAGCGCCTGGCAAATCCCTGGCAGATCGGGAAGCAGCTTGCGCGCACGTGTCAGCACCTGTGCATCGCCATACAGATCCAGCAGCGCCCTCAGTCCGTCCCGCGACGCAGCCGGGAAACCCGACGTGAGTCGGTGCAGCACGCTGCTGTCCTTGCTGGCCAACGCCTGGTGGATCTCATCCTGTGTGGACGCATCGGATGACATGTCCTGGAGCAGAGCATCGACTATGCGCACATCGGCGAGATCGACAATCGGCGCATGTACCCGGGCCGCCGCCAGGCAATCGAGTGCCAGCAGCAACACTTCAAGGTCCGCCTCGGGACCCGAATGGCCGTAAATTTCACCGCCGAACTGCAATGGTTCACGCGTTGCGTGGGGTTTGTCGGGTCGGGTATGGAGCACCGGTCCGCAGTAACACAGCCGCGTCACACCGGACCGATTGAGTAGATGCGCATCGATGCGGGCCACTTGAATGGTGCTGTCGGCACGCAAGCCCAGCATGCGGCCGGACAACTGGTCAACGAGTTTGAAGGTTTGCAGGTCGAGCGCCTTGCCGGTGCCCGTCAGCAACGACTCCAGGTGCTCGAGCAGCGGAGGCATGACCAGCTCATACCCGTAGCGGCGTGCCGTATCGAGCAGGTCTCTCCTGAGCTCTTCGATATGGCGCGCCTCGGACGGCAGGACATCGGCAATATGATCCGGCAGGACCCAGGCGGACATGGAATATCGAAGGCTGTTAAAACAGCGATTCTACCGGCTCGAAACAGCGCAACCGGCTTAGGCCAGCAGCCAGACCATCAAGAGACCGGCCAGAATGCTGCACAGGCCGAAGAAGCGGATCTGGCCATCGTGAAGTTCCAGCAGTTGCTGGAACATGCGCTTCCAGCCACCCGGCGATATGAAGGGGAAAAGCCCCTCCAGGATCAGCACCAGTGCCAAGGCCAGCCAGAACGTGTCACCGGTTTCCAAGGTTCATTTTTTGGTAACTGGCGCCACAGGCGTGGTGTTGCCGCGCATGGCCTTGAAGAACTCGGATGATGCCGGATCGAGCACGACGATGTCGCCCTTCTTGTTCAGGCTCGCCTTGTAAGCTTCCAGGCTGCGGTAAAACTGCGCGAACTGCGGATCGCGGCCAAACGCCTCGGCGTAGATGCGCGAGGCTTCTGCATCGCCCTCACCCTTGATCTTCTGCGCATCGCGATAGGCATTGGCGATCGTCACCTCGCGCTGGCGGTCGGCATCGGCACGGATCTTTTCGCCTTCGGCGGCACCAGTCGAACGCAGTTCGTTGGCTACGCGCTTGCGTTCGGCATCCATCCGCCGGTAGACCGATTCGGTAATGGTGTCGACGTAGTCGGCGCGGGTGATACGCACGTCGACGATGTCGATACCCCAGGGCTTGGCGCCGCGCACCTTGTCAATCAACTCCGTCTTGACATCGGCCGTGATTTCCTCACGCTTGGACGACAACAATTCGGCGACGGTACGTTTGTTGATTTCTTCCTGGAACGCATTGCGCACCACCCGGTTGAGCTGGTTGGCGCCCGCAGACTCATCGAGTCCGACATTGCGGATGTATGTGCCCGGGTCGCTGATGCGCCAGCGCACGTACCAGTCGATCACCACGCGCTGCTTCTCGGCTGTCAGCATCGGTTCTGCATCGGTGCTGTCGAGCGTCAGCAATCGCTTGTCGATATAGGTGACGTTCTGGAACGGCGGCGGCAGCTTGAAGTTCAGACCCGGCTGGGTAATGACTTCCTTGATCTGGCCCAGCGCGTACAAAATGCCGAATTGGCGCTGGTCCACGACAAACAGCATCGAACTGGCCAAAGCCAGTGCGAGCAAGAGGGTGGTAAATACGAAACCTAACCTGTTCATTTTGCGGTCCTAGCGGGTATCACGTTCACGCGCGCGCACAGGATCCCGGGTACGGGCATCCGTCGACGAAGTAGCTGGCGGCAAATTGCTGCCGGCAGCGCCCGTAGAGGTGGCTGGTGCCGCCCCGTCCGCGCCTGCCTGGGTCTGTTGCATGATCTTGTCCAGCGGCAGGTACAGCAGGTTCGCGCCCTGACGCGAATCGATCAGCACCTTGGTCACATTGCCGTATACCTGCTGCATGGTCTCCAGGTACAGGCGATCGCGCGTGACCTGGGGCGCCTTCTGGTACTCGGTGAGCACCGACTTGAAGCGCTGCGCATCACCCTGGGCCTGCGCCACGATACGTGCCTTGTAGGCGTCGGCCTCTTCCTTGAGCCGGGATGCAGAACCCACTGCACGCGGGATCACATCGTTGGCATAAGCCTGCGCTTCGTTCCGCGCACGTGCACGCTCCTGGCCGGCCTTGAGCACATCATCGAATGCCGCCTGCACCTGCTCGGGTGGCCGCACGCCACCTTGCTGCAAATTGACGTTGACCACTTCAATACCCACTTTGTAACGATCCAGGATGTTCTGCATGGATTCGCGCACACGTGGCGCGATCTGGTCACGTTCCTCGGACAACGCGGAATCCATTTGCATCTTGCCGACCACCTCGCGCACTGCGGTCTCGGCAGCCTGTCCAACGGCATCCGCCGGATTCTTGCTTTCGAACAGAAACTCCCTGGCATCGCTGAGCCGGTATTGCACGGCGAACTTGATCTCGACGATGTTCTCGTCTTGGGTCAGCATGGCCGAGTCGCGCAAGCCGGTGGCCTTGATGACCGTGTCGCGACCCACGTCGACGGAGCGGATCTGTGTCACGAACACCAGTTCATGGCGCTGTATCGGGAATGGCAGGCGCCAATTGAAACCGGCACCCACGGTGCTCTTGTACTTGCCGAACTGCGTCACGACGGCCTGCTGACCCTCTTGCACGATGAAAAACCCGGTGCCGAGCCAGATCAGCACCGTCACCGCGGCTATCAAGCCGGCGCCGATACCGGCGCTTTTCATGTCGGGCTGGAAGTCTCCGCCGCCGCCGTTGCCACCGTTGCTGCCACGGCCATTCTTGCGGCCGCCAAACAGGCCGCCGAGTTTGTTGTTGAAGTCACGCCACAACTCGTCCAGATCCGGCGGACCCTGCTGCGCGCCCTGGCCACGCGATCGACCCGGTGGTGGAGTCGGTGGCGGATCTTCGCGCCCAGGCTCCGCTTGCGGCTTGTCGCCATCGGATCCTTGCTCGTCGCTGCGACCCCATCGCGAGTCATTCAGATTGAACATGCCGCGCACGCGCTTTCCCGCGCGTTGCCAGCCTGTCAAAGGAATCATCAAATTCATGTCAGCTTCTCGTTTTCTTCATCGCTCGATTGTGCCCAATTGCACAACAGCCTCCGCCGCCAAATGGGAATTGTCGTCCCCTGCCGATTCTTCACCCGCGCGTTGCGCCAATTCGGCCAATCGCGCACGCAGCGCCGCGATTCCGGCGCCAGTTTGTGCACTGACAAACACCCGATCTGTCAGCACTCCGTCGACCTCGAACTGGTCTGTCATATGGACCGGCGCATTTGCCGGCTCCATCACGTCGAGTTTGTTGAACACCAGGATCTGGCGAATCTTGTCGGCGCCGATCTCGCCCAGCACGCGCTGGACTTCCTGCAACTGTTCCTGCCAGGCGGGATTGGACGCATCCACCACATGCAGCAACACGTCCGCATCAACCGCCTCCTGCAGCGTGGCCTCGAACGCATCGATTAGGCCATGGGGCAGATTTCGGATGAAGCCCACGGTATCCGACAGGGAGCCCGCGCGGCAGTTCTCGCCGAGATACATCTGGCGAGTCGTGGTGTCCAGTGTGGCGAACAACTGGTCGGCGGCATATGCCCGCTCATTGACCAGGCTGTTGAACAGGCTGGTTTTGCCCGCATTGGTATAACCTACCAGCGAAATACTGAAGGTATCGCGGCGCTGGCGCTGCCGGCGTTGGGTCTGGCGCTGGCGTTTGACCTTTTGCAGCCGCTCTTTGGTGCGCTTGATATGGTCGCCGATCATGCGTCGGTCGAGTTCGATCTGGGTTTCGCCGGGACCACCGCGCGCGCCGATGCCACCGCGCTGGCGCTCCAGGTGGGACCAGCGTCGTACCAGGCGCGTACTCAGGTATTGCAAGCGGGCCAGCTCCACCTGAAGCTTGCCCTCGTGACTGCGCGCCCGTTGCGCAAATATTTCGAGAATCAGCAGCGTGCGGTCGTTGACCGGCATCTCAAGATGGCGCTCCAGGTTGCGTTGTTGGGCCGGGCTCAGCGCCTGATCAAACAGGATCTCGGTCGCGCCCACCTGCATGGCCAACTGCTTGATCTCGTCCGCCTTGCCGCTGCCCAGGAAAAGTGCCGCGTCGGGCGCCCGTCGTTTGCAGGTCACCCGGGCCACTGGGCGCAGGCCTGCGGTGGCCGCCAGCAAGCCCAACTCCTCGAGCTCCCCATCGAAATGGGGCAAGCCGAGGTCAACGCCCACCAGAATGGTGGCGGCAGTTTGTGAATCAGCGGAAATGGTCAATCTGGGGCAAGGCCGGTCGGCGATGGGTGCGCGCGGAGCTCAGCGTTGCCGGCCGATGGTGCCGCAATCAGGCTGCAGCCGGCGCGTCACCGCCCTCGTTGACAGAGAAAGTCACTGCACGACCTGGCACGATGGTGGAAATGGCGTGTTTGTAAACCATCTGTGTCACGGTGTTGCGCAGCAGGACGACGTACTGGTCAAAAGACTCGATCTGACCTTGAAGCTTGATGCCGTTGACCAGATAGATCGAAACCGGAATATGTTCCCGGCGCAGGGCGTTGAGAAATGGATCCTGCAGAAGTTGACCTTTGTTGCTCACGATATTCTCCGTGTTCTGGATGTGAAAAGATGTCGGGACGATAACACAGCAAGACCGTGACAAGCCGTAACCACCATGAATAGCCCCGATTGTCAATGCCCTGCCCCGTCACCCGGCAATGGCCAGGCTGGACCGTCAATCCCTGTCGGTAAATGGGTTCTGCGAGGATTTCATCTGGATACGCAGTGGCGTACCGACCAGATTGAATTCCTTGCGGAAACGGCCTTCCAGGAAACGCTTGTACGCGTCGGTCACATGCTCAAGCGAATTGCCATGCACGATGATGATCGGTGGATTCATGCCGCCCTGGTGGGCGTAGCGCAATTTGGGACGGAACATGCCGGCGCGCTTGGGGCTCTGGAACTGCACGGCCTCGAGCAGCAGGCGCGTGAGCACCGGTGTTGACATCTTGCAGTTGGCCGCCTTGTGCGCCTGTGCGATCGAGGTCCATAACGGACCCAGGCCCTGACGCTTGCGCGCGGAAATCAGATGCATCGACGCGAATTTCAGAAACGGCAAACGGGTCTCGACCGAACGTTTGACCAATTCGCGCTGGTATTCGTCAATCGCATCCCATTTATTGATGGCCAGCACCACCGAGCGGCCGCTTTCCAGGATGTAGCCCGCGATATGGGCATCCTGATCGGTAACGCCTTGCGTCGCGTCGATCAGCAGCAACACCACATGGGCCGATTCGATAGCCTGAAGCGTCTTGACCACCGAGAATTTCTCGATCGCCTCGAACACCTTGCCCCTGCGCCGCAAACCGGCGGTGTCGATCAATTCGAAACGCTGACCATGGCGCTCGAACGGCACCATGATTGCGTCGCGCGTGGTACCGGGCTGATCGAAGGCAACCAGCCGCTCTTCGCCAAGCCAGGTATTGATCAGTGTGGACTTGCCCACATTGGGCCGTCCGGCCACGGCCAGGCGGATCGCAGTGCTGGCGGCGTCCTCGGCCTCTTGCGCCTCCTGGGCGGCTGCATACGGCACCAGCACCTGGTCGAGCAATGGTTTCAGACCCTGGCCATGGGCCGCGGATACCGCATGCACCTCGCCCAAGCCCAGTTCGAAGAACTCACCCAGACGGCTGCCGTCTTTCATGCCTTCGGCCTTGTTGGCCACCAGGACGCAGGTTTTGCCCAAGCGGCGCAAGAACGTCGCGATGTCATAGTCCTGCGTCGAAATGCCTTCGCGCGCATCCACCACGAACAACACCACGTCGGCCTCGGCCACCGCCTGGCGCGTCTGCTTGCCCATTTCGCGCACCACACCGTCGGCGGCATCGGGCTCGAATCCGCCGGTATCGACGACGATGTACTCGATTTTTCCGTGATGCCCATTGCCGTAATGGCGATCACGGGTCAGGCCGGCAAAATCGGCCACGATCGCATCGCGCGATTGGGTCAGCCGATTGAACAGCGTGGATTTGCCCACGTTGGGTCTTCCGACCAGGGCCAATACGGGTTTCATGCTGTCAATCCGGTCTTCAAAAGAATAAGTTACTCGGGCCGGAAACCGAACACGCCACCTTT
This sequence comes from Burkholderiales bacterium, assembly GCA_038326025.1. Classification (GTDB taxonomy): domain Bacteria; phylum Pseudomonadota; class Gammaproteobacteria; order Burkholderiales; family Burkholderiaceae_C; genus CAISIP01. Next base: position 126,580 of record JBBQJP010000001.1, read on the forward strand.
TTCGGTGACCACAACCAGTGTATTACCGACCACCACAGGTGGTGCAACGATGGCGGACCCATCTGTTGGCATCCGATTCATCAGACTGCCATCCTGGCGGGACAGAAAATGCACCAGTCCGGTCGCGTCGCCAACCGCTACGGTACGTCCGATCGCCAAAGGCGCTGTCAGCCCGCGGTATTTGAGCCGCTCCGACGTCCAGGCCTTCTCGCCATCCGAGCGGCGCCAGGCGATCACCTGACCATCCGCCTCGGTGCCAAACACGAAGTCCGCATCGCCATGCACGCCTTGGGCGCCCACTGCCGGCTTGGTCCACAGCAGGTTGCCGCGCGCCGCATTGACACACCCGATCGCGGTCTGGAAAGCGCGCGCGCAAATCACATCCCCCTCGCGACTGACACGCCCGACCAGGTCGACCAGGCGCTCCACATCATTGGTGCCGCGCGACGTGGCGATGGGCGCCTCCCAGCGTACGCTGCCGGTGAGTGGATGGAGTCCGACCAGGCGACCAGAAATTCCCACGACCAGGGTATCGCCTACGGCCAGCATGACACTTGACTGGTGCACCGACAACGGGATGTCGCCTGGGCGGGTATAGGTCCACAGGCGCCGCCCGGACCGGCCATCGTAGGCGGATACGGCGCGGTCAGCCGTCATGACAAACACACGTTCGCCTGCAACCAGCGGAGCCGTGAAGCTCAGGGCACCAAGCTTTTCACGCCAGACTTCGCGGCCACGCTCGAATGCCAGCAATTCATTGGCACGGGTGACGACGGCCGTAATACGCCCATCGCTGCCAACACCTCCGGCGATACCGTCCACCACCTTGGCGCGCCACTGATCTGCACCCGTACTGCCATCCAGGGCGGCCACACTGCCGTCACCGCCAGCAAGTGATACGGTGTTGTTGTGGACGTGGGGGTCAAGCGGAAAGTTGACCGGCCCGATGCGTGAGGTCCAGGCCAGTCGAACGCTGATGAGCGCCGCGTTGGGGCTCAACTCTGTTGGCTTGGGCTTGTCGGGTCCGCTCGAGCACGCGCCCAGCAATAACGCCGCTGCGCCGGCCACCATCAGGCCGACCACGCGCACACGCCATTTCCGCTGCATCGTCATTTTTTGCCTTCCGAAGCCACGGCAGCCGGGGTAGTGGGCCGTGGGTCGGCTCCCAGTGCCGCCAACTTGACCTCCACCAGGCGCCGGTACTCGATCCGGTCAGATAAGCCCTTGTAGGCTTTCTCGTATTCGGCCTTTGCCTCCACCGATTTACCCTGCATGCTCAGAACATCACCCTTGCGGTCCGCGACCAGGGCACTGAACTCGGCGGGAAAGCTGCCATTCAAGTGCGCCATGGCTGAGGTGAAGTCCTTGGTTTCGGCCGCCACGGCTGCCAGTCGCAGACGTGCAATGGCCTGGTAAGCCGGATCGGCCGAATGTTCGGCCACCCATGACAGGGTCGCTTTGGCGGGTTCAGTCTTGCCTGCGCCTTGCAGGCTGCTGGACACCAGCAGGCCCGCTTGCATCGCATAGGCGCTGCTGCCAAAACGATCCTTCATGTCACCGAAGGCCCGTGTGAGCTTGTCGGCATCGGCCTCAACGGCCAGGCGTTCGATCTCGCCATACAAGGCCGAGGCCTGCGACGCCTGGCTGCGTTGCCAGTACTGGTAGCCGTTCCAGCCCGCATACGCCGCCAGCACGGCAATCAGCAACCAAGTGATCGGGTTGCCGTATTGCTTCCAGAAATGCTTGATCTGATCGAGTTGTTCTTGTTCTTCGAGGTCTAGTGTTGCCATGGCTTGTCTTCAATTAGGTGGGCAATTGTAGGGTTGCGGCCCAGTCGCGAACGTCGGCGAGCATGCGCAGGGTCTGGACGCCTTCGCCATCGCGCAGCGCCTTGACCGTGACCTGGCCTTGCGCCACTTCGGAGGCACCAAAAATGAGTGCAAATCGTGCGCCGCTGCTGTCGGCGCGCTTGAATTGCGATTTCATGCTGCCGGCGCCGACCTGCGCACCGGCATGCATCTGCACCCGCACACCGGCATCGCGCAGAATATGCAGGGTCTGGAAAACCAGCGGCAACCCGGCGGTATCGGGAACCACAGCGTAAACGTCGGGAGCCACAACACTCGCCGCCTGACCCCGCACACGCAACAATTCGAGCACTCTTTCGATGCCCATGCCCCAACCCACTCCCGGTGTGGGCTTGCCGCCGAGCACTTCGAACAATCCGTCGTAGCGACCACCGCCGCACAGGGTGCCCTGGGCGCCCAGCTCGTCCGTGATGAATTCGAATACGGTATGACTGTAGTAGTCCAGCCCGCGAACGGCACGCGGATTGACGCTCCACGGCACACCACTCGCGGTGAGCAAGGTTTTCACGGTCTCGAAATGTGCCAGCGATGCCTCGCCGAGAAAACTCAGCAGCTGCGGCGCCTGCGCCACCATCTCCTGCATGGCTGGATTCTTGGTGTCCAGAATACGCAGGGGATTGCTGTGCAGCCGGCGCCGGGCATCGGCATCGAGCAGGTCGACATGGGATTCGAAATAGGCAATCAAGGCCAGACGATGCTGCTGGCGCTCGTCTGACAGGCCCAGACTGTTGAGTTCAACGCGAATGCCGGGCAACCCCAAACGCGCGAGCAGATGCGAAGCCAGCACGATCAGTTCGGCATCGACTTCCGGCCCGGCAAAGCCGAGGGCCTCGGCGCCCACCTGGTAGAACTGGCGGTAACGTCCACGCTGCGGCCGTTCGTGCCGAAACATCGGTCCCATGTAATACAGCCGCTTGCCACCGTCGTAGGTCAGGTTGTGCTCGATGGCCGCGCGCACCACGCCCGGCGTGTTTTCCGGACGCAGCGTGAGGTGCTCGCCGTTGAGCCTGTCCTCAAAGGAGTACATCTCCTTCTCGACGATGTCGGTGGTCTCGCCCGTGCCTTTGACGAACAGTTGCGTATGCTCGACGATGGGCGTGCGGATGCTGCCGTAGGCATAACAGCCCATGACGTCGCGCACATGTTGTTCAAACCATTCCCATTGCGCCGATTCGGGCGGGAAGATGTCATTCATCCCCTTGACGGCGGCAAGTCTGCCGACCCGTGACTGGTCCTGTGGTTTCACCATTGTTGTCGTCATCCGGCCGATTCGGCCACTGTCACGGGAGCACCAAAGCGCTTTTCGATGTAGTTCTCGACCACGACCTGGAAATCGTGGGCAATCGAGTCGCCGCGCAGCGTCATGCGTTTTTCACCATCGATAAAAACCGGGGCGGCCGGTGCCTCTCCGGTTCCGGGCAGGCTAATGCCGATATCGGCATGTTTGCTTTCGCCTGGACCATTCACGATGCAGCCCATCACGGCCACCTTGAGTCGCTCGACACCTGGATATTTTTCGCGCCAGACTGGCATCTGCGCACGCAGGAAACCGTCGATCTGCTGGGTCAGTTCCTGAAATGTGGTGCTGGTGGTGCGCCCGCACCCCGGACACGCCGTGACACTGGGCACAAAGGGGCGTACACCGAGCGACTGCAAAATTTCGGTCGCCACCACCACCTCCTGCGTGCGGGCTTCGCCCGGCGCCGGTGTCAGCGACACCCGGATCGTGTCTCCGATGCCATCCTGAAGCAGGATCGCCAATGCCGCAGACGACCCCACGATACCCTTGGCCCCCATACCGGCCTCGGTCAGACCCAGATGCAACGCGTAATCGCAGCGCTGCGCCAGCGCACGATAGACGGCCACCAGATCCTGCACGCCACTGACCTTGCACGACAGGATGATCTGGTTCGGATCCAGGCCCATGTCGCGTGCCTGGTCCGCAGAGCCGACGGCCGAACGGATCAGGGCTTCGTACATCACGGATTTGGCATCCCAGGGCTGGGCGCGGGTGGCATTCTCATCCATCAATCGCGACAGCAATTCCTGGTCCAGGCTGCCCCAGTTCACCCCGATACGGACCGCCTTGCCCCAGCGCATGGCGACCTCGATCATCTGGGAGAACTGGCGGTCGTGCTTGTCGCCCTTGCCCACATTGCCCGGATTGATCCGGTATTTGGACAGGGCCTGGGCGCATTCAGGGAAATCGGTCAGCAGGCGATGGCCGTTGTAGTGGAAATCACCCACCAGCGGCACGTCGATTCCCATGCGGTCCAATTGCTCGCGGATCGGCGCCACCGCCTGGGCGGCTTCCGGCGTATTGACAGTAATGCGCACCATCTCCGAGCCGGCCAGCGCCAGCGCCTTGACCTGGATCGCGGTACCGATCACGTCTACCGTGTCGGTATTGGTCATCGACTGCACCCGTACCGGCGCGCCACCACCGATGGTGACGATGCGCGATCCCCATGCGACCTGCGCCTGTCGGGTGACATGGCGCGTGATGGCGATGGGGAGAATGGGCTCCTGGATAAAGGTCATGATGTCACTTGATCTGGAATCGGGCCACGTTGTCCTTGGCCACCGGTGTCAATTCGAACGGCTTGCCGCGCACCAGCACGTCAATCGCATTGGCGCGGCCGACCACAACGGTCAGCGGTAGCGCACCGTTGATGCGCACCGATTCTCCGGCGTCCAAGGTCTTGCGCAGATGGACCACGCCATCGGCAGCCAGGACTTGCACCCAGGCAGCTTCGCGCGCATTGAAAACAGCGATTGCAGCAGACTCTGCAGCAGCTGAAGGCACGAGCGCAGCAGCAGCCGGTGTTACGGCCGATGCCGAGGCCGCAACAGATGCTGCAATCGCAGGGGTAACAACTGCTGCGCTATCCGAAGCGGCGACTTCGGGCATGATTGCTGCCGGTGCCAACAGTGGCAGCGGCGTGGGCAGCACCATCGTCACCTCGCCATCAACCGCAGCCGGAAAACCGGCACTGTCGCGCAAGGACGGCAGCAGCAACACGACAAGGGCGCCCAGCAGCAATGCAGCGGAAATCAGCAGCACCGGTTTTGGCAGACTGAACGATCGCGACAGGCGAAATCCACGGCCCGAATCGAGTCGTACCGGCTCGCCGATCCCCCCTCCGACCACGGGCATGGACCGCAATTGCGGCAGTTGCTGCAAGATCGGTTCGGGGTCGATCTTGAGCGTGCGGCAGACGGTCGCGGCCAGCGCCCGCGCAAACACCGCGTCGGGCAATTGTTCGAGGTCATCCGCCTCCAGCGCCTCTAGCTTCTTGACCGGCACCTTCAACGATACCGCCAGCGCGCTGATATGCAAGCCCGCTGCCTCGCGCGCGGCGCGCAGCATCGCCCCGGCAGAAGGTCCTGCAGGCATCGGCACATCATTCGATTCCATTGGATCACTCATCGAATGCTCCCCGGTCATACAGCGCCGCCTGGGGAGACTGGGCAAAACGCTTGAGCAGCGGCACGGCCAACTGATCCATTGCATCGCGGTTGCCCAGCTTGCGCTCGACCTTGATACCGAGCCAGAGCGATTCCGCATTGGCCCACTCGCTATTGTTCAGGCGCCGGATGTAGAACTGCGCGCGCGTCAAGTCGTTGCGCTGGAACATCAGCAAGGCGAGGTTGTACTCGGTGATCGGGTTGCCGGCATCGAGTTGGAACGACTGCAGCAGGCTGGCTTCCGCCTCGGCCGGCTTGTTCGCCCGCATCTGACACAAACCTTTGGTCATCAAGGTTTTGGGTCGGTCACCGTAGTCGGGATCTTTCAGCGCCTGATCAAAGAACTGCATGGATTCGGCATGCCGATCGCGCTGGCACATCATCCAGCCCAGGTTATGCAAAGTGTTGGCGTCGCCGGGCTTGAGTGCCAGGGCGCGCCGAAAACTCGACTCCGCCAGCGCCGGATCATTGAGCCGCATGTAGACCAGACCCCGCAAGGTATAGGCTTCGGCGAAATTCGGATCGGCCACCAATGCCTGCTTGAGCTCGTCCAGCGCAATGGTGGTCTTGCCCTGTTCAAAATAGCCCACCGCCAGTTCCAGACGAATCCGTGCCCGGGTGCGGTCCTGTGGCTCGTCGGACTGGGTCACGATGTCGGGCCGCGGAGCGCCTGTACCAGCGGCGCCGGGCGCCGCGCAAGAAGCCAGTTGCAGGCAAGCCAGTATCGCCAAGGATAGCAATACCATCCGTTGCCAGATGGTTTTGCCTACTCGATCGTTTTTCCCCATGCCTCAACCTTCCTTTTGTTCGGGTGCATCCATTGCAACCGGTGTGAGCATGATTGTGCGCTGTTGCGCTATGCGCCCGGCCACGCCTGTCCGATCGCGCACGTCACCTGCCAGCTGACCGCAGGCAGCGTCGATGTCGTCGCCACGCGTCTTGCGCACCGTGGTCACGATTCCGGCATCGATCAGCACACGCGCAAAGGCGGCGATGCGCGGGGCCGCAGAGCCTTTGAGCCCGGACGCAGGAAACGGATTGAACGGGATCAGATTGAGCTTGCACCAGTTGCCGCCGTTTCCTGACTGCCGAAGCAGTGCGACCAATTCGTGCGCCTGCGACACCTGGTCATTGACGCCGTCAATCATGCAGTATTCGAAAGTGATGAAATCCCGAGGCGCATGCGCCAGATAGGCCACACAAGTCTGCAGCAGTTCCTGCAACGGGTACTTCTTGTTCAGCGGCACCAGGTTGTCGCGCAAGGCGTCGGTAGGCGCGTGCAAGGACACCGCCAATGCCACCGGGCAGTCCCGACCCAGTCGCTCCATCATAGGCACCACGCCGGATGTGGACACCGTGACGCGGCGCCGCGACATGCCGTAGCCATGGTCGTCCAGCATCACACGCAAGGCCGGTACCAAAGCAGAATAGTTCTGCAATGGTTCGCCCATGCCCATCATGACCACATTCGAGATCACGCGGTCGCTTCGACCCAGAAACACGCGCAGAAAACGCTCTGCAAACCACAATTGCCCGACGATTTCGCCACTGGTCAGATTGCGGCTGAAACCCTGATGGCCGGTGGAGCAGAACCGGCAGCCTACGGCACATCCGGCCTGTGACGAAATGCACAGGGTGCCGCGATCCGATTCAGGAATGAACACCGTTTCGACGGCGTCGCCCCCTCCCACATCGAACAACCATTTGATAGTGCCGTCGGCCGAACGCTGCTCGGAGTTCACAACCGGCATGCGGATCTCGGCGACATCGCGCAATTTGTCGCGCAATGACCGGGCCAGGTCGGTCATTGCATCGAAATCGGCCGCGCCTTTCTGGTGGATCCAGCGAAACAACTGGGTCGCACGAAACCTCTTTTCGCCCAGCCGCTCGCAGAATGCGGCCAAACCCTCGAGGTCGTAATCGAGCAGGTTGGCCAACATCGGTGATTTATCGGCTGTAGACGTTCATCGCCGGGAAGAAAAACGCCACTTCGACAGCGGCCGTCTCGGCAGCATCGGAGCCGTGCACGGCGTTGGCATCGATGCTGTCGGCGAAATCGGCGCGAATGGTGCCAGGGGCAGCCTTCTTCGGGTCGGTCGCGCCCATCAGGTCACGGTTCTTGAGCACGGCGTTCTCGCCTTCCAGAGCCTGGATCATCACCGGGCCGGAGATCATGAAGTCGACCAGATCCTTGAAGAACGGGCGCTCCTTGTGCACAGCGTAGAAAGCTTCTGCATCGGCACGCGACAGGCGCGCCATACGCGACGCGACAACCTTCAGGCCAGCGGCTTCGAAACGGGCGTAGATCTGACCGATGACATTCTTGGCAACGGCGTCAGGCTTGATGATGGAAAGAGTGCGTTCGATAGACATGGTGTTTCCTGATGGGATGATTCTGGGGTTTACCCCAAGGGGCAAAGCCTCGCATTCTACCGCGGGCAGGGGTCAGATCGGTGGCCCCCCGCGCCGTGCGGGTACTGCAGCTATGCCTAGCGGCCGCGACCGCCACGCCGGTTGCCACCCCCGCCGCCGGAATTGCCGGACGAGCCACCGTTGCCTCGACCGGGGCCCCGTCGTTGGCCTTGACCCTGCCCCTGGCGTTGCCTGGTGAAGCTGTCCGCGCCGATGTAACCAAATGAGGTCTTCATCGGATCGGGTTGTGACTCCGCCGCCTTGCGGTCCGCGCGTTCGCCCGAGTCATCGTTCTGGGGCCGATTGCGGTCGCGGTTGCGTCCACCCGCAACCGGGTTACCGCCACCGGGTTGCGCCGGTCCGCGTGAAACATCGCGCCGCCCCTCGGACGGGCGAGCCGGCGCGCCACCCCGACCACCACCTCGACGCTTGCGATTGGCAGCGCCGCCGCCTGGCGCGCCACCTCTGCCAGGCGCATCGGCAGCGCCGGCGCGGTCGCCCGCATCACCTGTACGCGCCACGGCCCGGTGCAAGGACTGGATATCGGAATCGTCGAGTTCCATCCATGCGCCGCGCTTGAGGCCGCGCGGGAGCAACATCGCGCCGTAGCGGATGCGGATCAGGCGGCTTACCGCATGGCCGACCGCCTCGAGCAAACGTCGCACTTCGCGATTGCGTCCCTCGGAGATCGTCACGCGATACCAGCAGTTGGCACCTTCTCCGCCGCCGTCCTCGATGGAGCCGAACTGCGCCATACCGTCGTCCAGACGCACACCTTCGAGCAGGCGCTTTTTCTCGTCATTGCTCAACGCGCCCAGCACCCGCACGGCGTACTCGCGCTCCAGCCCGAAACGAGGATGCATCAGGTTGTTGGCCAGCTCACCTGAACTGGTGAACAGCAGCAGTCCCTCGGTGTTGAGGTCCAGCCGTCCAACCGATTGCCATTTGCCCTGTTGCAACTTGGGCAGGCGGCGAAACACTGTGGGCCGGTTCTGCGGATCATCATGCGTGACCACTTCACCCGCGGGCTTGTGATAGGCGATCACCCGTGGTGGCGGAGCCTCGACCCGGAACCGGATCGGCTTGCCATTGACCTTCACATGGTCGCCATGCTGGATCCGCTGACCGATATGGGCGGGCTCGTTGTTGACCGTGATCCGTCCCTCCATGATCAACTGCTCCATTTCCAGCCGCGAACCCATGCCAGCTTGCGCCAGCACCTTGTGCAGCTTAGGTGTTTCGGCCTGTGGCGCCAGCACCCGCTTGGGCGCAGGCACATCCGGACTCTCTTCATCTGCGTCAAATTGGCCAGAGATCACATCCTCGAAACGGATTTTCGCGTCATCCGATGGCGCCACCGCGGATGGAGCGGGCACTTTTTGCTCGCTCGCCGAGTCCTTCGAGGACACCGCGTTGCCAGTGGGTACGACCTGATCGCCCGCCGCGTCGGTCGCATCCGGGGTCGGCGTCAACTCGGCAGGCCGCTGATCATCCTGTGCGGGCGGGTTTACGGGCGCGTCGTCCTGAGGGATGTCATTCATTGTCGGGTTCCACCATGGGTGTCGCGTCCGTTGGCAAAGCTCCGGCAGCGGTTGGGTTTGAGATCAAGGTTGGGGTCGAGGTTGGATTGCGCGAACGGGCACCTGCCGATTCGTCATCCATGCTGGCTTCGGGCAACGGATCAACGCTTGCGTCGACCGGCGTTTTGCCGTCGCTTGCAGCGCCCTGCCCGTCTTCCGGTTCAGCCGGATGGCCCGCTGCAGCGGAGATGCCCGCAGGGTCAACAGGCAAAGCACCATCGGTCACGCCATCGGCCGGCTCAGACAGCGGCACAAGCGAATCGAACATGTCGGCGGCAACCGCCTCCTTGTCCAGCAACGGAAGCTGGTCGAGCGAACGCAGCCCGAGGTCATCGAGGAACTGGCGCGTAGTGGCGAACAAAGCCGGACGGCCTGGCGCCTCACGGTGACCGATGACCTCGATCCAGTTGCGATCTTCAAGCTGTTTGATGATGGCCGAGTTGATTGTCACGCCGCGAATGTCTTCCATGTCGCCACGCGTGACCGGTTGGCGGTAGGCAATGATCGCCAATGTTTCCAGCGTTGCCCGGGTATAACGCGGCGGCTTCTCCGGATGCAGGCGATCGAGAAACTCACGCATCTCCGGCCGGCTCTGGAAACGCCAGCCGCTCGCAACCTGGACCAGTTCAACGCCGTTCTGAGCCCAGTCCAGCTGCAGATCCCGCAACATCTGCGCCACGGTGTCGGCGCCCACGGCATCGTCGAACAGCGCGCGCAGTTCCCGTAACTGCAGCGGTTGTGGCGCGCAGATAAGGGCGGTTTCCAGTACACGCTTTGCCTGAGCGGTATTCATCGTCAAGGGATTCCGGAAGAGGCACCAGCGGGCGCGCGTCGATGCCAGTCAATTTGGAACGCAGCGGGCAGATCGAACGTCTGCGGTGCGAGGATAGGGTGTCGATGTGCCATGTTGCACGCCGACACGCTGTCAAGCCGGATTGTAGCGCAGGCCCACCAGGGCCACGGCCCGCTGCATGTCAGAGGGCAACGGCGTCCTAAATTGCAGCGGCTTGGCACTGATCGGATGCGCCAGCGCCAGCCGGAACGCATGCAGTGCCTGCCGCCCGATCACCGTCCCGCCCTGCCCGCCATAAGTTTCGTCGCCCACCAACGGATGTCCGATGGACGCCATGTGCACACGAATCTGATGGGTACGCCCGGTATGCAGGCTGCAGCGAACCAGACAGTGCTTCTCGTTGCCGTCAATTCGCTCGATCGTCGTGCGGGCATCCTTGGCACCGGTTTTATCTGCGTCCAGCACGGCCATGCGAAGGCGGTTACGCGGATCGCGCCCGATCGAAGCCTGCACGTCCTGGCTTGCCGGGCCCTCCCAGCGGCCATGGGCCAACGCCAGATATTGACGCTGTACCTCGCGTGCGGCAATCATGCGCACCAGCGCGTCCATGGCGGGTCTGGATCGCGCCACAAGCATCAAACCGCTGGTGTCCTTGTCCAACCTGTGCACAATGCCGGCGCGCGGCAGATCAGCCTGGCGCGGGTCCCAGGCCAGCAAACCGTTGAGCAGCGTGCCGCTCCAGTTGCCGGGGGCCGGGTGTACCACCAGGCCCGCCGGTTTCAGAATCACCAGCAGATCGGCATCCTGGTGCACAACCTCCAGCGCCATGGTCTCGGGCTTGAAGGCCTGGCTTTGCGGTGTCGGGCGCAGACTTACCCGCATGGCGTCACCCGCCTTCACGCGGGCCGACACCTTGAGTTGCGGTTCGCCATTGCGCTCCACCGCACCCTGCTCGATCAGTTGCTTGAGGTAGTTGCGCGAAAACTCACTGATGGCCGCAGCCAGCACCTTGTCCAGCCTCTCGCCGTGCTGGCCAGCGTCGACCCGCCAGGCCCGGATCTCATTGTCGTCACCGGCATCACCCGCGTCGTCTTCCCCCGGCAAATCCAGTGCCCCCGATATAATCCCGCTGCTGTTCGTTACCAAGGTTGTCCCCATGCTTAGCGCCAAATTATCGATGGTTCGCCTTGTGCTTCTGGCGGGTACCGCCTTGTGGCTGGTTGGCTGTGCATCCAGCACGCCGGAAGACAAGACTGCCAACTGGAGCCCCAACCGCATTTACGCCGAAGCCAAGGACGAATTGAAGTCCGGCTCGTACGACAAGGCAACACTGCTGCTGGAGAAACTCGAGGGTCGAGCCGCCGGTACACCCTTGGCCCAGCAAGCGCAAATCGACAAGGCGTACGCCCATTACAAGGCGGCCGAACCGGCGCAGGCCCTGGCCACGATCGATCGCTTCCTGAAGTTGCACCCAGCCAGTCCGGCTGTCGACTATGCCCTGTATCTCAAGGGGATTGTCAACTTCAACGACGACCTGGGCATGTTTTCGTATTTCACGCGTCAGGACCTCGCCGAGCGGGACCAGAAGGCCGCCAAGGAATCGTTCGAGGCGTTCAAAGAGGTCGCCACACGTTTCCCGGACTCGCGCTACACGCCGGATGCGCGCTTGCGCATGAATTACATCGTGAACTCGCTGGCCCAATATGAGGTCCATGTCGCGCGTTATTACTATCAGCGCGGCGCTTACCTGGCAGCCATCAACCGGGCCCAATCTGCGCTTGCCGACTACCGGGAAGTGCCGGCACTGGAAGAGGCCCTGTACATCATGGTCAAGTCTTACGAAGCGCTGGGCATGACCCAATTGCAGGACGATTCCAAGCGGGTTCTGCAGACAAACTACCCCAACAGCCGCTATTTTGCGCGTGGTTTCAAGCGGGATGATGTGCCGTGGTGGCAGGTCTGGTAAGTTCGCGCAGCAGGGACAATAGCGCCTCTTCCGACTCCAGCTTGCGCATCGGCGGCAGGGCTTTGAGCAAGCGCCGGCCGTAACCCATGGCGGTCAGACGCGTATCGCACAACACCAGCACGCCGCGGTCCGACTCGCGCCGGACCAGGCGGCCAGCGCCCTGTTTCAATGCCACCGCAGCTTCTGGCAGGAAATAGTCGTTGAACGGACTGCGACCGGCGGCCTCCAACCGGCCGGCACGGGCCTCCACCAGCGGATCGTTCGGTGGCGGGAACGGCAACTTGTCGATAACCACCATCTGCAAGGCGTCACCGGGAATGTCGATACCCTCCCAGAACGACGCAGAGGCCACCAGAATGCAGCCCGGCGCGCCGCCGGTGGCTGCTTCGCGCATACGCTCCATCAACTCGCGTTTCGGCCCCTGCCCCTGCACCAGGACCCGGAGCTCCTGAGTGCCATCAAAGCGGCGTTGCAACTGCTCGCTGATGATGCGCAGCGCCTTGAGTGTGGTGGTCAGCACCAGGGTACGGCCACCGAGCTCAAGTGCCAGACGCTCGACCAGCGACGCGACTTGCGCGCTGTGGCCGGAATCGGCCGGTCGCGGCAAGTCGCGGGGCACATACACAGCGGCCTGCCGCGGGTAGTCGAACGGACTGTCCACCCGCAAAATCCGGGCATCGGACAGGCCACAGGGCTCGGTGAACCAGCGCAATGTCGCCTCGTCGCCCAGTGTGGCCGACGTGAAGATCCATGCGCGGCGGTTCTCCGCGTCGGCGTCGGACTTGAGCAGTTTCTCCTTGACCGCCTGCGCAATGTCCAGCGGTGACTCGATCAGACGCAACTGGGCGCCGACGTCAATCCAGCGCACACATGCCGGGTCCCGTTCGCGCACGAAAAATTCTGCCAACTCCCGAAGCCGCGTACCCCGCTCAATCAGGCGCTCAAAATCGGGGCCAATCTCCGCCACCTTGGCCATCGTCTCACCCGCCTGGACCAGGGTCACATGCAAGGTTTCCATCGCCGCCTGCCAGGCGTCCGGTGACATGGTGTCAGGCGATGCATCGGCCCAGCGCAAACGGCTGCCAGGCGGAAGCCGGCCCGCGAGCATGCGCAAATCTCGGGCCGCACGCTCTACTTCTGCCGCGGTCTGCTGCCAATCGACCAGACCCCGCGCATGCTGCAGTCCGGCCGCGAGCAAGTCGCGTGCGAAATCGATGAGCTGGCCGCTGGAAAGCTGCCGGCCCAGGAACTGCAAACCAGTCTCGTTGAGCTGATGCGCCTCGTCGAACACCACGGTTCGCACCGTCGGCAACAGCTCGGCCATGCCGGATTCGCGAACCGCGAGGTCGGCAAAAAACAAATGGTGATTGATGACCACCACGTCTGCGGCCAATGCTTCGCGCCGCGCCTGATTCACGTGGCAGCTGCGGAACTTCGGGCACTGGGCACCCAGGCAGTTCTCGCGCGTCGAGGTCACATGCGGCAATACGGGCGACCGCTCGTCCAGACCCGGCAGTTCGGCCAGGTCGCCGGTGCGGGTCGATTGGGACCATTGCTCGATCTTGGCCAGGGTCCGCAGCAGGGTCCGGTCCTCCAGTACCGGGCTCTGGCGCGCCAGTTCCATCCGGTGCAGGCACAGATAACTGCCCCGGCCCTTGAGCAGGGCCAAGCGCAGCGGCAGGCCCAGGGCCTGTACCAGTTGCGGCAGGTCGCGCCCGAACAATTGATCTTGCAAAGTCTTGGTCGCCGTGGATAACAAGACCGGCTGGCCACTGAGCAAGGCCGGAACCAGATAGGAGAACGTCTTGCCTACACCGGTACCGGCTTCGACGACCAGGGTGCCGCCGCTGTCAATGGTTTCGGCGATGGCCTGCGCCATGGCGATCTGGCCGCTGCGTGGAAGGAAGTCCGGCAGCAAGCGCGGCAATACACCGTCCGGAGCAAATGCCTGGTCAACCTGAGCGCGCAGATCCATCGATCAGGCCGGGTCGCAGGGTGTCAGTTGGGCGTGCAGGTGCTGCATTTCGTCACGCAGCGCCAACCGCCGCTTTTTGAGCCGGCGCAAAGCGAGTTCGTCGAGAGGTTGGGTCAGACCGGCGCTGTCGATCAGCGCATCCAGGTCGGCGTGCGCCATCGTCAGCTCGATCAGTCGGCGTTCGGGAGAATGAAGGTCGGAATCCACAGCTTGGGTCTAGAATCAGCCGCAGCAGCCCGCCGTGGGGTCACGGTGGCGCGAGGCTGAAGACACCCAGGATTGTCCCGCTTTTTGCGGGGCACCGTCCCCAGATGGCGCAAAAATGACCAATGGTTACCGACTGACTGCTGCGACGGGTATTCACAAAGGCGATCGCGACTACCAGCAGGATCGGGTCAGCTTGCTCAATCACGCTCGCATCAATGGATGTGTGATGGCCGTTGTCGCCGACGGCATGGGTGGACGCAGTGGTGGCCGCAAGGCGTCGGACCAGGTCGTCATGACCGCGGTCCAGTTGTTCGATCGATACGCCCCCGCCACCGACGACGCTGCCGCCATGTTGATGCAGGTCGCACGTGAAGCCCATGTGGTGATCAAGCTGACGGCCATCTCCTCCGAAGAGGAGCCGCACAGCACGATCGCCGCCTTCGTACTCAATGCGGGCGGAGATTGCCACTGGGCGCATTCGGGCGACTCCCGTATCTACCATTATCAGAACACTCGTCTGGTTCGCCGCACCAACGACCACTCCTATGTGCAGATGCTGGTCAAACGCGGCGAGATCACCGAGGAACAAGCCAACGTCCATCCGCAATCCAACATTCTGATGGGTTGCCTGGGGACCGAGACCGAGCCGCCGGTCGACGTCCACTTCATTCCACGCGTGCGCGAGGGCGATACGCTGCTCGCTTGCAGCGACGGCATCTGGCACTATTTCACGGACCAGGAAATGGGCGATGTGCTCGATCGTCTGTCCGCCCGTGAAGCGGTTGAATTCCTTGTCGGGAAGGCGCGCGAGCGTGCCCAGGGCTCAGGTGACAATCTGTCGGTGGTGGTGGTCAAACTCGAGCCACTGGACACCTGAGCCGGCACCGCCGGGCCGTGCTCAGTCCTTGGTCGTGAGCTTCTCGTCGGTTCGCAGCAACTGCTGTGCGCCGCGGCGCTTGCGCTGGGCGTCATTGATCAGGACTTCCTGTCGACGCAGATCGGCCATGACCTCACGCTGCGTCCGACGGCTGTCAATCAGACAATCGTTGACCGCAAAGCGCTGATAACACTGGACCTCCTGGGCCTTGAACTGCGCATCGTAGGTCGCACGCCGGTCGCTGATCCACGCGCGCTGTTCGGTCTCGCGCATCTGCAGATTGCGAATCGCATCGTCCTGCGCGTGCAAATCGGTAACGAGCAGGGTCAGGGTGATCAGGAAAAGGCCAGGTTTCATGTCAACGAAGTATCGACCATTCTGCGTTCCTGCGCCATGAAGGCGCGCGTCTGCATCTCGTGCAGTCGCGATACGGTGCGCACGAATTCGTGGGCCAGGGGGCCTTCGGTATAGAGTTGTTCGGGCTCGACCTCGGCCGACAGGATGAGCTTGACCTTGCGGTCGTACAACACGTCGACCAGCCAGGTGAAGCGCCGTGCCTCTGAGGACATGCGCACCGACATCATCGGAACGTCGCTGAGCAGCACGGTATGGAACTGGGTGGCGATCTCCAGGTAATCGTTCTGGGAGCGGGGGCCGCCACACAAGGTCTTGAAATCGAACCACACCACGCCACCGGCACGGCGACGGGTCTGGATCTGGCGCGCCTCTATGTGCAATACCGGATCCTCGTCATGCGCCTCGGCAAGATGACTGAACGCCGCCTCCAGTTCCAGATCGGCCTCGGGTCCACATGGCACATGGTAGAACTTGACGTCCTCGAGTGCGCGCAGCCGGTAGTCGGTCCCGTCGCCAATCGGAATGACCGCGAGCTTCTCGTTGAGCAAGGCAATCGCCGGCAGAATGCGGTTGCGATGCAAGCCGTTCGGATACAGGTCGTCGGGCTTGAAGTTCGATGTGGTGACGAACCCCACGCCCTGCGCGAACAAGGCGTCGAGCAGCCGATGCAGAATCATTGCATCGGTGATGTCGGCCACATGGAATTCATCAAAACACAGCAGCCGATACTTGCGTGCCATTTGCCGCGCCAGTTCATCCAGTGGATTGACGGTGCCCTGCAGCGTGGTCAACTGACGGTGCACCTCCCGCATGAACTCATGAAAATGCAGCCGGGTCTTGCGTTTGACGGCCACCGCGCCGAAGAAGCAATCCATCAGAAAGCTCTTGCCGCGCCCCACTCCCCCGTACATGTAGACGCCGCGCGGAATCGGCGGCCGGTTGATCAGCTTGCGCAGACGACCGGCACGCTTGGACAGGTAGGCATCCCAATCAGCCGCACAGCGCTCGAGCTCTTCGACGACGGCCAGTTGGCCAGGATCACTCTGATAAGCCCGCAGCTCCAGTTCCCGCTCGTAGGCAGCCTGAACAGGTTTCACTGCCATGCACGGCGCCCCGGCACCACTCGCAATCCGCCGCGCATGGATCAGAAGTTCAGGGCGCGCTTGTCAACCGCCAGGGCAGCTTCCTTGGTGGCTTCGCTCAGCGACGGATGTGCGTGGCAGATCCGCGCAATGTCTTCGCTGCTTGCGCGGAACTCCATGGCCACGACACATTCAGCGATCAGCTCGCTGGCCATCGGCCCCACGATATGCACGCCAAGAATCTCATCAGTCGCCTCGTCGGCGATCATCTTGACCATGCCGGTGGTGTCACCCAGCGCACGGGCGCGACCATTGGCCAGGAACGGGAAACTACCGGTACGGTAGGCAACACCGGCCTCCTTGAGTTGCTGCTCGGTCTTGCCGACCCAGGCGATCTCCGGGCTGGTGTATATCACCCAGGGGATGGTGTTGAAGTTGACATGGCCATGTTGACCGGCAATACGCTCGGCAACGGCAACGCCCTCTTCTTCGGCCTTGTGCGCCAGCATCGGTCCACGCACCACATCGCCCACTGCCCACACGCCGGGCAGGTTGGTACGGCAATCATCATCCACCACGATGGCGCCGCGCTCGTCCAGCGTCAGGTCCACTGCTGCTGCATTCAGGCCCTCGGTATTGGCGACCCGCCCGATGGACACGATCAGGTGGTCCACCGCCAACGACTGCTTGCCGCCCTTGGCGTCCGCGTACGCAATCGTCACACCCTTGCGTGTCGACTTGATCTCGCCCACCTTGACACCCAGCTCGATCTTCAGCCCCTGCTTGGTAAACGCCTTATGCGCCTCCTTGGCGATTTGCTGATCGACAGCCCCCAGGAAGGCAGGCAGGCTTTCGAGGATCGTCACATCGGCACCCAGGCGCCGCCAGACCGATCCCATCTCCAGACCGATCACACCGGCTCCGATGACGCCGAGCTTCTTCGGCACAGCGCCGATGCGCAGCGCGCCATCATTGGACAGGATGCGCTCCTCGTCAAAGGCCACACCTGGCAAAGGACGGGCTGTCGATCCGGTGGCCACAACCACCTGCGCAGAACGCAAGGTCTCAGACTTGGCGCCGGCGACCTTGATCTCGTAACTGCCGTCCTTGGCGCTGACAAAGGAGCCCCGGCCATGAAAGAACGTCACCTTGTTCTTCTTGAACAGATACAGGATGCCGTCGTTGTTCTGCTTGACCACCGTATCCTTGCGCCCGACCATTTTGGCGACGTCCAGCGACAAGCCCTTGATGCCGATGCCATGGTCTGCGAAGTGCAACGACGCATGTTCGTAATTCTCGGACGACTGCAGCAGCGCCTTCGATGGAATGCAACCCACGTTGGTGCAGGTTCCGCCAGGTGCGGGGCCGCCTTGCGCGTTCTTCCATTCGTCGATGCACGCCACCTTCATGCCGAGCTGGGCCGCGCGAATGGCCGCAATGTATCCGCCAGGGCCGGCGCCGATGACGACAACGTCAAATTCTTGTGCCATGTCTTCCCTTAAATATCAAACAACAGGCGCGCCGGATCTTCCAGGGCTTCCTTCATGGCGACCAGACCCAGCACAGCCTCACGACCGTCGATGATGCGGTGGTCATAACTCATGGCCAGATAGTTGATGGGGCGCACCACGACCACACCGTTCTCCACCACGGCCCGCTCCTTGGTCGCATGCACGCCCAGGATGGCCGCCTGCGGCGGGTTGATGATGGGCGTGGACAACATGGAGCCGAACACGCCGCCGTTGGAGATGGAGAAAGTTCCGCCTGTCATTTCTTCGAGGCCCAGTTTGCCATCACGTGCCTTGGCACCGTATTCGGCAATCTTCTTTTCGATCTCGGCAAAATTCATCTGATCGGCGTTGCGCAGGATGGGGACCACGAGACCGCGTGGCGAACCCACGGCGATACCGATGTCGAAATAGCCGTGATAGACGATGTCGTTGCCATCCACCGATGCGTTGAGCACCGGGAACTTCTTGAGTGCATGCACAGCGGCTTTCACGAAGAAGCTCATGAAGCCGATCTTGACGCCATGTTCCTTCTCGAACTTTTCCTGGAATCGCTTGCGCATCTCCATCACGGGCGCCATGTTCACTTCGTTGAACGTGGTCAAGATGGCGGCGCTCGACTGCGACTGCAGCAAACGCTCGGCAATCCGGGCACGCAGGCGGCTCATGGGCACGCGTTGTTCCGGACGGTCACCCAGATTGGGCTGGGCGGCAGAAACCTGGGGCAGCAGCGTTGCAGCCCGGGGTGTGACCTGGGCCGCAGCCGCAGGGGCTGGCGCCGCCGGCTTGGCCAAAGCGGAGGTGACGTCACCTTTGGTGATGCGCCCGTCTTTGCCGGTGCCCGACACGGATGCGGGGTCCATCTTGTTGTCGGCCATGATCTTGGCCGCAGCTGGCATGGCAACACCCGCTTTGGCGGTGCCGGATGCGGCCGCGGCAGGAGCGGATGCGGGAGCGGCTGCAGGTGCAGCAGCCTTTGCCGTATCAGCCGCTGGCTCGGCCGCCGGTTTGGAGGCCGGTTTGGCGGCCGACGCGACCGCTCCGCCACTGGTATCGATACGGGCAATGAGCTGCTCAGCCAGCACGGTTGCGCCGTCGGCGGCAACCAGCTCGACCAATACGCCGGCCGACGGGGCCGGCACTTCAAGTACAACCTTGTCGGTCTCAACCTCGATCAGGATTTCATCTACGGCGACGGCGTCGCCGACCTTCTTCCTCCACTGCAGCAGTGTTGCTTCAGCAACCGACTCCGACAACTGGGGTACCTTGACTTCTACGATGGCCATGTCTGTTCTTCTTTCAACTAGGGTGTTGCATTCGGGGTGGGCAAAAGCGGCTTACTTGGAGAGCACGAAGCCCTTGAGCTTGGCGAACGCACCGTCGACCAAGGCCTTTTGCTGCTTGAGGTGCAGATGCGAATAACCGACTGCCGGTGATGCCGATGAGGCACGTCCCGAATAACCCAGCTTCTGGCCTTCGAGCATGTTCTCGTGGATGTAATGCTGCACGAAGAACCACGCGCCCTGGTTCTGCGGCTCGTCCTGGCACCAGACGATCTCGCTCGCATTCGGGTACTTCTTCAGCTCGGTCGCGAAGGCCTTGTGCGGGAACGGATACAACTGCTCCACCCGCAGGATGGCACTGTCTTCGGTGCCCCGCTCCTCGCGCCGACGCACCAAGTCGTAATAAACCTTGCCGCTGCAACAGATCACCCGCTTGACCTTGTCCGCCTTGATCTCGCTCTTGTCCGGGATCACGGTCTGGAAGCAGCCATCGGTGAATTCGGACAATGGCGACGCCGCGTCCTTGGCCCTGAGCAGCGACTTGGGCGTCATGATGATCAACGGCTTGCGCAGGTTGCGTACCATCTGCCGGCGCAGAATGTGGAAAATCTGGCTGGCGGTGGTTGGCTGCACCACCTGCATGTTGGCGTCGGCGCTCAACTGCATGAAGCGCTCCAGGCGCGCCGAGCTGTGCTCCGGACCCTGGCCTTCATATCCGTGCGGCAACATCAATGTGATGCCGTTCACACGGCCCCACTTGACCTCGCCTGAGGCAATGAACTGGTCGATCACTACCTGGGCACCATTGACGAAGTCGCCGAACTGGGCTTCCCAGATCACCAGCGTGTTCGGGTCATTGGACGCATAGCCATATTCGAAGGCCAGCACCGCCTCCTCGGACAGGATGGAGTCGATCACGACAAAAGGCGCCTGACCTTCCGCCACGTTCTGCAGCGGGATGTACATGCCTTCGTCAAACTTTTCACGGTTCTGGTCATGAATCACCGAGTGACGGTGGCTGAATGTGCCGCGTCCACAATCTTCCCCGCTCAGGCGCACCGGATAACCACTGGCCACCAGCGAGGCAAACGCCATGTGCTCGCCCATACCCCAGTCAACCGGCAGTTCACCGCGGCCCATCGCGGCGCGGTCAGCGTACACCTTCTCGACCAGCTTATGCGGCGTGACCGAAGCAGGAATGGTGCTGATCTTTTCTGCCAGACGGTTCCATTCGGCCCGCGGAATCGCGGTGTCACCCGCATCTGTCCATTTCTTGTTCAGGTACGGCATCCAGTCGACGGCGTACTTGCTCTTGAAGTTGGTCAGCACCGGGTCGAAGGTATTTTTTCCTGCCTCCAAAGCTGCGCGACAGGCCTTGACCATCTGGTCGCCGAGCTCGGCCTCGAAACCCTGTGCAGCCAACTTGTCAGCATAAAGCTTGCGCGTGCCAGGATGCTGCGCAATCTTGCGATACATCAGCGGCTGCGTCAGCGAAGGCGTGTCCTGCTCGTTGTGGCCAAGTTTGCGAAAGCAGATGATGTCCACAACCACGTCCTTGCGGAACTCCATGCGGAATTCCAGCGCCATCTGCGTCGCCAGCACGACCGCTTCCGGATCGTCGCCGTTGACGTGCAGTACCGGCGCGTCAATCATCTTGACAACGTCCGAGCAATACAGGGTTGAGCGGCTGTCGCGTGGGTCGCTGGTCGTGAAACCGATCTGGTTATTGATCACGATATGCACGGTGCCGCCGGTCGAGTAACCCCGGGTCTGTGCCAGCGCCAAAGTTTCCATAACCACGCCTTGACCGGCAAACGCCGCGTCACCGTGCACCAGCACCGGCAATACCTGCTTGCCGAGCGGGTCAGCACGACGGTCCATGCGCGCGCGCACCGAACCTTCGACCACCGGATTCACGATTTCAAGGTGTGACGGGTTGAATGCCAGCGTCAGGTGCACCGGCCCGCCCGGGGTAGACACATCGGAGCTGAAACCCTGGTGGTACTTGACGTCACCACTGGTCAGGTCTTCGGGTGCCGTGTGGTCGAACTCGGCAAACAGCATGGCGGGCAACTTGCCCAGCGAATTCACCAGCACGTTCAATCGGCCACGATGCGCCATGCCAATGACGATTTCCTGGATCCCGACAACACCCCCGCGCTGAATCAGCTCGTCCATGGCATTGATGAAGCTCTCGCCGCCTTCGAGCGAGAAGCGTTTTTGCCCCACGTATTTGGTGTGCAGGAAACGCTCCAGCCCTTCGGCTGCGGTCAAGCGCTCCAGGATATGGCGTTTCTTGGCCGCGTCGAAGTTCGGCTTGCTGCGAATCGACTCGAGCTTGTGTTGCCACCAGCGCTTGTGCGCCTGGTCGGTCAGATACATGTATTCGGCGCCAATGCTGCCGCAATAGGTTTCAAACAGGGCGTTGCGCAGATCGCGCAGGCTCATGGTCTCCTTGCCGAAGAACGTGTTGCTGATGTTGAACACGATCTCCTGGTCGGAGTCGGAGAATTCGTAAAACGACAGTTCGAGCTCGGGGATGTTCTCGCGCTCGCGACGCTTGAGTGGATCGAGGTCGGCCCAGCGGGCGCCCACATTGCGGTAAGCCGCAATCAGTTGCTGAACCGCAACCCGCTTGCGGCCCATTTCCTGGTCGCGGCTTCCATACACAACCTTGGTGCCACCGAGTTTGGCGCGTTCGGCGAAGGCATTGATGACGGGCTGGTGCGCCACGTCCTTGGAATTGCCGCCGTCGGAAGCAGGCACGTTTTGCAACGCGTCAAAGTAGTTGCGCCAGGAGTCCGGAACACTGCCAGGATTGGCAAGGTAGTTTTCGTACATCTCCTCCACGTACGGCGCATTGCCGCCGAACAGATAGGTGTTCGATTGGTACGCGTGGTAGATCGACGGCACGCTGGTCGCTGCGGGATTGTCTTGGCTCATGGTTCGCTTAACTCCGTTTCCCTTGAGGAAACATGTGTCGGTCTTATCTGTTGACTAACCTTCCGCGGCACGGCTGAACCGGATAGCGGATGCGACTGTGGCTTGGGAAGGGCCTGGTAACCGGTCGATTGTGCCACTGATAAGTCTGGCTATCCGCCAGTGTCCTGAGAACGACCCGAAACCCTGGTCGCGAACACGTAAAACGCAAGCCGAATTGCCATGTGAAAAGCGGTCGATTTCCGTTTGTGGCGAGCGACGCTTTCGCACGACATGCCCCTGTTCAAGACTTGTCGCTAGCGGAGTGTCGAAGGCATAAGGACTACTCGTGCCCCTGGCGTCCTTTTCCATACTTTTTCGATGTGGTCGTGCCGTTCGATTGATGTCGCGTTTGGCCTGCTGCTGGCCAGTGGCGTGCCCGCCGAATTCGATGGTTTGGTGCACATGGCGCTAGCCATGACGGAGTCGGGCCGAGGCAGGCAGACCTGCTACCTGCTCTACGCGCCACCACTGACCAGCCAGGCAGTTCGCGCCCGCTCGTCGCGCGCCGAAACTGGGCCTGGACATGTTCGAGGTCAGCGACAGCAAATCAGTCAACATCCTGCTGCAACAGACCGCAGACCAGGCCGTACTGAAAATCGACCAGTTCCAGATTGCGATCGACCTGGCCGAGGCCCAGATACCGTCGTCGGTCAAGGCGCATGCGCAAGTTCGCACGGCGACGGGATCGTAATGCCTCAAGCGGACCGGCCAACGCCAAGGTGGCTGTTCCCCACATTGTCGGCGTGGTGCTGCCAGCCAATGCGGTCAAGCGCAGTGCCACGTTATTCGAACTGGCCGCCAGCGTGTCATGGCATTTTGTCGTTGATTCCAGCGTGTATTGGATTGCCATTTGTTGATCGTTGATCGGGAATGCGAATATTGACAAGGGCATCAATTCGCATGAAGTAACGGCGTCGAAAAAACTTACAAAAGTTAGCCCTTAGGAATTCAGATGTCGCTTACCCCTTGATTTCATTGGGTTAATCAATTCTGGCCCGCAATATGCTTGATTACTTCCAGATCTATCCGAAAGGGTGGGCCTAGGTCCCTTCGGGTTTTCACATTGGCATGCTGCTAGCCCACGCAGCCAGTTAAGAAAGGTTCGCAAGATGAAACATCTAGTCTTTTCAGCGGTTGCAGCCGCAGCCATGCTGCTCGGTGCAGCAGCCCACGCAGGCCCGGTCATTATTGACGGTAGCGACGCCGAAGAACACGGCTCCGTAACAGGAGGAGGAGTTAATACATTCGGCTGGGAATATTTCCAGCGTGGCTTTGAAAATCTTCTTCCTCAAGTTGGCAATGGCAATACTGTTGCGGTTTGCTTGGGCTGTACCGGAAACACGCAGTCGGCGTTTGCGTCTGCTTTCGATCTCGCTACCAAACCCGCAGGTTGGACCCGGGAAACCATAGACGGAGCAACCGCGATAACAGACTACTTTGGCGGGACGCTGACTCGCACCCTGGCAAATACGGGCTTGCTCTATTTCCCGACCGGAGAGGGTACGACCTCTGGTGGTATCACTGCGGCGGAATTGGCAGTGTTAAATACCAACGCTCTAGCAATTAATGCTTTTGTAGGCGGACCGGGCGATCCGACGCTCGGCGGCGGCTTGTTCGCTCACGGCGAGGGCTTTACCACAGGTGCGTGGGGTTGGTTGACGACTTTGATCCCTGGAATTATCCCTGTTAACAGTGGAGGCGGTAGCAACCTCGAGCTTACGGGGGCTGGAGCAGCTGCTTTTCCAGGTCTGAGCGATGCAGACATTCAAGGTGCGACTCCTTGGCATAACCACTTTGAGGGCAGCTTTGGTGGCTTGCAGGTTCTGGTCGCAACTACAAGCGGCCCTGCGGGCCGTGCCGTGGTGATCGGTGGCGGTGCAGGATCGCAGATTGGTTGTGGCTTGGCTGGACAACCTCCTTGCACAAACGGCACCGTGCCGGAACCCGGCAGTCTTGCTCTAGTGGCTACGGCGGTGCTGGCTCTTGCTGGCCTGCGCCGCCGCAAGATCAAATAAAAGCACTGGAAGTTCAACAACTCCGCACCCAAGGCAACTTGGGTGCGGTTTTTTTTTCACGATTCGTTTAATGACTTCAGCATGGGCGCTACCTCTTTGCGACCGGGGAAGTCTTTTTTCAACTTTGCCAGCCTTTCAAGCTCTGCCTTCGCGAGCGCCTTATCGCCCGCTCGTATGTAGATTTTGGCCATCGTCAAGTGAAAGTCAGGTGAGTTGGGCGAACGGGCAAGCACGCTTTTTTGCAACTCTATGGCTTTGGCGTGCAGGGTTTCACTTGAGTACGCCATGGCAAGGGTGTCCATCATTCCCAACTGGTTTGGTGCGCCCTTGAGCGCACGCTCAGCGAATGCCACCGCACCGGGGCGTTTTTGCTTGATCAGAATCCATGCGAGGTTGTTCAGTGCGACCGGATTTTCCGGCTGCAGTTTCAGTATTTGCAGGTAACGTTTTTCGGCTAATGCCGAATCGCCATGCTTGTCCGCCCATTCGGCAACATAGGCCAGAAACAGGAGGTCCTTCGGGTGTTCGGCGGCCCAGGCGTCGGCGAACTTCATTGCCTCCGGCAGTTTTTGGGCGGCGACAAGTGTGTGATGAAGCCGTATTGGCGCCTGTGCGGGGTTGGGCTTGTTGAGCGCCCGCCGAAACGCCGCGGACGCCAAATCCCAACGCTTTTCTCCGGCCTCGATATCTCCTTCCCATATGAAGCCCAAAGAGTCATCGATGCGCTGTGTCTGGATCATTTTGGCCAGCGCGAGAGCATCTTCTGGACGCTTCTGATTCATCGCCACGATGATCGAGATTTGTTGGGCAGCCAGGGAGTTCGGAGCCAGTTTGAAAGCCAGTTTCGAGTTCTTGGCGGCCGCCGCGTAGTCACGATTCGCGATATTGATTTCGGCCAGCCCCTGATAGCCCAGCGGCGAGTCTGATGCGATCTTTGCGAACGTAATGCTGGCCATGTTCAAATCTCCGCTGGCCATTAATATACGAGCCAATCGGTCGAGCAACTCGGCGCTCGACGGAATTGCAGACACCCCTGATCGAGCAGCGGCCAGTCCGGCATGTGCATCCCCACGAGTCATGTGATAGGCAATCAATGCCAGCCGGGGCTCCGGATCGGTTGGGCTGGCATTTACCGCTTCACTCATCAACTTGGCAACGTCCTCAGGTGTGCCGCCACTTCTGCGCTTGAGATCCGCCAGAGCCAGCCAGCCCTGCACACTTTTGGGATCGAGCTTGAGCAAGTTCTTCACGCGCGCCTCGGCCGCTTGGGGCTTTTTCTCGAGCAAATCCACCGCCCCGAGCTTGATGATCGACGAGACATAGCCGGGCTTAAGAGTCAATGCCTGCTCAAAGCTTTTGCGTGCGCCAACCAGGTCGCCGCGCATCAAATAGACCCGACCACGCAGGTCCGCCGCTATCGGGTTGGTGGGTAGCTTCTTCTCAAGATCGGCAATGGCCCGCATCGCAGCGTCAAACTCGCCGCGGCTCATGCGTGCACTGATCATCGCCATGTCGGCGTCCACGCCCCGGTCGCTTGCCGC
This sequence comes from Burkholderiales bacterium, assembly GCA_038326025.1. Taxonomy (GTDB): domain Bacteria; phylum Pseudomonadota; class Gammaproteobacteria; order Burkholderiales; family Burkholderiaceae_C; genus CAISIP01. Next base: position 152,494 of record JBBQJP010000001.1, read on the forward strand.
AATCGACTGCAGCGCACTGAGGGCCGCATCCGCATTGCCCTGTGACAGTTGTGATATCGCGAGCGATGCACCCGCAGTGCGATCGCCCGGGCGCAGGGCAGCGGCTCTTTTGAACAAGGCGTCGGCGGCCTTGGCGTCGTCGGCCAGCAACTGCGCGCGCCCCGCAAGTATCAACGTATCGGCGTCCACGTCCGGTCGATCCAACATGGGGCGCAACACGGAAATCGCTTTTGCGGGTTGACTATTGCGCAAATACACCTGCGCCAGCAAACTGCGTGCGCCTGCAAATTCAGGCCGCAGTTGCACTGCCTGCGTCAGATAGGTTTCAGCTTTTGGAACTGCGTCGAATTTGAGTTCCACAGCGCCGGCCAGGTGCAGCAGCGCCGGGTTGGCGGGCGCCCCCTTCAGCAAGACCTGCATCAACTCACGGGCGCGCGCAAAGTCTCCGCGTGCAAAGACGAGTTGCGCCTCGTAGAATTTGGTCAACGGGTCCTCGGGGTGAGCCTTCTTGAGCGCATCGAACTGTCGGGTGGCTGCGTTTTCATCCCGCTGGGTGATATAGAACCATATCAAAGTTGCATGCAATTGGGCGTTGTCAGGGCGGATAACCAGCGCCTGCTTATAGGCCTCGATTGCGCCCTTGGCATCCTTTTTGAGATGCAATAGCAGATCACCTTTTAATTGCCAGGCTTCAAAATTGGTGGGTGCGCGGGCCAGCATTTCATCGAGCGCCGCCAAAGCGCCATCGGTATCCGATGCACTTGCCTTGATACGGGCGTTCGCGAGCAACACCGGTGGGGACTGCGGAGCCAGTTCAAGCGCCTTGACGATGGCCGCGCGCGCTTTATCCGGCTGATCTTGAGCGGCAAAAGCCAACGCCACCAAGCTCTGTAACTCAGCTTCCGCAGACTTGTCGGCGAGCGCAAGGCCGGCGTACTGCTCGGTCAGTTTCCCGAATTGCTGGCCCGCCATCAAGACCCCCGCCATCACCGGGGCGACGGCGGATTGTGGGTGTTTCAACTCCAGGGCGCGCTTGAGTTCGATCTCGGCCCCTGCGAGATCGCCTTGCATAAACAATGTTTTGCCAAGCAGAAAGCGCGCTTCAGCGGACGCGGGATTGTCTTGCAGCAGATTCTTCAGTTGAATCGTCGCGGCATTGAACTCCTTCTTTTCCAGATAGCCCTTGGCGGAGATGAGTAAAGCGTCGTTACTTTTATCGCTACATGCGCCGACCAGCAGGGCGACCAGCAGCACGCATGTACCAGGAAAAGAAGAATTCCTCGTCATGAAAAGATCTCCCGAATTGTTGCCAAGGATCCAGACGATTCTAGTAAGTCACAACCGCGCGCTGGCAATTGTTCCGCTCATAGTTGAAGATTGACGATGGTGGCTGAATCCCTCAGCGACAACAGAATAAGGGTTCCAATTCAACAACCGCAAGTCAATAGTGCTCAACCCACCTGAAACAGTCTATCGCCGAATTCCATGTCGCCAACAACATGGGCATCTCCCGATCGACTACGCCGGCACTTTTTTATTCCAGTCGCGTGGCCGGGGGCTGCGGCCGGCACACCACCGGGTCAGTTCCCGACCACGTCGCGAATCTGCTGCAATGCCGCGGGGTCTTCCATCGTGGTCAGGTCGCCCGCATCGCGACGCTCGCACACCGCCACAATCGCGCGGCGCAACAACTTGCCGCTGCGCGTCTTGGGCAATGCGGTGACAAACAACACCCGAGACGGCCGGGCCACTGCGCCCAGGTCCAGGTCGACGCGCTTCATGATCTCGCCTTCCAGGCGCAGGCGCGCTGCTGCGTCGTCCAGCATGCTGGCATCCTTGAGAATCGCGAACGCCATCGCGGTCTGGCCCTTGAGTGCGTCGGCAACCCCCACCACCGCCACCTCCGAGATGTTGGGATGGCCTGCGATGCTTTCCTCGATCTCGCGTGTGCCCAGTCGATGGCCTGCGACGTTGATCACGTCGTCGGTACGCCCGAGGATGAAGAAGTAACCGTCCTCGTCGCGGATACCCCAGTCAAAGGTGCTGTACACCAGCTTGCCCGGAATGCTCTTCCAGTAGGTGCTGACAAACCGTTCGTCGTCTTTCCATACCGTCTGCATGCAGCCCGGCGGCAAAGGCCCTTCGATGGCCACCACGCCCTTCTTGCCGGCTCCGATCAACTCCTCGCCACTGATCTCGTCGATGAGCTTGACGTCATAGCCGTAGATGGCCTTGCCCGGGCTGCCGAATTTGCTGGCCGCCTGCTCGATGCCATTGGCCAAGCCCAGAATAGGCCAGCCGGTCTCGGTCTGCCAATAGTTGTCGATGATGGGCTTGCCCAGGCTGGTTGAGATCCATTGTGCAGTCGGTTCATCGAGCGGTTCACCGGCCAGGAACAGGGCGCGCAACGAGGAGAGGTCGTACTTGCTCAGCAAAGCCGGATCCTGCTTCTTGAGCACCCGGATCGCCGTCGGTGCGCTGAACATCACGGTCACCTTGTACTTCTCGACCAGACTCCACCACACACCACCGTCCGGACGGGTCGGCAGACCTTCGTACATGATGGTGGCCATGCCAGCGATTAACGGCCCGTAGATGATGTAGCTGTGGCCCACGACCCAGCCGATGTCGCTGGTCGCGAAATAGGTCTCGCCGGGTTTGCCGCAGAAGATGTGCTCCATGCTCGCGGCCAGCGCAACGGCATAACCGCCGGTATCGCGCTGCACGCCCTTGGGCTTTCCGGTTGTGCCGCTGGTATACAGCGTGTAGCTCGGATGCGTCGCATCGAGCCAGGCACAGGGCACACTTGCGTCCATGTGTTTTGCGCGCAGCGCGTCCCACAGATGGTCGCGGCCCGGCACGAGGTCCATCTTGGCCAACTGGCGATCGACCAGTAGCACCGCATCGGGCTTGTGGTTGGACAGGCGGATGGCTTCATCTAACAGTGGCTTGTACGGCACCACCTTGCCGGCGCGCGAGCCGGCGTCGGCACTGATGACCAGCTTGGGTGTCGCATCCTCGATCCGGGACGCCAGCGCGCCGGACGCAAAACCGCCGAACACCACACAGTGGATTGCACCGATGCGCGCGCAGGCCAGCATGGCGAACGCGGCCTGCGCCACCATCGGCATGTAGATCAGCACCCTGTCGCCTTGCAACACGCCCAGCGCCAGCATGCTCGCAGCCATGCGTTGCACTTCCAGATGCAATTGGGCAAAGCTATAGACCTGCTCCTGACCGGTTTCGGTTGACACCGCGATCAACGCCGGTTGCGCTGCGCGTTCGTTCAGATGGCGATCCACCGCGTTGTGGCAAAGGTTCGTGACACCCCCGACAAACCATCGTGCGAAGGGCGGATTGCTGTAGTCGCACACCTGGGTCGGAGGCTTCTTCCAGTCGATGCGTTTGGCCTGCTCGCCCCAGAAGTTGTCCCGGTCGTCAATCGAGCGTTTGTAGAAGTCGGCGTAGGTCGTCATGTTTTGCCCCCATTTTTCGTTGTTGCAATGCAACATGAATTGTGACCCTTGAACTTGCTACAGCCTGACGCGACATCGGATTACGCGCCAGCGCGCGACACCCCCCCGGTCGTCTCAATCAGGCAGCAACCGGATCAATCGGCCATCCGCGGCATCGGTCAGCAGGTAAAGCAGGCCATCAGGCCCCTGACGCACATCGCGGATGCGCTCGCGCATATCCGTCAAGAGCCGGTTCTCGCGCACGACGCGCGTGCGGCCGCCTTCGGTGGTCCACTCGATGCGATCAAGAAATCGTCCGGCCAGCGCACCGACAAACAAGTTGCCTTGCCACGCCTGACCATACCGGGTACTGGTGAGGAACACCATTCCCGACGGCGCAATCGATGGCACCCAGTAGTGCAGCGGTTGCTCCATGCCGGCTTGACTGCTGATTCCTTCGCCAATCTTGCCGCCGCCGTAATTCTCGCCATAGGTAATCACGGGCCAGCCATAGTTGCGTCCCGGCGCCGGCAGATTGATCTCGTCGCCGCCTTGGGGTCCATGCTCATGTACCCATAACTGACCGTTTGGCGCCAGCGCAGCACCTTGCAGGTTGCGATGGCCGTAGCTCCAGATTTCCGGCAGGGCACCTGGGCGGGACACAAACGGGTTGTCCGCCGGCACTGTGCCATCCTTCTGGACGCGCACCACCTTGCCGTGGTGGTTGTCCAGCGTCTGGGCGTCGGCCATGCGCCGGAACCGGTCACCCAGTGTCAGGAACAGGTTGCCGTCAGAGCGGCCGTCGCGTTGGCCTTCAACGATGCGGCAACCGAAATGCGCGCTGCTGGCAAATTTCGGCTGCTGACTGAAGATCACGCGCACGTCCAGCAGGCGCGTGTTGTCGTCGGACAGACGCGCACGGGCCAATGCCGTGCTGTTGCCATTGCCGACCGCTGCGGGTTCCGAGAAACAGAAGTAAAGGACCCGGTTGGTTGCGAAGTCGCTGTCCAGCACCAGATCGAGCAGACCCCCCTGCCCTTGCGCGGCAATGGCGGGCAGACCGGACACTGGCGCACCCACGCGCCCGTCGGCCTCGACGACACGCAGGCGGCCCGGCCGCTCGGTCACCAGAAACCGGCCCTGCGGCAGGAACGCCAATGCCCACGGATGCTGCAACCCGGTGGCCACATTCTGGGGTCGGATCGTCTGCGATAGTGCGAGCACCGGCGACAGCGCCAGCGCCAGCAGCATGGGCAGCGCCAGGCGCCACGCCGCCGCGTGCCATCGAGTCAGCGAAGTCCGAATGCCTTGCGCCGTCATCGCCGAAAGTTTTGTGAACATGATGCACGGTACCTGTTCAGTCGGCAACGCGCACGACAACGCGGCCGCGAACTTTGCCGTCCATCAACTCCGCGGCTTTGTCGATGGCGTCCTCAAGCGCCACTTCTTCGACCATGGTTTCCAGCAAGGTCGGATCCAGATCGCGTGCCAGACGGTCCCAGGCGCGTTGTCGGCGTGCCAGCGGCGCCATCACCGAGTCAACGCCCACCAGCGTCACACCACGCAGAATGAACGGCATTACGGTGGTGGGCAGATCCGAGCCTTGTGCGAGACCACACGCCGTCACGACGCCGCCGTAGCGGGTCTGTGCCAGCGCATTGGCCAAGGAGAAAGAGCCCAGGGCATCCACCACGCCGGCCCAGCGCTCCTTCTGAAACGGCTTGCCAGCAATGGCAAGTTCTGCACGCGGCACGATGGCGGACGCGCCGAGTGCCCGCAAGTAGGACTCCTCACTGGTCTTGCCGGTCGCCGCCACGACGGTGTAACCCAGCCGACCCAGCAACGCGACAGCGACACTACCCACTCCGCCAGTGGCCCCCGTGACAAGAATTTCACCGGACGCCGGTGTGACCCCATGGTCTTCCAAAGCCAGTACACACAACATCGCGGTGTATCCTGCCGTGCCAATGGCCATCGCCTGACGCGTCGTAAATGCTTCGGGCAGATGCACGAGCCAGTCGCCCTTGAGTCGCGCTTTCTGCGCCAGGCAGCCGGGATGCTTCTCACCGACGCCCCAGCCGTTGTGCACGAAGCGGTCGCCCGGTTTCCACTGCGGATGTTGCGACTCCAGCACGGTACCGGCACCATCGACGCCTGCTGTCATCGGCCATGACCGGACCACCGGTCCGCGGTTGGTGATGGCCAGGCCGTCCTTGTAGTTAAGCGTCGAGTAGTCGACCTGTACGGTTACATCGCCGGCCGGCAACGCAGATTCGTCGAGTGTCACCACCTGAGCGACGAAGGTGTCGGCCTTGCTGAGTTGAAGGGCTTTGAACATGGTTTCTCCTGCTTTTGGTTGTCACTGGCCCTCGCAGTGCGCTTGCCGCAGCTGCGTCGTGGGCGACAGTCCATCCTACCGGATCGAACCGGTTCAGGCCCAGCGTGGTGTGGCACGCACACGCCAACAAAAACTGCGTAACGGCCGCGGGCCCGTGAAAACGTGGCAAAAATGCCGCAATCTTTTTGAAATCAAGTACTTACAGGCGCCAATGCTTGACCAGTCGAAGCGCGCCCGGTACCCTGCCCGCATGTCCTTGTTTCGCGTCCTGATTGCACCGGCTCTTGCCATGGTGTTGGCCCATGGTGTTCATGCAGCGCCGCAGCAAGCCATCGGTGCAGACGATCTGGACAAGATGCTGGTCGAACGGGGCCTCATCAGTCAGATTTCCCAGGTTGGGCAGGCAGTCGGTGGCAAGGCGTCGGAACTCGTCATCAGCGCCATGGGATTTCTCGGCGTGCCGTACAAGCGCGGTGGCAACACCCTGGAGACCGGTTTCGATTGCAGCGGCTTTGTGCGCGCCATGTACCAGCAAACTATAGGGTTGATGCTGCCACGTACCGCCGATCAGCAAGCCGCAGCCACCATGGAGATCGACAAAAGCGAATTGCAACCTGGCGACCTGGTGTTTTTCAACACCCTGCGCCGGGCCTTCAGCCACGTCGGCATCTACGTCGGCGACAACAAGTTCATCCACTCGCCCAAGCCAGGGTCGGAAGTGCGCGTGGAAGACATGAGCATCAATTATTGGCGCACCCGATTCAATGGTGCGCGCCGGGTCGAAACGGCTGCCGTTCGCCCCTGAGCGCCTCACAACTCGCACGCTCCGTCAGGAGGGCCCGGATGTCAGCTTGCGCGCCTTGATCAGTCGCGCAGCCCGTACAACCCCCAGCACGGCCCGGCTGACCACTTCGGGTTGGTCCAGATGCACATTGTGGCCTGCATCGACCACCACCTTGATTCGTCCAAGACTCGACATGCGCGACATGCGGCGCTGACTGGCCTCCCATACCTTGCCCAAGGCCTTGGGCCAGCGGCTTGTGGCATTGCTTTGGGTCAGCACGATCAATGGCACGTCGGGAAAACTGCCGGCCCTGCGCGCCTGCTTGAGCGTCAGCGGCGCCGCCCGCAACTCGGCCCGGGGCACGGGCGCCATAACCGACAACAGGGTGTCCGGTGGCTCATAGAGCAAGCGATTGACACCGTATTGACGGCAACGTTGGGTGAACTCCTCGTGCCGCGCGTCCACCAGCACAACACCACATACTTCATCGGGCCAGGTCTTGGCGAACAGTTTCATGATGGTGCCACCCAGCGAATGGCCGACCAGCACAAAGGGTGGTGCCAATCCTTCGGTACGCAACAGTTCGCGCAGCTCCAGCGCAATCTGCAGTCCGTCGCGCGAATTTTCGGAGGCTTCGCTTTGACCGTAGCCGGCACGGTCATAAGCCACCACACGGGTGGTTTCGGCGACGGCATTGAACACCGAAGCCCAATTGCGTTTTCCCTGCCCTATGCCAGACTCGAACACCACCGTAGGTGAGCCGGTTCCGGCCACTACGAGCGAGCGGATGCCAAAAGCGGTGTGGCTGAATTGCGCGTGTGGCAACCTGTCTGCCACTGCCGGCTTGCGCCGCAGCAATGAAAAAATCGACGGCAGCCGCCGCGCAACGCCCGGTGGCGCTGGCTCGGGCGATGCCATCCGTGACGCAGTGCGCCGGCTGCCGGTATCGACGCGCGTCCCATCAGCAGGACGTGTAACGCCGGGTATGGTGTCGTCTGCGCCGTAGCTCATGCCGTCGTATTTTTCAAAGCCGTGCACCCATTGCGGCGCAATCCTTTTGCATCCTGCTATACATGTCGTGGTGCGGCAAAACCGCAGCCGGGAAAAGTCTCAGATGGGCGATCTTAGTCCATCCAGAACAGGTGTCAGCGACGCGCCGGCGGCAAATCGGTACAACTGCCGTGCGCAACCTCGGCTGCCATGCCGATGCTCTCACCCAAGGTCGGATGCGGATGGATGGTTTTGCCGATATCCACTGCATCGGCGCCCATTTCGATTGCCAGAGCTACTTCACCGATCATGTCGCCGGCATGGGTTCCGACCATGCCGCCGCCCAGGATTTTGCCGTGACCATGCGCCTCAGGCGAATCGTCGAACAGCAATTTAGTGAACCCTTCGTCGCGACCATTGGCAATCGCCCGGCCGGACGCCGTCCACGGGAACAAGCCCTTCTTGACCTTGATACCTTGCGCCTTGGCCTGATCTTCGGTGAGGCCGACCCAGGCCACTTCCGGATCGGTGTAGGCGACACTGGGGATGACGCGGGCGTTGAAAGCCGCGCTGGCCAATTCCTTGTTGCCCTGCAACTCGCCCGCAATCACCTCGGCTGCCACATGTGCCTCATGCACGGCCTTGTGGGCCAGCATCGGCTGCCCGACGATGTCGCCAATGGCAAATATGTGGGGCACGTTCGTGCGCATCTGTATGTCGACCCCGATGAACCCGCGATCCGTGACGGACACGCCAGCCTTGTCGGCGGCGATCTTCTTGCCATTGGGCGAACGCCCCACCGCCTGCAGCACCAGATCGTAGGTTTGTGGATCGGGGGCCTTGCCGCCCTCCTGGGCAGCAGCGAAAGTGACCTCAATGCCGGCGTCGGTCGCTTTGGCGCCCACGGTCTTGGTATTGAGCATGATGTTGTCAAAACGCGGGGCATTCATCTTCTGCCAGACCTTGACCAGATCACGGTCCGCGCCTTGCATCAGGCCATCGAGCATTTCAACCACATCGAGCCGCGCGCCCAGCGTGCTGTATACCGTGCCCATTTCCAGGCCGATGATGCCGCCGCCCAGGATCAGCATGCGCTTGGGTACCTGCTTGAGTTCCAGCGCGCCGGTGGAGTCGACCACACGCGGATCGTCCGGCATGAACGGCAGGCGCACTGCCTGCGAGCCCGCCGCAATGATGCAACTGCGAAAACCGATGGTTTGTTTCTTGCCGGTCTTCTTCTGCGCGTCACCGCTGGTTTCCTCGACCTGCACATGGTTGGGACCGACAAAGCTGCCGTATCCCCGCACGGTTGTCACCTTGCGCATCTTGGCCATGGCCGCCAGACCGCCGGTGAGCTTGGTCACGACTTTTCCCTTGTGGGCGCGCAACTTGTCGATGTCCACCAGCGGATCCGGGTAGTTCACACCCAGATCGGCAAAGTGACGCACCTCGTCCATCACGGCGGCAACGTGCAGCAAGGCCTTGGATGGGATGCAACCGACATTCAGGCAAACACCGCCGAGAGCAGCATAACGCTCGACCAACACCACCTTGAGGCCCAGATCGGCGGCACGAAATGCGGCCGAGTAACCACCGGGTCCGGCGCCCAGTACCAACACATCACACTCCAGATCGACGGCACCTGAGAATGCCGGAACCGCGGCCATGGGTGCGCTGCTCGCCGCCTTGGCAGGAGCGGCTGGTGCCGGCGCAGCTGCCGCTGGTGCCGGCGCGGCCGCTGGCGCAGGGGAAGCCGCCGGGGTCGCAGCAGAGCTTTCAGCTGACGCCTCGATCATCAGGATGACCGAGCCTTCGGCCACCTTGTCACCGAGCTTGACCTTGAGCTCCTTCACCACGCCAGCATGGGACGCGGGAATCTCCATTGAAGCCTTGTCGCTTTCGACGGTGATCAATGACTGCTCGGGTGCGATCGTGTCGCCTGGCTTGACCATCAGTTCAATAACCGTCACTTCGGCAAAATCGCCAATGTCCGGAACCTTGATTTCCATTTGCGCCATGAGATCGTTCCTCTCGTATTGCTAGTCCATTTTGCGGGCAGCCATGCCGGTGGCGGCACTGCCCGCGCGGGGTGGTATTCGCGCCGCAGACGCTATAAAAGCACCCTGCGGAAATCGCCCAGGATCTGGCCAAGGTAGACGTTGAACCGGGCCGCAGCCGCACCGTCGATGACGCGGTGGTCCCAGCTCAGCGACAGCGGCAACATCAGCCTTGGCACAAATTCCGAGCCGTTCCAGACCGGTTCGGTTGTGGAGCGGCAGACACCCAGGATGGCCACTTCCGGCGCATTGATGATCGGCGTGAAATAGCGCCCACCAATGCCGCCGAGCGAGGAAATCGTGAAACTGGCGCCAGACATCTCGGCCGGGCTGAGTTTGCCGTCACGCGCCTTCTTGGCCAGTTCGCCCATCTCCTTGGAGATCTGCATTACGCCCTTCTTGTCGGCATCCTTGATCACCGGCACCATCAGGCCGTTTGGCGTGTCAGCCGCAAAACCCATATGGAAGTACTGTTTGTACACCAGCTGGTCACCATCGATGGATGCGTTGAACTCAGGGAATTTACGCATCGCGGCGACGCAGGCCTTGATCAGGAAAGCCAGCATCGTGACCTTTGCACCTGACTTCTCGTTTTCCTTGTTGGTCGACACGCGGAACGCCTCGAGATCGGTGATATCGGCATCGTCATGGTTGGTGACGTGCGGAATCATGACCCAGTTGCGGTGCAGGTTGGCGCCGCTGATCTTCTTGATGCGGGACATGTCCTTGCGCTCGACCGGACCGAACTTGGAAAAGTCGACCTTCGGCCACGGAATCAATCCCAGCCCGGCGCCGTCGCCAGAACCCGAACCGCTGCCTTGCGCCTTCGCGGCGGCCTGGGTACGGGTGCTCCCGGCCATGACAGCGCGCGTGAAGGACTGCACGTCCGCTTCGGTAATTCGTCCTTTGGCGCCGCTACCCTTGATTTCGCCCAGGGGCACACCGAGTTCGCGTGCGAATTTGCGCACGGACGGCGACGCATGGGGCAATCCGGCCGAAACCGGAACCGTCGGGTCATGGGCTGGAACGGGCGCGCTGGCCGGTGAAGCAGCCGCAGCAGGCGCCGCAGCGGCGGCAGGAGCGGCTGCCTCAGCAGCCGCCGGAGCCGGCGTCACTGGCGCGGCCGCTGCTGGAGACGACCCTGCAGCCGGCAAAACCACGGCCAGCTGATCACCGATGTTGATCTTGTCACCGAGTTTGACCAGGATCTCCTGAACCACGCCCGCAACGCTTGAGGGTATCTCCATCGAAGCCTTGTCCGACTCCACGGTGATCAACGACTGTTCGACCTTGACGGTATCGCCCACCTTGACCAGTACCTCGATCACGGCGACATCCTTGAAGTCGCCGATATCGGGCACCATGACCTGTACCGGACCGCTGGCGCCGGCTCCAGGCGCAGCGGCGGCAGCGGGTGTTGCAGCTGCAGGCGTAGCGGCCGGTGCAGCTTCAGCTGCGGGGGCAGCAGCCGGAGCCGGCGCGGCGGCATCGGAATCGCCTTGCACCTCAATGTGGGCGATCACCACGCCCTGCTTGACCTTGTCGCCGAGCTTGACCACGATGTCCTTGACGACACCGGCATGGCTGGACGGAATTTCCATCGACGCCTTGTCGGACTCCACGGTGATCAAGGATTGTTCGACCTTGACCACGTCGCCGGGTTTGACCAGCAATTCGATCACTGCCACTTCATCAAAGTCGCCGATGTCCGGCACTTGAATGTCTACCAACGCCATGTTCTTGCCTCCAGATTTTGTTGTGCGCTAAGCGCCGCAATGGCCTGCCGGCATCGCTGCCAGTCGGGTGGGATCGATCGTCAAGCGTACAACGGGTTGACCTTGTCGACGTTCAGACCGTACTTTTTAATGGCTTCGCTGACTTTGGCCACCGGTACCGTACCCTCTTCGCTGAGCGCCTTTAGCGCCGCCACCACGATGTAGTGGCGGTTGATTTCGAAGTGCTCGCGCAGCTTGCTGCGGAAATCGCTGCGGCCAAACCCGTCGGTACCCAGCACCTTGTAGGTCCGCCCCTTGGGCAGGAACGGACGCAGTTGCTCGGCGAAGGCCTTGATGTAGTCGGTCGAAGCCACGACCGGACCGGTGTGTTTTTCGAGTTGCTGGGCGACAAACGGCACACGCGGCTTGGCTTGCGGATGCAACAGGTTGTGCCGCTCGCAGTCCTGACCATCGCGGCCCAGTTCGTTGAAGCTCGGGCAGCTCCAGACATCAGCCGCAACACCCCATTCGGCATCCAGCAGTTCCTGCGCCGCAATCGATTCGCGCAGGATCGAGCCTGAACCCAGCAATTGAACCCGCGGCGTGCGCTTCGCACCAGGTTTGCAAAGGTACATGCCCTTGATGATCTGCTCCTCGGTGCCCACCGTCAGGCCGGGCATCGGATAGTTTTCGTTGAGGAGCGTGATGTAGTAGAAAACGTTTTCCTGGCGTTCGACCATTCGTTGCAGGCCATGGTGCAGGATCACGCCGATTTCGTGGGCGAACGTCGGGTCGTAACTGACGCAGTTCGGAATCGTGTTCGCCAGAATATGGCTGTGGCCATCCTCATGCTGCAGGCCTTCGCCGTTGAGGGTGGTGCGCCCCGACGTACCGCCCAGCAGGAAACCACGCGCCTGCATGTCGCCAGCCGCCCAGGCCAAGTCACCGACGCGCTGGAATCCGAACATCGAGTAGTACACATAGAACGGAATCATCACGCGGTTGTTCGTCGAATACGACGTGGCAGCGGCAATCCAGCTGCTCATGCCGCCGGGCTCGTTGATGCCTTCCTGCAGGATCTGGCCCGCCTTGTCTTCCTTGTAGTACATGACCTGGTCCTTGTCGACCGGCGTGTACTTCTGCCCTTCGGGGTTGTAAATGCCGATCTGACGAAACAGGCCCTCCATACCGAACGTACGCGCCTCGTCGACCAGGATAGGCACGACGCGCGGGCCCAGTTCCTTGTCGCGCAGCAATTGCGTCAGGAATCGTACAAAGGCTTGCGTCGTACTGATTTCGCGACCCTCCGCAGTGGCGTCGATGACAGCCTTGAAGATTTCCAGAGCCGGAATCGTGAACTTCTCTTCGGCCTTGGCCCGGCGCTTGGGCAAATATCCGCCCAGGGCACTGCGCCGCTCATGCAGGTAGCGCATCTCGGGGGTATCGTCGGCCGGCTTGTAGAAAGGAATCTTTGACAGCTCGCTGTCAGGAATCGGGATGTTGAAGCGATCGCGGAAGTAACGGATGTCCTCGTCCGACAGCTTCTTGGTCTGGTGCGCAGTGTTCTTGCCCTCGCCGGCCTTGCCCATTCCGTAACCCTTGACGGTCTTGACCAGCATGACTGTGGGCTGACCTTTGGTCTGGTTGGCCTTGTGGAATGCGGCATACACCTTCTGGGCATCATGGCCACCCCGGCGCAGGCTCCAGATTTCGTCGTCGGTCATGCCCGAGACCATTTCCAGCGTGCGCGGATCCCGACCGAAGAAGTTCTTGCGCACAAAGGCGCCGTCGTTCGCCTTGAAAGCCTGGTAGTCACCGTCAAGCGTATCCATCATGATCTTGCGCAGCGCACCGTCCTTGTCGCGCGCCAGCAATTCGTCCCACTCGGAACCCCACAGAAGCTTGATCACGTTCCAGCCGGAGCCGCGGAACTCGCCTTCGAGTTCCTGGACGATCTTGCCGTTGCCGCGCACCGGCCCGTCCAGGCGCTGCAGGTTGCAGTTGATGATGAAAACCAGGTTGTCCAGCTTTTCGCGAGCGGCCAGGCCGATTGCGCCCAGGCTCTCCGGCTCGTCCATTTCGCCGTCGCCACAAAAAACCCAGACCTTGCGATTGGATGTGTCGGCAATGCCGCGCGCATGCAGATACTTGAGGAAACGTGCCTGATAGATCGCCATCAACGGGCCCAGGCCCATCGACACGGTCGGAAACTGCCAGAAGTCGGGCATCAATTTGGGGTGCGGATAACTCGACAGCCCCTTGCCGCCTACTTCCTGGCGGAAATTGAGCAACTGCTCCTCGCTCAACCGGCCTTCAAGAAAGGCACGCGCATAAATGCCGGGTGCCGAATGGCCCTGGATATAAAGAAGGTCACCACCATGGCCCTCGCTTTCCGCATGCCAGAAATGGTTGAAGCCGGCCGCGAACATGTGGGCCAGCGACTGAAACGAGCTGATGTGGCCGCCCAGGTCGCCACCATCGGCCGGGTCCAGGCGGTTCGCCTTGACCACCAGGGCCATGGCGTTCCAGCGCATATAAGCACGCAGTCGACCCTCGAGTTCGAGGTTACCGGGGCTGCGCGCCTGCTCGCCTGGCTCGATCGTGTTCACATAGCCGGTTGTTGCCGAAAACGGCATGTCCAGACTGTTCTGCCGCGCATGCTCGAGCAACTGCTCCAGCAGGTCATGTGCCCGCTCCGGACCTTCATTCGCAATTACCGCGGATAGCGCGTCCATCCACTCCCGGGTTTCCAAAGCACTCTGATCGTCTGCAGATGCGTTGGTTTCGTTGCGCGGCTGATCCGACATGTTTGTCTCCTTCGAATTGATGCAATTTGGTTACTGTAGGCGAATTTTCGCATAACTATTCCGACTTTTCAAATCATGCCTGTTGAATTCACCATGTGAAATAGACATCGACGCCGACAACCCGACCATATCGCCTTTCTGGACCGTCCCATACACTCGCCGCATGACTTCCGATCCACCGCGCAGCGCCCAGTCGCCTGGCGCAGCCGCCGAACGCGTCCGCCATTGGTGGTGGCAGCTCAATGCGCGGCGCCAGGATCGATTTGCCGTGCTCGCGCCGCTTCTGGCGGTGATGTTGTTCCTCGCGGCGATCGTTGCCGCATTCGCTTACCTGCGTCTGGAAGAGATCGATCGCGAACACGAAGCGGTGCGCCGCGATGTCGAATACACGCAGCAACGCCTGCGTCTGCGACTGCTGGAGCGGCAGGAGCAACTGATGCGCATCGCGCGCGACATTTCCAACCGCGACCTGGATACCGAAGAATTCCAGGTCCGTGCCGAGGCACTGGTGATCCAGTATCCCGATCTCGAACGCCTGAGCTGGATTGACCAGAACCAGCGCATCCGCGCCACCTATGCCACTGCCAGCCTGCAACCCGGGGCGGCACCGCAAGCGGGCGAAGTTCTCTCACCCGGCGAGACACACAACATTTTTTTGCTTGCGCAAGAGACGATGCAGCCGATATACGCGCAGCGCGCAGCCAGCAGCGCTGCCGTGCCGTTATTGCAATTGCATATTCCGATGAACGACGGCACCCGTTTTGTCGGCGTCGTGCTGGCGGAATACTCGGTGGACGGGCTGTACCGTTACGGTGTCCCGGCCGAAGTGTCCGCGCGGTATGCGATTTCACTGCTCGACGACAAGGGCGTGAAGCTGGCCGGCACCAGTGTGCCGGCGCGCAATCCGGCCGGCCGCCTGCTGCCCTGGGTCGTGCCAGTCAACGAGTATGAAGTGCCAGTCTCGCCCGTGGGCAACGGTCTGGTGCTGCGCGCACAGGCCTACCGAACGTCACTGGGCGTGATCGGCAGCGGCCTGTTCTGGCTCGTCAGCGTGCTCAGCATCATGACCGCCTGGATGCTGATTGCCAATTGGCGCCACAACCGGCGCCGCCACCAGGCTCAGCAAGCGCTGGTCGCCGAGACCAATTTCCGCCGCGCAATGGAAAACTCCATGCTCACTGGCATGCGGGCCATGGATCTGCAAGGGCGCATCACCTATGTCAACGCCGCGTTTTGTCAGATGACCGGCTGGAGCGAGTCCGAGTTAGTGGGCCGCACCGCGCCGTTCCCCTATTGGCCCGACACCGATCACGAAAACCTCAGCCAGTTGCTCAATGCCGAATTGACCGGTCAGGCCGCGACGCCCGGCGGCGTACAGATGCGGGTCAAGCGGCCCGACAACTCGCTGTTCGATGCCCGTCTGTATGTGTCGCCGTTGATCGACACCCGTGGCACGCAAAGCGGCTGGATCACGGCGATGACCGATATCACCGAACCCAACCGCATCCGCGAACAGTTGTCGGCGTCGTTCGAACGTTTCACCACGGTGCTTGAGGCGCTGGACGCTTCGATTTCGGTGGCGCCGCTGGGCAGCGACGAGATGCTTTTTGCCAACAAGCTGTATCGGCTATGGTTCGGAAACCAGACCGAAGGTCACCTGCGTCTGGTGGCACAGGCTGGCATTCCTGCGCAACCGGTGAATGACGATGGTTTGGACCATGTCGACGCGTTTGCCGGCATGCCGACCGACGTGTTGCCCGATGCCGAGCCGGAGAACGCTGAGATTTACCTGAGTGAACTCGGACGCTGGCTCGAGGTGCGAACGCGTTACCTGAGCTGGGTCGACGGCCGGCTCGCGCAAATGGTGATCGCCACCGACATCACGGCGCGTCGCCTGGCCGAACAGCAGGCTGCGGCGCAGGCTGACCGCGCGCAGAATGCCAGCCGTCTGATCACGATGGGCGAGATGGCATCGAGCGTTGCGCACGAGCTCAATCAGCCTTTGACCGCGATCAACAACTACTGCCACGGCATGATCTCGCGCATCCAGTCGAAGCAAATCAAGGAACAGGACCTGCTCAATGCGCTCGAGAAAACGGCGCGCCAGGCGCACCGTGCTGGCCAGATCATTCAGCGCATCCGATCCTTCGTCAAACGCAGTGAACCCAAACGCTCCTGGTCACGTATCAACGACATGGTCGACGAAGCGGTCGAACTCGCCGACATCGAGTTGCGTCGACGCAATGTTCGATTGAGCTGCAACGTGGCACCACGCCTGCCGATGCTGCTGGTCGATCCGATCCTGATCGAACAGGTGCTGATCAACCTGCTTAAAAACGCCGCCGAATCGATCGATACCGCACAACGGCCGACGTCGGTACGCAAGGTGGAGCTGACGGTCAAGGAGGCGGTCGTCGACGAGCGTCAGATGGTGGAGTTCACGGTGCTCGATACTGGTAGCGGCCTGGCGCCTGAAGTGCTCGACCGCTTGTACGAGGCCTTCTATTCGACCAAGAGCTACGGCATGGGAATCGGCCTGAGTCTGTGCCGCTCCATTGTTGAATCCCACCAGGGGCGAATGCGCGGCGAGAACCTCTACAATGGCGCCGAGGTAATGGGCTGCCGATTCGCTTTCTGGCTGCCCGTAGGCGAACCCGCCAGCCTCACTTCCGAGCCGCGAAGCAAACCCATCAAGACCCCAGGATAGCCGCATGAGTCTGATTCCCAAGAAGGGTACCGTCTATGTCGTCGACGATGACGAGGCCGTACGCGATTCCTTGCAATGGCTGCTTGAGGGCAAAGATTACCGGGTGCGCTGCTTCGATTCCGCGGAATCATTCCTGAGTCGCTACGACGCCCGCGAGGTGGCCTGTCTGATCGTTGACATCCGCATGGGCGGCATGACCGGCCTCGAACTGCAGAACCGCCTGATCGACAACCATTCTCCGCTGCCCATTGTGTTCATCACCGGCCATGGCGACGTACCAATGGCCGTGGACACGATGAAAAAAGGTGCGATGGATTTCATCCAGAAGCCATTCAAGGAAGACCAGCTGCTGCGCCTGGTCGAGCGCATGCTCGAACACGCCAAGGGCACCTTCGCCGATCACCAGCTCGCGGCCAGCCGAGACGCGCTGCTGTCCAAATTGACGCTGCGCGAGTCCCAGGTGCTCGAGCGCATCGTCGCCGGGCGACTTAATAAGCAGATGGCCGATGACCTGGGCATCAGCATCAAGACGGTGGAGGCCCATCGCGCCAACATCATGGAAAAACTCAATGCCAACACGGTGGCAGACCTGCTCAAGATAGCACTGGGCCAGAACGCACCGGCGAAGACCTGATTTCGTTTCAACTGGCGGCGTCCGATGGCGCCGCATCTCCCCCGAGTTCCGACATGACGACATCCCCCTCGGCCCAGCTCATCGACGGTGTTGCGCTGTCACGCCAATTGCGTAGTGAAGTCGCACGCGAGGCCAGCGCCCTGACCCAACGCGGCGTTCGGCCCGGCCTGGCCGTCATTCTGGTCGGTGAGGATTCGGCCAGCCAGGTTTATGTGCGCAACAAGATCAAGGCCTGCGAGGAAGCCGGCCTGCATTCGGTGTTCGAGAAATACGACGTCACCCTGAGTCAGGCGGAATTGCTCACGCGCATCGAGGCGCTGAATTCAGACAAGGCCATCCACGGCATCCTGGTGCAAATGCCTTTGCCAAAACACATCGACCCGCATTGCGTGATCGAGACCATCGCCACGTCCAAGGACGTCGATGGTTTCTCGACGCAAAGCGCGGGCGAATTGATGACTGGTGCGCCTGGTTTCAATCCGTGTACGCCGTATGGCTGCATGAAGCTGATCGAGTCCACCGGAATCGACTTGCGCGGCAAACATGCGGTCGTGATCGGTCGCAGCAATACCGTGGGCAAACCCATGGCCGTGATGCTGTTGCAGAAAAACGCAACCGTGACCATTTGCCACAGTGCCACACAGGACCTGAAGTCGCACACACTGCAGGCCGATGTCATCGTTGCGGCCGTCGGTCGACGCAACGTGCTGACTGCCGACATGGTGAAACCAGGGGCGGTGGTCATCGATGTGGGCATGAACCGTAACGATGATGGCAAGTTGTGTGGCGATGTCGACTTTGCCGGCATACGCAAGGTCGCCGGTCACATCACGCCGGTTCCGGGCGGTGTCGGGCCGATGACAATTACCATGCTGCTGGTCAATACGTTGCAAGCGGCGCAGCGCGCAGCCACCTTGTAAACTTGTTGTGGCGCCCTGATCTGGCATAAGGCGAGCCTGAAATAGCCCCTCACAACGACCACATCCTTGGTTTCGGCTCAGACTTATTCTGCGTCGCCATAAGTGCGGCATGCGCCACTCACCACCAGGAAAAATCGAAGCCATGAATCCACTATTGCAAACTGGCGGTTTGCCGCTGTTCGACCAGATCCAGCCGGAACATGTCGGCCCTGCCATCGCGCAGCTGCTAGTCGAGGCTGACAAGGCCCTTGAATCCGTCACCGAGGCAGATTTCCCGAGTGACTGGAAAGCTATTGCCTCGGTGCTTGACGTGGCGACTGAACGCCTGGGCAGTGCCTGGGGTGCCGTCAGCCACCTCAACAGCGTAGCCGACACGCCCGCGTTACGCGCTGCCTACAACGCCAGCCTGCCCAAGGTCACCGAGTTCTGGACCCGCCTGGGTGCAGACGAGCGCCTGTATGCCAAATACAAGGCCATCGACGCGGTCAAACTGAACACCGAACAGCGACAGGCGCACAAGAATGCCTTGCGCGATTTCGTACTCGGAGGCGCCGAACTCGCCGGCGCCGATCGGGACCGTTTTGCGGCCATCCAGGAACGGCTGGCCGAACTGAGTCAGAAATTCAGCGAAAACGCGCTGGACGCCACCGACAAGTTCAGCGACTACGCAAGCAGCGACGACATGGCCGGCGTGCCGCAGGACGTTCTGCAAAACACCCGCGAAGCGGCCGAAGCAGTCGGACGTGATGGCCACAAATTGAGCCTCAAACTGCCGTGTTACCTGCCGGTTATGCAGTTTGCCGACAACGCGCAGTTGCGCGCCACGATGTACCGTTCCTATGCAACCCGCGCATCCGAACAGGCGCCTGAGGGCCTGCGCCAGTATGACAACACGGCGCTGATGCACGAGATCCTGGCCTTGCGTCAAGAAGAAGCCCGCCTGCTAGGATTCGCCAACTACGGCGAACTGTCCCTTAAGTCCAAAATGGCCACGTCGCCGCAGGCGGTGGTCGATTTCCTTAGCGACCTAGCTCGCCGGGCCAAGCCATTTGGTGAACAGGATCTGGCCGACCTGCGCCAGTTCGCGGCCACCGAGCTGGGCATCGACGATCCACAACCCTGGGATTGGGCCTATATCGGCGAAAAGCTCAAGCATGCGCGATTTGCTTTCAGCGAGCAGGAAGTCAAGCAGTATTTCCCCTTGCCCAAGGTGCTCGAAGGCCTGTTCAAGATCGTCGAAACCTTGTTCGACGTTGCCATCCGTCCCGACACGACACCGGTGTGGAATCCGGGCGTGCGTTTTTATCGTATCGAGCGCAATACCCCGTCTGCCAACCCGTCAACCGCCGGCACGGCTCTGGTCGGACAGTTCTATCTCGATACCACCGCGCGCGAAGGCAAACGTGGCGGCGCCTGGATGGATGATGTGCGCGGACGCTGGTTGCGTCCCGACAACGGCGAGTTGCAGACGCCGGTGGCCCATCTGGTCTGCAATTTCGCCGAAGGCGTGATGCGCGACGGCGTGCGCCAGAGCGCACTGCTCACCCACGACGACGTGACCACGTTGTTTCACGAGTTCGGTCACGGCCTGCACCATATGCTGACCCGCGTCAACGAGCGCCAGGTGTCCGGCATCAGTGGCGTCGAATGGGACGCGGTCGAATTGCCCAGCCAGTTCATGGAAAACTTCTGCTGGGAATGGAGTGTGTTGAGCCACATGACGGCACATGTCGATACTGGCGAACCCTTGCCACGCGCGTTGTACGACAAGATGCTGGCAGCCCGCAACTACCAAAGCGGCATGCAGACATTGCGCCAGATCGAATTCTCCTTGTTCGACATGCTGCTGCATACCGAGCACAACCCGAGCGATGATGTCCTGCCGCTGCTTGGCAGGGTGCGCCGTGAGGTGGCCGTGATGACGCCGCCGCCATGGAGCCGCACGCCGAATACGTTCAGCCATGTCTTTGCCGGCGGTTATGCCGCGGGCTACTACAGCTACAAGTGGGCCGAGGTGCTCAGCGCGGATGCCTATGCCGCATTTGAGGAAACCGCAGACAAATCCGGCTTGCCAGATGTACAAACCGGTAGAAAATACCTGGAAACCATTCTGGCCGCTGGCGGAAGCCGGCCTGCAATGGAATCGTTCAAGGCGTTTCGCGGCCGGGAGCCGCAACTCGACGCCTTGTTACGCCATCAGGGTATGGCAGACGCCGCTTTGCCGGCAGGGAGGGAATGACATTATGAAAATGACCTGGTCCTTGCAGATCCAACGCGGCGCCTGTGCGGCTGCTTTGCTGCTCGTGGTTGGCGCTGCCGATGCGCAGACTGTATACCGCATCGTCGGCCCTGACGGGAAAGTCACTTTTTCTGACAAACCGCCGGTGAATCCGGCTACGGTCAGCGTGACCGGCCCCGGGGGAAAACCGGTCCCGGTCCGCGCAGACGAAGCCGTATTGCCGTTTGAATTGCGCCAATCGATGGCACGTTTTCCGGTCACCTTGTATAGCGGCCCGGGTTGCGTACCATGCAACGCCGGCAGACTGCTGTTGCAGGGCCGGGGCGTTCCGTATACCGAGTTCAATGTCAGCAGCAATGCCGATATCGATGCGCTTCAGCGCATCAGTGGCGAGAACTCACTGCCGTTCCTGACCATCGGCGGGCAGAAGATCAAGGGTTATTCGCAGACCGAATGGACCCAGTTTCTGAACGCGGCGAATTACCCCGCAACGTCGCGTCTGCCCAGCGGATTCAACTTCGCAGCGGCCAAGCCGCTTGTCACGACGCAGCAAGCGGAACCCGCGGCGGTAGCCGACGCGCCGGCCGCCGCGGCCGCAACCGGCGCGGCAGCTCCGCTGGCAGCACCACCAGCCGCCAACGCAACCAACCCGACCGGCATCAAGTTCTGATCAACCTGCCGACGTCCTGCCAGCGTGTGTTTCAGGCTGGGTTGAAGGACATGGTCCGGACGCCGTCGCGGGTTCCCAGCAGGCAGATGTCGGCCTTCTGGTGCGCAAAAACGCCCACGGTCACAACGCCCGGCCACTGACTCACGGTGGACTCGAGTGCCAGCGGGTCGGAGATGACCAGCCCCTGCACGTCCAGAATATGCTGACCGTTGTCGGTCACCAGCGGTCGACCATCGATCAGGCGCAGGCGGGCCTGCGCGCCCATGGCCGCAAACTGTCGCGTAATCCGGGCACAGGCCATCGGGATCACCTCCACGGGCAATGGGAACGCGCCCAGGGTTGTCACCAGTTTGGTCGCATCGGCGATGCAGATGAAGCGATCGGACTGGGCCGCGACGATCTTCTCGCGCGTCAATGCAGCGCCGCCGCCCTTGATCATGTTCCCATGCTCGTCGATCTCGTCGGCACCGTCCACGTAAACCGACAAGGTGCCGACATCGTTGCAATCAAATACCGGTATGCCGGCAGCGCGCAGCCGCTCACTGCTGGCTTCGGAGCTGGACACCGCGCCGGCGATCGTATGCTTGATGTCGGCCAGGGCGTCTATGAACTTGTTCACGGTCGATCCCGTACCGACACCGACCAGTTCACCGGGCACCACATATTGCAAAGCGGCCTGGCCAACCATGGCCTTGAGTTCGTCTTGAGAAAGCATGGGAAATACCGGCGCTGAACGCCGCACAGGTTTGGGACAATAGGGTGTCAACTTCCAATTATCCAATGTCGCTCATCCCCTACGCGCTGGCGCGCCCTTTTCTCTTCGGCCTGGATGCCGAGACAGCCCATGAACTCACGCTTGACGCCCTCGCCCGGACCCAGCGTACGCCGCTGGCCTGGGCATATTGCGCCGGCATGGTGGAAGATCCGGTACACCTTGCCGGACTGCGTTTCCCGAACCGCGTGGGCCTTGCCGCCGGGTTGGACAAGAACGCGCGTTGCATCGATGCCCTTGGCTCAATGGGTTTCGGTTTCGTCGAGGTGGGCACCGTCACGCCAAAGGGTCAACCTGGCAATCCCCGGCCCCGCATGTTCCGTCTGCCACAGGCAAAGGCGCTGATCAATCGACTGGGGTTCAACAACGATGGACTCGACGCGTTCCTGGCCCACGTCGGCCAGGCATCGTTCCGCCAGAAAGGCCGGATCCTCGGGCTCAACATCGGCAAGAACGCGAGTACCGCGATCGAAAACGCGGCGCAGGACTATCTCGCTTGCCTGGACGGCGTGTACCCCCATGCAGACTACGTCGCGGTCAACATATCCAGTCCCAACACGCGCAATCTGCGCGAACTGCAGAATGACGCGGCTCTCGACGCACTGTTGGCCAGCCTGCAGCAACGGCGCCTGCAATTGCGTGAGCAGCACAGCCGCGAAGTGCCCTTGTTCGTCAAAGTAGCACCCGATCTCGACCCGACCCAGGTGCAGGCTATCGCGCAGGCGCTGCAGCGCCACGGCATGGATGGTGTGATTGCCACCAACACCACGATCGACCGCAGCGCGATCCAGGGACTGCCGCACCACGAGGAAACCGGCGGACTGTCGGGCACACCGGTTTACGCGCACAGCAACCGCGTGATCGGGCAGTTGCGGCAGGCACTGGGTAAAGACTTCCCGATCATCGGCGTTGGCGGCATCCTGAGCGCGGCCGACGCGGTTGGCAAGATTCAGGCCGGCGCCGACGTGGTGCAAATCTATACCGGCCTGATTTATCAGGGCCCGGCCCTGGTGGAACAGGCGGCCCGGGCCATCAAGGCGCAGTGTCCGGCCCTACGCGGCTGATCGTATTGCCGCGGCTCAAGTACGCAGCATCTGCATGACCTGCTGCGCAATGGCCAGCGAACTGGTCAGGCCCGGAGACTCGATGCCAAACAGGTTGACCAGGCCTTTGATACCATGCATTGCGGGCCCCTGGATCACGAAATCTGAACTGCCATCCTGTGCCGGCTTGAGTTTGGGCCGGATGCCGGCGTATCCGGGCGTCAAGGCGTCGTCCTGCAGAGCGGGCCAGTACTTGCGCACCTCGGCATAGAAACCATCACCACGTGCGGGATCGACCACCAGATCGTCCGGCGAATCCACCCATTGCACGTCCGGCCCGAACTTGGCCTGCCCGCCGAGGTCCAGGGTCAGGTGCACACCCAGGCCCGCCCCTTCAGGCACCGGATAAATCAAATGCGAGAACGGGGATCGACCGGCCAACGTGAAATAGTTGCCCTTGGCGTAGTAGGCGCGCGCCAGGAACTGCGCCGGGAAACCCTTGAACCTGCGCGCCAGATCCGGCGCGGTCAACCCCGCTGAGTTGACCAGGATCCGGGTGCGCAAATGGGTACCATCAGCCGCGATCAACTCGATACCGTCAGGCGTGCACGACACCGAATCCAGCGTTGACTCCAGCGCCAAAACTCCACCGGCGTTTTCCATGTCGCCTTGCAAGGCCAGCATCAGCGCATGGCTGTCAATGATGCCGGTGCTGGGCGAATGCAGTGCTGCCACGCACGAGAGCGCGGGCTCCAACGCCACCGCCTGCGCCTGACTGAGCAATTGCAGATCGGTCACTCCATTGGCAGCCGCCATCAGACGGATCTGCTCCAACTGACCTACCTGCTCCGCCGCTGTTGCCACGATCAGCTTGCCGCAGCGGCGATAACCGACCCCCATTGCATCGCAATAGGCGTACAGCAAGGCCTTGCCCCGCACACACAATTCGGCCTTTAGTGACCCCTGCGGGTAATAGATGCCCGCATGGATCACTTCGCTGTTGCGCGAACTGGTGCCCGTGCCGATGCCCTGACCAGACTCCAGCAACAGCACCTCCTGCCCCTGCAAGGCGAGTTCCCGCGCCACGGCGAGACCCACCACGCCGGCCCCGACCACGACGGCATCAACTGTATCCATGGTGCGCCTGTGCGACTTATTTCAGTTGCACGGTACCCGACACCGTGACGACCACTGCCGTCTTGCCCGCTTCGATCGGCACGGCTGCGTCGGAAACCGCACCCTTGGCCTGCATCGCCATCATGCGCGGATGCGGCGAATTCCCCTGGTCGTTCGCTTGCACGGCGATTTCGCGCAAGCCGTATGCGGCGAATCCGAAACCCTTGGCGATGTCGCTGGCCTGGGCCTTGAAACGCGTGATCGCCATGCCCTGGGCCTGGTCTTGCGCGCGGGCACGCTGCTCACGACTGAGGCTGAACTGCACACCCGCCATGGTCAAGGTCTGCACCTTGCCGGCTGCCGCGCCAATCAGCGCAAAATCGCGCCCCTCAAGCACCAGTTCCACCGTACCTTGCCAGCCCGTGATGCGCCCATCGCGGGCATGTTGCGGGTAAAGATTGAAATTGCCGGTGCGCACGTCAAGTTGCCCCGGCTGGGCGAGCTGACGCACGCCTTGCAACGCGGCTTCCAGAGCCTGCTTGAGTTGCGCCTGCACCTGCGCGGCGTCCGTGCCGTCGCGCGTGGTGTTCATGCTCAACATCAGCCAGTCCTGCTGGACTTCGACCGTGGCATCGGCCGACAGCTGGACCACGTTCTGCGGCGCGGCAGCCGGCACAACCTGTGCAATCGCCGTCATCGTGGCCAGCTGGATCGCCAAGCCGGCCGCTATCACCTTCAACCATCTATTCATGCGAAAACTCCATTGATGCAATGTCGGAATAGTGGACGTGTCGCCGCCCGGTCAGTCTTGCATCCAATCGGGCGCGCAGCAGCCCGACATGCCGATATGCCGGTGACTTCACGGGCTCACTTTGGCCCTGTCAAGTCGGAGTTGGCGCAGTTGCTGGCGGATCTCCGCGCGCTCCTGTTCGGTCAAGTGACGCTCGACGGGCGTCGCGTCTGCCGACGTCGCCGTCGGCTCCCACTGGCGGTGCGCCTGCAGGATGATGCGCAACTCGGTGCGTCGCTGCTCCCTGCTGATGTTGCCGGCAGGTTCGATCGATGCCGACGGCGCGGACTGGCCCCATACGACCGCACTGGTGGTGCATGTGGCGATGATCAGCAGGCAATTGCGCATGCGACAAGAATACCGCGTTCGCAGTACCGTTCCGGACGTACCGCACCCAACAGAAATGTGCCATCGTCGCCTGAGTTGTAACAGTCTGTCAGGCATTGACGCTTTGACGGCACCAGGGCCGATTGAAGCCATCAGAATGGGTGCTGTTACAAATTCAAGGAGAGACCATGGCGCAAGCTTCTGGCCGCAGTGACAAGATTTTGGTCGTCGACGATGACAGCCGCATACGCGACTTGTTGCGGCGCTATCTGAGTCAGGAAGGTTTCGAGGTCTTCCAGGCCGAAGACGGCAAGGCACTCAACCGCATCCTGCTGCGCGAGACGGTCGACCTGATTGTGCTTGACCTGATGTTGCCCGGAGAAGACGGACTGTCGATCTGCCGGCGGCTACGCGCCGCCAATGACCGCACCCCGATCATCATGCTCACGGCCAAGGTCGAAGACGTGGACCGGATCGTCGGCCTGGAAGTCGGGGCCGATGATTACCTCGGCAAACCGTTCAATCCGCGCGAGTTGCTGGCCCGTATCAATGCGGTGTTGCGCCGTCGTCCGGTGGCAGAAGCCCCCGGGGCACCGTCGAGCGAGAACGAAGTCGTGCAGTTCGGACCTTTCAGTTTCGATCTGGGCGCGCGCAGCCTGCACAAATCGGGCCAGGAGCTTGCTCTGACCACCGGTGAATTCGCAATGCTCAAGGCTCTGGTGCGTCACCCGCGCCAACCGATGTCACGCGAAAAACTGGCCCAGCTGGCGCGTGGACGCGAATTCGAACCGTTTGATCGCAGCCTGGACGTGCAGATCTC
The DNA here is from genome assembly GCA_038326025.1 of Burkholderiales bacterium. GTDB lineage: Bacteria > Pseudomonadota > Gammaproteobacteria > Burkholderiales > Burkholderiaceae_C > CAISIP01. The sequence goes on from JBBQJP010000001.1 coordinate 178,678, forward strand.
GCGCCTGCGCAAGATGATCGAGGCTGATCCGGCAAGCCCACGGTATATACAGACAGTCTGGGGCGTCGGCTACGTCTTTGTTCCGGACGGAACCGCCTGAGCGCGGTGGCGACCGGTCCGGCGGAGTCCGGCGCGGCGATGTCGCCGACGCCAGACAAGATTTTGCTGCCGTCCTCCCACAAGGGTGGATTCGGGCTATTCGGCCGCACGTTCTTTCTGTTGGCCGCCCTGCTGCTGGTCAGCATCCTGGCGTGGCTGCAGACTTTGCGCGTGTTCGAACTCGAACCCCGTGCGGTGCAGACTGCGCAGCAGATCGCCTCCATCGTCAACCTCAGCCGGGCCGCCCTGATCCATTCTGACTCGATCGCGCGGGTATCGCTGATCAAGACCATGACCGAGCAGGAGGCGGTGCGCATACTTCCGCGCGAGCCCGACGACCGATTCCAGCGGTTTCCACTCGACGAGCTGGGCTTGCGCATGACGCGGGAGCTCGAGTTCCGGCTGGGGGCGGACACGGTGGTGGCCACCAGCGTCAACGATGAACCGGGACTGTGGATCGGCTTCACCATCGACGAGGACCGGTACTGGATGCTCACCGACCGGGCCCGGCTCAACCCGCCAGTCGGAAAGACCTGGATCATCTGGCTGGTGACTGCTACGGCCTTGTCGCTCGCCGGTGCGGCCCTGATCGCAGGTCTGATCAACCGGCCGCTGAAAAACCTGTCGGTAGCGGCCGGTCGGATACGCGAGGGTGATTTCGCCTCAGCTCACCTGGACGAAACCGCCGCCGCCAACGAAATTCGAGGAGTCAACATCGAATTCAACCGCATGGCCCGCAAGCTGGCGCAGATCGAGCAGGACCGGGTCATCATGCTTGCGGGCATTTCGCACGATCTGCGCACCCCGCTGGCGCGTCTGCGCCTGGAAACCGAGCTGAGTGTCAGCGACGAGGCGGCGCGCAGCCACATGGCGACCGACATCGATCAGGTCAACGCCATCATCAACAAGTTCATGGACTATGCCCGGCCGGACCACATCGCGTTGTCACCGATCGCCTTGATCGATGTCGTCAATCGCTGCATCTACGCACTCAAGGATGTGAGCGACGTGCGCCTGCACGTCGATGTGCCGGACGACATCACGGTACTGGCCGACGAAGTCGATCTGGTGCGCGTAATCACCAATCTGCTGGAGAACGCGACACGTTACGGTCGTTCGGCAGACAGCGGGCTTGCGGAGATTGACCTGGTTGCGACAGCCAGCGACACACGCGTGGCGATTGCCATTGCGGACAAGGGCCCCGGCGCCAGCCAGGAGCACCTGGAGCACCTGACCAAGGCATTTTTCCGCGGCGACAGCGCCCGCACGGCGGCAACCGGGGCCGGACTGGGCCTGGCCATCGTGGAGAAGAACATTCAGCGCATGGGCGGCACACTGGTATTGCGCAATCGCGAATCCGGCGGGATGTCGGTGCGTATCGAACTCAATCGGTCGCGTTAGGCCCGCTGGCGCAACACCGCCCCATCACGGCGGCGGGCTCAGCCCAGCAACAGGACGATGGCCCGCGCCTCAATGGCATGGCCCTCGCCCACCGGCCCCATCTTTTCGGCGGTCTTGGCCTTCACATTCACCTGCTGCACGGCCACGCCCATGGTGCGGGCAATCGTTTCGCGCATCGCCGGAATCCACGGCATCAGTTTGGGCGCCTGGGCAATCACGGTACTGTCCAGATTGCCCAATTCGTAGCCGGCCGCACGCACCCGGCGCATGACCTCGGCCAGCAACACCGTCGAGTCCGCGCCCTTGAACAGCATATCGGTGTCCGGGAAGTGTTGCCCGATGTCTCCCAACGCTGCGGCGCCAAGCACGGCATCGGTGATCGCATGCAGCAACACGTCCGCATCCGAATGTCCGAGCAGACCGCGCTCGTACGGTATGCGAACGCCACCGATGATCAGCGGCCGCTCCGGCACCAGGCGGTGGATGTCCCAGCCTTCGCCTATGCGCAGTACGGGAAGCCGGGCGGATGGGCGCTCAGAGACGTTCATTTGGCAATTCCTGTTTGGCGGGCGCAAAACGCGCCTGCAACATCGCCTCGGCCATGAAGAAGTCCTGCGCCACCGTGACCTTGAAATTGGCGCGTTCGCCTTCGACCAGACGGGGCGACCAACCCATCGCCTCCATGGCCGAAGACTCGTCGGTGACCGCGTCGCCAGCAGCGGCCAAGGCATGTGTCAGACTACCCAGCCGGAACATCTGCGGCGTCTGGGCCAGCCAGTACACGCTGCGGTCCACGGTTTGCTTCACGCGTTCGGCACTGGCCAGTTTGACCGTATCGGACGCCGGCACAGCCAGCAGTCCCCCCACCGCATCGCCGACACAGGCGTCAATCAGCCGATTGATCAACGCGGGCGTAATCAGGCAGCGCGCCGCGTCATGGACCAGCACCCAGTCGTGGTCAAACGCACCCCGCGCACGCAAAGCGGACAAACCGTTGGTCACGGTGCCGGCTCGCGTTGCCGCACCACAGGCAACCGCAGTACAGGTGCGTGGGTCAGGCAGTTCCAGATCCTGAAAGACGTCGTCCGCGGGCGCCAGCAGCACCAGCGTATGGCTCAGCCGCGTCACCGCAGCAAATGCCGCCAGCGTGTGCAACACCAACGGACGGCCCGCCACCGCGTGGTACTGCTTGGGGATCTCGAACCCGGTCCGCATGCCACGACCGGCACAGGGAATCAGCGCCCAGAACCGGCATTCTTGCGCCGACAGGTCTGCCGCATGCCCTGTGGCGGGTTCGATGACAGGGCTTTCGGGCAGGGCAAGGGTCATGGTGCAGGCGCCATTCTAAAATCAAGCTACTCACCCCCTCCCGGTCATCGGCCGAGGGGGTTCGCGCATTCTTGCCGCATTTGCATTTTTGCCACCCTGTTACGCAGCCGTCGACGAATCCATGGAATTGCCCTCTCTTAAACCCGGCAAGCGCTTCACCTTGCCACGGCCGGTCGGTTCCGCCGACGCTTTGCTGCTGGCGCGCCAGGCAAGCCAGGACAAACAGGCCGGCAGACTGACCGCCATCGTCACCGCCCAGGCCACCGACGCCCAGCGCCTGCTCGACGAAATCCCGTTCTTTGCGCCCGCGTTGCGTTGCGCCATGTTTCCCGATTGGGAGACGTTGCCGTATGACACCTTCTCGCCCCATCAGGACCTGATCAGCGAGCGGCTGGCGACCTTGTGGCGCATCTCGCGCCGCGGCCAGGACAGTGGTGCCGACGTGGTGCTGATACCTGCTTCGACTGCGTTGTACCGGCTCGCGCCGCCAGCCTTCATGGCCGCCTATACCTTTGAGTTCAAATTGCGCCAAAAGGTGGACGAGGCGCGATTGCGGGCCCAACTGACATTGGCCGGTTACAGCCATGTCAGCCAGGTCGTCAGCCCGGGCGAATACGCGGTGCGCGGCAGCCTGATCGATCTGTACCCGATGGGCTCGCCGATGCCGTACCGGGTGGATCTGTTTGACGATGAAATCGACAGCATTCGCACCTTCGATCCGGACAACCAGCGCAGCCTGTACCCCGTGCCCGAAGTTCGTCTGCTGCCGGGGCGCGAATTCCCGATGGACGACGACGCCCGCGCCCGCTTTCGCAGCCGCTGGCGCGAATTGCTTGACGGTGATCCGACCAAGAGCCGTATCTACAAGGACATGGGCAGCGGAGTCGCCACTGCCGGCATCGAGTACTACCTGCCCTTGTTCTTCGAGGAAACGGCCACCGTCTTCGACTATCTGGGCAGCGACGCCACGCTGGTGCTGCATGGCGACATGGAGTCCGGTTTCTCCCGTTTCTGGCAGGACACGCGCGACCGCTACCGAGTGCTGCAAGGCGACCCGGAACGCCCTGCCCTGCCGCCGCAGGCCCTGTTCCTGGACGCCGAGCAGTTTTATTCATTGGCCAAGTCACACGCGCAGTTGGCCTTGCGCACGGCAGCTGACGACGGCGAACAGATCGAACAGGCGCAGAACAGCTGGCGAGGCCTGCCGCCGCTGACCGTTGTAAGGGGCGCCGAAGACCCGCTGACGCAACTCAAGAACCATATCGCCGGCACCACGCACCGCGTGCTGGTGCTGGCCGAAAGCGACGGCCGGCGCGAAAGCCTGTCTGATTTCCTGCGCGCCAGCGGCCTGGAGCCGGTGCGTTTTGACAGCCTGCAGGAATTCGTCGACAGCACCGAAAAGATCGGCCTGGCGACCGGCGCGCTGATGAACGGCTTTGCCTGGCTCGACCACGACATCGACCTGGTGACCGAAACCGAGCTGTTTGCCGCCGGTCCGGTCACGCGTCGGCGCCGCAAGCAGGAGCAGGTCAGCGATGTCGAGGCCCTGATCAAGGACCTGAGCGAACTCAATGTCGGCGATCCGGTGGTGCACAGTGCGCACGGCGTCGGACGTTACCGCGGTTTGGTTAATCTGGATCTGGGTCCGACCGACGCCGACGGTCAGAACGCTACACAGGAGTTCCTGCACCTGGAATATGCCGGTGAGGCGGTGTTGTACGTACCGGTCAGCCAGCTTCAGCTGATCAGCCGTTACACCGGCGTGAGCGCCGACGAAGCACCCTTGCATCGGCTGGGCTCCGGTCAGTGGGAAAAGGCCAAGCGCAAAGCCGCCGAGCAGGTGCGTGATTCGGCCGCGGAACTGCTCGACATCTATGCGCGGCGGGCGTTGCGTGAAGGCCACGCGTTCCGCTACTCGGCCGGCGACTACGAATCCTTTGCCAACGACTTCGGTTTCGAGGAAACAGCCGATCAGCGCGCGGCCATTCACGCGGTGATACAGGACATGATCAGCCCGCGTCCGATGGACCGGCTGGTCTGTGGCGACGTGGGATTCGGCAAGACCGAGGTCGCTCTGCGCGCGGCCTTCGTCGCGGTCACCGGCGGCAAGCAGGTGGCTTTTCTGGCGCCGACGACCCTGCTGGCCGAACAGCACTTTCATACGCTCTCGGATCGTTTCGCCAAATGGCCGGTGAAGGTGGCGGAAATGAGCCGCTTTCGCTCAGGCAAGGAGATTAGCGCGACCATCAAGGGCCTGGCCGACGGCACCATCGACATCGTGGTCGGAACCCACAAGCTGCTGAGCCAGGACACCCGTTTCAAGAATCTGGGCCTGCTGGTGATCGACGAGGAGCACCGCTTTGGCGTGCGCCACAAGGAGGCCATGAAGGCGTTGCGCGCCGAGGTCGACGTGTTGACGCTGACGGCCACGCCCATTCCGCGCACACTGGGCATGGCGCTTGAGGGCCTGCGCGACCTCAGCGTCATTGCCACAGCGCCGCAGCGCCGACTGGCCATCAAGACCTTCGTGCGCACCGAGGGCAATGGCGTGATCCGCGAAGCGGTGCTGCGCGAACTCAAGCGCGGCGGCCAGGTCTACTTCCTGCACAACGAAGTCGAGACAATCGAGAACCGTCGTGCCTTGCTCGAGGAGTTGTTGCCCGAGGCCCGCATCGCCGTGGCACACGGCCAGATGCCGGAGCGTCAGTTGGAGAGCGTTATGCGGGACTTCATCGCGCAGCGTTACAACCTGCTGCTGTGCTCAACCATCATCGAAACCGGTATCGACGTGCCTACCGCCAATACCATCGTCATGAGCCGTGCCGACAAGTTCGGCCTGGCGCAACTGCACCAGCTGCGTGGACGGGTCGGCCGCAGTCACCACCAGGCCTACGCGTATCTGATGGTGCCGGACCTGCAAGGCTTGACCAAGCAGGCCAGCCAACGGCTCGAGGCCATTCAGCAAATGGAAGAACTCGGCTCCGGCTTTTACCTGGCCATGCACGACCTGGAGATCCGCGGCGCCGGCGAGGTATTGGGCGAGAACCAGAGTGGCAACATTCTTGAAATCGGCTTTCAGCTCTACAACGAGATGCTGGCCGAAGCCGTGCGCGCACTGAAGGCTGGCCAGGAGCCCGATCTTCTGTCGCCGCTAAGCGTGACCACCGATATCAACCTGCATGCACCTGCGCTGTTGCCCAGCGACTACTGCGGTGACGTGCATTTGCGCCTGAGCTTTTACAAGAAGCTGGCGAGCGCAAAAAACGGCGACCAGATCGATGGGCTGCTCGAGGAATTGGTGGACCGCTTCGGCAAGTTGCCGGCGCAGGCGCAGACCCTGATCGATGTCCATCGGCTGCGTGTGCTGGCCCGTGCCTATGGCGTCGTAAAGGTCGACGCTACGCCGGGGCTGATCATCATCACGTTTTGCAAGGACCCGCCGATCGACTCGATGCGCATCATCGAGCTGATCCGCAAGAATCACCATATCAAGCTGGCCGGCAACGAGAAGCTGCGTATCGAGCGCGCCCTGGCCCTACCCCATGAGCGCGCCCAGCTGGTTCGTGATGTGCTGCGCAGCCTGGGCCAGCCGCAGACGCGAGTCGAAGCGACCGCGGCCTGAGCATGCCTGCCCCTGTTTTACTCACCTGATCCCCGCCATCTCATGTCTCTTTCCGAACACGCACCCGGGTTGTCTATCCAGCGCTTCGTACCTCCGTTGCGCCTGCGCGATTTTGGCCTGATAGCCTTCGACATGGACTCCACCTTGATCAACATCGAATGTGTCGATGAGATCGCTTCGGCGGCCGGGCGCAGGGACGAGGTCGCGGCGATCACCGAGGCGACGATGCGCGGCGAGATCACCGACTTCAAGGAAAGTCTGCGGCGCCGGGTGGCCCTGCTGGCCGGCGTGCCACTGACCCACCTGGAAGCGGTCTATCGCGACCGTCTGCGACTCAATCCCGGCGCGGAAGAACTGGTCAAGGCCTGCCAGGGTGCTGGCCTCAAGACCTTGCTGGTCAGCGGCGGTTTCACCTGGTTCGCCGATCGCGTACGCGACCGGCTGGCGCTGGACTTCACGCGCTCCAATGTGCTTGAGATCAGGGATGGACTTTTGACCGGCCATTTGTGCGACCAGGACTGGGGTGACATCTGTGACGGCGAGGAGAAGCGGCGCATGTTGCTGCAGACCTGCGCGCAGCTGGGTCTGTCAGGTGCACAGGCGATTGCGGTGGGAGACGGTGCCAATGACCTGCCCATGATGTCGGTGGCTGGCCTGTCGGTGGCCTACCATGCCAAACCGCGGGTGCGTGAGCAGGCCATGGTCAGCATCGATGCGGGGGGGCTCGATCGGCTGCTGGACGTGTTGCAATCCGCGCACTGATCGCAGCCGCAGCAGGCCCATGGTCAGCGCCTCAGTCGGCGGCCCGCGGCTCCTGTGCGGCCTGGACTGCGTGGGCCAGCGCCGGGCCGAATGCGCGCAACAAGACCTTTATGCGCATCGTGTTCTTCAATTCCGGATGCGTGAGCAACCACAAGGGTGTCTGCAATGACGTGATCGGCTCGGTCAAGGCTGCCAACTGGGGCACGACTTCTTCCAGGAACGCGGGCAACACCGCGATGCCCAAACCAGCCTGCACCATGCGCAGCGCATGGCTGAAATTGTCGACCCGCATGACCACGCTGGTATCGGGAACCTGGGCGTCCAGCCAACGGTCGAACTTGAGTTCGCGTACATCGCGCTCGAAGGCAATCCAGCGCCGCTCTCGTGTCAGTTCCCCCACACTGCGCAAACGCGTGCGGGACGTGCCGCGGCGCAGTCCGTAAACCTTGAATTGCAAGGTCGCCAGCTTGCGCCCCACCAGCCAGTCCGGCACCTCATCGGCGACACGGATCGCCACATCCGCATCACGCCGGGACAGGCTGACATGGTCACGGGATGCCACGAGCTCGATGCGCACATCGGGAAACGCCGAGCGGAACTGCACCAGCACACCGGGCAGCAACTGCTCAAGCAATATAGACGAGACCGCGACCCGCACATCACCCATCGGCCGCATGTCCTGCCCACGCACCCGCGTTTCGGCAAGCAAGGCCAATGGCTCGAACGTATGGGCAGCCTGCTCGATCTCATGCCCGGCAGGCGTCAGCACATAGCGCCCATGGTTGCGTTCGAAGAGTCGGGTGCGCAGTCGCGTCTCGATGGCGTCGAGCTTGCGCAGAACCGTTGAATGGGTTGTACCCAGGACTATGCAGGCCTTGGCTACACTGCCTTGACGCGCAACCTCCAACACCAGTTGGAAATCTGCCCAGCCCATGGTGTCGCGGGTCGCCACCGGGTCACTGGTGACCGCATTGACCTCAGTCTCAGGCGACGCCCGGCTTTTCATTTTTGCAAATTACCCTTTTCACAGATAGTGTTTACTTTGCATTTATGCCAATATACACTGCTTATGGACCTTGCGGATTTTCTCAATCTGCAGGCTTGGCACCCGAAACAACCGGAGAGATCGATGAAACGAATCAGCAACCTGCTCGCTTGGGGCGCATTGGCCATCGTAGCCGCCTTGAGCGTGCTGAACTGGGGCACGCTGAGCGCGCAAGCGCCGCTGGACCTGGTGTTGTGGCAAGTCCAGGCGCCGCTGGGCATCGTGCTGCTCAGTGTGGCCGGCGTGATGTTCGCCTTCTTCCTGATGGCATATCTGTACAACCAGATTGGTTCGCTGCTGGAGACGCGCAAACTGCTCAAGGAGATTCAGCGCGTGCAGGAACTGGCCGACAAGGCCGAGGCTTCACGCATGGAAAACCTGCACCAGTTAATCTCGACCGAGTTCCGGTTGCTCAATGAGCGCATGGGGTCCGCGTCAGTGGTCCACATGCCAGGAGCGAGCGACGACGAGGACCCGCGTCCCTTGTCCCTGACCGAACTGGTGGCGCGTCGCTGACAGGCGGCCAGTCACAAGCTACCCGCCAGCGCGGGTAAATCCGAAGCCTGTGATCGCAGCGTCATTGCGTCAAAACGGGATCCGGCACTACTTCTATTCGCCCACATTACCTGACTGGAGACACGACCATGAACTTCAAAAACATGACCCGCATCATCCTCGCTGTAGTTTTCACGGCATTCCTGGCAGCTTGCGCCGGCACTCCCCAGCGGGAAAGCACCGGCGAATACATTGACGACACCGTGATGACCTCGCGTGTCAAGGCAGTCTTGCTCAATGACCCAGCCGTCAGCGGCCTGGCGATCAATGTCGAAACCTTCAAGAGCACGGTACAACTGTCTGGCTTCGTCAAGACAGCGGCCGAGCGCAATCGTGCTGTGCAGCTCGCTCGTGACGTCAAGGGCGTGCGTCAGGTCAAGAACGACATCCTGATCCGCTGACCCATTACATTCGCCTGCGCCGCGCGGCACGCTGCGCGCGAGCCGGTGCACCCTGCGGGCAGCATCGCTTGCGGGGGGTTCGGGTGACCGTGGCATGGCACCGCCGCCATGGCACCTCAACCACCGACAACGACAGACTGGAGCCGACATGACAATAGACAAGCAAAAAATGGCTGAACTCGAAAAAATCGATCACGAAGGCCTGACCGAACTGATTCGCCGCGTACAGGACATCAACAATAGCTACCGCGCCGTCGCGGAGAAGATGGGTCAGCTCTATATGTGCGCCGATGAACTCAAGTTCTCCGCACTGACAAAGGAACTCGACAAACCCATGCGCAACGCATCGGACAACGAACAGATGTTCTCTGCCGCGCTCGAAGAGCTGCAGGCTTATTCCCAGAGCAAATCGGCCTGACACATGGGCGCGGCGTCAGTGCCGCCGATAAGTTCGACAGCATGTCAACCATTCTTCGTCATGTGCGTTCAATTAACAACAGCCATTCATCGCATAACAGTGGCAGATTCGTTATGATGAATTGAACTTTGTTCAGGAGTGCATCTCCACCACGTTGATGCACTACGCATCAAGGAGGTGTCGATGACAATCTTTGCGCGATATCAAGGCCGCTTCGAGGCGGCGCAGGAAGAGGAAATGTCGATCCAGGAATATCTGGATCTGTGCAAGCAGGACAGTGCCGCGTATGCCAGTGTGGCCGAACGCATGCTCAGCGCGATCGGCGAACCCGAGCTGATCGACACCCGTTCCGACCAGCGCCTCTCTCGCATCTTTGCCAACAAGATGCTGCGCCGCTACCCCAGCTTCGGTGACTTGTATGGCATGGAGGAGGCGATAGAACATATCGTGTCCTACTTCCGGCATGCGGCGCAGGGCCTGGAAGAGAAGAAACAGATCCTCTACCTGCTCGGACCGGTTGGTGGCGGCAAATCCACGCTGGCGGAAAAACTCAAGCAGTTGATGGAGAAGATCCCGATCTACGCGATCAAGGGCTCGCCAGTACATGAGTCGCCTCTGGGCTTGTTCAACCCGGTGGAAGACGCCCAGTTGCTGCTCGACGACTACGGCATACCGCAGCGATATCTGACGACGATCATGAGTCCATGGGCGGTCAAGCGCCTGCACGAGTATGGCGGAGACATTACCCGCTTTCGCGTCGTGCGGCTGCGTCCGTCGGTGTTATCGCAGATTGCGGTGGCCAAGACAGAACCGGGTGACGAGAACAACCAGGACATTTCATCGCTGGTCGGCAAGATCGACATTCGCAAGCTCGAAAGTTATTCGCAGGATGACCCGGACGCCTACTCCTACTCCGGTGGACTGTGCCTGGCCAATCGCGGCGTGCTGGAGTTCGTCGAGATGTTCAAGGCACCGATCAAGGTGCTGCACCCGCTGCTCACCGCAACGCAGGAGGGCAACTACAAGGGTACCGAGGGTTTTGGTGCCATTCCATTCGACGGTCTCGTGCTGGCCCACTCCAACGAGGCCGAATGGCTGACGTTCAGGAACAACCGCAACAACGAGGCGTTCCTGGATCGCATCTACATCGTCAAGGTGCCCTACACACTGCGCGTGTCCGACGAGATCCACATCTACGAGAAGCTGGTTGCCAACTCCTCCTTGTCCCAGGCGCCACGCGCGCCCGACACCTTGCGCATGTTGGCGCAGTTCTCGGTGCTGTCTCGCCTGAAGGAGCCGGAGAATTCGAGTATCTATTCGAAGATGCGGGTCTATGACGGCGAGAACCTGAAAGACACCGATCCCAAGGCCAAGAGTTACCAGGAGTACCGCGATTTCGCGGGCGTCGATGAAGGCATGACCGGCCTGTCGACGCGGTTCGCGTTCAAGATCCTGTCGCACGTGTTCAATTTCGACCACCGGGAGATTGCGGCCAATCCGGTGCATCTGATGTATGTGCTAGAGCAGCAGATCGAGCAGGAGCAATTCGCACCCGAGATTGAAGAAAAATACCTGCGCACGATCAAGGAGTACCTGTCTCCGCGATATGCCGAATTCATCGGCAAGGAGATCCAGACCGCGTATCTGGAGAGTTACTCCGAATACGGTCAGAACATTTTCGATCGTTATGTCACCTATGCCGATTTCTGGATCCAGGATCAGGAATACCGCGATGTGAATACCGGGGAGATGCTCGACCGCTCGGCACTCAATGACGAACTCGAGAAGATGGAGAAACCCGCGGGCATCTCCAACCCCAAGGACTTTCGCAACGAAGTCGTCAACTTCGTGCTGCGTGCGCGTGCCAAGAACGAGGGTCACAACCCGAGCTGGACGTCCTACGAGAAGCTGCGTGTCGTCATCGAGAAGAAGATGTTCTCCAACACCGAGGATCTGCTGCCCGTGATCTCGTTCAACGCAAAAGCCAGCGCCGACGACCAGAAGAAGCACCAGGATTTCGTCGATCGCATGATCAGCAAGGGCTACACCGAGAAGCAGGTGCGTCTGCTGTGCGAGTGGTATCTGCGTGTGCGCAAGTCATCCTGACGCAGCACCGACACGGGTCTTTTCATGACCGTACGCATCATTGACCGCCGCTTCGACAGCAAGCACAAGAGCTCGGTCAATCGCGCTCGCTTCATCCGGCGTTTCAAGGGCCAGATCCGCAAGGCCGTTTCCGACGCCATCGGCAAACGCGGCGTGCGCGACCTGGACAACGGCGAAAAGGTCGGCATACCCGGCGACGATATTGCCGAGCCACAGTTTGGTCACGGTCGCGGCGGAGAATGGGAAATCATCAACCCGGGCAACGACCGGTTCGTGCGTGGCGATCAGGTCGATCGCCCCCCGGGGGGAGCCGGTGGTACCGGGCGCGGACAGGCCACCAACGAAGGCGAAGGACTCGACGCGTTCGTGTTCACGTTGACCCGCGACGAGTTTCTCGACATCTTTTTTGACGAACTGGCCCTGCCCCATATGGTCAAGCGTCAGTTGGCGCGCATCGAGAACTACAAACGCGTACGCGCAGGATTCACCCAGAGCGGGGTTCCGACCAACATCAATCTGGGTCGCACCATGCGTGGTGCTGCCGGCCGACGTATTGCAATCGGCACGCCGTATGTGGTCCGCCTGCGATTGCTGGAAAAGGAATTGCGTGAGTGGCTGAAGGAGCGCGCCGATGCGGGTGCCGATCCCGACGCGCCCGATCCACGCAAGGAACAGCTGCAGCGGGACATTGCCCATCTGCGCAAGCGCATCGACGCAGTGCCCTTCATCGATACCTTCGATCTGCGCTACAACAACCGCGTGCGGGTACCGCAACCGACAACACAAGCGGTGATGTTCTGCCTGCTCGATGTGTCCGGATCGATGGACGAAGAACGCAAGAACATCGCCAAGCGCTTCTTCATGTTGCTGTACCTGTTCCTCAATCGCAATTACGAACATACCGAAGTCGTGTTCATCCGCCATCACACGGTGGCGATAGAGGTCGACGAGGAAGATTTCTTCACCTCGCGGGAAACAGGTGGCACCGTGGTATCGAGTGCGCTCGAATTGATGCGTACCGTCATCGCCGCGCGCTATTCAAGCAGCCAGTGGAACATCTACGGCGCGCAGGCCTCGGACGGCGACAACTGGAACGATGACTCGCCGCGGTGCCGGCAATTGCTGCAGGACGCCCTGCTGCCGCTGACCCAGTATTTCGCCTATATCGAGATCACCGAAGGCCCGCCGCAGAACCTGTGGCGCGAATACGAAAAACTGCAAAGCCAGCATCCCGGGCACTTCGCCATGCAGCGCATCGGCAGCCTGCGCGACATCTATCCCGTGTTCCGTGAACTGTTTCGCAAACGTGGGGTGGAGGGCGCATGAGCATCGCCGCACTGCCCGTCGGTTCGGAATGGACGATCGAGGCGATCGAACAATACGACGAAGCCATCGGACGTATTGCCAAACGCTACCGGCTCGACTGTTATCCGCACCTGCTCGAGATCATCAGTTCGGAGCAGATGATGGACGCCTACGCCGCCATCGGCATGCCGGTGTACTACCACCACTGGTCCTTCGGCAAGCACTTCCTGGCCACCGAGAACCGCTATCGGCGCGGTCAGATGGGACTGGCCTACGAGATTGTCATCAACTCCAACCCGTGTATCGCCTACCTGATGGAGGAAAACACGTTGCCGATGCAGGCCCTGGTCATCGCCCACGCCGCCTATGGCCACAACTCCTTCTTCAAGGGCAACCACCTGTTCCGGCAATGGACCAGTGCCGACGCCATCGTCGACTACCTGGTGTTTGCGCGTCACTACATCGCCCAATGCGAGGAACGCCATGGTATCGCGGCGGTCGAACGGATCATCGACGCGTGCCATGCGTTGCAGACCGTCGGCGTCGACCGCTACAAGCGCTCTTCTCAGCTGTCGCTGGCCAAGGAAACCGAGCGCCAGCAGGCCCGGTCGGACTACCAGCAAAGCCAGGTCAATGCCTTGTGGCGAACGCTGCCTCCGCTGCCCGAGCGTGAACGGCCCACGGAAGAAACGCGCTTTCCGGTGGAGCCCGAGGAGAACCTGCTTTATTTCGTAGAAAAGCACGCCCCGATGCTGGAGCCCTGGCAACGCGAAGTGGTACGCATCGTGCGCAAGATCGGCCAATATTTCTATCCGCAGCGCCAGACCCAGGTGATGAACGAAGGTTGGGCGACCTTCTGGCACTACACGCTGCTCAACACCTTGTACGACGAAGGTGGCGTGTCCGACGGATTCATGCTGGAATTCCTGCAATCTCACACCAACGTGGTGTACCAGCCGCCCTACAACAGCCCGCACTACAGCGGCATCAATCCATATGCATTGGGTTTCGCGATGTGGCGCGACATCCGTCGCATCTGCGAGACGCCTGACGACGAAGACCGTGCCTGGTTTCCGCAAATTGCCGGTAGCGACTGGCGCGAGACATTCGACTTCGCCATGCAGAATTTCAAGGACGAAAGCTTCATCGCCCAGTACCTGTCGCCGCGACTGATGCGCGAGTTCCGCTTCTTCTCGGTGCTCGACGACGACAGCAAATCCAAGCTGCAGATCGGCGCCATCCACGATGAGGCCGGCTACCAGGCGGTGCGTCAGAAGCTGTCGGAGCAATACGATCTGGGCCGGCGCGACCCCAATCTGCAGGTATGGAGCGTCGACCTGCGCGGCGACCGCTCGCTGACGCTGCGCCATTTCGCACATCGGCGCCGACCGCTGGATGCGTCCAGCACCAAAGTGCTTGAGCATCTGGCCTATCTTTGGGGCTTCGTCGTGCGGCTCGAGCGCCTCAACGCCGACGGCACGGTCGAACTGGTGATGCAAAAGAGCCACGAAAAGCGCGCAGCCCACGGTGGCGCAAATCCCTGACTGAGACCGGCGCGGCGCTCAGTTGCGCAGCAGACGCGAGCGACCCGACTCCACCGTGAATGTCGCCAGTGTCGAAATGCTGGCATCGGGTTTGCGGACATCGCTCACGACGCGTAGTTCGGCCTGCAACCGGGCCGGCGTGAACTCGGCGACACCGTATCCGCGCTGCTCGCCATCGGCGAACACACAGTGGGGATTTGCCGCCAGCAAGCTCGCCACGCGGCCGTTGCCGCTGCCCTTTGAAGTGATGCTGGTGCCACACAATTCAACCGCCACTACATCCGAAGCCACGTTTTCATGGTCGGCCAGCACATGACCCACCCAGTTTGCGTGGATGTCGCCTCCCAAAAATACCGGATTGGGTACGCGGTGCCGGCGCAAGGAATCGGTCAGTCGCCGGCGCGCCGCCGGATAACCGTCCCAGCCGTCATTGACCAGGATCCGGCCCGGTCCCGGCCGAAAATCTCGCTGCGCGAACACCGTCTGTTGCGCGAGCAGGTTCCAGTGCGTCTGACGGGTAAGGTCGCTGGCCAGGGACGCATCGAGCCAATCCTCCTGCTCCCTACCGAGCATGCTTCGTGTCGGGTCGGCCAAGGCCGCGCAAGTCGCCGGATCCACCAGGCCCGCACCTGGCCGCCCCTCGCGGGTACAGACCTGCGCATGCTTGTACTGCCGTCCGTCTAGCAGATGCAGCGAAGCCAGTCGGCCGTACTGTGCACGGTCATGGATACGCAGGGCACCCGGGCCCGTGCCGCCGAAGGCCGCCACCAGCGCACTTGCACGCAAGGGCATGTGTTCGTAATACGCCTGATAAGCTGCCTGACGCCGTGTTGCGAAGGCCTGCGGCGAAGACCGATCGCCCGCCTCGCCATAGCCTGGATGTTCCCCCGCATAGTCGTTCTGCACCTCGTGGTCGTCCCAGGTGAGCCACCACGGGCAGGACTGGTGCATGGCCTGCAGATCCGGGTCGCCCTTGTAGACGGCATAACGGCGCCGGTATCCTGCCAGGTCCAGCACCCAGCCTCCGCCCGGACTGCGCAGACCGGTGTTGTTGCCCGGGTATTCATAGATGTAGTCGCCCAGAAAAACGACCGCATCGAGTTGCTCGTCGCGCATATGGCGCCATGCGGAAAAATATCCGTCCTCCCACTTCTGGCAAGACGCATAGGCCACGCGCAAGCGGGCAAGGTTCGCGTCGGGTTGCGGCAGGCTACGTGTGCGCCCCACCGGACTGACCGCGTCACCCAACATGAATCGGTAGAAGTACCAGCGATCGGGTGCCAGGCCGTCAACCTCGGCATGCACACTGTGCGCCAGTTCGGGTTGCGCCAGCGCCTGGCCCTTGCGCACGACCCGCTGGAACCCGTCGTCGTCGGCCACTTCCCAGGACACCGCGAGTGGCCCCACCTGGCTGGCCAACGGGAAGCTGCGCCCCTGCACCAAACGGGTCCACAACACCACCGAATCGGATTGTGGTGCGCCACTGGCCACGCCGAGCGCAAACGGATAGTCCACAAATCGGGTGCTGGCGCGCGAGGGGCGCGGCAGCCACAGCGCCGACGCACCGGCCAGTGCCAGTTGCAGCCAACGCCGGCGATCGGGTTGCTGCAGCGCGTATGCCATGACTCAGGCCGCGGCCAAGCCTTGCATTGGCTGTGGAGGTGGACGACCGGTGCGCGCACGATAAATCAGGAATCCGATGATCGCCAGGTTCAGTGCGTTCCAGGCTATGCCGTTGACAAAAGCCGCACGGTAGGAACCGGTCCAGTCGAAGATCGCACCCGACATCCAGCCTCCGAGTGCCATGCCCAGCAAAGTAGCCATCAGCACGGTACCGACCCGTGCACCAGCCTGCATTGGCGCGAAATACTCACGTACGATCAGCGCATAACTGGGCACGATTCCACCCTGGAACAGGCCAAACAGCCCAGAGACAACATACAGCGGCACCAGGCCGTCCGAGGGCAGAAACATCAGCAGCGCCACACCCTGCAGCACCGAACCCAGCAGCAGCGTATGAAGGCCGCCGATGTGGTCCGATATCCAACCCGACAACAGACGGCTCACGATGCCGGCACCCATCATCAACGACAACATTTCGGCGCCGCGCGCGGCGCCGAAGCCCAGATCGGTGCAATAAGCCACGATATGCACCTGCGGCATGGCCATCGCCACACAACAGGCCACACCCGCGACACACAACAGGAGTTGCAACATGGCCGGACGCAGTCCCAGCGGCAGCGCCGGGTCCGACCGGCCAATGAATCGCGCCGCGCGCAAGGGTGCTGCGGCGCGGCCGGCGGCCAGCGTGACCGCGGCGGCTGCCGGTGTCCGGGTGCGCAGGAAAAACGCCAGCGGAATGATGGTCACGACACAAAAAACGCCGAGCGCCACATAGGTCGTGCGCCAACCCACCGCATCGATGGAGCGCTGCATTACCGGCGCCCAGACCACGCCTGCCAGGTAGTTGCCGCTCATGCAAATCGCCAGCGCAATTCCACGGCGCCGATCGAACCACTGCGACGTGTCGGCCACCAGCGGGGCAAACGTGGCCGATGTGCCAAGCAGTCCGATCAACAGACCGTGGGCAAGGCTGAATTGCCACAGGCTGCCAGCCGATCCGGCCGCAACAAAACCCAGGCCCAGCGCGACGGCACCGATCATGGTGACCACCATCACGCCGTAGCGGTCGGCCAGGCGCCCCATCAGAATGCCCCCGATGCCAAAGCCGATCAGCGTCAGCGTATAGGGCAGCGATGCATCACCGCGCGCCACCCCGAAGTCGGCCTGCATCGCTGGTAAAACCACCGCGGCGCCGTACATGCCGACGCCTCCAATCGTCATCAGCAACAACGATACCGCCAGGCGCGTCCACGCGTAAGTCGACTCGACGCCGCGCGATGGAACCGGATCCGTACCCATGATGGGCTGGCGGCGTATCGGTGGCCTGACTATTGAATCGTGTCCGGGCCGCCCGATCCTTCGGACGTATCGACAGGCGCGACATGTGTGGCACGTCGCAAGGCCTGCACCGTGCGCACACATGCTCCGGCAGCTTCCGCACCCTTGACGACAAAATGCGCGCCGAAGAACTGCTGATGCTCTTCGTGCGGCTGAAACTGGTGGGGTGTCAGCACCACCGACAGCACCGGCACGTCGGTCTGCAGTTGTACCGTCATCAGCCCGTCAAGCACGGCCTGGGCCACAAAGTCATGGCGATAGATGCCGCCGTCGACGACCAATGCACAGGCCACGATGGCGTCATACCGACCGCTGCGCGCCAGGCGTTTAGCCATCAATGGCAATTCGAATGCGCCGGGCACATCCAGCACGTCGATCGCGTCGCGTCCGATCCCCAGGCGTTGCATCTCGGCCAGGAACCCGTCACGCGCCTGGTGCACGATGTTCTGGTGCCAACTGGCCTGAACAAAGGCGTAACGCGGCCCGACGGACCCGACATCAACCATCGGTGCAGATTTGGAAGGGGATACGGGTGGCATCGACTGTGGCATGGCATGGATCCTTGATTCGGTTTGCGGCATTCGTAGCACACAACTGCGCGACGTCCGTCACAGGACAGACGGACCCCGGGCTTGGGTTCTATTTCGTCCGGGCTTTCGCCGTCGGCGCCTTGATTCTAGGTCAGCACCATTGGGCCGGATACCTTGCCTCAGGCACGTGCGAGGCAGTCCGCCGCCGCCGCCAGCGCGCCGGTGCCGAATGCGATGTTCTGCACCCGCATGGCAGCCTGCACGCCGCCCAGGCAACCGAGCACCATCGGCGCATTCACATCGCCCAGATGACCGATACGAAACACCCTGCCCTGCAGCGCACCGAGCCCACCGGCAATGGCAACCTGGAACTGCTCACGCGCGACCCTGCGCAAGGCATCGACGTCAATGCCGGCCGCGACCTGAACCGCCGTCACCGAGGTGGAGCGGGCTGACGCGTCGGTGGCGAAGAGTCCGACCGCACCGCCCGTACTCCAGCGTTGCACGGCTGCATGTACCGCCGCCGCCAGCTGACGGTGTCGCTGCATGACCTGGTCCAGGCCCTCTTCGAAGATCAACTGCAACGCCGCCTGCAGGCCGAACAACTGATTCTGCGGCGGCGTGCCGCAGAACTTGCGGTAGGCCAGCGGACTCTTGCGCACGCGCCAGTCCCAGTAGTAACGAGGGGTCGTGACGCTTTCACAAACCGCGAATGCGCGCGCGTCGGCCACGGCAAAACCCAGTCCGGGCGGACACATCAGGCCTTTTTGTGACGCACCAAGCACCACATTCACACCCAGCGCATCCATGGCAAAAGGCGCCGCGCCGAGCGACGCAACAACATCGACCACAAACAATGCCGGATGACCTGCGTTGTCGATTGCCCTGCGCAAAGCCGCCATGTCGCTGCTGACCCCGCTGGCCGTATCGGTATGTACGGCAAACACGGCCACGATCTCATGTGCAGTGTCCTCGCGCAACATCTGCTCGACCGCATCCGGGTCAATGGGCAAGCCTTCTATCCACGGCGTACGCAGAGCCTCGACCCCCATGGCCGTGCATTGCAGTGCCCATGAATCGGAGAAGTGACCGGTACCGGGCACCAGCACACGCTGCCCCGGAGAGACCAGGTTGGTGATCACGGCCTCCCAGGCACCATGGCCGTTGCAGGCATAGATGAACACATCGCCGGACGCACTGTGCAGCAAGCGCCGCAGCCCCTGCTCGCACAGCGCAATCACCTGATCGAGCCGTTCATCGGCCATGTCCATTGGCTGACGGCTCATCGCGTGTATCACTTCCGGCGGTACATGACTAGGCCCCGGTGAGTGCAGGAAACGATGGCCGGGAATACGCGGAAAAGGATTCATGGGTGGTCACCAGGCGACAGGGAAGCCGATGTTAATCGAGGCCGCACACGGGTGCGAGAATCAGCCTTGTCCAACGAGGTATGAGCCTGAAGGGGTCGCGTATTTCCAATGAGGAATGAGCCTGAACGGCGAATCTGGGATCAGGAGAGAGGGGTTGATCATCACAAGGATGGTGGTCAACATGGACGAGTCAAAGCTGTCGACGATTGAGCAGATCGAGGCATTCCTGGGCGCGAGTGGGCAGGTGGCGTTTGCGGCGCACGCAGGCGACACCGAGCGCTACGCGCACATCAGCCGGGTCCTGCGCCGCTTCGACTACCCCCGGCGCGGCAAGCGCGAGCGTGGCGTGCTGCTGGCCTATTTGCGCCACACCAGCGGCTACAGCCGCTCTCAGCTCACGCGGCTGGTGCGGCAGTGGGAGGGCAACCGGCTGGCCCCCGTGCCCCTGGTCAAGCACTACGGCGCGCCGGCGGCCCCTTTTGCCCGCAAGTACACGCCCGGCGATGTGGCGCTGCTCGTGGAGATGGACCGCGCCCACGAGGACGTGTGCGGCCCGGCCATCGTTCACCTGCTTGCGCGCGCCTACAGCGTGTATGGCGATGCGCGTTATGAACGCCTGGCCACGCTGTCCGTCTCGCACCTGTACAACCTGCGCAAGAGCACCGGCTACCTGGCCCGCCGGATACGCTTTACCAAGACCCGTCCCGTGTGCAACCCCATCGGCGTGCGCCGCGCACCACGACCCCATGGGCGCGCCGGCTTTGTACGCATCGACACGGTCCACCAGGGCGATCTCGATGGCATCAAGGGGGTCTACCACATCACCTGTGTAGACGCGGTGAGCCAGTGGCAGGTGCAGGCCTGCGTGCAGGGCCTCAGCGAGGCATTCCTGCTGCCCGTGCTGGCCCTGGTGATCTCCCAGTTTCCGTTTGAG
>JBBQJP010000002.1:0-149839 GCA_038326025.1 Burkholderiales bacterium
AGGTGGATGCCGCGCTGGCACGTGCCAGGCTGCCGCGCGATGCGGTGGCGGTGCTGGTGGTCGACGCCCAAGGCAAGGAGGCACCACGGGTGAGCAATCGGGTCGATGTGCCGATGAATCCGGCCTCGGTGATGAAAATGGTCACCACAGCTGCAGCGCTGGACCTGCTCGGGCCGGCATACAGCTGGACCACCTCGGTGTTTGCCGACGGCCCCGTGCGCGATGGCCGGCTGGAGGGCAACCTGTATATCAAGGGCCAGGGCGACCCCACCATGGTCAGCGAACGCCTGTGGCAGCTGATGCGCCGGGTGCGCGGCCTGGGTATCAACCACATCAACGGCGACATCGTGCTCGATCGCACCGCATTTGCCCTGGTGCCCACCGACCCCGGCGGCTTCGATGGTGAGCCGCTGCGCCCCTACAACGCCGCACCCGACGCCTTGTTGCTGAGTTACAAGTCGATCCTGATGACCTTTGTCGTCGACCGCGCCGCCAACCTGGCCCGCATCCACGTTGACCCACCGCTGTCCGGGGTCACGATTCCGGCCTCCGTGCCTTTGCTCGCCACCGGTGGTTGCGGCGACTATCGTGGCAGTCTGCGCGCCGACTTCTCGGATCCCGCGCAAGTGCGTTTTGCCGGCAGCTACCCTGCCGCCTGCCAGGAGCGCACCTGGCCCGTGGCCTGGCCCGATGCGCAGGTTTATGCGGCCCGTGCGGTCGAGGGCATGTGGCGCGAGGTGGGCGGGCAGCTGGCCGGCAGTGTGCGAGACGGACCGGTGCCGTTCGCAGCAGGGTCGGCCGTGTTCGAGGTCGGTTCAGCCACGCTGGCCGAAGTTGTTCGCGACGTCAACAAGTACAGCAACAACGTGATGGCGCAGCAGCTTTTTCTCAGTCTGAGCCTGCCAGCTGGCCGCAACGCCGGCAAGGTGGTTGCACCGGACGCGCCTGCCGGGCCGCCGGCCACGTTTTCCGCGTCACGTGAGCTGGTGCAGCAATGGTGGCGCGATCGTATCGGCATGTCGGTCGACATGCCAGTGGTCGATAACGGCGCCGGGCTGTCGCGCAGCGCGCGCAGCAGCGCAATGGCGCTGGGTCGACTGTTGCAGACCGCCTATCAGTCGCCATGGATGCCGGAACTGATGGCCTCGTTGCCGATCGCCGGCATCGACGGCACGATGCGCCGCAACCGATCGGGTGCGATGGGCAGCGCCCATCTCAAGACCGGCAGCCTGCGCGACGTCACGGCTGTGGCCGGCTATGTGCTGGCCAACAGCGGGCGGCGTTATGTCGTCGTGCTGATGACCAACCACGCCAACGCCGGCGCCAGCCGTGCCGCCATCGACAGATTGCTCGACTGGGTGATCAAGGACAACTGAGCGCACGAGAGAAAATCGCTCCGGCCCGGCAAAAACCTCGGCGCTGGTGGACAATGCGCGCCATGATTTCCAGCGAAACCATTGGTTATGCCGCCGCGACCCTGACGACGGCCAGTTTTCTGCCGCAGGCCTGGTACACGTTTCGCACCCGGGACGTACGCGGCATATCGCTGGGCATGTATCTGATATTTGTCGCCGGCGTGTCACTCTGGCTCGCGTACGGGGTGTTGACGGCGGCCTGGCCCATCGTTATCGCCAACGCCGTCACGTTGGCCCTTGCGAGTGTCATTCTTTCGATGAAGCTGCGTTTTCAGGGGCGCTCCGAGGTCTTGCCCGCGCTCGACTGAGCGCCTGGGTAACACAAGCCGACACTTGGCTGTCTTTGTGTAGCCAATTCCGACACTTGTGTCGAAATTGGCTACACCACTTGCTGCGACGCCGCAAAAAGTGTGAAAAACTCCACAAATTCAAGCACTTAAGTTCTGGCACGATTAGTGCTTGAAACTATGCATGCCTAACCACAATAATGCCATTCGCAAATTCAAATCCAGCCTGATCGCGTTGGCCCTGACGGCCCTCGCGGTGAGCGTTGCGGCCGACCCTGTCGTCGCAACGGTCACCGTGAAATTCGACAGCAACATCTTCAACGGATCGGGTTACGACAGCGTAAACATCACTTATGGCCTGCCCGGTGGCGACAGTCGTTCGGAAGGCGTCGCCGCCGGTCGCTTTCAGGGCACGGCCAGCCACCTGGTCAACATCGATCCAAAAGTCTTCGTCGATAGTGTCGATGACCTGTTCATGTACTGCCACGACCTCTACGAAGGCATCTCCGGTGGACGCTCGGTGAAATACACGGTCGATTTCAACGGCGCCATGCCCGGCACACTGGACTTCCTGGGTGCGGTCAACTCGGTTATGAGCATGGGCAAGACCTACGACCCCTACGCCTGGCTGCACCCGGTCAATGGCAACCAGGGCGCTGCGATCCAGCTCGGTATCTGGGAAAGTCTGTACGACACCGGCTGGGATCTGAACACAGGGAACTTCATCGCCACCGGACTCAACCCTCTGACCACTGGCGCAAATGGCATGCCGGGCACCGCCACCTACTACGGGCAATTTGTCGGCGCCATCGACAGTACCGACGCGCTCGAACGCAAATACACGATGGTGCTCAAAGCCAACGGCGCCCAGGACATGATCACCGGCGACCCACCAACCGACATCCCCGAGCCTGGCTCGTTGGCACTGGTCGTTCTGGCTTTGGCCGGTCTGGCGGGCAGCCGGCAATTGCGCCGCAAGGCCTGAAGCAACCGCCACGCAGCCGACAGCGGGCTCGCGCGGTGGCTCATCAGGCTACCTTCGCCATGCGGGCTGCGGTGCGGGCTTGCTTGGGGGCTGCCCGGCGCGGGGCTCATGCCATCACAGGCCTGTGGCTCATCCGGGCCCGCCAGCGCTTGTCACGCGGCGGCAGCGGCCGCGCGTTGCAAACGATCGCGCACACCGTCCCACTCTGGACCCTCCGGCGGCGTTTCGACCCAGATCAGCTTGACGCCCTGGTCATCAAAACCACGCAATACAGCAAACAGCTGCTGGGCCGTTGCGGCGGCATCGTCGGGCATGCGCTGCTGCAACACGCCGCTGGAGCGTGAATGTATCGGCGACCGCGCATAGGTGGCGATCACCGGCCCTTTTTGCGCTGCGGCCTTCACATCTGCGCCCAGCAGATCGAGCGCGGTTTGCATCGCCCTGTTATCCATCAGGCGCAGCGTCGCGCGTGGTGCGTAGTGCGCGACCAAAGTGCCGGAGGCCCTGGGCGCCGCGGATTGGCCGGCAACCGGCTGATCCGACAACACCGGGCGGCCCGCCGCAGCCGCAAGCTGTGCAATGCGAATCGCGCCCGGACGCAACAACACCGGCGCACC
Organism: Burkholderiales bacterium; assembly: GCA_038326025.1. Classification (GTDB taxonomy): domain Bacteria; phylum Pseudomonadota; class Gammaproteobacteria; order Burkholderiales; family Burkholderiaceae_C; genus CAISIP01. The sequence goes on from JBBQJP010000002.1 coordinate 3,305, forward strand.
CCGGGTGCAATCGACAATCGTCGACTCGATGCCGACACCACAGGCGCCACCATCGAGGATCAGCAGATCGGCACCGAATTCGCCTTGCACATGTGCGGCCGTGGTCGGGCTGACGCGGCCAAACTGATTGGCACTCGGCCCGGCCAGCCCCATCACACCCAAGGCGCGACAGGCATGCAGCAAGGCCTGGGCTACCGGGTGATCCGGACAGCGCAGGCCGATGGAGTCCTGGCCTCCGGCCGCCGCGCTGCCGATACCCGGTCGACGCGGAAGAATCAGCGTCAGCGGGCCCGGCCAGAAAGCCAGCATCAGGGCATGGGCGTAGTCCGGCACCTCGGCCGCAAAATGGGCCACACCGGCCGCACCCTTGGCTGTGTCGTCCACATGCACGATCAACGGGTGATTGCTGGGACGGCCCTTGGCGCTGAATACCTGGGCCACGGCGGCGTCGACAGAGGCATCGGCGCCCAGCCCATACACCGTCTCGGTCGGAAATGCGACCAGCGCACCGCCCTGCAATGCCGCAGCCGCCTGTGCCAGCGCCTCGGCCGAATGCCCGTCCAAAATCACGTCCGTGCCCGCTCAGGCTAGAACGATGCCGAGCAAGACGGCCGCCTGCTGCGCCGTGGCGCGGGCCTGGTCCGCGCTTGCCGCAGTAATCGTCAAGTGGCCCATCTTGCGGCCACGGCTGGCGCGCAGCTTGCCGTACAGATGCAGATGTGCACCCGGCAGGGCCAGCACCGCCGCCCAGTCCGGCGGTCTGGGCGCGTCGCCGCCCGGATGGCCGGGTGCGTCGTACCAAAGATCACCCAGCAGGTTCAGCATGACCGCCGCACTGTGCTGGCGCGGCTGCGTCAACGGCAGGCCCGCCAGGGTGTACACCTGCAGGTCGAATTGCGACTGGTCGCAGGCGTCCAGCGTGTAGTGCCCGCTGTTATGCGGGCGTGGCGCGATCTCGTTGACCAGCAAGGTGTCGCGTCCGTCCTGCGCCACCACGAAGAACTCGACACACAACACGCCTACGTATTGCAGCTCCTGCGCCACGGCGCGGGCGGCATCGCGGGCACGTTCGGCCAATGCTGGCGCCAGGTTGCCTTCAAACACTTCCGTCATGGCCAGAATGCCGTCGCGATGTACATTGCGCTGCACCGGAAAATTCACCATGGCGCCGTCCCAACCGCGCGCGACCAGCACCGAACACTCGGAGAGCAACTCCAGCCGGCGCTCGAGCACGCAGGCAACAGATTTGAGCCCGGCCCAGGCCGCCACCAGTTCGGCCCGGTCGCGCACCCGGACCTGGCCCTTGCCGTCATAACCGAGCCGGGCCGTCTTGAGGATGCCGGGCAACAGTGCATCGTCCACGGCCGCCAGTTCGGCCTCGCTGGTGATCACCGCGTACGGCGCGGTTGGCACACCACAGGCCTTGAAATGCGCCTTCTCGCGGATCCGGTCCTGGGCGATCGCCAGCGACTGGGCCGATGGCGCAACCGGTCGGTGCGCACCGAGCGTGAACATCGCACCGGACGGCACGTTTTCGAATTCGGTGGTGATGGCCGCGCAGCGCTGCATCATCTGCGCCAGCGCCTGCTCGTCCAGGTAGTCCGCCTGAATATGGAAGTGGCTGACCAACCCGGCCGGACTCGCGGGATCGGGGTCGAGCACTGCGGTGAAATACCCCAAACGCTGCGCGGCATGCACGAACATGCGGCCCAGCTGGCCCCCGCCCATGACGCCAAGCGTGGTCTGCTGGCCACTCGCCGTCGTGCCCGGAAGAACGGCCTGGCTCAGCATGACCGGCGCACCAGGATGCCTGCTTGTTGCCCGCTCATGGCGCCGATCCCGGTGTGGCCCTTGGCGCCTCGGATGGTGGTGGAACCGCCATGGCCCGCGCCGCGCGGGTCTGCTCGACACGAAATACTTCCAGGCGTTCAACCAGTGCAGGGTCGTCGTTGGCCAGCAGGGCAACGGCGAACAGCGCCGCGTTGGCCGCGCCGGCAGCGCCGATGGCAAAGGTTGCAACCGGAATCCCCTTGGGCATCTGCACGATGCTGTGCAGCGAGTCGACACCCGACAGGTGCTTACTCGCAATCGGTACGCCGAGCACCGGCACCGTGGTCTTGGCTGCCAGCATGCCGGGCAAATGGGCCGCGCCACCGGCACCGGCAATGATCGCCTTGAGGCCGCGCGCGCGCGCCTGCTCGGCATATGCGAACATGTCGTCTGGCATGCGATGGGCCGAAACCACGCGGGTTTCGTGTTCGATTCCAAACTGTTGGAGAATCTGTGCTGCGTGTTGCATGGTGTCCCAGTCGGAACTGGAGCCCATGACCACACCGATTGAATGTTTCATGTTGGTGGTGAGACCGGAGTAATGGCCCTCGCTGATTGCCGGCCTTCCGTCCTCCACCCGATTTTAGTCAGTCCCCTGTTTTCGCCTCAATTCCACAATGATCAACGTCACCACCGCCAATTTTGAAGCCGAAGTCATCGAAGCATCGATGGCCATACCTGTCCTCGTCGATTTCTGGGCGCCGTGGTGCGGCCCCTGCAAAGTGATCGGGCCGCTGCTGGAAAAGCTGGAGACCGATTACCAGGGCCGCTTCAAGCTGGTCAAGATCGACTCCGACCAGGAGCAGGAGATCAGCCAGGCCTTCGGCATCCGCAGCATTCCGACCTGTGTACTGTTGATCGACGGCAAGCCGGTCGATGGCTTCATGGGCGCCGTGCCCGAAGGCCAGCTCAAGGCATTTCTCGACAAGAACCTGCCGCCGTCCGACATCCTGGAGGCCGAGGTCACGGCCGAGTCGATCGAGGACGCACCCGACGCCAATGATCCGCAGGTCCAACACGAGGCGCTGCAACAGGCCGTGCTGCAAAAGCCGGACGACGACGACGCACGTTTCGCCTACGTCAAGTTCCTGCTGCAATCGAACATGCTGGTCGAGGCCAAGGCAGCCCTGGCGCCGGCCTTGCCACGTATTGCGCTGGTGCGGCGCATCGAATCCCTGCAACACTGGATTTCAGCCATCGACTTTGCCGCCGAACAAGGTGCGCCTGACGCCGCCCTGGCGGGCTTTGAGACACGCATCGCCGCTGGCAAACGCGACTTCGACGCGCGTTTCGGCAAGGCCCGGATGCTGATGGCGACGCAGGCCTGGACCGAGGCCATGGACGAACTGCTGGAAATCCTGATGCGCGACAAGGCCTGGAGCGAGGAACTGGCGCGCAAGACATTCGTGGCCATTCTGGACATCATCGAGCCGCCACCTGTCAAGGTCGCCGACGGCCAGATTCCACCGGTGGACCCGGTGGTCGCAACCTACCGCCGTCGCCTGAGCAGCGTGGTGCTGAGCTGATCAGTCGGTCCGGGTCAGGCGCTCCAGCGCTTCCTGGTAACGCGCCGCAGTGGCTTTGGCCACCTCAGCGGGCAAAGCCGGCGCCGGCGCGCGTTTGTTCCAGGGTTGACCGTCGATACGCACCTGCTCAAGCCAGTCGCGCACGAACTGCTTGTCGTAACTCGGTGGGTTGCTGCCTTCGGCGTAATCTTCGAGCGGCCAGAAACGGGATGAATCCGGTGTCATGACCTCGTCCATCAACACCATGCGGCCCTGTGCGTCCAGGCCGAACTCGAACTTGGTGTCGGCGATGATGATGCCCTTGGCCAGCGCGATCGCCGCGCCCGCCTGGTACAGGGCAATGCTGGTGTCGCGCATCTGCGCCGCCAATTCAGGCCCGATCATCTCGACCGTGCGCTCATAGGTGATGTTTTCGTCATGTTCGCCCGCCGCGGCCTTGGCAGCCGGCGTATAGATGGGCGCGGGCAACTTGGACGCATTGCGCAGGCCAGCGGGCAGGGCCACACCGCAGACCGATTGATTTTCCTGGTATTCCTTCCAGCCACTGCCCGCCAGGTAACCCCGCACCACCGCCTCGACCGGCAGCGGGCGCAGCCGCTGCACCAGCATCGAGCGGCCGCGCACCTGCGCCTTTTCGGCCTCAGAAACGACTGATTCCGGCTGCGCACCGGTCAGATGATGCGGGCAGATCGCGCCGAGCTTGTCGAACCAGAACAGCGCCATCTGTGTAAGCAAGGCGCCCTTGCCGGGAATCGGCTGGTCCAGCACCACGTCGAAGGCGCTCAGTCGGTCGCTGGCGACCATCAAGATGCGGTCGTCGCCGACCGCGTAGTTGTCGCGCACCTTGCCACGCGCGAGCAGCGGCAGCGATTGGATACGGGAGGTGTGAAGGGCGATAGAGGCGTCAGACATCAGCCGATTTTAGGCTGCGCCGAAACACCGACGGCCGGCGCAGTGGCCGCCGACGGATCGCCTTACTGAACGACCTGTGCGAGCTCCCCGCGCGAATATTGGCCGGCAACATACTTCAGGCTGTTGCCCTTGATCTTGCTGCCCTGGCCTTCACAGCCGAACTGCGTGTAGCGCTGCTTGCAGATCTGCTTGGCTGCCTCACGGGCCGGCTTGAGCCAGTCGCGCGGGTCGAATTTCTCGGGATTCTCTGCCATGTACTTGCGAACCGCGCCGGTCATCGCCAAGCGCACGTCGGTGTCGATATTGATCTTGCGCACGCCGAACTGGATCGCCTTCTGGATCTCTTCGACCGGTACGCCGTAGGTCTCCTTCATGTCGCCGCCGTACTGGCGGATGATGGCCAGCAACTCCTGCGGTACCGACGAGGAGCCATGCATGACCAGGTGGGTATTGGGCAGGCGCCGATGGATTTCCTTGATACGCTCGATCGCCAGGATGTCGCCGGTGGGCTTGCGTGTGAACTTGTAGGCACCATGGCTGGTGCCAATAGCGATGGCCAGCGCGTCGAGTTGGGTGCGGCGCACGAAGTCGGCCGCCTGCTCGGGGTCGGTCAGCAACTGCTCGCGCGTCATCGTCGATTCAGTGCCATGGCCATCTTCCTTGTCACCGCGCATGGTCTCGAGCGAGCCCAGGCAACCGAGTTCGCCTTCGACGGTGACGCCGGTGGCATGCGCCATGTCCACCACCTTGCGCGTGACCTGCACGTTGTACTCATAGCTGGCGATGGTCTTGCCGTCGCCTTCGAGTGATCCGTCCATCATGACGGAGCTGAAGCCCAGGTCGATCGCGCCCTTGCAGACTTCGGGACTCTGACCGTGGTCCTGGTGCATGACCAGCGGAATATGGGGGTAGGACTCGATCGCGGCCGAGATCAGGTGTTTGATGAAGGCCTCGCCGGCATATTTGCGGGCGCCGGCGCTGGCTTGCAGGATCACCGGGGCACCGAGTTCGTCGGCAGCCGACATGACGGCCTGCACCTGCTCCAGATTATTGACATTGAACGCTGGAATACCGTAGCCGTTGGTGGCCGCGTGGTCCAGCAATTCGCGCATCGAGACGAGTGCCATGGCATAAACTCCCTGGTTGGATTGGAATGTCGCGCAGGCCGCCCTCATGAAATCGCGTGGTAACCGACCTGTAACTCGCCAAATTTTACCGCGCCCCGGCCCGCCGCCGGGCAGTTGATCGATACCGAAGTCCGCGCGTCAGAGTGTGCGCCACCTCCGGTGGTGATCCGCCAATCGTCAGGCGACCCGGCAAATCTTGAGCATATTGGTACCACCCGGCGCGCCCATGGGCTCGCCGCAAGTGATGGCGTAGACATCGCCACTTTGCACGATGTTGCGCGATTTCAAATGATTCTCGGCTTCCGCCAGCGCCGAGTCGCGGTCGATGTTGTGGTCCATCAACAAGGGACGCACGTTGCGGTACAGCGCCATCTTGCGTTGCGTCGCGACGCGCGGCGTGAGCGCATAGATCGGCACCTGGATCAGGTGACGGCTCATCCACAACGCGGTCGAGCCGCTGTCCGTCAGCGCCACAATGGCCTTGGCCCCCATGTGGTAGGCCGTGAACAGTGCGCCCATGGCGATGGACTGGTCGATGCGGCCGAAGGTCTTGCCCATGAAGTCGGCTTCAAAATTGGCGATTTCATGCGACTCGGCCGCATGGCAGATCTTGGCCATCTCGACCACGGTCTCCAGCGGATATTTGCCGGCTGCGGTCTCGGCCGACAACATTACCGCGTCGGTACCGTCGAGCACCGCATTGGCCACGTCGCTGACCTCGGCGCGGGTGGGCACCGGGTTGGTGATCATCGACTCCATCATCTGCGTGGCAGTGATCACGAACTTGTCGTGCTCTCGCGCGAGCTTGATCATGCGCTTTTGCAATGCCGGCACCGCCGCATTGCCCACTTCCACCGCGAGGTCGCCTCGCGCGACCATGATGCCGTCGCTGGCCAGCAATATTTCGAGCAAGCGGGGGATGGCCTCGGCGCGTTCGATCTTGGCGATCAAGCCGGGCCGATGGTCCATCTCTGCCGCGGCCACGTTGCACAACTGGCGCGCCATTTCCATGTCGGTCGCGTTCTTCGGAAAACTCACCGCCACATAGTCGGCCTTGAATCCCATCGCGGTGCGGATGTCGTCCATGTCCTTGGCCGTCAGCGCAGGCGCCGTGAGTCCGCCACCCATCTTGTTGATGCCCTTGTTGTTGGACAACTCGCCGCCGATCTTGACAATGGTGTGGACCTGATCGCCACGCACGGCTTCCACGTCGATGACGATCAGGCCGTCGTTGAGCAACAAGGTGTCGCCGGCCTTGACCTCGCGTGGCAGGGACTTGTAGTCCAGGCCGACCGCGTCCCCGTCACCCAGCTCGGTGCGCGTGGCATCGAGCACGAACTTGGCGCCCGCCTTGAGCATCACCTTGCCGTCGGCAAACTTGCCGACCCGAATCTTCGGGCCTTGCAGGTCGGCCATGATGGCGACCTCGCGTCCGGCGCGTTGTGCCGCCTCGCGCACCAATTGGGCCCGGTTGATATGGTCCTGCGCCGTGCCGTGACTGAAGTTCAGCCGTACCACGTTGACGCCGGCGCGGATCATCTGCTCGAGCAGGTCCGGATCACTCGAAGCGGGGCCCAGGGTTGCAACAATCTTGGTGGCGCGGCGCAAAACCATGGTGGTGTCTCCGTTTTTGATCCGGCCATTGTCACATCGAACGATTACCGAACGGTTTCACCTGGCGCCACGGCCACGGCGTTGCGCGGGCCGTGGCAGCAGGGCTGCGCGCGGTTCAGCCTTTGGCGCGCTTGGCCAGTATTTCGAACGCCGGCAAGGTCTTGCCCTCGAGCACTTCAAGGAAAGCGCCGCCGCCAGTGGAGATGTAGTCGATGTCCTTGGTAATGCCGTATTTGGCGATGGCTGCCAGCGTATCGCCGCCACCGGCAATGGAGAACGCGTCACTCTCGGCGATGGCCTTGGCAATGCGCTTGGTGCCGGCCTCGAATGCCGCAAACTCGAACACACCCACCGGCCCGTTCCAGACGATGGTGCCCGCGCCTTCGAGTTGCTCGGCCAGTTGGCTGGCAGTCTGCGGGCCGATATCGAGGATCATGTCGTCGTCGGCCACGTCGTTGGCCGCTTTGACGGTGGCCTTGGCATCGGCCTTGAACTCCTTGGCCGTCACGACGTCAATCGGAATCGGCACCGCCGCGCCGCGCGCCGTCATGGCCAGAATCACGGCCTTGGCCGCCTCCAGCAAATCCGGCTCGGCCAGGCTCTTGCCAATCTTGAGCCCGGCGGCCAGCATGAAGGTGTTGGCAATGCCGCCGCCCACGATGAGCTGGTCCACGTTGTCCGCCAGGCTCTTGAGAATCGTCAGCTTGGTCGAGACCTTCGAGCCGGCCACGATGGCCACCAGCGGACGCTTGGGTGCCGTCAAGGCCTTGGTGATGGCGTCGATCTCCGCGGCCAGCAGCGGGCCGGCGCAGGCAATCGGCGCGAATTGCGCTATGCCGTAGGTGCTGGCTTCGGCCCGATGCGCGGTGCCGAAAGCGTCGTGTACAAAGATGTCGCACAGGTCGGCCATCTTGCGCGCCAGCGTCTCGTTGTTTTTCTTTTCTCCGACATTGAGGCGGCAGTTCTCCAGCATCACCACCTGACCGGGCTCCAGCGCCCGGCCATCCAGCAGGAATCCGCCGGTCCAGTCGGACACCAGCGGCACCGGCTCCTTGAGCAACTCGCTCAGGCGCGCGGCCACCGGCGCCAGCGAGTCTGCCGGCGTGAAACTGCCTTCTGAAGGACGACCCAGATGCGAGGTCACCATGACGGCGGCTCCCGCCTCAAGCGCCATACGGATACAGCCAACCGACGCGCGGATGCGGGTGTCCTCCGTGATCTTTCCGTCGTCGTCCTGCGGCACATTGAGGTCAGCGCGGATGAACACCCGTTTGCCGGCCACTTCGCCGCGCGCACAAAGATCGGAGAACCGAATGAATTCCATGACACCAAACTCCCGTTCAACCTGACCATTTGCAATCACTGCCCACACCGGTCTCCAGCGAGGCACCCAGTCTGATCAGTCCTGCGGCAAATTGTAGGCTTCAGCGGCAGCCGGCGAACCAGTCCAGGTCCTTGCGATCACAGACGGTCTGCACATCAGGCAAACCCTGCGCCGCAAGGAGCAGGTGAGCAGGCGGCGGGCGGCGTCAGTTGCGCATGGCTCTGCCGTGCAGGTCCGCCCTGTGAAAATTGGCTGCAGGACCAGCGTGGCTGGCCGTGAGCCTTGGGCCTAGATCACCAGCCCAGACCGATATGCAGCGGCATATAGACCGCCATGCCGGCCACGATGGTGAACAACACGTCCTTGCGCCAGAAGTAGACCGCCGCGCCGATGATGCCCGCATACAGACGCGCATCCTTCCAGGTGTCCATCAGCTGACCGTTGACCATGACCACCTCCGGCACCACCACGGCCGCCAGCGCGGCAATCGGCGCGTACTGCAGACCCCGTTGCGCCCAGTGCGGCATGGTCCAGGTGCGATTGGAGAAAAGGAAGAAACCCCGTGCCAACACGGTGACCACGGTCAGACCGAGCACGATGATCACCGTATGCCAGTTGATGTCCATCATGATCCGGCAGCCTCAGGCACCGCTGGGCGCAGTTTTTCCATCGACATGCACAGGATCACGGCGGCGCCGATGGCCACGATGATGTTGAGCTTGAGCGGCAGGGCAAAGGCGGCCACGCCGACCAGACCGGCCACGGCGGCCGACAACAGACGCAACCGGGTGGTCGCCAGCGAGCACAAAATGCCGATCAGGCACAGGATGCCGGCAAAACCCAGGCCCCAGCTTTGCGGCACGAAGTTGGCCAGTGCAATGCCCGCCAGACTCGACGCGACCCACGAGCCCCAGTTCATCAGATTGCTGCCGGCCAGATAGGCTTGCTGGGCCAGTCGCCCCGCATCGTCGCCCGACGGGTGCGGGTAACGGCGAACAAACCACACGTAACTGAGGTCCGCCGTGAAATACCCGCTCGTGACACGCTGCCAGGTGGGCAGGTGCGCCAGGTAATGGTGCAGGTGCAGGCTGAAGACGACGAACCGCAGATTGACACAAAAGCCGGTGGCCCAGATCACCCACAAGGGTGCGCCGGCCAGGATCAGCGGAATCGAGGCCAGTTGCGAACTACCCGCGAACACCAGCAAAGCCATCAGCAGCGACTCGAACAATCCGATGCCTGACTTCACCATGGCCACACCGGTCATCAGGCCCCAGGCCGCTATGCCAGGTGCCGGCCGCAGGAAGTCCCGGATGCCCACCTGAAACTCCGGATGCCGGTAGTTCTCGCGCAGGAAAAACATCAGGCTGATCCCGCGACGGCACCGAGCCGCGTGCCCACAGGCAAGGGCAGGCCGCGCAGGAAGTCGCCGCAGCCCAGCCGTTTGCCACCAGCGCGTTGCAGCTCTTTCACGCACAAGGCGCCCTGGCCACAGGCGACCACGATACCGTCTGCATCGGCCGACAACACGGTGCCGGGCTGCACCTGCGCAGCCGATCGGGTTTCGACGGGCGCGGCACCCCACAGTTTGAGCAATTCATCACCCCAATTTGTCCATGCGCCGGGGGTCGGGTTGAAAGCCCGGATGCTGCAGTCGATCTGCACAGCCGTGCGTTGCCAGTCGATCGCGGCGTCGGCTTTTTGCACCTTCTGCGCATAGGTGACACCGTCGGCATCCTGCACATGCGCTTGCAACGGTCCTCGTTTCGCATCCTCGAGCACCTGCACCAGCAGGTCGGCGCCGATGGCCGCCAGCCGGTCATGCAAGCGCCCGGTGGTATCCGCATCAGGGCCCTGATGGTGAATCGGAATACTCTGGCGACGCAAAACCGCGCCGGTGTCCAGGCCGGCATCCATCTGCATGATGCACACGCCGGTTTCCCGATCGCCGGCTTCGATCGCGCGGTGGATAGGTGCAGCCCCGCGCCAGCGGGGCAACAGCGAGGCATGGATGTTGAGGCAACCCAGACCCGCAGGTTTTCCGTCGCCCGCCTGCATGGCATCGAGAACCCACTGCGGCAGGATCAGGCCGTAAGCCGCAACGACCATCACGTCAGCATTTGCTGCAAGAATAGTGCCCCGCGCGGCCGCGGCATCGTCGGCAAACCGTCCGTCCAGGCGCAGGCTGCGCGGCTGGCACACGGCGATGGACTGCTGCCGGGCATAGTCCTTGACCGGCGAGAGATGCAGCTTCATGCCACGTCCTGCCGGACGATCGGGCTGCGTGAGCACCAGCGCTACGTCGAACCCGGACGCGCAAAGGCGCCGCAACGCCACTGCTGCGAACTCCGGCGTACCGGCAAAAATCAGTCTCAATCGCGCTCCTCGCGTTGCAACTTGAGCATCTTGGTCTTGATGCGGTTGCGCTTGAGCGGCGACAGGTATTCGACAAAAACCTTGCCCATCAGGTGGTCCATCTCGTGCTGGATACAGACAGCCAGCATGTCATGGGCCTCGACGGTATGGGTCTTGCCATCGAGGTCCAGCGCCTGGACCCGCACGGAATCGAAACGTTCGACACCGTCATATATGCCGGGTACCGACAGGCAGCCCTCTTCATTGACATGTTTCTCGGCGCTGCTCCAGACGATGGTCGGATTGATCAGCACCACCGGCTGATCGCGCTCCTCCGAGATGTCGATCACAATGACACGTTCGTGCACATCCACCTGCGTCGCGGCCAGGCCGATGCCCTTGGCCTCGTACATGGTCTCGCGCATGTTGGCCACCAGCGTGCGGATACGTTCGTCGACCGATTGCACCGGTTTGGCCACCTTGTGCAGTTTGGGGTCGGGATAACAAAGAATGGGTAACAAAGCCATGGTTTCTCTTCAAAGATGTCGCTATTTTCGCTAATTTCACACCAGTGGGCATTAGTGCACGACAGAAAACGTTGCCCAATCAAGGACTTGAGCGCAAAATCGTGCGTGATTTATCAAGATTCTCCCGGCGCCACGACCCTATCGTCGCCAAGCCCCGCAAGCCGTCAGAGGCACCCACAATGCAGCAAGCAATGACCCTGAAATTGTCGATCAAAACCAAAGTCGCATTGGCGCTAGTGACAAGCGCAGCCGCGGGATGGCTTCAGAGCCCGGCATTTGCGCAGAATTTCCCCATAACGTCCGATCAGAGGGCCACGGCAAACCAGGTCGCGCAGGCCGGCGTGCCGCTAAGCGAATTGGCAGCCAATGCGCCCGACAGCTACCTGATCAAGTCGGGTGACACCTTGTGGGGCATTTCCGGCATGTTCCTGAAAAGCCCATGGCGCTGGCCGGAACTTTGGGGTATGAATCTCTCGGACATCCGCAACCCGCACCTGATCTATCCAGGCCAGCGCCTTTTTCTCGAGCGCAAGGACGGCCGCGCCACCTTGCGCATGGCCGGCGCCAGCGGTACGGACCCTGCCCCCACCGAGACCATCAGGGTATCGCCCCGCACGCGTTATGAAGTGCTCGACAGCGGCCCGCTGCCGGTGCTCAAGTCCAGCGCCATCGAACCCTTCCTGGCCGAGCCGATCGTGGTCGACGAAGCCGGCCTGAGCAATGCGCCGCGCATCGTGGCGGCCCTGGACGGTCGCGTCCTGCTGACCCGCGGCGACCGCGCCTACGCGCGTGGTCAAAACGGCAATCCGTTACTGGACTCACCTGGCAAGCAGCAGGAGTTTAGGATCTTCCGTGACGCCACCCCTTTGAAGGATCCGGGAACCGGCGAGATACTGGGTTACGAGGCGCAATATGTTGGCAAGGCCTTGCTGGCGCGCAGTGAGTCGACCAGCAGCGTCGAAGGCAAAAACGGCAAGACGACCAATGAGATTACGCCCGCCACAATCGACATCGTCGCGGCCAAGGAAGAAATGCGCGTGGGCGACCGCCTGTTGCCCGAGCCGCCACGCGAATTGATCAGCTACGCGCCCAAGGCTCCCGCAAACGACGTGCGCGGCAGGATCGTCTCGGTTTACGGAAGCGCCGTCGTGAATGCTGCGCAGAACCAGGTGGTGGCCGTCAATCTGGGCACCCGTGACGGCATGGCCCCAGGCCATGTCATGGCAATCATGCGCGATGGCGAGCGCGTCGTCGACAAGACCGACAGCAACCGCCCGATGCTCAAGTTGCCCGACGAGCGCAACGGCCTGTTGATGGTGTTCCGCACCTTCGACCGCGTGTCGTACGCGCTGGTGCTCGAGATCACCTCGCCGGTACGGGTTGGCGACCGCCTGATCAGCCCGAACTGAGGCACGGGCCGGACGCGACGCCGTGGCGGACGTGTTGCCAATGATGGCCTGACGCCATGCCGCTGATCCAAGGCCTGGCGTTACGCCGGCAATTTGCCTGAGCGCAAGCCCGGCTCCCAGTCATGGACCGAACCGAGCTCGCATCCTGGCTGCGCCTGTCGCTCACGCCGGGCGTGGGCAACGAGACGGCGCGCAAGTTGTTGGCCAGTTTCGGATTGCCGGAGGCTGTATTTGCACAATCCGCATCTGCGTTGCGTCAGGTCGTCAGCGAGCGAACGGCCCAGTCACTGTCCCATTCGCCCGACGGTTTTGATACCCAGCTGCAGGCAACCTGGGACTGGTTGCAAAACAGCGCAGGCGACAAGGCACCGGACAGCAGCAAAGCCATATTGACACTGGCCGATCCGCGTTACCCGCCGGCGCTGCTGGCGACCGAGGATCCGCCATTGATGTTGTATCTGCAAGGCGCCACGGCGGTACTTGCGCGGGCCGATCGACCGCTGACGCTCGAGCTCGGCATCGCCGTGGTCGGCAGCCGCAACCCTACGCCCCAAGGCGTGACCAATGCCCGGCAATTCGCACAGGCCTTGGCCGGGAGCGGCCTTTGCATCGTTTCCGGACTGGCGCTGGGCATTGACGGGGCCGCCCATGAGGGCGCACTCGAAGGTGGCGCTGCGGCGCACGACCGCCTCGTGACGATTGCTGTCGTGGGCACGGGATTGGATCGGGTTTATCCGCGCCGCCATCTGGATCTGGCCCGGCGTATCGCCGCGCGCGGGATGCTGATCAGTGAGTACCCGATCGGTACGCCGCCACTGGCAACCAATTTCCCGCGCCGCAACCGGATCATTGCCGCCTTGTCGCAAGGTACGCTGGTGATCGAGGCGGCACTGAAGTCCGGTTCCCTGATCACCGCCCGGTTGGCCGTCGAACAGGGCAAGGAAGTGTTCGCCATTCCCGGCTCGATCCACTCACCCCAATCACGCGGCTGCCACGCATTGATCCGCCAGGGCGCCAAGCTCGTGGAGTCCGCACAGGACGTGCTCGAAGAACTTCGGTGGGTGCCGGCAACCAGTCCGCAAGTCGCCACGCCCGATGAGGCCTCGGCAGACACTGCCGCAGACATGGCGGAGCCGGCCCGGGCAGGTTTGCTGAAGGCGCTGGGCTTCGACCCGGTCAGCCTGGATGTGTTGCAGGCCCGCACCGGACTGGCCACACCCGAGTTGCAGGCGCAACTGATGACCCTGGAACTGGCCGGCGAGCTGGGCCGCCTGCCCGGCGGACTGTTCCAGCGTATCGCCCACACCTGAACGGATCACGACATATTGGGTCGCCTGCGGGCGCCGGAAATCGGCCGCCGGATTTCTGCGCTATATTGAGGTCATGTTCGAAGTGCTGGTATTTGTCTACGAGAACTATTGGCGCGGCGATGCCTGCCCCCAGGGCAATCAGCTCGAACGCAAGCTCAATGCGGTCGGGTTCGAGACGCAGGAGATTCAGGACGCGCTGGACTGGCTCAATGGCCTGAGCCAGGCGACCGGCATCACGCGCCAGGGTGCGGATGCAACGCCGGCGCAGGACGACCCGGACGGCAGGATGCAGCAAGCTGATCGGCATGCGATCGGCAAATCGGGCGCCAGCATACGGGTGTTCTCGGTGGCCGAACAGAACCGGCTCGGAGCCGATTGCCTGGGTTTCATCCGCTTTCTCGAAAATGCCATGGTCCTGGCGCCCCACATGCGGGAGGTCGTCGTGGACCGTGCCATGGCCTGCGGCTCCGACCCGCTGTCACTCGATGACCTCAAGATCATCGTGCTGATGGTGTACTGGAGTTTTGGCGAAGAGCCGGACGCCCTGGTGCTCGACGAACTGTGCGACGACGCACAGGACCGCGTCGCGCACTGACCCGCCGCACACACAGTTCCTTATTGCGGCGCTACTGCGACGAGATTCAGCCCAGCAGGCGCTCTGGATTGGCTTCGATCTTTGCCAGCGCGTCGCGGGTCGCACGCACTGTCAGCGTTTCTTCTTCCTGCGGCAGCAGCAAACCGGCCTGCAGATAGGCGGCCAGGCGTCCGACCTGGACCAGATAGCTGTGGCCATCGGAGGATGCAAACAGATTGAGCTGCTTGCGATCACTGCGCCAGACGAACTGCACCTTCACGACCCGACCATTGTGGTCCAGCGTGAACCAGGAACCCAGCTCCAGCTCCCGCGCCCAGGCCAGCATTGCGTTGCTGGGCTTGGAGCCGCCATTGGCCACGACGTCGATGGTCGCGGGGTCAATGCCCAGCATCAATTCGATACTTTCGGCATCCAGCGGCAGATCGCCCATGCCTTCTTCGCTGACAAAATCTTCCAGATTGGCCAGCCGCTTTGCCAGTTCCTCGATCTTGTCCGCAGGAATGGCCTCGGTCTTGGATAGAAACGCGTCCGCCAATGTGTCGCTGACCGTCTTGATATGGGCGTCCTGCTGGCTGGGTGCCATGCCGAGCAGGGTCATGCCGGCGCGCATACGCTGCAACAGTTTGGGCAGGTTCTGGATGACGCGTGCCCGGTCTGCGCGATTCGGCTTCGCGCTGGCTGCCCAGACCAACTCCGACGATATCTGCTTGAATTCGAGTGTGTCAGCGTGTTGTGGTCCTTTGCGGATCGCCGATACGGCCATCACCTCAGCCCAGACCTTGAACAGGAAGCTGCGGATCTCGTCCCGGATCGGAACGTCCTTGAGCATGTTGCGCATCTCGATCGTGTACTGGATCGTAAGCGTCTCTTTCTGCTCCACCTGCTGCGCGACACTGGCCACCTTTTGCGTCGCGCCCGTTCCGGTCAGGAACTTCTGCAGAAATTTCTGGAATTCGGCATAGACGAGTTCGTAGACACGTTTGCCGGTTTCCGGGTATTGCTCGATCACCTGCACGACACGCTTGATTTCCTTCTCGAGCGCACTGCCCTGAATGCCACTGGCATCAAAACCCATCACGCACGAACCCATGCGGTCGATCAACTGACGCGCTGGATGGCTGGCTGTGCCGAAGAAATCCGGCTCGGCCAAAGCCACCCGCAACACCGGCATCTGCAGCCGTGCGAACCAGACCCGGATCGCGGGCGGAATGCGGTCTTCCTGCAAGATGGCCTGGAACATCAGTGCCACGATCTCGATAGTGGCCTTCTCACCCTTGGTCTCGGCCTTGTTCTTGAGTTCCGTGGTCTGTTCGCGCAGGCGCACCGCGACCTGCGTCACCCCACCGGGGCTGTAGTCATCGAAGTAGCTTGCGGACACGCCCTGGCCGGGAGCACCACCCCCTGGACGCACCGCGATCGCGGCGGCCAGCCTCGGCGACGCCGGCTGAAAGGACGTGGCATCAAATTCAGGGCCTACATGCCCAACCAACAGACGCTTGAGCTGACCCAGCACACCCTGGGCACGACTTCTCGCACGTGACATGGGCGTCATCGAGGTCATCAGGCGCGTTTCGTCGTGGGCGCCTGCCCCCATATCTTGCCCGTAACCTGCCCCAGGGGGCAACCGGGCGCCACTGGCCGGAATGAATCCCTGCGGGGAATCCTCATCGGATTCGTGCGCAGCACCGGAGGCTCGCCCGGATGATTCGGCACCGCGCAGGCCTCCCCCTGAGGATGCTGTCGACCGGCGCCCGGTGGAGTAGTGCCCGAACGTGCTTTCGCCGGAGTCCAGTCCAAGTGAGCTGCTCCGGTAGGCGCTCTCAGGCGGCAGGCCGCTGTGCGGGCGTGTAGCCGGGAAGGCCTTGGGCGCACTCTTTTTCGGCACGATGCGCTTGACCCGGTCCTTGAGTTCGATGGTCGGCATCACGCCTTTATCGATCAAGGCCTTGTTGGCTTTGTGGTAGGCCTGCTTTAGACGCTCCGACAGCAGGCTTTGCACCGCATCGTTGACCATGGGCCAGCTTCCGGTGGGCATGCCACAGGCGGCCCACTCTTCGATCAGGATCAGGATCAGCGCGTCCGGCCGCAGAATGTCATGCCGATCGAGCTCGTCCGAATCTTCAAGGTAGCGGATACGCAGGCGCAGGTCATCGAGTTCGGAGCTGACCTTGTCCATTACCCGCAGCACCAGTCTGGACGCCAGGATCTTGTTTTCAACGACATCGGTTCCGACCAGCGACATGCCGCCCAGGTCGTCCAACTCGTTCTTTTCGATCGTGGCCCGCGGCAAAAGGGCCTCGTTCCAGGCTTTGCCCGCGGCCTCGCGCCAGGCGTTCTTGTTGCGCTGGTAGAAGGTCCAGGCGTCGCGCCGCGCCTGCATCTCGCGCGACGGTGCAGCCTCGTCCATCAGCGTCCTCAAGCGCTCGTGAACGGCAGTCACCAATTCCGCCATGGTCCGTACTGCATCCGCAACGAACTGTTGCCGGATTTCACCGGCCAGTCGGCGTCGTTGGCTTGAGAAGGATGCAGTTGCCATAAGGTCAGGGCACGATTACACCGTGGCCCCGGCATTCGGATCGTTGGGGTCCACGCCTTTTTGCGCTATCGGTTTAACCATGTCTTCACGTTTGATTCCCAGCCACATGGCGATCGCCGCTCCAACGAAAACCGATGAGTAAATGCCAAAGAGGATACCGATAGTAAGCGCCAAAGCAAAGTAATACAGTGTCGGCCCGCCGAACAGCAGCATAGACAACACCATGATCTGGGTAGAACCGTGGGTAATGATAGTACGACTGATCGTGGACGTGATCGCGTTGTTGATGATCTCGACCGTATCCATCTTGCGATAACGGCGGAAGTTCTCCCGGATCCGGTCGAAGATCACGACTGACTCATTGACAGAATAGCCCAGCACCGCCAGCACCGCGGCAAGCACCGGCAACGAGAACTCCCACTGAAAGTAGGCAAAAAAGCCCAGGATGATGATCACGTCGTGCAGGTTGGCGACGATCGCGGCAACGGCGAATTTCCATTCGAAACGCACCGCCAAGTAAAGCATGATGCCCACCACCACCATGGCCAGGGCCTTGAGTCCGTCGGTGACCAGTTCCTCCCCCACCTGCGGGCCGACGAACTCCTGACGCCGCAGCGTGGCGCCGGCGTCGGATGCCTTGAGCGCCGCAAATGCGACTTCACTTTGTTGCGCGGAACTGACGCCTTTTTGTGCCGGCAGGCGAATGATGACGTCTTGTGCCGTGCCGAAGTTCTGCACCTGCACGTCGGTGTAGCCGAGACCGGAAATCACCGAACGAATCTTCGGTACGTCGGCGGCCTGGGAATACCCCACCTCCATGACCGTGCCGCCGGTGAACTCGACCGACAGATGCAAGCCTTTGTGGAACAGGAAAAACACCGCCAGCACAAAGGTCACGATCGACACCACGTTGAGTGCCAGCGCATGGCGCATGAACGGGATGTCTTTGCGAAACTTGAAAAATTCCATGGTTCAGCTCCGTCGTGCCACTGGAGCGACATCGGTACCGGCGTCGGGGCGCCATACCGTGCCGATCGACACCGTTTTAAGTTTCTTGACCCGGCCGTACCAGAAGTTGACCAGTCCACGCGAGAAAAAGACCGCCGAGAACATGCTGGTCAGGATGCCGATGCAATGCACCACGGCGAAGCCGCGTACCGGACCGGAACCGAAGATCAGCAAGGCGACGCCGGCAATCAGCGTGGTCACGTTGGAGTCGAAGATGGTGCCCCATGCGCGGTCGTAACCGGCATTGATAGCCGCTTGCGGCGAGGCGCCGCCGCGCAATTCCTCGCGCACGCGCTCATTGATCAGCACGTTGGAGTCGATCGCCATGCCCAGCGCCAGTGCCATCGCCGCCATGCCGGGCAAGGTCAGCGTCGCCTGCAACATGGACAACACGGCCACCAGCAGCAGCAGGTTCACGCCCAGTGCCACACTGGAGAACACGCCGAACATCATGTAGTAGACACACATGAAGGCAACAATGACTAGAAAGCCCCAGGTCACACTGTCAAAGCCCTTGGCGATATTTTCCGCACCCAGGCTTGGGCCGATCGTGCGTTCCTCGATGATCTCCATCGGTGCGGCCAGCGAACCGGCGCGCAGCAGCAGGGCTGTGTCTTGCGCTTCGGTACTCGTCATGCGGCCAGAAATCTGCACGCGCCCGCCGCCGATCTCTGCGCGGATCACCGGAGCGGTGACCACCTCGCCCTTGCCTTTCTCGAACAAGAGGATCGCCATGCGTTTGCCGACGTTCTCACGCGTCACGTCGCGGAAAATGCGCGAGCCCTTGGCATCGAGCGACAGGTGCACTGCGGCTTCCTGGGTCTGGCTGTCAAAGCCAGGCTGCGCGTCGGTCAGGTTCTCACCGGTCAGGATGACCTGCTTCTTCACGATCACCGGCTGGCTGTTGCGCTCCAGGAATCGCTCGGAGCCGAACGGTACCGGGCCAGTGCCGGACTCGGCCGCACGGCCTTCCGTGCTTTCGTCGACCAATCGCACCTCCAGCGTTGCGGTTCGACCCAGGATGTCCTTGGCTTTGGCGGTGTCCTGAACACCCGGCAGTTGCACGACGATGCGGTCCTGGCCCTGCTGCTGGATCACCGGCTCGGCCACGCCGAGTTCGTTGATCCGGTTGTGCAGGGTCACCATGTTCTGCTTGAGCGCCTGCTCCTGGATCGTGCGGGCAGCCGTTTCCTTGATCCGTGCGCTCAGCGTGAATTCGCCGTCCGCCTGCGCCGCCTCGGTGGTCTGCAGCTCGATGAACTGGTCGGCAATGATGGCCTTGGCCGCCTGCAGTGTCTGCGCATCGCGCACCTGCACCTCGATCACCTGGTTGTTGCGGTTGATGCCGGAGTGCCGCACGTTTTTCTCACGCAAGGCTGTGCGCAGATCGCCCGACAAGGATTCGACCTTGCGCGTCAACGCTGACTGCATGTCGACCTGCAGCATGAAATGGACACCGCCGCGCAGGTCCAGGCCCAGATACATCGGCTTGGCTCCGATCGCCGACAACCAGGCCGGCGAACGCGACAAAAGGTTCAGCGCCACGACATACGGTGGATCGGAAGGGTCGGGAACCAACGCCTTCTGGATCGCATCCTTGGCCCGGAGCTGCTCGTCGCCCGTCTCCAGGCGCACCTTGATCGAGTTACCGTCAAAAAGGATGCCGGCCGGGGCAATGCCAGCCGTTTTGAGTGCGTCCTCGACCCGGCGCTGGGTCCCGCTGTCCACCTTGATCGTGGCTTTGGCAGATGACACCTGCACGGCCGGCGCCTCACCAAAAAAATTCGGCAGGGTGTAGAACAACCCCACCAGCATCGCGATCACGATGATCGCGTATTTCCAGACCGGGTATCGGTTCATGTTTGCGCTTCCCGCGGCAACAAGGCCACGTGGTCAATGCCAACTAGGCAAAAAAGATTACTTGACGGTGCCCTTTGGCAAAACTTGCGTAACTGCGCCGCGCTGCACCTGCACCTCGACGCCATTCGCAATTTCCACGCTCAGGTAGCTGTCACCGAGCTTGGAGACCTTGCCCAGCATGCCGCCGGTGGTGACCACTTCGTCACCCTTGGCCAGTGCCTCCACCATGGCGCGGTGCTCTTTCTGCTTCTTCATCTGCGGGCGAATCATGACAAAATAAAGCACGACAAACATCAGCACCAATGGCAACATGCTCATCAGTGAAGACTGCATGTCGCCGCCGGCGGCTGCAGCAGGGGCGGTTTGGGCAATAGCGGAAGAAATAAACACAGGCGACTCCAGAACAGTCAGTTGATGAATCTGCGCGCAGCAACGGCGTGGCCGCTGGCAGGCAACCCGGCATTGTAAGCGGCCCGTTCAAGGCCATTTGACCAGGGGTTGTTGGCCTTGCCCCCAGGTGTAACCGGCAGGAAACCACGCATGAACCCTCCCCACACGCCCGACCACGATCACGACCATTCGCATCTGGACGAGATGGACTTGCGGGTGCGCGCGCTGGAAACCCTGCTCACGCGCAAAGGCTATGTAGATCCGGCTGCGATGGATCGCATCATCGAAACCTACGAGACCCATGTCGGTCCGCACAATGGCGCCGCCGTGGTGGCGCGCTCCTGGGTCGATCCCGCATTTCGCCAGTGGCTGATGCAGGACGCTACTGCCGCCATTGCATCGATGGGATTTGGCGGCCGCCAGGGCGAACACATGGTGGCCGTAGCCAATACACCCGATCTGCACAACATGGTGGTCTGCACCTTGTGCAGTTGTTACCCCTGGCCGGTGCTGGGCCTGCCGCCGGTCTGGTACAAGAGCGCGCCATACCGGGCGAAGGCCGTGATGGATCCGCGCGGCGTGCTCGCCGACTTCGGCGTGCAACTGCCTGCCACGACACAATTGCGCGTCTGGGACTCGACAGCAGAGGTGCGTTATCTGGTCATTCCGATGAAACCTGCCGGAACAGCGCACCTGAACGAACAGCAACTCGCCGCGCTGGTCACGCGCAACGCGATGATCGGTACCGGTCTGGCCCAAGAACCCGCGACGGTGACCGGTGATCGCGGATCCCTTCCAGCAGCCCGACTTTCCCGTTACGACCCAATCAATATATGAATGGCGTACATGACATGGGCGGCATGCAGGGCTTCGGGCCGGTCG
This sequence comes from Burkholderiales bacterium, assembly GCA_038326025.1. Taxonomy (GTDB): domain Bacteria; phylum Pseudomonadota; class Gammaproteobacteria; order Burkholderiales; family Burkholderiaceae_C; genus CAISIP01. Next base: position 24,510 of record JBBQJP010000002.1, read on the forward strand.
TTGCGGAGCCCGATGAGCCCCTGTTTCATGGCGACTGGGAAAAGCGCGCGTTGGCGCTGACATTGGCCATGGGTGCAACCGGGCAATGGAACATTGACCTGAGCCGCTCGGCGCGCGAATCGTTGCCGAGCGCGGTCTACCTGGGCAGCAGCTATTACGACATCTGGCTGCGCGCACTGGAGCAGCTGATGCGCGAGCGCGGCCTGGCCAATGCCGACGAACTGCGCGATGGGCAGATGCGCACGCCAGCCGCGCCAGTGGCGCGGGTGTTGCGCGCCGCGGACGTCGACACATCGCTGGCGCGCGGTTCGCCGGCCAGCCGCCCCGCAACGGCGCCGGCACGATTTGCCGTGGGCATGCGGGTTCGCACGCGCAACATGCACCCGCAAGGCCATACCCGGCTGCCGCGGTATGTACGAGGACACACCGGATTGATCGCGCTGTTGCATGGCGCGCATGTGTTCCCCGACACCCACGCCAGCCGGGCGCTGCCGCCGTTCACGGAGCAGGCACAGTGGCTCTACACCGTGGTGTTTGAGGCGCAGGAGCTCTGGGGTCCGCAAGCCGACGCCGGCGTGCAGGTCAGCGTCGACGCCTGGGAGTCGTATCTGGAGCCGGCGACATGAGCGTCGCGCCGGGCCACTCCCAAGCAAGCTCGCACAGCAGCCCCCAGGGCGACGGTGTTAGTGAACTCAGGGCATTGCACATGACCCTGGCCGATGTGGCGGCCGCCTGCGCCCGCGATGGCAGCGGCTTGCCCATGCCTTCAAGCCCGGCCGGCGATCGGCATTTCAGCGAGCCCTGGCAGGCCCACGCCTTCGCGATGACGCTGACGCTGCATCAACAAGGCGTGTTTACGTGGGTCGAATGGGCCGAGGCGCTGGCTACGCGCATCCGGCAAGCCCGGCTTGACGGCGACCCGGACGACGGCAGCCGTTATTACCGCCACTGGATGGACGCGCTGGAGCAACTGACCATCATCCGCGGCATCGCGACAGCTAACCAGCTGCACGCACTTGAACATGCATGGGCAGATGCTGCCGAACGCACACCCCATGGCCAACCGATCGTGTTGCCGCCGGGGCCCGACGCAGCGCCCACACCGCGCATTCGTTGACAGCTGCAGGAAGGCCGGGCGGCTTGCGGCCCCGATGGCTCATGCGGCGAAATGGCGTCGCAGCCCGTCAAAGCCCTTTTGAAACACCTGTCGCGCGCGCATTTGCATCTCGTCGGGATGCGCAGTATCGAACCAGGCCTCCCATTGAACCTGACAACCCGGCGCCGCGCCATGGTGGCCTTGGGGATTGCCCGCAACCACGCGCATCTCGGCACGGTAATTCCATACCGAAATCCGCATCGGCTGGGGTGTCGCGACGATACGGTACTGCAGCGTCATGTCGGTATCGGACAAGCCGGTGAGCTGGTGCTCCCAGGTGCCTGCGTCATCGAATACCAGGACCCGTCGACAGCCGACCCGATCCGCCGGTCCGTCCTCGATGCGTGACCGCCGCACCGAAACGTTCCAGGCCGGCATCGCGTCGAAATCGCGGATCAACGCCCATGCGCGCTCGGCGCTCACCGGCAGTGTGGTGGCCAGGGTCACCGCGACACGCGTTGAATCGATTGGAAGTACCATGCGCGACTAGGATTGGATTGATCAAACAAGGTGCGCGCCACGTGCAGCACCTTGCGCTTTTTTACCACGCCAGGAGCCCATCATGAAGAATCAAGCGAAACGTTATGCCGTGGCCTTGCTGGGATCAGGATGCCTGGCCCTGGCCACACACGCAGCCGAACTGCGCTTCAACAATCCACTGCCGGAATCGCGCCCGGAAACCCGCGAATTGATGAAGTTCGCCGAGGACGTGGGCAAGAACAGCGGCGGCGCCGTAACCATCAAGATGCACAACGGCGGATCGCTGGGCATCAAGGACGCCGACGTGTTGCAGGTACTGCCCACGGGCGCCGTCGACATGAGCATGATCTGGTCCAACTACGTGTCGCGCGATGCGCCGGCCCTGGGTCTGACGCTGGTGCAGGGTGCGATCGGTAGCGTCGACGAACTCAAACGCGCCTTGCCGGTGGTGCGTCAGATCTACGACGACGAACTCAAGCTGTGGGGTATCACTGCCGCCGGCTACATGGCGATTCCCATGCTCGAGGCGTCCATCTTCTGCCGCGACCAACCGATCAAGACGCTGGCCGATCTCAAGACCCGCAAACTGCGTGTCTGGGCCAAGGAACAGGTGGCGGCATTCAAGCGCCTGGGCATTGCCGCGCAGATCGTCGGCCAGGCCGACATGTATGTCGCCATGAAGACCGGCGTCGTCGATTGCGCCGTCTACCCCGCCTTGTATGCACACACCGTGAACATGCATGAAGTCGCCAAATACGGCGCATTTCTGTACCCGATGCCTTCGGCTCCATATGCGCTGGGCATCGCGACCACCAAGTGGAACGCGTTGCCGCAAGCCCAGCGTACCGCCATCACCAAGGCAGCCGATGACACCTGGAACCGCACCAACGAATATTCTGCCGATCACGAGCGCGAACTCGCGGCACGCGAGGAACTGAAGAAAAAGGGCCGGACCTGGCTGGGCGATTTCCCCGACGCTGACCGCAAGCAGTTTCTCGAAGCGATGTCGGCCACCTGGGCCGACCTGTCGGCAGAAGCCGGCGGCAAAGCGCCCGCCTATCGGGAGCGGGTGCTCAAGGCCATGGGCCGCTGAACTTCGCTTGACGGCCGGGCTGGCATCTTGATTCTCGCGCTCGCTACCAGGCTGGAGCAGGCTCTGGTCCGGGTCTCCCGCCTGTGCGCCGCGCTGGCAGCTTCCTCGTTGTTGCTGATTGTGGGCATCATCCTGGCCAGTGTCGTGATGCGCAGGCTGGCCGGATCGCCGCTGTATTACACCGAGGAACTGGTGGGCCTGCTGCTGAGCACATCGCTGTTCCTGGCCTTGCCGATGGTCACGGCCCAGTCCAGCCATGTCCGGGTCACCTTCCTGGCCAGTTTCCTGTCGGCGCGTGGGCGCGCCGCGCTGGCCATTTTTGCCGCGTTCGTCATGCTGGCCTTTTGCGGCTGGTTCCTGGTGGACGCCATTCCCTGGCTTGAATTCGCGTTCAAACGCAACATCAAATCCGAGGCCGCCAGTCTGCGCCTGGGGCCCTGGATGGCGGTGTTGCCGCTGTCGGTGGCGCTGTGCGCGCTGCTGGTCCTGGTTCGCCTGGTCACCGGCAGTGACAACCAAACCGCAACCCAGGCCACTGATGCCAGCTGACCCACACCGGCGGCACTGCGCCTGCGCCATCGCATTGCAACCATGTTCCTGACGGCTTTCGGTTTTCTGCTGGTGCTCACCGCCACCAGCGGCGCGGCGCTGGGTGCGGCGCTGGGCCTCACCGGCCTGTTGTTGCTCCACTTTTTTGCCAACGGCGCGACCTCGCTGGCCGTCAACGCGATCTGGAACGTCTTCAATTCCTTCACGCTCAGCGCCATCCCACTGTTCATACTGCTGGGAGAAATCCTGCTGCACAGCGGCATCAGTCAGCGCGCGTACAGTGCCTTCAGGCCGGTCTTCGCGCGGGTACCGGGCGGCCTGCTGCACACCAATATCACCGTGTGTGCGCTGTTTGGCGCGGTCAGTGGCTCCAGCCTGTCGACTGCCGCCGCAGTCGGCTCGGTGGCCTACCCCGAAATGGTCAAACGCGGCTACGACAAGGCCGCCGTGGTGGGCAGCCTGGCCGGTGGTGGCACGCTGGGCCTGCTGATTCCGCCAAGCCTGTCGTTCCTGATCTACGGCGCGTTGACCGAGACATCCATCGGGCGGCTTTTCATCTCCGGCATCGTGCCGGGCCTGATGGTGACCGGCCTGTTCATGGGCTACATCCTGTTCGCCTGTCTGCGCAATCCGGCGCTCTATCCGAAGGACAACACACGCACGCCACTGCTGGCGATCCTGGCGGGCATGTTGCAGATCTGGCCGGTGGTCGCACTGATCGTCGCGATCATCGGCAGCATCGCATTCGGATACGCCACACCCACCGAGTCGGCGGGCGTGGGCGTCGTCGTGGCGGCCATCATCGCCTTCATCTGGGGCGACCTCACGCCACGCAAGCTGATCGAGAGTGTCACGCGCTCGGTGCTGCTGTTCTCGTCCATCGGTTTCGTGGTACTTGGCGCGACGGTGCTGAGTCAGTCCGCCAGTGTGCTCGGCGTGCCCCAGGCGTTGCTGGAATCGGTACTAGCGGGCGGGCTGGACAAATACACCGTGCTGATGATCGTGGTCGTTGTCTACCTGGTGCTGGGCTGCTTCTTCGACGGGCTGTCGCTGATGGTGATGACACTGCCGATCGTGTTTCCACTGTTGACCAAGCTGGGCTTCGACCCGATCTGGCTCGGCGTGATCATCACCATCCTGATCGAGATCGGCCAGATCACGCCGCCGGTCGGCTTGAACCTGTCGGTGCTCACGGTACTCACCAAGGGCGAGGTGTCGCTGGGGCGCGCGGCGCAGGCCGCGGCGCCGTATTGGGTCATGTTGCTGCTGGCGGTTTGCATACTGACCTTGTTTCCAGCCATCGCCACCTTCCTGCCCGACCTGCTGATGTGACGAAAACCCGGCGGCCTCCAGGCAACCATCGGCGCCTGCCTGGCGCACTCCCTGACCCCACCTCGAAGGCTGGATAAAGCATGCACGTGAGAATCAAACCCAAGGCTTATGGTCCGCTGACCGTGCAATCGAAGGACGGCGACACACTGACGTTCGAAACCGAGGCCGGCTACCGCGCGCAGGCGGCTTTGGCGCCCGCAGCAAACGCCATGTCTCCATCCGACCTGATGCTGGCAGCGCTGGCCAACTGCATCGCGATCTCGATGCGCGTGGCGGCCGGGCAGCTGGCGCTGGAACTCGGCGCGCTGCATATTTCGGCCAGCGCAAGCAAGGCGACCGACCTGCCCAACCGGTTCGGACGTTTTGATGTGGTCGTGCGTTCGTCGGTCGCGGTAGATGCCGCGCGAATCGACGAACTGCTGCGGCGTACCACCGACATCTGCACCGTCAGCAACACCCTGGGCGGCGAAGTGGCGCTGCGGTTCAACCCCTGAGGCGTCGAGACACAGGCCTGGACACCGACAACTAGCCGCCAAAAGCCCGCTGGGTTGCCGGCGCACCTGAAGCCGCAGGCGAGGACCATTGCTGCATCAAGGCCTGCCACTGCTGGCGCGCCGCAACCAGGTTACGTTCCTTCACATGGCCGTAACCCTTGATCTTCTCGGGCAGACGTGCGATCTCCACCGCCAGCGCGTGGTTATCGGCCGTGAGTTTGGCAAGCACCTCGCCGATGCTGGTGCGGTACTCGCCGATCAGAGCACGTTCGGACTTGCGCTCCTCGCTGCGCCCGAAGATGTCCAGCGCCGTTCCGCGCAGGCCTTTCAACTTCGCCAGCACCCGGAAACCCGTCAACATCGACGGGCCGAACTTCTGCTTTTGCAGTTCACCCTTTTCGTTGCGCTTGGCCAGCAATGGCGGCGCCAGGTGGTAGTTGAGCGTGAAGTCACCCTCGAACATGGTGTTGACCCGTTCCAGGAACGTCGTGTCGGTGTGCAACCGGGCCACTTCGTATTCGTCCTTGTACGCCATCAGCTTGAACAGGTAACGCGCCACGCTTTCGGTCAGCAAGGTTTTGTCCAGCGGGCTTTCGGCTGAGCGCACCTTGTCGACGAAGGTCTTGTATTGCGCTGCGTAAGCTGCGTTCTGGTAGTCGGTCAGGAACGCAACCCGGCGGCCGACGATGTCGTCCAGCGTCTCGCGTTTCTTGAACTGCAGCACCTGCGCCGGGGTGAGCAGCTTCTCAACACTGGCCCAGTCATGCGCCGCTCGGCGACCCCATTCGAATGCCGCCTTGTTGTTGTCGATCTGCACCGCGTTGAGTTCGATCGCGCGGATCAGCGCATCGCGGCCGAGCGGGATCCAGCCCTTTTGCCAGGCATAACCCATCATCATCGGGTTGGTGTAGATGCTGTCGCCCATCAGCTTGGTGGCGGCGGCATCGGCGTTGAACGCGCCGACGTTATCGACACCCACCGCCTGCGCGATTTCCGCCGCACACGCGTCGGAAGGGTTTTGCCAGTTGCCGTCGCGCACGAACGCTGCCGTCGGGGTGCTGTGCGAATTGAGCGCCACATGGGTGCGGCCTTCACGCATGCGCAGCATGGTTTCCTTGCCTGCCGCCACCAGCGGGTCGCAACCGATGATCAGGTCGGCGGCAGCCATGCTGACACGGGTGGTGCGGATGTCCTGCTGGCGTTCGCCGATCAGCACATGGCTCCAGGTCGCGCCGCCTTTTTGCGCCAGACCGGCTGCGTCCTGCGTGACGATACCCTTGCCTTCGATATGCGCCGCCATGCCGAGTAACTGGCCGATGGTGATGACACCGGTACCGCCGACACCGGCCACGATGATGCCCCAGACCTGGCCGATCGCCGCGTCCAGCACGATTGGGGTCGGCTCGGGCAACGGACCCATCTCGAACGGCGACACCGCCTTGTCCTTGGCCTTCTTCTTCAGTTGCCCGCCTTCGACGGTGATGAAACTCGGACAGAACCCCTTCAGGCAGGACATGTCCTTGTTGCAGGTCGACTGGTTGATCTGGCGTTTGCGGCCGAATTCGGTCTCCAGCGGCTCGACGCTCATGCAGTTGGACTGCACGCCGCAGTCGCCACATCCTTCGCAGACCAGTTCGTTGATGACAACACGCGAGGCCGGATCGACCATAGTGCCGCGCTTGCGCCGACGCCTTTTTTCGGTGGCGCAAGTCTGGTCGTAGATGATGACCGTCGTGCCCTTGATCTCGCGGAACTCGCGCTGCACCGCATCGAGCGTATCGCGGTGCAACACCGCCACGCCCTCGACCAGCTTGACGCCGTCGTACTTTTCGGGCTCGTCGGTCACGACGACGATCTTCACCGCACCTTCGGCGCGCATCGATTGCGCAATCTGCACCACCGAATGCCCCTCTGCGCGTTCACCGACCTGCTGGCCGCCGGTCATCGCGACCGCGTCGTTGTACAGGATCTTGTAGGTGATGTTGACGCCGGCGGCAATACTCTGGCGCACCGCGAGCAGGCCGCTGTGGAAATAGGTGCCGTCGCCCAGGTTGGCGAATATGTGTTTGTCGGTGCTGAACGGCTCCTGGCCGACCCAGGGCACGCCTTCGCCGCCCATCTGGGTGAAGCCGATGGTGCTGCGGTCCATCCATGTGGCCATGAAGTGGCACCCGATGCCGGCCATTGCGCGCGAACCCTCCGGCACCTTGGTGCTGGTGTTGTGCGGGCAACCCGAACAGAACCAGGGCTGGCGGTCGGCGCCCTTGACGCCGCCCAGATCGAGCACCTGCATCGCCTGCTCCTTGGCCCGCAGGATGGCCAGCTGCGCGTCGATCCGCGCCTGCATGTCGGCGCTCAGGCCCATCTTCTTGACGCGCTGCGCAATCGCATGGGCGATCAGTGCCGGCGACAGGTCGGCCTTGGCGCGCAACAGCGTATTCGCGCTGGGGTTCGGCATGGACCATTCGCCACCTGAAAAATCGCCTTCGACCTCGTTGAACTTGCCGTAGATGTTGGGCCGCACGTCGGCGCGCCAGTTGTACAGCTCTTCCTTGAGCTGGTATTCGATGACCTGGCGCTTTTCTTCCACCACCAGGATTTGCTGCAGGCCCGTGGCGAAGTCGCGTGTCAGCTGTGCTTCGAGTGGCCACACCACACCGACCTTGTGCAGCCGGATGCCGATCTGGCGACAGGTCGCATCGTCCAACCCCAGGTCGATCAGCGCCTGGCGCGTGTCGTTGTAGGCCTTGCCGCTGGCGATGATGCCGAAGCGGTCGTTCGGGCCTTCAATCGCGTTGTAGTTCAGCCGGTTGGCGCGGATGTAGGCCAGTGCGGCGTACCACTTGGTATCGAACAGCCGCGCCTCCTGCTCCAGCGCATGGTCGGGCCAGCGGATATGCACACCGCCCTCGGGCATCTCGAAATCGGTTGGTACCACGATCTGCACCCGCTCCGGGTCGATCATCGCGGTGGAGCTGGATTCGACAATCTCCTGGATCGTTTTCATGCCGGCCCAGACACCCGAAAAGCGGCTCATCGCAAACGCGTGAATGCCCAGGTCCAGGATCTCCTGCACGTTGGCCGGGAAAAACACCGGCAGGCCGCAGGCCTTGAAGATGTGGTCGCTCTGGTGCGCCGCGGTCGAACTCTTGGACACATGGTCGTCACCGGCCACGGCAATCACGCCGCCCCACGGCGTGGTGCCAGCCATGTTGGCATGTTTGAACACGTCCGAGGTACGGTCCACACCCGGACCCTTGCCATACCAGATGCCAAAAACACCGTCGAATTTATTGGTTCCCGGTGGTGCAAATCCCAGTTGCTGGGTGCCCCACAACGCAGTCGCAGCCAGTTCCTCGTTGACGCCGGGCTGGAACACGATGTTCTGCGCTTTCAGATACTTGGCCGCCTTGACCAGCGACTGGTCATAACCGCCCAGCGGCGAACCCCGGTAGCCACTGATGAAACCCGCCGTATTCTTGCCAGCCAGTGCGTCGCGCTGGCGTTGCAGCATGGGCAGCTTGACCAGCGCCTGCACCCCGCTCATGAAGGCCCGGCCGTAGTCGAGCGAATATTTGTCATCCAGCGTGACGGTTTCCAGTGCCTTGCGGATGTGTTCGGGTAGGGGTGCGTTCATGTGGGGTAGAACTCCAAAAGGACTGGCAAAAGTTGGCTTGTCGGCACACCGACGTCAAGGCAGGGGGCAGACAGGAATGTGTCGGCAAAGTGTAGGCGTGATGGCCGGATAAGTCTTTTCTAAATATCACGAATAATCACCCATGTCAGAAAGATTCTTTCGCCAAATGGTCATTTATGGAAACATTAGATAAGTTCGACATCGCCATCCTGAACGAGTTGCAAACCGATGGCCGGCTGACCAACACAGACCTTGCCCAACGGGTCGGCCTGAGCGCTGCTCCGTGCTGGCGCAGGGTTCGTGCGCTGGAGGAGGGTGGCTACATCACAGGTTACCGGGCCGAGATCAACCGGCAGAAAATTGGCCTGGGGGTGATGGCCTTCGTGCGTGTGGATGCCGAGCGCAATACCGGCGACGGAACACGTCAGCTCGAGGAAGCCATCCGCGAATTGCCCGAAGTGGTGTCATGCCACTACATCAGCGGCCATGGCACCTTCGAATTGCAGGTGGTGGCGCAGGACCTTGACAGCTTCTCGCGCTTCGCGATGCGCAGCCTGATCAACCTGCCCAACGTGAAAGATCTTCACACCAGTTTCTCACTCGGCGAGGTCAAAGCCAGCAGCAGTTTGCCGCTGGGCCACCTGACGACCCCCGGCAGTCCGGTTCAGAGGCAGGCCACCCGTGGCCACGACAAGAAGCCAGCACGGCGTACGCGCTGACCGGCGCCGGCACAATCGGTCGCACCGATCAAGGCGCCGCGCACTTTCCATGCGTCATTTTGGCCACAACACCCACAAACGTACCGTCTGTTTGAGACTGCCGGCGATATCGCCAGCCTGCGCGCCCCAGCCGACGAAATAGTCGGCACGCACCGCTCCGACGATGGCGCTGCCGGTGTCCTGCGCCAGCACCAGGCGTTGCAGCTGCGCGGACGGCCCGCTCGAGGCAAGCCAGACCGGCGCGCCATACGGAATGCTCAGCGGATCGACCGCGATCGAACGCCCCGGCGTCAGCGGCACACCCTGGGCCCCGCGTGGACCGAACCCGGACTCGAACTCCGACAAGGCTTCTTCACGGAAAAACACGGTGCGTGGATTGCTCCACAACATGTCGTTGACACGTTGCGGATTGAGTGCGACCCAACTGCGGATGCCCGGCCATGACGCATCGCGCACGAGTTGCTGGTCCAGCAGCCAGCGCCCGACGCTGACATAAGGCTGGTCGTTGGTCGCGGCATAAGCCAGCCGCACGGTACGCTGCTGGCCGTCGGGTTCGAGCATCTGCAGCCGTCCGGAACCCTGGATCTGCAACAGCAAGGCATCGACCGGATCGGCCAGCCACGCAATCTCCTGGCCACGCAAGGCCGCCTTGGCCTCAGGCAAGGTCTCCATCTCCTTGCGCGTATACCAGGGCTTGCGCGCGGCCAACCGTTCGGGCGGCCGGTACAGCGGTATCGGAAACTCCGGCCGTGCCAGACGCGAGGCCTGCAGCACAGGCTCGAAATAAGCCGTGAGCAAACCTTCGGACCCGGTGGCCGGCGACTCGACCCGGTAAGGCTGCAGTCGCCGCATCATCCAGCGGCGCTGCTCCAGGCCACTGGCCAGGCTCAGCAACCGGATCTCCGGGCACAGGCTGGCGAACGCAGGCAAGGGTCGCTCGCAGCTTTTGAGCCAAGCATTCCAGGCCTCGTGCAGGTTATCGTCGCGAAAACCCGGCAGTTCGGCCCAGCGCACCGGCACCCAGCGGCTGCGCGCACGGCTCATGGTCGCCGGCAAAGGCGCCCCATCGTCGAACATCAGCCCGTCATCGGGGGCGCTGGGTGGCAGGGTGGTGGTCGGCGCTGGCGGGCGCTGCGGCAACACCGCCGCCGGCGGCGCGCCAGGCGCAGCCGGTTTGTCGGGTGACTCCGGTGCGCTGACGCATGCGGCCAGCATTCCTACAATGACCAGACAGGTCCATCCAATTACCGCGCGCCACAGGAGTCGATTCATGGTTCTGATTTTGCTTGAAGCCCTGGGCGCATTGCTGGCGCTGGTGCTGATCGTGTGGTGGACCATGTTTTCCGGTCGCCGCAACGGCGAGCTGCCGCCGCAGGACACCGGGCCGGCAGTTGACGCGACAAGCGCAACCGAGCCCGTTTCGGTCGCGCCCGGCGACAAGCCGACACCCCCGCATCGCTGACGCGCAGCCACGCCGCATGGGGCAGCCCTTGCTCAGCGTTGTTGCAGCACATTGGCCAGTTCAACGGCGGACTTCACCTTCATCTTGTCAAACACGCGTGCGCGATGCACTTCGACCGTGCGTACGCTGATGCCGAGCTGGTCGGCGATCAACTTGTTGGGACGTCCATCGAGCATCAGTCGCATGACGGCCTGTTCGCGCTCGGTCAGGCAGGCCAGCATGCGCCCGAACGCATCGCGCTGCGCCTGCGCCTGCAACACCTGAGCGGACTGCGCCAGTGCCTGCTCGACCCGATCGACCAGCGCATTGTCGGACACCGGTTTCTCGCAAAAATCGAAGGCCCCTCGCTTGACCGCATCGACCGCCGTCGGCAGATCGGCGTGCCCGGTCAGAAAGATCACCGGAATGACGCGGCACAGGTCGCGCTCAATCATGCGCTCGAACAGGGCCAGGCCACTCATGACCGGCATGCGCACGTCAAGCAGCAGGCAGCAGGCCTGGGTTTGCCGGTAGCCGGCCTGCAACATGGCATCGAACACCTGCGCATCTTCGAACGCCTGGCTGGGCAGGCCGCGCGAGCGCAGCAGCCAGGCCAGGCCCGAACGCACGCTCGCGTCGTCATCCACGATGAAGACCAGAACGTCTTGGGTCGGTTGCATGCGGCTATTGTCTTATGCCGCTGGCGGCTTATCGGGCCCAGCAGCGATCGGCAGCGTGAATCGGAACACCGTGCCATGGGGATGGTTCGTTTCGTGGGCCAGAAAGCCGCCATGTTGTTCCACCACGGTACGGCACAGGCTCAGGCCCAGGCCCATGCCGTCGATCTTGGTCGTGAAGAAAGGCGTAAAGAGTTTTTCGGCCACCTCAGGCAAGATGCCATGGCCGGTGTCGGACACCGAAAACTCCAGCCAGCCATGCGCATGGGCCGTGCGCTCGCTGGTCGGAGCGCGCCGCACCTGCAACTCCATCAATCGGCTCTTCTCGGGCACCTCGCCCATGGCCTGCATGGCGTTGCGCGCCAGGTTCAGCAGCACCTGCTCCACCATGGTCCGGTCGCACCACATCGGCGGCAACGCGTCTTCGACCCGAAGCTGGGTACGCACATACAACTTGCGCGCCTGCAACTGCACCAGCGGCATGATGGTGTCGAGCACGACCTGTACATGGACGATCTCGCGGTCGCGCTCGCGCCGACGCACGAAGTCGTGCACGCTCTTGATGATCTTGCCGGCACGCTGGGCCTGGTCGGCAATATGGCGCAGGCCTTCTTCCAGTACCGTCGCGACCGGCGCAGCCAGACCGGCCACAGGCACTTTCGCCGGCTCGGATCGCGCACCGACCGTGGCGACCATCGGCACGGCGCCGGCCGCCAGCGGCGCATGGTTGTGCAGCATGTTGATGGATCCAGTGGCATAACTGGCAATTGCCGCCAAGGGCTGGTTCAGCTCATGGCTGAGCATCGAGGCCATCTCGCCGATGGTCGCCAGCCGCGCCGTGGCCTGCAGCCGCTCGCGCGAAGCGCGCGACAACTCCTCCACACGGCGCTGTTCACTGATGTCGAGCAAGGCCGTCATCCAGCCGGTCTGCACGCCATGGGCATTGATCAGCGGAGCCTCGATGATGAGCACCGGAAATCGCGCGCCGTCCTTGCGCACAAAAACCGACTCGAAACCTTCGCGCGGTGGCTGGCTACCCTGAAGCCTTGCCAGTTGACGCTCCTGGTATTCATCGAGCTGTTCGGATGGCCAATACGGCACGGCACTGCCGGCGTCGATCAATTCCTGTGCGCTGAAACCCACCATCTGGCAGAACGCCGGATTCACATAGGTGGTGCGACCCTGCAGATCGCGCGCACGTAATCCGGTGACCAGCGAATCCTCCATTGCCTTGCGAAACGCCAGCGCATCGGCGAGTTCGGCCTCGGCACGCAGGCGCCGGCGCATGTCGCTGCCCAGCAGACCCAGCACCAGTACCAGACCGATCGCCATGGCCACCACCATCGCCGTCAGGAAGTTCGGAAACAGGGCCGGTGTGCCGCGCCAGCTGTCGAGTCGCAGCATCAACGTATAACCGGGCAATTCCAGCCGATGCTGGGCACTGAAGGTGCGATTGCCACTGCGCGCGACACCGTGAAAGGCCAGCCGGTTGCCATCGACTTCCGAGAACGCCACGTCGTAAGCGCGCGCATACGGCAGCGCCACCATTTCGGTCAGGATATCGCCCAGCGCGTATGTGGCGATCAGGAATCCGTCACCCGGGCTGCCAACCGGCAGACACATCTCGAGCAGTTGCTGCCCGTGCCCGGCCTTTTGCACCAGGAATTCACTGGGCACGTAAGCCGGGCCGCGCAGGCTGCGGGCACGGCGACAGGCATCTTGCACGCCAGGGCGCAACAGGGTTTGCGCGTTGGCATCGAAGATCCGTGCGCGCAGTTCCGAATCGGCAAATGCCCGAACCTGCATGGACGCATCGCGCCACTCGATGCGCAACAGCTCCCGATGGGCGCGCAACATGGCATTGGCGCGCAGGGTCCATGCCTCGGGCTGCGCCAAATCCAGCTGTGGCAAGCCTTGCAGCCCCTGGGCATTGCGCATCAGGCCGCTGCGGATATCGCCGGAAACATCGACCGCGTCGCGCTCGATGCGGTCCTGCAATACCCCGGCTTCGTAACGCCCCGCCAGCCACACCAAGGTCACCAGCAGCGCCGCCACCAGCGTCACCAGCGCTCCCCACAGAATCCAGCGCCGCGTTGCCGACGACCACTCTCCCAGCCAGAGCGGCATCCGTGCAATCACAGTACCCGATGCTCCAATGCCGGCAGTTGCAGGCGCACCTGTTGCAGCCGGGCCAAAGTGAGATCAACCACATCGACGCCATCACCTTCGTCGCGTTCGCACAGCACAACACCCCACGGATCGACCTGCATGCTGTGTCCCCAGGTCCGGCGCCCGTTCTCGTGTAACCCTCCCTGGGCCGGAGCAACAACATAGGCCAGGTTTTCCACCGCGCGTGCACGCAGTAACAACTCCCAATGCGCCATGCCGGTGGCATGCGTAAAAGCGCTGGGCACCAGCAATATGTCGGTACCGGCCGCGCTGTACTGTCGGTACATCTCGGGAAAACGCAGGTCGTAGCAGACACTCATGCCGATCTTCCAGAGGTGCCCGTCTTTGGCGGGCAGCTCGAACGACACCGCCGTGCCACCACGCAGTTGCACCCGGGATTCGTCGAATCGTTCCTTGCCGTTGTCGAAGCGAAACAAATGCACCTTGTCGTAGCGCTGCACACAACGGCCGGATGGATCAAACACCAGCGAGCTGTTGTGCACGCGCCCTTCGATGTCGTCCGGCGCGCCCTGTGCGATTGCCATCGGCATGGTTCCGCCAACGATCCACATATTCAGCGAGCGCGCAGCGTCCGCCAGCATCTGCTGGATCGGCCCCGTGCCGAACACCTCGCGCACCGCCAGCTTGTCGGTGTCGCGATGGCCCAGCAGGCAGAAGTACTCGGGCAATACCGCGAGCTCCGCGCCCTCGACCGCAGCCTGCTCCAGCAACTCCCGTGCACGGTCCAGGTTGCCTTGCAACTGGACACCCGAAACCATTTGAATCGTCGCGACTTTCATGATGCCTGCTCTTTCGCTGCTTACTTGTTGATGGTGATACCGGCCTCGCCAGCCCCGCCTTTTTCGCGTTCGGCGGCTGCCTTGCTGTTGACACGCTGTATTTTCGGATCCAGCCAGCTGCCGTCAATGTGAAACTCCTGCGTGGCCGCCTCCATCAGCGGCTTGCGCAAAACGAACTGGGCCAGGAAGGAACCCAGCCCGATGGCCGGATTGATGGCCGCGGCGATCAGCGACGCAGTGCCCGCGTTGATCTCAGGCACCACCACTACCCGGATGTCCTGGGTCTCGCGCGACAGGTCGGCCTGGCCCTCCATCAGCACGGCCGCATTGACACCTTTCATCTGCAGGTTGTCCGAAAAGGCAATGCCCTGATCGATCTTGACGTCGCCACGGAAGTAGTCGAACACAAATCCTTCCGAGAACACGTCCCGGAAATCCAGTGCCAGGCGCCGCGGCAACGACTGCAGACTCAGCACCCCCAGCAACTTGGCGATGCCGGGGTCGGCCTTCAGGAACTGGCCGGTTTCGACATTCACCTTGAAGGAGCCCGCCAGCGTGGGGTAGTCAAGCGACAACGGCGACCCCAGCCAGGCGACCTGACCTTCCATCTGCCCCTTGCCGCGACGCACGATGTCCTTCATGCCGAAGCGACCGAGCAAGTCGCCTGCGTTATGGATGTCAAGCCGGAAATTCATAACCGTGCGCCGACTCTCACGCGCGCGCTCGCTGACCGCAGCGCCATCCGGAGAATGGGTGCGCAGCGCGGCCCAGTTTCCGGTCGCCCTGAACTGTGCCTCGGGCGAGGTCACGTCAAAACGGTTCAGACGCCATTCGCGCGTGCCGTCACCACCGGCGCGCTCCAGCGTCAGGCGGTTCACCGCCTCTACCTCCAGCCGTCCGAGTTGCTTGCCGCGCAACTCCAGTTCGTTGACGACCACGTCGAGCGCCGGGATTGACTGCGGTTGTTCGTCGAGCAGGCTTTCCACGGCGCTGGCGGACGACTGACCCAGCGTCAAACGCGACAACCGCGCAAACAGGCGTCCGGCACCGCTGCCGCCAATGCTGGGTTGGCGGTATTCGGCATAACCATTGAGCTCCTGGGCGTCGAGATTGACGCGCCAGGTGCGCCCTTCGCGCGAGGCGCCGGCGACCAGGTCATGCAGGGTACGCCCGGCAGCCGTGAAGTTGCGCGCACGCAGCGCCAACTGCGTCGGCCAGTAGGTTTCGTCGACGCTCGCCACTGTGTTTTGGGCCGAACTGCTGGTGGCGTCTTCGAGTTGCGACAGCAAGCCAGACCATTGGTCCACATCCAGATCCTGTATGCGTATATTGGCCGTGACCCCATCAACCGGCATGGGAGCGGTTTCGCCGTCGGCCAGGCCCACCGCGATGGCGCCGCGCAGCACCCGGGGTTTTGCGGCCGACACATCACGTACATACTGGATCGATCCTACGCGGCCCAGGTCCAGTACCAGCTGGTCCCATTGGCGCGCGGACGCAGCGTTGCCGGTTGGCGCCTGGCTTTCCCGGATCAGCGTCGACTCCAGGCGCAGCGGCATGGTGGCCTGCTCGGGTTTGCCCAGCGGCGCCGGCAAATTCAGGCCCAGACCGACGAGGTTGCTGGAAAGCGAAAACTCCGGTACACCATTGCGCAGACCCAGCGTCGCCGCGTACGCGGCCGATCCGCTGGCCTTTTGTGCGAGTCGCGACACAAAGCCCAGCTCACGCGCCTGGCGCAGGGCCTCGGCACTGGCAACGCCCTGCAGACGGAACGACATGCCCAATCCCGCAGCGGGTGCACCAGATGCGGCTGCAACCGCCGGCACCGAGCCGCCATCAAGGCGGACATCGCCACCCAGCAACCGCGCCTGGACCGCTGTGACGTTGAAGCCGGTCTCGGTGAAACCGATCACACCCCGCGCACGTCCCAGCCGTGGCACGCCCGGCATCAACTGCAGATCATTGCCCGAGAGATTGACCTGGCCCTGGACCGCCGTGGTCTCCGGGTTGTTTAACGGCACTTGCAGTTTCAGTCGCAATTCGGTTGCGCCAGTGGCCGTCGCGCGCGCCAGCAACTGCTCGGTCATCTGGGCCAGTGGCGAGTTGTTGACCATGCCCAGCATGTCTGTCAGAGGGCCTCGCGCGTCCAGACTCAAAGCCAGCACGCTGGCCTGCATCATGTTGGCGATCTCCGCATCCCCACTGACCAGCTGTACAGCCGGCGCGTTTGCCAGCTGGCCGCGCGCGCCCTTGATCTGCAGGCCGACCCGATCGATGACCAGGCCGCCAGACAGACGCGCCAGCGCCGGCCACGGCTTTTCGCCAGCCGACTGCAAAGAGCGCGGCACATAGGTCAGCGCCGCATCGCTGATCTGCGCACTGACCAGAAACTCGCCTTGCCGCGGATCGACAAACGGCATGTGCCAGAGATCGCCCTTGACCTTGAATCGCACATCGGTGCCCTGACCGGACTGAACAGCGTCACGCACATAGTGGCGCGTCGGCGCGTCCACCGCCAGCGGCAGGTAGCGATGGACCCTCGCCCCGTTGGCCCGGCTCAGACGCCCTTGCATGTCGAGCACGCCGGGGAAACGCGACTTGCTGCCCGAGCGCGCCGGGTCGCTGGTGCGCCACTGCAGTTGCAACTCGCCATCGGCATCCGCGTTGCTGAACGTCAAACGCGTCGCCTGAACCTGGATCCTGTTGCCATCGATGCGCCAGCTCAGATCGGTTGCCAGCTGCCGAAGTGGCACGACCGGATCCTCGAACACCCCGGGCACGTCGATGCCACCGTCGCGCAGCGCCAGGCTGGCTTTGCCACCGGTCTCGGTCAGCGAGAAATCCATTGTCGCGCCATGAAACCCGGGCGTGCCGATCGACGCACTGGAGCCCGGTGGCGCACCAGTGGTGTCGGCGATGGCCTTTGCAGTGAGATGCTGCAGCCGCCCATCGGCCTGATACCGCACCGGTGCGTCGGGCGGCATCTGCCAGGCCACCTTGATCCGGTCCACCATGCCACTGGGGCGGTGCCGTTGCAGAGCCTGATGCACGGCGTCGTCCAACGGCAGCCGGCCGGCGATCTGCGCCAATGCCGCCAGATCCAGCCGGTCCGCCGTCAGTTCACCGGACCGTGGGCGCAAGGCGCTGGCATCGAGCTGCTTGAACGAAAGGTTGCCACCCGGCCAGCGCATGCCATCCGCCGTGTCAAACGCCAGCTCCCGGGTCGCGAATTCACGGCTGTCGGCGGTAAACTTGCCACTCAATCGCCCCGACAGACCGGCCAGTTGCAAGGGCATCAGGTCGCGGCCGACACGCACCGCCACATCGGCCAGCGCCACATCGGCGGTCGCCCCGATGACGCGCCCGCGCTCGATGTCGATCCAGGCACGTACCGCGCCGCGGCCGTGTTCCACGTCTATGCCCGGATCGGCATATTGTTTGAACTGCGCCACATCGATACGCGAAAAATCGGCATACACCTGGCCCACCCACTCCTTCCAGCGCCCGTTATTCATGGACAGAAAGGGTTGTTCGAAGCGCGCCATGGACGTGAAACGATCGCCCCATTCGGCCGGCGGTGTGGCGTCGAACCGGAACTCGTGCAGTCGCGAGCGGTTGCGCAGCACCACGTCGACCGCGCGCAAGGACAGCGGCGGCACCGCGCGGGTTTCATCACTCCACACGACTGCGCCGTCGCGGATGACGAACTCCGGTTGCGAGAATACCCGGTCCAGCAAAGCGGCGTCCGGTTCGGTGGCACCCGACGACATGTCGATGCCTGCCAGCCAGATATGCCCTTGCGTGTCGCGCCGCACATTGAGCACCGGCCGGTCCAGCAGGACCTGGTCGAATTTCAGGTTCAGCGCCGAGCGCGGTGACAGTGAGACCAGAACGCGCGGCAGATGCAAGGCTTCGCGCCCCTGCGCGTCGATCAGTCGGATATTGCCCAGCTCGAACGCCGGCAACAGGTTGGTCGAATGGGCTTCGATCGACTCGACCCGCACCGTCATCCCGGTCATCTGGCTGGCGGTCGCCTCGAGCTGCGGACGCAGATCACCGATTCGCGGCACAATCAACAGATGCAGGGCGCCCCATGCCGCCACAAACACCAACCATGCCAATAGCAGCAACACCAGCGTCCAACGGGTCAGAAAAGCGAAACTTTTCAGCAGCCGGGACGGTATTGGCGGGGTGGTTTGTTCATTCATCGTGCATGTGCGATCGACCCCGGAATTATGACCGCCAAGCCTGATCGCGTAGCCTGCGGGGTTGTCGCCGCGGAGCTTGCTACAACCTCGGACGCCGCAACCTCCGAGGCCTTGACGCAATACGCGCGATTCGGCCAGCGGGTGCGCCGGCGCTACCCGGCCGAGACCGCCATGCTGGCGCCGGGAATTCCTTCCAAGGCCGACTTTGCGCAGATGTTCGCGCAATTGCAGGCCAATGGCGCCGACCTGGGCGCGTCGCTGCGTATCGTGCGTCAGGTGCTGCTCGAACGCCTGATGGTGCTCGACAGCCTGTCGCAGGCGACGATGCAGCAGGTGACGATGGCCATGACCGAGCTGGCGGAGTTTGCACTGGACACCGCCTGTGGGCAGGTACTGGACGAACTCGACGCCCAGCACGGTGCGCCGCAGGGCCTGGATGGCCAACGCGCCGAGATGTGGGTCATCGGCATGGGCAAGCTGGGCGCGCGCGAGCTCAATGTCTCCAGCGACATCGACCTGATCTATGTGTACGACCACGACGGCGAAACCGCCGCAAACGCACTCGGACGCGGGCGCATCTCGAACCATGAGTATTTCGGCAAGGCTGTGCGCGCCTTGTTCACCACCATCGGCGACACCACCGAACACGGCTTTGTGTTCCGCGTTGACCTGGCCCTGCGCCCCAATGGCAACTCCGGTCCCCCGGCGATTTCGCTTGGCGCCCTGGAGGAGTACTTCCATGTGCAAGGGCGGGAATGGGAGCGTTTTGCCTGGCTCAAGAGCCGCGTGGTCGCTCCAGCGCGCTGTGTGCAAGGCGGATCGGCAAGTAATCTGCGCAGCGCCGTGTTGCCATTCGTGTTCCGGCGTTATCTGGACTACAACGTATTCGATTCCTTGCGCATATTGCACCGGCAGATTCGCGAACATGCGGCCCGGCGCAGCGCGGGACGGCCCGAGCGCACCAACGACGTCAAACTCTCGCGTGGTGGCATCCGCGAGATCGAATTCATCGTGCAGCTGCTTCAGGTGGTGCGCGGCGGGCAGTTTCCCGAATTGCGCACGCGTGCCACGCTCGATGCGCTGCCGCGCCTGATGCGTGCGAGCCTGATGCCGGAGGCGACTGCCGAGGCCCTGGCTGAGGCCTATCTGTTCCTGCGCCAGGTCGAGCACCGCATTCAGTATCTGGACGATCAGCAGACGCATGTGCTGCCAACCAACGACGATGACCTGACCTGGATCGCCCGCACCTTGGGCTACACGACAAGTGGTGAGTTGCTGGCCGAACTCGACCGTCACCGCGAGGTGGTCGCACAGGAGTTCGACGCCTTGCTCGGCGGAGGCAAACCCGATTGCAAGAGCTGCGGCAACGGCAACGGGTCCATGGATACGTCAATGAACTTTGACGAATTTCTGGAAGGCCTGCCCGACGGCCTGCGCCAGCGGGTCGCCAGCTGGCGCGACAATCCGCGTTTTCGGGCCTTGCGCGACGACTCCCGCCAGCGCCTGTCCCGCCTGGTCAACCGCACAGCCAACTGGATCCGCGAGACCACGATTACCGAGGAAGCCGGTGTACGGCTGGCCGACTGGATCGAGCCGCTGTTGCGCCGCGAGAGTTACCTGGCCCTGCTGATCGAGCGCCCCACCGTGCACCAGCGCCTGTTGCGGCTGTTGGGTAATGCCAAATGGCCGGCGCGTTATCTGTTGCAGCACCCCGGTGTCATCGACGAACTGGCCAATCGCACCATGCTGGCGGAACGGTTCCAGAGCGAAGACTTCGAGCGGGAGCTCGAGCAGCGCCGCGAAGCCCTGCACATCACGGAAGAAGACGACGACGAGACCGTATTGAACCTGCTGCGTCGGGCCCACCATGCCGAGGTGTTCCGCACGCTGGCGCGCGACGTCGAGGGCGTACTGAGTGTCGAGCAGGTGGCCGACGATCTCAGCGCGCTGGCGCAGTCTGTGCTGCGTGTCACCACCCGATGGTGCTGGAACCGGCTCAAGAACCGGCACCGCGACGCGCCACAGCTGGCGATCATTGCCTACGGCAAACTTGGCGGACTGGAACTGGGGTATGGCAGCGATCTGGACATTGTCTTTGTCTACGAGGACGATGACGAACGCTCCGGCGAGGTCTACGCCACGTTTGTACGCAAACTGATCAACTGGCTCACGGTCAAGACCGGCGAGGGCGACCTCTACGAAATCGACACCGCGCTGCGCCCCAACGGCAACTCGGGGCTGCTGGTCACCAGTTTCGAGGCCTATGCCGCCTATCAGCAAAAACGTGGCAGCAACACCGCCTGGACCTGGGAACACCAGGCCATGACACGCGCGCGTTTCCTGCTCGGCGACGACACCATGCGCGCGCGATTCGACGACATCCGCCGCGGCGTGGTCACCGCGCCGCGCGATCCGGATGGCCTGCGCGCCGAGATCGTCGCCATGCGTGACAAGGTGCGTGCAGCCCACCCGGTCAAGCCCGATCGTTTCGATGTCAAGCACAGCGCGGGCGGCATGGTCGATGTCGAATTCGCGGTGCAGTATCTGGTGCTGTCGCAGGCCGCGCAACACGAAGAGCTGGTGGCCAATGCCGGCAATATCGCGCTACTGCAGCGTGCGCAGGAATGTGGCCTGTTGCCCGACGGCATCGGCCTGGCTGCCGCCCGTGCCTACCGCGAACTGCGCCGGGTACAACACCATGCGCGCCTGAACGAAGCTCCAACGCAGTTGCCGGTGGCACAGGTTGGCACCGAACGCGATGCGGTTCTGGCTTTGTGGCAGGCGGTGTTCGGGAAGGTGCAGGGCTGAGGGCGACGTCCGGCCCGCCGCAAAAGACCGAAAAAGCGGCTCGATGGCCCGGCTTGTGTGGCGATCAGACCCATGAGCGCAGGGTATGCTGCCATCGGGTGCCGCGTTTCCTGCGGGTCGCCATAAATTGAAGCCGCCATGAATCTCGTACAAGTCATCGACGAGTCGATCGCCATCGGCCAACCGCTGCCATTCTCTTTGCGCGACCAGAACGGCACCTTGCTGGCCCGCAAGGGCTACGTGATCGTGACGCGGGACGACCTGGAGGCGGTGCGCGGACGCGGCGCCGGCTTTTTTGTCGATGTGTCAGAGTCGGAGCAACACCAGAAAGCCTTCGCCGGAAAATTGCACGAACTGGTGCGCGACGAACGCCCCTTGGGCAAGATCGCGCAGGTCCAGCTCACCACCAGTGATCTGGCCACGCCACGCAACCGCAACCTGGGCGACGAACTGGACTGGCTCGACCTGCAGGTGCAGGGCAACCGCCTGCTGCGCGATCTGGACGGCGCCCACTTCACTGACGACCTCGACCGTCTGCAAAAACGCCTGGAGCAGCAGACCCAACGCAATCCCGATGGTGCCCTGTTTGCGTTGTTCCATCTGGCTTCCAGTGAAATTCAGCTTTACAGCGCGACGCACTCCATGCTGGTCAGCGTGATGTGCGCGCTGGCGGCGCGCGACATACTGGGTTGGCCGCAACATCTGGTGCACGGCGTGTGCAAGGCCGCGCTGACGATGAACGTCGCGATGACCGAGTTGCAGGATCGACTCGCCGCACAGAACGATCCACCCACGGCTGCACAGCGCGAACTGATCGACCAGCACCCGCGTCGATCCGAAGCCCTGCTGCGCCGGCTCGGGCTGCAGGACAGCTTGTGCCTGGAGGTGGTGCGCGGGCATCATTCGAGCACGCCCGGCCCCCTGGCCACACGCACCGACGGCCAGCGTTTGGCACGGTTGCTGCAGCGCGCCGACAAGTTCGCTGCGCATCTGGCGCCACGTTCGTCGCGCCCGCCCGATACCGCGTCGGCAGCGATGCAGGCGGTGTATTTTGACGAGCACCGCGCCATTGACGAAGCCGGCGCAGCGCTGATCAAGGCGGTGGGGGTGTACTCGCCCGGCTCACTGGTGCGGCTGGCCAATCAGGAGATCGGCGTGGTGGTGCGTCGCGGCGCCAACACCACGATGCCGCGGGTGGCGATCCTGGTCAATCGCGACGGCATTGCCATGGGTGAACATCCGGTGCGCGATACCAGAATGCGCGAGCAGCGCATCCTGTCGGGTGTGGCTGCCGGCGACTGCAAGGTCAACCTCCAGCTTGACCGGATGCTGGCCCTGACCGGCGGTCCGGCGACTTCAGGTCGCGCCTGGTAGGCGCGTAGCAACAGGCAGGCCTTCGCGTTCCCGCGCAAGCTCCTTGCGGTACTTGTTGAGTTCCTGAACGGTCGCAAAACTTCGGTTGAACAGCAGGCTCAGGTTGTGCAGGATGCGCTCGACCACGCGCCCCTCCCAACTCGCGTCGAACTTGATCTGCTGGTCGAGCCAAAATTCCAGCCATAACGGGTCGGGAACACGGCTTTGCACCGTGTCGTTGGGAAACAGCGACTTGTTCACATGCAGATTGGTCGGATGCATGGCCTGCGCCGTGCGCCGGGCGCTGGCCATCAGCACGCCGACTTTGGCAAATGCACTGCGGGCCTCGTTGCCGCATCGCGAGATCGCCTGCTTCATGTATTTCAGGTAGGCGCCGCCATGGCGCGCCTCGTCCTGGCTGAGTTTGAGGTAGATCTGCTTGATCACCGGCTCGGTATGCCACTGACTGGCCCGGCGGTACCAGTGGTTCAGGCGGATCTCGCCGCAAAAATGAAGCATCAGGGTCTCCAACGCCGGCGCCGGATCAAACTCGAAGCGCACGTCGTGCAATTCGGCCTCCGTCGGAGCCAGTTCCGGGCGGAAACGGCGCAGGTACTCCATCAGCACCAGCGAGTGCTTCTGTTCTTCGAAGAACCAGATCGACATGAAGGCCGAGAAATCGCTGTCATGGCGGTTGTCGCGCAAGAACATCTCGGTGGCGGGCAAGGCGGCCCATTCCGTGATGGCGTTGAACTTGATGGTGCGCGCCTGTTCGTCGGTCAGGCGCGTGGCATCGAAAGCGTCCCACGGGATATCACGCGCCATATCCCAGCGGACAGACTCCAGTTGTTTGAAAAGTTCGGGATACAGCATGGGGACGTTTTTGCGGCAATCGGTGCGACGTGCAGAACAACTTCAGATTCTAGGCGGGCCTGAAAAAAATCTGTGCACCGCCGCGTGGTGGGTGCCGACCGACGGTGGCATCCGGCCTTCCACTGGCACACGGGTCGCAACTTCGGGGTCAAAGGAGCCGGCGGAAAGGTGTCTGGTAGAAAAAAATAAAACTAACTGGTCTATAAGTTACCATCGAGTATATACTTGTACGCATGAGTCACTCTGCTATGTCCATTCAAATTCGTTACGGGTCGCTGTGCTTGCGGAACTTGTCAGCGAATCAGCGGGTCCAAGCCGCTTGCAAGCAAATCGGGTATTTGGACGGTTTGATGCTGCGAAGCCGCACGGACGCCTGGCGATCCAGTGCAACCCAGAGATCGTTCTCCTCCTCCACCTTGTTGATCCCGGGGTGCTTCGTGGCACTCTTGTTGGCGGGCCAAGCCCTGCCCCGTGAGAACTCTCCATGAGGATCGCCATCGTCGGCTCCGGCATTTCAGGGCTGGCCGTCGCGCACCGGCTGGTCGACCAAGCAAGGGTCACGCTGTTCGAGGCGGCCGACTATTTCGGCGGTCATACCCATACGGTCGACGTCGAACTCCCATTGCACGGGCAAACAGTAAGTCATGGCGTGGACACCGGCTTCCTGGTGTTCAACGAGCGCACCTATCCCCAGCTGATCGCCCTGTTTGCCGAGCTGGACGTACTGACCAGCCCCTCGGACATGTCGTTCTCGGTGCAGGCGGCCGACCCGAAAAATGGCCGACACCTGGAATGGAGTGGCTGCAACCTGAACAGTGTGTTTTCGCAACGGCGCAACCTGGCAAGCCCCAGGTTCCTGGGCATGTTGCGCGATCTGGGCCGGTTCAACCGACTGACGCAGGACATCGCAATTGCGGGGCAGGAATGGCAATTGCAGCAATCGTTAGGCGAGTTTCTGCAACAGAACCGATTCGGCCCGGCCTTCATCGACTGGTATTTCCTGCCCATGGTGGCCTGCATCTGGAGCTGCCCGGCAGAGCAGATGCTGCAGTTTCCAGTGGCCACGATGATTCGCTTTTGTCACAACCACGGTCTTAACCAGGTCAGTCAGCGACCGCAGTGGTGGACGGTCAAGGGTGGCGCGCGCCATTATGTCGACAAGATCGTCGCGCGTGTGGCCGACAAGCGTCTGAACACGCCGGTACGGGCGATCGAACGCCATGGCGCGAACGGCGGCGTGACCATCATGACCGACCACGGAAGCGAGCATTTCGATCGTGTGGTGCTGGCCACCCACAGCGACCAGGCACTGAACCTGCTGCGCGACGCAAGTGCCGCCGAGAGCCACACGCTGGGCGCGATTCGTTACCACCCCAATCTTGCGGTGCTGCATACCGACACCTCGGTGTTGCCACGCCACCCGCGCGCATGGGCTGCCTGGAACTACGAATCCGCCACCACTGATGCCGCCACGCAAGGGACACAGGGGGCACAAGGCCAGGCGGTTTGCCTGCATTACCTGCTCAACCGGCTGCAACCGCTGCCCTGGCAACAACCGGTGCTGGTCTCGCTCAATCCGTTGCGAGCCATACGGCCGGAACATGTGCTCGGGCAATACCGGTACGCCCATCCGGTTTTCGACCGCGCGGCAATCGCGGCCCAACAACAGGTGCAAGGCCTGCAAGGGCGCCGCAACACCTACTATTGCGGCGCGTGGATGGGGTACGGCTTTCACGAGGACGGACTCAAGGCCGGGCTGGCGGTGGCACAGCAGCTGCTGGCCGACATCGACCCACGTGCAACTCAGCGGATGGCAGCATGACACCGGCCCGCCAATCGACAGACCGCCCCGCGAGCCATGGTGCACCGGCACGCCCGATGATCGGTTTTGGCGAAGTGCGCCACACCCGACTGCGACCGGCGCGTCACGCGTTTGCGTACAAGGGTTATTTCCTGTTGCTGCCGATGCGCGCGATGTCGGATCAGACACATGCCGCATCGCGATCGTGCCTGGCGCGCAATCGCGCCGCAGCACTGAGTTTTCATGATCGCGACCATGGCGACGGCCGGGGCCCAGAGACAGGCGGTGCGCTGGCATGGCTTGACGAATTGCTGCACAGCCAGGGCATCACCGACGCCAGGGGCGAAGCCTGGCTGCAGTGTTATCCGCGGGTGCTGGGATACGCCTTCAAACCGGTGAGTTTCTGGTTTTGCCACTACGCACCAGACCAGCACGGTGGTGCACTGCGTGCCATCGTGGTCGAGGTCAACAACACCTTCGGCGAGCGGCACTATTACGTGCTCGATGCGCCGCGCTGGGGCGCGCAGCTCGATGCGGCCAAAAGCTTTCATGTATCGCCGTTCCTGCAGGTACGCGGGCAATACCACTTCCGCTTCATGCGCTCTGCCCGACCCGGTGGTGAACGCAGTGTGGCGCGCATTGATTACGACGACGGTGAAGGCGCGATGTTGCAGACCAGTGTCAGTGGCGCACTCGAACCCTTGACACCGCCGTCGCTGCGCAAGGCCTTGTGGCGCTACCCGGCAATGACGCTGGGCGTCATCAGCCGGATCCACCTGCAGGCCGCCCGCTTGTGGCTCAAGCGGGTGTCATTCACAACCAAGCCCGACGCACCCGCGTTACCCGTCACCCGCCAGAGCCGACCGCCTGTTTGAAGCCCTTCACGTAGACGCCATGAACACCCAAACCATTGCCTATCCGACGCCACTGCACAAGGCCCCTGCCGCTGCCCGCAACACCCTGCGACTGCTCGAGCGACTCCAGCACGGACACCTCACCGTGCAGTTGCCCGACGGCACGGTACAACTGTTCGGCCAGACCCAGGACCGCAATGCCACACCCCATGCAACGGTCACGCTGCACAACTGGAACGTGTGCGCGGCAACGCTCAAATCGGGCGACATCGGATTGGCCGAAAGTTACATCGCCGGCGACTGGAGTACGCCCAACCTGACCGAACTGCTCAAGCTGTTCATTCGCAATCGCCAGCATCTCGAGGATGTCATCTACGGCAGCTGGGCCGGCCGCACCCTGTACCGTTTAAAGCATTGGCTCAATCGCAATACCCGCAGCAACAGCCAGAAGAACATCCACGCGCACTACGACCTGGGCAACGCCTTCTATCAGTTGTGGCTGGACGATACGATGAACTACTCGTCGGCCTGGTTCGACGGTGACCATGGCAAGAGCATGCGCGAAGCCCAGAACGCCAAGGTCCATCGGGCGTTGCGCATGGCCAACGTGCGCCCCGGCGACCGTGTGCTCGAGATCGGTTGCGGCTGGGGCGCGCTGGCGGAAATGGCGGTCACGCAATTCCAGGCCAGCGTTACGGGTGTCACCCTGAGCACCGAACAACTGGACTTTGCCCGCCAGCGTCTGGCGCCACTGGCATCAACCGATGGGGCGGCGCCGGCGGTGGACCTGCGTCTGCAGGACTACCGCGACATCCAGGACGGCCCCTACGACGCCATCTGCTCGATCGAAATGGTCGAGGCGGTCGGACAGCAATACTGGCCAACCTATTTTCAGAGCGTACACCGCCTGCTCAAACCCGGCGGACGGGCCTGCATCCAGAGCATCGTTATCGACGACGACCTGTTCGAACGGTACATCCGTTCGAGCGACTTCATCCAGCAGTACATCTTTCCCGGCGGCTGCCTGCCATGTCCGCGCGAGTTCCGCCGCGAAGCCGCGGCGGCCGGACTGCAGGTGGTCGACGAGCTGGCATTCGGCCAGGACTATGCCGAGACCTTGCGCCGCTGGCGGCACGATTTTCTGCACCAGCGCGAGGCCATTAGCCGGCTCGGGTTCGACACCCGCTTCATGCGCATCTGGGAGTTCTACCTCGGCTATTGCGAGGCCGCTTTCGACATGGGCAACATCAGCCTGGTGCAATACACGCTGGTCAAGCCGACGCCATGACCCGCCTGGCCGCGCCCCGGATCGAACCTGCAGAGCGCAACATGCTGCGTGTGATCGGCAAGTTGCGGCGCCGCGACTGTTTGCTGGCACTGGCCGCCGGAGTGTGGTCGCTCGGTGCCCGGGCCAACACGCCACCGGAACTCGCAGGCCTGCTGGGCAAGGTGGTGCTGTCCGGCCGCAAGCAGTTCACATTCTTCGGCTTCGCGGTATACGACGCCAGCCTGTGGGTCGAGCCCGGATTCCGTGCACAGGATTACGAACGTCATGGCTTTGCACTGGACCTGCTTTACCAGCGCGACTTCAGCAATGCCGACATCACGCGCCGCTCGATCGACGAAATGGCGCGGCTTGCACCGCTGAGCCACGAACGCAAACAGGCCTGGGACGCCTGGTTGCGCACGGCGTTCCCCGATGTGCGCAAGGGCGATCGCATTACCGGCATTCACCGACCGGCTGCGGGCCTGGTGTTCCTGACCAACGGTCGGCTCACCGGCCGCATCGACGACCCGGAGTTCGCCCGCCTTTTTTTCGGCATCTGGCTCTCGCCCGACACCTCGGAACCGTCGCTGCGCCTGGCATTGCTCGGCCAGGGCACACGCTGAGGCCACACGCCCGATGTCAACCAACACACCGCTGACGACGCGCCAGGGACTGCAGTACGGCGCGCTGGGACTGCCGCTGGCCTTCGTGGCCTTGCCGTTGTATGTCGTACTGCCGAATCACTATGCCACCACCTTCGGCATGCCATTGGCCACGCTGGGCCTGATCCTGCTTGGTGCGCGGCTGCTCGATGCGCTGATCGACCCGTTCATCGGTCGCTGGTGCGACCGGCTGTTCGCCCGCTCGCCGCGCGAGGTGCTTGTCATGGGCGGTTTTGCTGCCGTGGTACTGGCCGCCGGTTTCGGCCTGCTGTTCTTTCCGGCGACGCGCCAGAGCGAGTGGCTGCTGGTCTGGGTCACGGTGTTTCTGATCGTGACCTACGCGGCTTACAGCGCGCTGAGTGTGGCGCACCAGTCCTGGGGTGCCATGCTTGGCGGCGATGAAGTTCAGCGCAGCCGCATCGTGGCCTGGCGCGAAGGCCTGGCCTTGGTAGGCGTGGTGATGGCCTCGATGTCGCCGGTGCTGCTGGGCTTGCCCGGCACCTGGCTGTTGTTTTGCGCCTGCCTGCTGGTGGGCTGGCTGGCCTGGAGCCGTGCCTTGCGCCCGGCACCACAGCCGCAACTGCAGCCACACAACTTGTGGCGCCCACTGCAATTACCGCAGTTCAGGCGTCTGCTCGGCATCTTTGTGCTCAACGGCGTCGCCAGTGCGATTCCCGCCACGCTGGTGCTGTTCTTCGTGCAGGACCGTCTGCAGGCCCCCCGCGCGCTGGAGCCGGTGTTCCTCGGCGCCTATTTCGTCAGTGCCGCGCTGTCGATGCCGTTGTGGCTGAAGCTGGTGCGGCGCATTGGCCTGACCCGCAGCTGGTTGTGCGGCATGTTGTTGGCGGTGGCCGCTTTTATCTGGGCCGCGACGCTGGGCGCCGGCGACAGTACCGCCTTCATCATCGTGTGCATGGCCTCCGGCATCGCGCTGGGCACCGACCTGGCGCTGCCGGGCGCAATGCTGGCCGGACTGATCGCAAAGGCCGGTCATCGCGGCCACCTCGAAGGTGCGTACTTCGGCTGGTGGAACTTCGCCACCAAACTCAATCTGGCCCTGGCCGCCGGGCTGGCCTTGCCTTTGCTGGCAGTGTTTGGCTACACGCCTGGCGCACGCGACGCCGGCGCACTGGGCGCGCTGAGCATCGCCTATTGCCTGCTGCCTTGTCTGCTCAAACTCGCCGCGGCCACGTTGCTGTACCAGAACCACCGAAGCCTGATCGCCAGCGGCGAGCCGGCATGACCATCTTGAAAGCCACATCATGATTCGACGAAAACTGTTGAGAAACGCTGGCGCACTGCTGGTCGCCGGTGCCATCGGGTTGGCGCTGACCGGTTGTGCCGCACCCCAGATCGGCGACTATGCGCTTGAAAAGCCGCCGCTGAACCTGCCCGACTATTTCAACGGCGTCATCGACGGATACGGCATCTTCACCGACCGCGGCGGCAAGGTGGTCAAGCGCTTCACAGTCGTCATCAACGCCCGTTGGTCCGGCGACGACGGCGTGCTGGACGAAGACTTTCTGTACTCCGACGGCACTACGCAAAAGCGCATCTGGCG
The DNA here is from genome assembly GCA_038326025.1 of Burkholderiales bacterium. GTDB lineage: Bacteria > Pseudomonadota > Gammaproteobacteria > Burkholderiales > Burkholderiaceae_C > CAISIP01. The sequence continues at coordinate 54,444 of JBBQJP010000002.1, forward strand.
TATCAAGCGCCTGCCGGACGGCCGCTTCAGCGGACGTGCCGACGACGTCGTGGGCGAGGCACAAGGCGTGCAACGCGGCAACGCGCTGCGCTGGAACTACACGATGGCGCTGCCGGTCGATGGCCGCATCATCGAAGTGCAGTTCGACGACTGGATGTACCTGGTCAGTGAACGCGTGATGCTGAACAAGGCCGAGATGCGCAAGTTCGGCGTGCGCCTGGGCGAGGTCACCTTGTCCTTCACCAAACGCTGAACCGCGCGATACGCATGCACCCGAAAGACCCATCCTTATGCCACTGAACCCACCGATATCGAACTGGAGCGGCAAGACCGTCTGGCTGGTCGGCGCATCGAGTGGCATCGGCCGCGCGACCGCCAGCCTGCTGCATGCGCGTGGCGCCCAGGTGATCGTGTCTGCACGAGGCGCGGACAAGCTGGAGGAGTTCGCCGCCGAACATGCGGGTGCACGCGTCTTGCCACTGGACGTGACGGATCGCGCTGCGGTACGCGCAGCGGTGCAGCAGATCGTGCAGGACGGTGGCCTCGACGGCATGCTCTTTTGCGCCGCGCACCACACCCCCATGCATGCGGATGCAATCGACCTGGACGACATGGTGCGCCATGTCGACATCAACTACGTGGGTGCGCTGACGCTGCTGGACGCGGTGTTGCCGCAGATGCTGGGTATGCCCCAGCGCCAGGCTTTCGTAAGCCTGGTCGGCAGCGTGGCCGGCTACGGCGGACTGCCAACCAGCCTGGCCTATGGCCCGACCAAGGCGGCATTGATCAATCTGGCGCAGACCTTGTACCTGGATCTGCACGACAAGGGTATTGGTGTGTCCATCGTCAATCCGGGATTCGTCGAAACACCGCTGACGGCGAAAAACACCTTCCCCATGCCGGCTTTGCAGACACCGGACCAGGCCGCGCGGCAGATCGTCGAGGGATGGGAACGCGGCGCGTTCGAGATCCATTTCCCGAAACGCTTCACGCTGGTACTCAAGCTGCTGGCCCTGCTGCCCTGGCGGCTGTATTTCATGCTCGTTGGCCGTGTGACGCAGACATGAAAGGCAAAGTCGAACTCCCAACGCACACCGCCACGGCAGGTGAGACGCTCAAGTCCGCCAGGACCACGCTGGACCAGACGATTACGGCCTTCGAATCGCTGACGCCAGCCTCGGTATCGGAGCTCGGCCGCATCTATTCGCCAAGCGTGCGTTTTAGCGACCCTTTCAACGACGTCCAGGGGTTGGCGCAGGTGCAAGCCATCTTCCGCCACATGTTCGAGACACTGGAGCAGCCGCACTTTGTTGTCACCGGCAAGGTGGTTGACGGCGACCAGTGTTTCCTGCTGTGGGATTTCCACTTCCGGTTTCGGGCGTTCCGCCGCGATGTGGCGCAGACAATCGCCGGCACCAGCCATCTGCGCTTCGATGCGCAGGGCCTGATCACGCTGCACCACGACTACTGGGACGCGGCTCACGGGCTGTACCAGCAAATGCCGGTGCTCGGATCATTGATGCGCTGGTTGCGCCGACGCGCCAACCGCTGACCGCGCCGCGCCACGCGTCGGTTGACGCGCCCACACGCCGCCGCTCGTCAGGACGGCTGGGTGTCGGCGAAACTGGCGCGCTGCATCAGCTTGTCTTGCAACTTGGTGAGATTCAGGTGGTCGGCTCGCCAGGCGATCTCGGGAAAACGGAAATCCAGATAACCCAGCGCACAACCGACGGCAATGTCGGCCAGGCTCAGGTGGATGCCCGCGCAAAATGGCTTGTCAGCCAGCCCGCGCGACATGGCCTTGAGGCTGGCGTTGATCTTGGCGAGCTGGCGATCGATCCAGGCCTGGCTACGTTGCTCCTTGGCGCGACCACCCCAGGTGGCTTCAAGCCGCGCCAGTATGGCAGCATCGAGCACGCCATCGGCCAGTGCCTCCCAGGTCTTCACTTCGGCACGCTCGCGCCCGTTGCTGGGAATGAGCTTGCCCACCGGCGACAGGTTCTCGAGGTACTCGACGATCACGCGCGAATCGAACAAGGCCTCGGCGCCTTCCATGACCAGGCAAGGCACCTTGCCCAGCGGGTTGGACTCGGTGATGCGGGTATCGTCTGCCCATACGTTTTCGGTCACGTACTGGTAGTCGAGCTTCTTTTCCGCCATGGTGATACGCACCTTGCGGACATAGGGGCTGGAGTTGGATCCGATGAGTTTCATGGCAAGGCGTGTCCGGTTGTGTAAAGCATTCTAGCCAGCACCCCGGCCCGGCGGTTCCCGCGCCGTGGCGCAAATGCGCCACCTACAATCCGTGCATGAGCCTGTCCACCGTTTCTGCCCTGTCTCCCCTGGATGGCCGCTACGCAGCCAAACTCGCCCCGCTGCGACCGCTGATGAGCGAGCTGGGTTACATGCGTCGGCGGGTGCAGGTCGAAGTGGCCTGGTTTGTGCATCTGAGCGATGCCGGGTTCACCGAATTCAAGCCGCTGAGCACTGGAGCACGCACTTACTTACTCAAGCTGGTCAAGAACTTCAGCGAAGCCGACGCGCTGGCAATCAAGGAGATCGAGAAGACCACCAACCATGATGTGAAGGCGGTTGAATACTGGCTCAAAGGCAAGTTCGAGTCGCGCCCGGAGCTGCAACGCGCGGGCGAATTCGTGCACTTTGCCTGCACCAGCGAAGACATCAATAACACCAGCCATGCGCTGCAGCTGCGCGCCGCACGCGACATCGTGTTGTTGCCGACACTGGACCGGCTGTTGCTCAAGCTGCGCGAGATGGCGCTGGCTTATGCCGACGTTCCAATGCTCAGCCGTACCCATGGCCAGACGGCCAGCCCCACCACGGTCGGCAAGGAAATCGCCAATGTCGTGATGCGCCTGCAAACCGCCTGTGACCGTATCGCGTCCGTCAAGATTCTGGCAAAGATGAATGGCGCGGTCGGCAACTACAACGCTCATCTATCCGCCTGGCCGGACTTCGACTGGGAAGAGTTCGCACGGCGCGTGGTCGAGACACCCGAGGCCAGCGGCGAGGCCGGTGGTCAGCAGGCCTGGGGCCTGGGCCTGAACTTTCAGCCCTTCAGCATCCAGATCGAGCCCCATGACTACATGGCCGAGATGTTCGATGCCATCGCGCGTGCCAACACCATCCTGATCGACTGGTCCCGCGACGTCTGGGGTTATGTCAGCCTGGGTTATTTCAAGCAAAAGCTGCGCAAGGGCGAAGTTGGCTCGAGCACGATGCCACACAAGGTCAATCCGATCGACTTCGAGAACGCCGAAGGCAATCTGGGACTGTCCAATGCGCTGCTACGCCACCTGAGCGAAAAGCTGCCGATCAGCCGCTGGCAACGCGACCTGACCGACTCCACCGTGCTGCGCAACATGGGCGTGGCCGTCGGTTACGCGCTGCTGGCCTACGAATCCATGGCCAATGGCCTGGGCAAACTCGAACTCAATGCAGGGGCCATTGCGGCCGACCTGGACGCCGCATGGGAAGTGCTGGCTGAACCCATCCAGACCGTGATGCGCCGCCATGGCCTGCCCGAGCCCTATGAGCAGCTCAAGACCTTCACCCGGGGCGCGCCGATGACACGTGAACTTATGCAGGGATTCATCACCGAGCTGGCGATACCGCAAGCCGACAAGGACCGTCTGTTGGCCATGACGCCGGCGAGTTACACCGGCAAGGCGGCCGAGCTGGCGCGTCGCGTCTGACTACACGGCATGGCCATCAAATCCACGGTCTTTCGGGCCCACCTGCAGATTGCCGACATCGACAACGGTTATTACGCCGACCATGCGCTGACACTGGCGCGCCACCCCAGCGAGACCGACGAACGCATGATGGTGCGCCTGGTGGCGCTGGCGTTTCAGGCCCACAAGCTGCAATCGGTTTGTAATGGCGACGCCACATTGGCATTCGGTGCCGGCCTGTCCGATCCGGACGAACCCGACGCCTGGCTGCGCGACTTCACGGGCCTGACCCGGCTCTGGATCGAGGTCGGTCAGCCCGAAGACAAACCCTTGCTCAAAGCCTGCGGCAAAGCCGATGAGGTGGTGTTGTACTGCTTCAACCATGCGGCGGAAGTCTGGTGGCGGGGCATCGAGAACAAGTTGTCACGACCGCGCAACCTGAGCGTGTACCGGTTGCCGACCGTACAGGTGCAGGAACTGCAGGCGCTGGCGCAGCGCAGCATGCAACTGCAGGCCACCATTCAAGAAGGCGCCTTGACGCTGGGCGACAGCCAGAACAGCGTCATGCTCGAGCCGCTGCGCTGGAAGTAGTCAACACGGCTCAGGCCTGTCGTCGTTCAGCCGCGCGCTCGGCATACCGGTTGAAGCGCCAGGCCGTACCCTCCAGGCTGATGCGCCGCCAGGTCGCGCGCTTTTGGACCGCCCGCATGTCGGTCCAGTGCTGCACCTCCTCGAAAGTGCGCCCGCAACCCTTGCATATTGCGTCGCCCTGACTGGTCGAACAGATCGCGATGCACGGCGTATCGGGCGTCGTGTCGTACCAGGCCTGCCAGGCGGCCAGCGCTTGCGGCGGAAACGTGAACTCGTCGGCCAGCGACTCATGGTGGTACACCATCAACGCGTACACCTCGGCCAACGCACGCACCTCGTTAGACAGGGTGACACCATCTGGTGATGGCTTTTTCTCGCGCCAGTAGTTGATGGCCGATTCGATATCGGTGATGTGTATGCCTGTCATGGGGTGATCCAGAGCCTGCGATCTTGCCACGCTTGTGCTCGGCCTACGCGCAATGCGGGCAATGGTATGCTGACGCCGCATGAAACTGATCGTCAAATGGATATTGAGCGCGTGTGCCTTGCTGCTGGTAACCGGCGTCTACGGCGGCGTCGCGGTCTCGAGTTTTGGCAGCGCACTGATCGCGGCGCTGGTGATTGGCCTGTTCAACACCATCTTGCGGCCGGTGCTGGTCGTGCTGACCTTGCCGGTCACGGTGGTCACGCTCGGCCTGTTCCTGTTCATCATCAATGCGCTGATGTTCTGGGCCGCGTCCAGTGTGCTTGACGGCTTTGCGGTGAACGGCTTTGGCGCTGCACTGATCGGCTCGCTGATCTATTCGGTATTCGGCCTGCTGATCGAGTCAGCGCTCCAGGGCCTGTTCCCGCAAAAGTAGCTGCACCTGGCGGGCACGGGTGTCGACGATCGATGCCTCGATGTGGTCGATGGTTGCGCTGCCGGCTGCGTCACGCACCCAGCCCTGCGCCGCCTTGAAACGGTCCATCGCCGCGGCATAGTCGAGCAGCGCCACCTGCGCCTCGGCCTCAGCGCGGATGCCCCGCAACACCCGTCCTTGTGCCATGTTGGCGCGACCCAGCATCTGCCAGACTCCGGCATCTTTCGGATGCAACACCGCCCAATTCTGCAACGCGGCCGACGCTTGTGCCGCGCGGCCCTGGCGTATCCAGACCTGGGCCATCAGCAGCAACTCCGCGCGACCAGTGGGCGCAACCTCAGGCGCCGGCTGACCGGACAGCAGCGCCAACTCGATCTCGAGCAGCTTGACCAGGCGCTGGGCCGCAGCGTCGTCCCGGGTCAGCTGTTCGAGCCGTCCCAGCCATGACCGGGTCATGCTGAATTCGCGCATCTGTCCTGCCGCCAGGGCTGCCGCGTAGTAGATTGCTGCCTGCGGCGCCGGCGCCTGCTCGGCCAACCTGGTGGCCGCCTGTGCCTGTGCCTGTGTCACCATGGCCCGCAACGCATCGATGGTGGCATTGTTCGACAGGACACGCGCCCGGGCGCTGATCAGTGCATGCTCCATCGTCACCGCGGGTACCGGCTCCCCGGTGGCGCCCAACGGGAGCCGGCCGCGAATGTCGGCAATGCGCTCGGTAGTCAGCGGGTGGCTGCGCAAATACGGATACGCGCCGTTGTCATTGAGCCGCGAAGCGGCCTGAAGCTTGTCGAACATCGACGCAAAACCCGCGGGCGCAAAACCGGCATCGGCCATGACACCCAAACCGACCCGGTCGGCCTCGCGCTCCATGTCACGCGAAAAGTTGAGCTGGTTCTGCATCGCCACAGCCTGCCCGCCGGTGAACAGCGCGGTCGCGGCGTCCGGGCTTTTGCTCGCAGCCAGCGCTCCCAGGATCATGGCGCCAATCACCCATGGAGTCTGGGCATTTTGTTGGGTGGTCAGGCGCGAAATGTGGCGCTGGGTGACATGGCTGAGTTCGTGCGCCAGCACCGAGGCCAGCTCGTCGCGGCTGGACACGACCGACACCAGGCCCAGGTGCAGGCCCAGATACCCGCCCGGCAAGGCAAACGCATTCACGCTGCGGTCGCGCCCCATCATGATCTGCCAGGCAAAACGCTGCTGAAGTTCATCCGACATCTCGCCCCGGCTGCGTGCCGCCTTGAGCAAGGGCTGCCAGATCGCATCGACATATGCGCCCAGCACCGGATCGTCGATGTAGTCCGGGTCGCGGAATATTTCGCGCGCAATCCGGTCGCCCAGGCGGCGCTCGGCGCTGGCGGTGAGTTCGCTGGCGTCGCCCATGCCCGGCAACTGGCTGGCCACGGAGCGCGCGGGGGCCGATGCGCCGGCGCCCGTCTGTGCCCGCACGGGCAAACCGGCCACGCCAAGCAGGAGCACGACGGCACACAGGCGCCGCATCAAGATCGACTTAACCCGTGGCGGCGAAGAGGGGTATTGGAAGCGAATCGGCAGACGCATGGTCGTATGATGCAACACCCAGGCAAATGGTTCGTAAAGTGCGGGTATCCAGATGCGTCCGCCACCCCCTTTGCCCTATGAGTGAACCATCCTCCTTTCGCATGCCATCACCACAATGAATACCCTGACCCATTTTGACGCCCAAGGCCAGGCCCACATGGTCGACGTCGCGGCCAAAGCCAGCACCCACCGTACCGCCGTCGCTGGCGGTCGCATCGACATGCATGCCGCCACACTGGCCATCATCGAGGCAGGCACCGCCAAAAAAGGCGACGTGCTGGGTATTGCCCGTATCGCCGGCATCCAGGCGGCCAAGAAGGCCAGCGACCTGATCCCGCTGTGCCATCCGCTCGCGCTGACCCGCGTCGCGATCGAGTTCGAGTCGGTTCAGGCGGACGCCACGCATCCGGCCAACATCATCTGCCGCGCCACGGTAGAAACCGTCGGGCCCACCGGCGTAGAGATGGAAGCCCTCGCCGCCGTGCAGATCGCGCTGCTCACCATTTACGACATGTGCAAGGCAGTGGACCGCGGCATGACGATGTCGGACATCAAGCTGCTGCAAAAACACGGGGGGCAGTCGGGCAGTTTCATCGCGGGGTAGTCACGATCCTGCAAGGGCTCACGGAGCGGGCGTTCAGGAGCCCGTTGGCGGCAACTCCGGCAGCGGTGCGCCTGTGCTGCGCTCTTTCCAGAGTTCGTACTCCGCAGGAAACGCTTTGCGATATCGCAGCATGAAATACGCGGCATCGTCCCACCGGCCGAGCACCAGTTCACTGTCGATAAGTTTTTCGACCACCCGCGATTCGGGAGAGAAGTGCAGCAATTCGCGCGCCATGGCATTCAGGCCCTGGGCGTTTTCGGGTGTCAACGTCGACAGCGTCAAAACGGCAAACCGGACCTGCTTGCGGAACAGCCAGGAGTCCTGAACCTTGCCCAGGGTGTCCTCCCGGTACGCCTCCGAGCGCAAGGATGGCGCCATATAGACCTGGCTGACCCGGCGGTAGTCCCAGGCGGCATAGGCGAGTGCCACCAGTAAGACGCCGGCGCAAACCAGCACGACCGGTAACGCGATATTCCGGTGACGTGGAGCCGATCCGATCTGGAGCGCATCGCCATCCGCGGGTGCGCGCTGCGGCCGGGTGCGCCACAAGATCCAGATCGCCAGTGCCGCAGCAATCTGGAATGGCCCGTACCACAGCGGATATTCCAGCATGCTGTGCAAGCCGATCATGCCCAGCACGGCCCAGGCCATTTGCCGAACCGGCATGGATTCCCGCCAGGGCCTGGCCCGCAACACCCAGAAACCGACAGCGCCGCACGCGAGCACGGCCAACGGAATACCCCATACCAGGGCGAGATGCAGAGGCAGGTTGTGTGCGTTGTCCAGGATGGCACAGAAGCGTCCCGCCGGGTACAGGGTCATGAAGTGGGCATACGACAGTTCGCCCCATCCCCAACCCCACCATGGCTTCTGGGCGATCAGGTGCAGTACGTTCTGCCATAACAACATGCGACTGGCACAGGCCATTTCGGGTGGGCGAAACCGCGCTCCGATACCGTCCGCGAATGGATCGCGGCCGATCAGCATCGGCAACGCGATCGAGGCGACGGCATAGGTCAATACGGCCACCACGAGCACCCACCGGCTCGATCGCGGCACATCTGCGTGCCAGACCCACAACAACATGGCGAGGGCGATCAGCTGAAACATGCCCGTGCGCGACAACGTGGCCGCATTGGCAACTGCCAGCACGATCGCCGCGGACAGAGCAAGGGCCCGTTGCAGCGCCGAATGTCGGCCAGGCCACGGATGGTGATCACCGGTGTCAAGCTGCCACCTGTGTTGGCGCATCACAAGGCCGAACATCAGCACGGCAAGACCCATGTTGGTCAATGTCGCAAACTGGTTGCGCTGGCGCAGATTGCCAAACGCCTCACCCAGCGGCGCAACGTTGACCCACGGTTGCAGTGCCGCACTGTGGCCGAAATATTGCACCAGGGCGACACCACTGCTGAGCAATGCGGCCAACAACCAGCCCCAACCCGATGCTTGCGTCAGATTGGAACGCACCAGCATGACCCATACGGCCGTCACGATCGCACTGATCGCCGCGACCAACCACGGCAGGACAGTCGCCGTCGGGCCGCCGGCGACGGGCCAAAGCCACGGAAACGCAATGCATAACACCAGCAACGGTGTGTTCAGGACCGTCCCGGCAGACCCCGGGACATCGACAGGCATCGACATTGGCTTCACCTGGATGCGCAAATCAGCTTGGCCAGGGAACGGCAGCGATACGATGGTTGCCCTTCCCGTCTTGCAGCCAGGCCTGGCGTACCAACTCACACTCCTGTTGACTCGAGATCTTGCAGATCTTGCGCAGCCAAAGACCCGCTTCCTGTGGGCGGTCGTTCAACGCCAGCGCGCCAGCCACGTTGTACACCGACCCGGCAGAGGGATAGGTATTGGCAACGTCCATCACCCACTGGATGTCTTCCGCACTCATGCCACGACTGAAATCGAGCCGCATGAATCGGATCTGGTCGCGCAACTGGGTCAAGAAAATGACATCAGGCGGTTTGCCGATCGGCAGCGTGCCGATTCGGGCACGCTCGAAACGCAAGGACTGGTAGCTGGCTTCGACCCGGAAATAGTCGCGAACAATACCCGCATAAAGAACCATCGCAACCATCAATGAAGCGGCCATCATCCAGCGCCCGGTCATCCAGATCGCAGGGACACCTGACCGAACATTCAGAATGCCCACCACCAGCGCGGTCGGCAACAGGAAATATGCGTAGTGCAATGGCAGTTCGAGCATCGCGTGAATACCAATCACGCCGAGGAACAGGACCAGAATCAGATCGTTGGCATTGCGAACGGACCGGACGTAACCCACAAACGCCGCAACAATGGCCAGCGACAGCAGGACACCCAGTGGAATACCGAGCCACAACACCAGGTCCATGAACAGATTGTGCGCATGTCCAAAGGTCATTTTCAGTCCCGGCAAATCCGCCGCGACAGCCATCTGGGCGGACGCGACTTCGGTCCAGCCATAACCGAACCAGGGCCGGGCGAGGGCGGCCTTGGCAAACATCAACCATGCAACATGGCGGCTTTCACCCGCAACACTCAGGCGCAGGAACTGCGCATTCTGGTCCATCAAAAGCAGTGCGTTGACCCAGCGCAGAAGCAGCGGAAAAGTCCAGAACAGTACAAACAGACACAGCACAAGCCAAGGCAGACGTGGGGATTTCCAGTGGTGTCGCCAGATCCAGGTCGCCAGGACGATCAACGAGAGGCCGAGCCAGGCGGTACGCGACTGGGTCATCGCGACGCCCAAGAGCAGAAACGCCGACATCCCCCCAGCAGTCGCCATGCCTATCTTGCTGTTCTGGTAGGCCCAGATGGCGCCGAGCACGCCCCAAAGCAACAGGGTGGCCAATTGGTTCGGCTGCCCCATGTTGGCATAGGGCCGTCCGTCCGTCAGTCCCATGGACCAGATGTCTTCCACACCATTACCCTGGCCCCCTAACCAGGTCATCAATTGCAGACCGACGGAGACGACTCCACCGATACCGATCGCCAGGAACAACGCGTTGGCAGCTTGGTCCGCGCGATCACGCTCCCAGGCCTGGCCCGTCAACACCGCCAGCGTTGCGCCAAGCAAATACGTCGCAGAGATCCAGGCCTGGCCTGCGAACGGCAAAATTCCCGCTCCCCACTGCAACAGAGGTATGCCGGCAAGCAGCATCAGCGCCAGGGTGATGCGGTTCCATTCGACCGTGGCTTTCGACCGCACGACGACGGCTCCGCAGCTTATCGCCATCGCCATCGCCGAAAACGCGTCCGCATGGAACGAAGGCCAGGGTGGGTAGTGATTCGGCAACAACCAGGCCAGCGCCAACAGCAAAGACCATAAAGCCATCCAGACCGGCGGCAGCGGGCCGTCGTTTGCTGCGGATTGCTGCGGCTCAGAACGGGTTCGGCGAGTTGCCAATGATAAAAAATGGAACATCTGTTGGATGGCTACGAAACAATTTCGACGCTCGCAAGGCGTCAGCCTATTCGTGTTATTGCCATGGCGTATTCGTCATTGTGCGATCGAGGCCGCAAAAGGGGCCTCAAACAATTGCGCCGAAGGGCGAGGCGCGCAAGCTGTTTGTCATCTGGAATTGAAAAAAGGGCCCTCGAAAGGGCCCTTTGTCATGGCACAGGCAACTGCGTTACGGCTTGCAGCTTGCTGGCAGATACTTGGGGTCAATGCCGCCGGACGCAACGGCGGGGGCAGAACACACCCAAGTAACCTGGCCGTTAGGCTGAAGATTGCCGGTCATAATCAAAGTTTTGCCGCTAATCTTGGTATCAGCGGTGGAGGTGGTCACCGTGATAACGCCGGTAGAGCCACCAGCCGACGAATAAGCCACACCCGAAACCCACTTGGACGACTGGCTGTCGACCGTCAAACTTGCCGTCGCAGGCATCGTCGAGTTGACTTGCGCCGACTCCGCAACCGCGGTTTTGGCTGACGAAGCGGCCAAGACCACCTCGGAGACCTTGGCGCGGACCGTGTAGTCCTGATAAGCCGGCAGGGCCACGGCGGCCAGAATACCGATGATCGCGACAACGATCATCAACTCGATAAGGGTAAAACCTTTTTGCATGGAACGCTTCATTTGAAAACTCCTGGGGTTGAGGAAACTGGCTGGACGATCACATAGAGCAGGATGCGTGCCAGGTCCTGAAACTCCGAAATTGCGACTTTTTTGTGCTTTAGGGCGGTATTTTTACCGTAATAGGTCGTTTGGTAGCGTCCGACGACATTGACGTGACATTTTTGTCATGCCAATTTTGTCACTTACTTGATGCAGACCTGCCGGACCATCTTGATGTCGGTCATGCCCATCATGACTTTCTCCATGCCATCCATCTTAAGCGTACGCATGCCGCCTTCAACCGATTGTGCAAACAACTCCGCGACACGGGCACGTTCCTGGATGAGCTTCTTGACGGCGTCGTCGGCTACCAGCAGTTCATGCAGGCCGATCCGGCCCTTGTAGCCGGTGTTATTGCATTTGTCGCAACCTACCGCGCGGTACAAACGAAGCTGGCCGTCCTGGCCGTAGATCTGGTTCCAACTCTCGAGCAATTTGCGGGCTTCGCCTTCGTGATCAGCCTGCCATGCCTTGGAATGGCGCAATTCCTCGACATATTCGGTGACAAACAGCCGCATCTCTTCCGCGTCCGGCACGTACGACTGCTTGCAGTCACACAACTTCTTGGCCAGGCGCTGGGCCAAAATGCCCAGCAGGGCATCGGCAAAGTTGAACGGGTCCATGCCCATGTCCATCAACCGGGTGATCGACTCTGGCGCGGAGTTGGTGTGCAGCGTCGAGAAAACCAGGTGGCCGGTCAGCGAGGCCTCGACGCCCATGGACACGGTTTCCTTGTCGCGCGACTCACCGACCATGATGATGTCGGGGTCTGCGCGCAGAAAGGCACGCATGATCAACGCGAAGTCAATGCCGGCCTTCTTGTTGATCTGAACCTGGCGCAGGCCTTTTTGCGTGATCTCGACCGGATCCTCGGCGGTCCAGATCTTGGTGTCAGGCGTATTGAGGAATTTCAGTATCGAGTGCAAGGTCGTGGTCTTGCCGGAACCGGTGGGGCCGCAAACGTAGAACAAGCCGTAGGGCTTGGTAACCGTCTTCTCCAGTCGCTCCCGGTTGTGGGCCGTCAGGCCGAGTTTTTCCAGCGGTATGGGCTCGCCCGCGGCGAGGATCCGCATCACCACGTCTTCGACGCCGCCGGTGGACGGGATCGTGGCCACGCGCAGTTCGATATCGAGCGGACCGTATTTCTTGAACTTGATCTTGCCGTCCTGCGGCTTGCGCCGCTCGGAGATATCGAGGTCGCACATGATCTTAAGGCGGGTAACCATGGCCTGGCGAAAATGCGCCGGTACCTCGACATAAGGCACCAGCGTGCCGTCGATGCGAAACCGGATACCGGTCTTGAGCTTGCCCGGCATGGGCTCGATATGGATATCGGACACCTTCTGGTTGTAGGCGTCGATGATCACCTTGTTGACGAACTTGACCAGCTCGTTGTCGGCCGCTGCAGACTCCAGCGAATCATCGTTGTAGCCGTCGTCGATCGGGCCGCCGTCCATGTCGGCCAGCAACTGATCGATCGAGCCGCCCTCATTGCCGGCGCCAAACAACTGGGCCAGCGTCTCGTCGAACTCGGTCAGCGTGGTGACGCGGTAGGCAAACTTGCTGATTCGTGGAAACACCTGGGGTACCACGCGGGCATTACGCACCGCTTCCGGGTCAACGCACATGATGACCAGACCGTCGGGTGATTCCTCGAGCGGAATCCAGCCCTGCTCGACGATGAACTCGCGCTTGAGCGGCCCGTGCAAAGCTTCGGAGCGGATCCGACCGGAACTGAAGGACTCGTACGGAACGGCGAAAAACCGCGCCAGCGACGAGCCGATCTGCACCGGTTTGACCTTGAAATGGGCCATGAGCACATGTTCGACCGGCGTGCCGCCATTGCGCGCTTCGGCCAGGCTCTGATCGAGTTCAGCCTGCGTAAGGACACCGTCGGCCACCAGAGCGCCGTATTTGGTGACCTTGCGGCGTGTTTCTTCATTAGCCTTTTGCACCCGTTGGCGAATTGCCGTAGCCAGCGTCTTGCACAACTGCGCGACGCCTTCGACCTCCAGTGCACCAAAGGTCTGATCGCTCTTGTTGTTGATGATCTGCAAGACGCCGTGCAACACCTCGCCATCGAGAATCGGCGCCACCAGCATCTGGCGGGTGCGATAACCCGAGCGCTTGTCGACCTCCTTCAGAAAGGTCAGTGCCGGGTGAATCTGCTTTAGCGCCTCGTCGTCGTAGACGTCGGCCAGATTGAGTTGCTTGCGGCTGAAGGCCACATAACCGGCCAGACTTTGTGGCGAGATCGGCAACTTGAGGTCGCGGCTGCTGTTCAGGCCAGTCTTGATCTTGGACACGATGGACGACTGGTCATCGTTGACTGCATAAAGCGTCAGCCGATCGGCATTGAGCAGTTTGCAGATGTCCTGGCTGGCGTCCAGCATGATCTGGTCCAGGTTCTCGGTGTCATGGATCCGCGCCGTCACATGGTGCAACTGCTTGTAGAACAGCGCTTCGAAGGTGACGCCACGCTTTTCCGGTGGCAGTTTCTGGCTCTCGAAAAACGCCTGCTCCGACGTGGGTGTACTCTGGCCGGGATTGAGTACCGCGTTCATAACTCAAATTCCTGGCCAGCGCGCAGCCAGCGGATGTCGTGGGTCACATTGGGCCCTGACACCGAGGTTTCGTCGAATTTCTGGATCTCGGCCATGATGAGATCGGTTTCGGCCGGCTTGGTATGGGTGATGTAAATCGGGTATTTGCGATCGTTCAGAATATTGTCAAGCTCATCGGCTAGCACGCCAGGCGAGAGATGCAAACTGAGCTTGGCCAGGTCTTTCTCGCGGTTGCTGAACGCGGTCTCGATCACCAGCATCGCAACGTTCAACTGGTTAACGCGCTGCCAGAACGCCGGATTGCGTTCGGTGTCACCAGAGAAAACCCAGCAGCCGGTGCCGGCGGTTACAGCATAACCCACGGCAGGCACCGTGTGAACCGCCGGCAACACTTCGAGCAGCTTGCGGTTGACCTCCAGGGTCTGGCCGGTGAATATCTCGTGGAAAGTGATGAAGGGCGCTTGTGGCGTGGGAATCTGGCTGAAATCGGGCCAGATCACGCCGTTGAAGATATGCGCCTTGAGTGCGGCAATGGTGCCTGCCAGCGCATAGATCTTCAACGGTTTGTGGCGCCGGGCGGCGACGGCATCGACCATCAGCGGCAGGGCGGCAACGTGGTCGAGATGCGAATGCGTAAGGAACACATGGTCGATACCCTGCATTTCGTCAAGCGTCAGGTCTCCGACACCGGTGCCTGCGTCGATCAGCATATCGCCATCAATCAGAAAAGACGTGGTACGGCAGTCTTTGGCGATAGCACCGGAACAGCCCAACACACGCACTTTCATGGCGTCCCTTATTTGGTTTCGAAGTTTGTTGCACCATCCCATTCAGGATCGAATGGGAGCAGCCGCATGGAGGCTATCCGATCGGAGTAAAGGTGGTAAAGGTATTTTTTTGCATTCATGCGCAGCAAGTTCATCATGAGCAGATCGCATTGGTCCCAATCCTGTGATCGATACGCCTTGAGGAACGCGCCCCAGGCCTTGAGTTCTGCCTCGGTCTCGGTGCCCACTCGGTTGGCGGGGGCTACCGGCCAGAAGATGGCAACCGCCTTGTCCTTGCCCATGACGCGGACCAGATCCAGCTCCTGCCAGCCAAAGGCCGGCGCCAGTTCGCGCGCCGACTCGCTGACCACGATATCGACGCCGTACACCTTGGACAACCCTTCGAGCCGCGAACCCAGGTTGACCGCGTCGCCGATCACGGCATAACTTTTGCGGATATTCGAGCCCATGTCGCCGACACTCATGTTGCCGGTATTGACGCCGATGCCAATGCCGATTTCGGGAATTCCCTTGGTCCGATGTTCCTCGTGATCAGCGCACCTGCCAGTGGCAATACCAGCCCGGCGCCAAGATACAGCCAGAAGTTCAGCCCGCCAACCAGTGCCGCCACGCCCACACTGAGAATAACCGCCCGCGTCGCCGATACCAGCGGCAAGGCAATCGCGAGAAGCAGACCTGCAATCAAAATCACTACCACCTCGTATCCGATGGCGTAGTCGGGCTTGAGCAGGGTCTTGCCGTCGAGCAGGCCCGAAATCACATTGGCATGGGCTTCGACGCCGGGATAGACCTCGCCGACGGGCGTGACACGCAGATCCTGCAGCCCTGGTGCCGTGGTGCCGTGGTGCCGTGGTGCCCACCAATACGATCCTGCTCGTGAGTGTCTCGGGCGCAAGCGCCTTGGACAACATATCTGCCGCGGAGACGTAACGGAACGACCCCCCTTTCGGACCAGCGAATCCCCGAAACGGAAAGAGTGCAGAGACCTTGCCGTCCACCGGGATGGCCAGCGTCTTGGCACCCAGCTTGAGCACGACCACCAGAGGCAACGGTGTTACCAGAATGTGCGGCCAGCGCCTCAGGAGTGCTCCCATGGCGGCGTCAGCAAAGGTGCATGAAAGCCGCGGTATCAGCGAGCTCCCCTGCGATCAGCTTTGCACAAACTGCATCTGCGTCCCAGCCAGCTCAATCAGGTCGCCATTCTTCAGGGACACAGGGTCGGTCCCTATAGGCGCTCCGTTGAGCGATGGGTTTCCGGCACCTTCAACATGGTGTACCACGAAGCCATGTTGGCGACGGGTAATAGCCGCCACGGCCACACCGGGCTTTCCGATAGTGGTGACTACCTTGGTCAACGAAACCTCCCGACCCGAGGCGGCACCTGACAACACCTTGATCGACGCTTGCGTCGTGGTGGTGGCCCCAGCACCCAACGCAGCTGCGGGAGAGGGCAACGTCCAGCCCGATGATGCGCCGGCTTCCACTCGAGAAGCTGCGGGCGCGGTTGGCGGCATCGACTTGACCATCAAGGTCTTCTCGAACCCTTCGGCCACCGCTTCGCTGACAAACTTGATCTTGTACTTGCCAACCTCGACCGTATCCCCGTTGTGCAGCTGCTGCTTCTTGGCTGCCTTGCCGTTGACGTAGGTACCGTTGGTGCTGTTGAGGTCTTCGATGAATACGTCGCTGCCTGCCATTTGAAAAACAGCATGTTCGCCGCTGATCGCCAGGTTATCAATCACGACATCGTTGTACGGCCGACGGCCTAGGGTTGTCCGGTCTTTTGTCAGCTGGACTTCCTTGATGACAACACCATCGATCGAAACGATCATTTTCGGCATGACCGACTCCTATTCATCTGCCACTTTTTCATATAAGACACGAACTTCCTATTTTCCCAACAGTCTGGAGATCAAGCCACGCTTTTCTGCTGCTGGCTCAGCCAGCATCAGCAATACCGAGATGTTGTCACGCCCGCCATGCGCGTTTGCCACAGCAACCAGTATGTCCGCTTTCTGGTCCATGGGCACAGGCCCCCCAAGGATACTGGCAATTTCGGCATCGTCAACCATGTCGGACAGGCCGTCCGAGCACATCAGATAACAGTCGCCGGCCTCGACCTGGTGCTCATTGACTTCCATCATCACGGCATCTTCCACACCCAAAGCCCGGGTCACGAGGTTCTTGATCGAAGACCCGATCGCCTGCTCGGGCGTGATCAATCCGGCGTCGAGTTGCTC
The DNA here is from genome assembly GCA_038326025.1 of Burkholderiales bacterium. Taxonomy (GTDB): domain Bacteria; phylum Pseudomonadota; class Gammaproteobacteria; order Burkholderiales; family Burkholderiaceae_C; genus CAISIP01. The sequence continues at coordinate 71,464 of JBBQJP010000002.1, forward strand.
CTGCAGCAATGAATGGTCTTTGGTGATCTGCACAAGCTTTCCGTCTCGCAGACGATAACAACGCGAGTCACCGATATGGCCGAGGATCAAGACATTGTCATGGAACACGCCGACCACCAGCGTCGTGCCCATGCCTGAATATTGCGGGTTGGACTTGGACGCGTTGAAAATGGAGCGATTCGCGTTGTCCACGCAAATCTCCAGTGCCCGCCGGATCTCCTTGAGCTTGGCGCTTTTGCCGGTTTCGGCCAGCCAGCGTGCCATTTCGGACTTGATAAAGGCCGTCGCCATGCCGCTGGCAATCTCACCGGCGTTGTATCCGCCCATGCCATCCGCCAATACGCCGAGTTGCGCGGGCTCATCAATCAGCACCGCGTCTTCGTTATTGTCTCTGGCCCTGCCAGGGTCGGTTCGAGAGAGAAAGGTGTATTGCATCATGACGGCCGGATCAAATCTGGACATCCGGCGTGGTCGCAAAGCTCATCAGAGTCGGCTTGTCGCCGTCCTTGAGCTTGTGCACAACGGTCTTTTCGAATCCGTCATCCGGCTTTTGCGCTACTGCAGGCCTTGCTGCCTGATGTACGACGGTTTTCTCGAACGCCACATCCGGCTTGTCCGGATTGCCCTGGGGTTCACCGAGTTGGTACACCGACGGCACCAGCACATTGCCCGCGCTTCTCATGCTGGCGGCCAGCACGGCATCGGTATCGAGCACGCGCTCGGCTTCGGCGATGACCTCGGACAGCGCCGTGTCGCCGCTGGCCGGCAACAATGCCTTCATCTGGCGGATAAAACCCAGACCCCGGTCGACCTGCGGCTCGATGAAGAATACGGTCTCGACAATCGTCTTGGCCTTGGCCTGGGACAACTGGTCGATCAGTTTGGCGTGGATATCGCGCGGCCAGGGCCAGCGACCCATATTGGCAATGCTCTGATCATCCATCGCGATGATCGCGATGCGCTCAGAGGGTTGCCGCGAGGTACTGGTGCTGCCAAAGTCGTAGAACCGACGCTCAAGCGTTCCGATCAGATCAGTGGCCTGGTTCAGGGCCAGTACGGCCAGAACAATCGCTACTCCGGCAAACCAATCCGCGCGCCAGAATTGCGCATTCTTCGATGATGACTTTGTTGCCAAGTTCCAACCCACCCGGTTATTTGATTCGACTTTTCACGTTGCACGTGAGTCAGGAAAGTCCAGGCCCCACAACTCGAAGGTACGAAGAAGCGACGTTAGCAGACCATGCTGCTACCGACAAGTGACATAGTGGGAAGGACTTGTCGTTTTTTTGCACTGCCCCGCGAGCGACTTGACCCAGGGACGGGAATGGCCACGCCCAGGCGTGGCCCATGGTTCACGCAGCTTGGCGGGCACGTTGGCGCATGATCAGGCCGGCCCCGTACACCAGCGCGGCGCCAGCGATTCCCATGCCGTAGTTCCAGGTCTTGTTCTGCGGCAACCATTCGAGCACGGCCGGATCGGTATGGGCCATGGTTCCGGCAATCCAGCCCAGCAGCATGCCACCCACCGTGATGATGATAGGGAAACGGTCCATCAACTTGAGCACCAGCTGGCTGCCCCAGATGATGATGGGCACACTCACCAGCAGGCCGAAAATGACCAGCGGCAATTGGTGGCTTTCGCCGGCACCGGTGGCCGCACCGGCGATGGCAATGACGTTGTCCACGCTCATCACCAGGTCGGCAATGATGACGGTCTTGACTGCGGCCCACAGCTTGTCGCTGCCTTCGATGTTGCCGTGTTCGTCTTCGTCCTGCGGCGCCAGTAGCTTGACGCCGATCCACAACAAAAGAACCGCTCCGACAATTTTCAGGTAGGGCACCGCCAGCAGCGTCAGCGCAAACGCGATCAGGATCACGCGCAGCAAGATGGCACCGGCAGTGCCCCAGAGAATGCCTTTGGTTCTTTGGTGCGGTGGCAGCTTGCGGCAGGCCAGGGCGATGACCACGGCATTGTCGCCGCCAAGCAGTATGTCGATCATGATGATCTGACCGACAGCTATCCAGAAGTGGGCGGTGAGGAATTCTTCCACGCTATTACTACTTGATCGAACCGGGGCATGAGAACCATGCCCTGGGTGGCCTGCGCCAGGTGTTTACTTGAGCACGGATTTGAGCAACTTGCCCATTTCCGACGGATTGCGGGTGATCTTGAAGCCGCACTCTTCCATGACGGCGAGCTTGGCGTCGGCCGTATCGGCGCCGCCGGAGATCAGCGCGCCGGCGTGACCCATGCGTTTGCCGGCCGGCGCGGTGACGCCGGCAATGAAACCGACGACCGGCTTCTTCATATTGTCCTTGCACCAGCGCGCTGCTTCGGCTTCGTCCGGCCCGCCGATCTCGCCGATCATGATGACGGCATCGGTGTCGGGATCCTCGTTGAATGCCTGCATGATGTCGATGTGCTTGAGCCCGTTGATCGGGTCGCCGCCAATGCCAACAGCAGTTGATTGCCCCAGGCCGATGTCGGTCAACTGCGCAACGGCCTCATAAGTCAAGGTGCCCGAGCGCGAGACCACACCGATGCGGCCCTTGCGGTGAATGTGACCCGGCATGATGCCGATCTTGATTTCCTCGGGCGTGATCAGGCCGGGGCAGTTCGGGCCCAGCAGCAAGGTGTTCTTGCGACCGGCCGCCACACGCGCAATCATTTTGTTGCGCAGCTCGAGCATGTCACGCACCGGGATACCCTCGGTGATGCAGATGGCCAGATCGAGTTCGGCTTCGACAGCCTCCCAGATCGCTGCGGCAGCGCCCGCCGGCGGCACGTAAATGACAGAGACGGTGGCACCGGTCTTGGCGGCAGCATCCTTGACCGAGCCGAAGATCGGTATACCAAAGACCGACTCACCCGCCTTCTTGGGATGGACCCCCGCGACGAAGCAGTTCTTGCCGTTCGCGTATTCCTGGCACTTCTCGGTATGGAACTGACCGGTCTTGCCGGTAATGCCCTGCGTGATGACCTTGGTGTCTTTGTTGATCAGAATGCTCACTTGAACTCCTTCACCACCGAAGCGCCCTCAGTCCAGACCGTCTGCGGCCAGGCCAGGCACCCCTGTGTCTTGTTGGTTGACCTGACGCGGATTACTGGACTGCCGCCACGACCTTTTGTGCCGCTTCGGCCATCGTGTCGGCACTGATGATCGGCAAACCCGACTCGGCCAGCATCTTCTTGCCCAGCTCTTCGTTGGTGCCCTTCATGCGGACCACCAGCGGTACGCTGAGGTTGGTTGCGCGGCAGGCGGTGATGACACCGGTTGCGATCGTGTCGCACTTCATGATGCCGCCGAAGATATTGACCAGGATCGCCTTGACCTTGTCATTCTTGAGCATGATCTTGAAGGCCTCGGTCACCTTCTCGGGCGTGGCGCCACCGCCGACATCCAGGAAGTTGGCTGGCTCGGCGCCGTACAGCTTGATGGTGTCCATCGTGGCCATCGCCAGGCCGGCACCGTTGACAAGGCAGCCGATCGTGCCATCCAGGCTGATGTAGGCCAGATCGAACTTGCTCGCCTCGACTTCGGCCGGGTCCTCTTCGTCCAGATCCCGGTAGGCCACAATTTCCTGCTGGCGGAACAGCGCGTTCGAGTCGAAGTTGAATTTGGCATCCAGAGCCTTGATACCGCCGCCACCCTCCAGGATCAACGGATTGATCTCCACCAGCGAGGCGTCGGTCTCCATGTAACACTGGTACAGCTTTTGAAGCACATCGACGCACTGCGCGGTCGAGCCTGCAGGCACACCGATACCATTGGCCAATTCCTTGGCTTGCGCCTCGGTCAGGCCGGCCGCCGGATCGACAAACACCTTGAGGATCTTCTCGGGCGTGGCATGCGCCACTTCCTCGATGTCCATGCCGCCTTCGGAGGAGGCCATGAGGGCGACCTTCTGCGAACCACGGTCGGTAACGACCGACACGTAGTATTCCTTTTTGATGTCGGCACCGTCCTCGATCAGCAGGCGACGCACCTTCTGGCCCAGCGGGCCGGTCTGATGGGTGATCAGCTGCATGCCGAGAATTTCACCGGCCAAGGCCTTGACTTCGTCGATGGAGCGCGCCAGCTTGACGCCACCGCCTTTGCCCCGACCGCCAGCGTGAATCTGAGCCTTGACCACCCAGACCGGGCCACCCAGTTTTTGTGCCGCCTCGACGGCCTCTTGCACGGTGAAAGCCGCAATGCCGCGCGGCACCGGGACTCCGAACTTGCGCAAGATTTCCTTGCCTTGGTACTCGTGAATCTTCATGAGGTTTCTCTCGGGATGGGAACAAACCCACTACCCTGGATAATGCGAGCAATCCCAGTTGGTAGCGGACACCGAAGTCCTCGAATGTATCATGCTGCAATGCGGCAATGCCTGCGTGAAGTACGTATCTGGCACGGCAGTTGCCTGCAAACCGAAAGGACCCGCCATGGCAAAAAGAGTATTCATTGACGGCGAAGCCGGCACCACCGGATTGCAGATTCGCGAGCGGCTGCAGACCATGTCCGGCGTAGATCTCGTCAGTATTGAATCCCACCTGCGCAAGGACCCTCAGGCGAAACGCGCCCTCATGGGGCAGGTCGACCTGGTCATCCTGTGCCTGCACGACGATGCGGCGCGCGAATCGGTGGCCATGATCGATGCGCTGGCCGCGAGCAGTGGCAAACCGGGCCCTCGCATCATCGATGCGTCGACCGCGCACCGCGTGGCGCCCGATTGGGTATATGGGTTTCCCGAGTTGAGTTCCGGGCAACAGGCCGCGGTGGCTGGCGCCCAGCGCGTGAGCAATCCGGGTTGTTACGCTACCGGCGCGATTGCGTTGATCCGCCCCCTCATCGATGCCGGGCTGTTGCCGAGCGACACCTCGCTGTCACTGCCTTCGGTAAGCGGCTATTCCGGCGGCGGTCGCAGCATGATCGAAGCCTACGAAAATGGCTCGGCGCCAGCATATGAGGTCTACGGCCTGGGGCTGAAGCACAAACATGTGCCAGAGATCATGAAACACACCGGCCTGACCCGCCGGCCGGTGTTCATCCCTGCAGTGGGCAACTTCCGCCAGGGCATGCTGGTGCAGTTGCCACTGGATCTGGACAACTTGCCGGGCAAACCGAGCGCCAGGGATTTGCACGATGCACTGGCCAAGCACTACGAAGGCAGCGCCTGGGTCACGGTCGAGGCGGCCAACCCGGACGGCAAACTCGACCCGCTGGCGCTGGTGGACACCAACAAGCTGGAATTGCGCGTGTTCGCCAATGACGCTGCAAAAGACGGCTTCAGTCATGCCGTGCTGATTGCGCGGCTGGATAACCTGGGCAAGGGCGCCAGCGGTGCAGCAGTGCAGAACCTCAAGCTGATGCTGGGTCTGTGAGCCGCAGGGGCGGCGCTCAGTCCGCCGCTTCGGCGTCCAGCCAGTCGCCAGCGCCTGATACAACCCGCCGGATGATGTCGCCACCGAATCCGCGCGCGGCCAGAAACCGGATCTGACGCGCACGCTCCGCCGCATCCAGCTCTGTCGGCGGTTGCGTGGCCTGGAGCGACCCCGACGCGGCAAAACGCTTGCGCCAGACGGTGCGGGCACGCTCGAGTTCGCTGGCCTGCAAACCCTCGACCGCAGCTCGGATGGCCTCGACCGGCAGGCCTTTGTCCTGCAACTCCTGACGGATGCGCGCGGCGCCTAGTTTGCCGGCGCGCCGAAACAGCACCGACTCGACCACCCGTTTCTCGTCGATGAATCCCTTGGCCTGCAAGGCATCGAGCACCTGCGCCAGTTCGCCGGACTCGGTGTCGTGGCGCCGTAACTTGCGCTCGAGTTCCAGCCGGGAGTGCTCGCGTGTGGCCAGCAGGCGCAAAGCGCGCCCCTTGAGTGATGGCGGTGGTGGTGGCACGAATCCGGCGAAGAAGGCAGTGAAAACGGCTGGCGCCGATCAGTCGGCCTTCTTGCCCTTGGCCTTGGCGGCAACCTCGGCCCCGGCTTGTTCGGGCAACAGCGGTATGCCCAGCGACTCACGCACCTTGTTTTCGATCTCACGCGACAGATCGGCGTTTTCGCGCAGGAACTCGCGGGCGTTGTCGCGACCCTGACCAATTTTCTCGCCGTTGTAGGCATACCAGGCGCCGGACTTGTCGAGGATCTGGGCGTTCACGCCCATGTCGATGATCTCGCCGTGGCGGCTGATGCCTTCACCGAACAGGATGTCGAACTCGGCCGTCTTGAATGGCGGCGCGACCTTGTTCTTGACCACCTTGACCTTGGTCTCGTTGCCGATCGCCTCGTCGCCCTTCTTGATCGTGCCGGTACGCCGGATGTCGAGCCGTACCGATGCGTAGAACTTGAGCGCATTGCCGCCGGTGGTGGTCTCGGGGCTGCCGAACATGACGCCGATCTTCATGCGGATCTGGTTGATGAAGATGACCATGCAGTTGGTTTTCTTGATATGCGCGGTGAGCTTGCGCAGCGCCTGGCTCATCAGCCGCGCCTGCAGGCCTGGCAGGGAGTCGCCCATCTCGCCCTCGAGCTCGGCCTTGGGCGTGAGTGCAGCAACCGAGTCGATGACGATCAGGTCGACCGCGCCGGAGCGCACCAGCGAATCGACGATCTCCAGCGCCTGCTCGCCGGTATCGGGCTGGCTGATCAGCAGATCCTGCAAATTGACACCGAGTTTTTGTGCGTACTGGATGTCGAGCGCGTGCTCGGCATCGACAAAGGCGCATTGGCCGCCGGTCTTTTGCATCTCGGCAATCGCCTGCAGTGTCAGCGTGGTCTTGCCGGACGATTCCGGACCGTAGATCTCGATCACCCGCCCGCGCGGCAGACCGCCGACGCCCAGGGCGATGTCCAGCCCCAGCGAGCCGGTCGACACCACCTGGATGTTTTCGATCACCTCACCCTCACCCAGACGCATGATCGTGCCCTTGCCGAACTGCTTTTCGATCTGGGCCAATGCGACCTGCAGGGCCTTGGCTTTTTCGCTGTTGACGGGGGATAGATTCTTGACAGGGGCGTCCATGGGAATTTCCTTTAAAAACAATAACTTGGGGAGCGGGAGAGTCTGGCTTTAATAACAGGCTGGATACTTGAACAGTAGTTTATCCGGGTTTATTGAATTTCGTGAGCAAGATTTTTAGTCAATTTGATTTACTATTTTCAAATGCCAATCGACATCGACCACGGCGCCTGGCGCCATACCCATCTGGGGCGACTGACACAACTCGCACACCAGCGCTTCGACGCCCGCGTGCTGGGCCTGATGGCCCGCGATGACGAACTGGCACTGGTGTTGTCGCATCTTGCCGCCAGAGGTCGGCTGGGCGCATCCCACATTCAGATCACGCGCCACCTGCCCGTCGACGGCTGCCGCCTGACCACCCTGGCCGAGCACGCCGGCATCACCAAGCAGGCCATGGGCAAGTTGGTCGATCAATGCGCCGCCTGGGGTTTGGTGGAAAGACTGCCCGACGCCCGCGACGCGCGTGCGATCCAGGTCGCCTTCACCGATGCCGGTGGACAATGGCTCGCAGCCTATCGCCGGGCCGTGCTGCAGGCCGAAGCGGAGTTTCGCAGCGCCGTAGGCGCCGAGGTCGCAACCGTGGTCCAACTCGGACTCGAGGCCTATGTCGCGTGAGTGCAGGGCCGGATGGCCAAGGTACTCCAATGAGCGCTGCGTCGCGCCCGAACAAGGGTCAACCCGGCTGGATCGCCCCGCCATGGGCGCCTAGAATTCAAAAGGCAAAGCGGATGCTCGCGACACCACCGCAACAAGGAGACAGACATGCGGATATTGATCGCCGAAGACGACGGTGTGCTGGCAGATGGCTTGCTGCGCGCCTTGCGCAGCACGGGTGCCGCAGTGGACCACGTGGCCACCGGAACCGAGGCCGACGCAGCGCTGCTCACCAACAAGGAATTCGACCTGCTGATCCTGGACCTGGGTCTGCCAAAGTTGCATGGACTGGAGGTGCTGCGCAAGCTGCGTGCCCGCGGATCCAACCTGCCGGTGCTGATCCTGACCGCCGCCGACAGCGTCGAGGAGCGCGTCAAGGGGCTGGATTTCGGCGCCGACGACTACATGGCCAAACCCTTCAGCCTGCAGGAACTCGAAGCCCGCGTGCGCGCGTTGCTGCGTCGGCGCATGGGCGGCGCCAGTGACAACATCCGCCACGGGCCCCTGGTGTATGACCAGGCTGGGCGCGTGGCCACGATCGACGGCCAGATGATCGACCTGTCGGCGCGCGAACTCGGCTTGCTCGAGGTGCTGCTGCAGCGCGCAGGGCGCATGGTCAGCAAGGACCAGCTGGTCGAGCGCCTGTGCGAATGGGGCGACGAGGTCAGCAACAACGCGATCGAGGTGTACGTGCACCGCCTGCGCAAGAAGATCGAAAAAGGCCCGATCCGCATCGCCACTGTCAGAGGCCTGGGCTACTGCCTGAAACTGCTGCCGAACGATTCGGCGCAGGACAATCCCAGCTCATCGTCAGTCGCGTGAAACTGTTCCAGCGCGAACAGCGCTCGCTGTTCGGCGAAATCCTGGACTGGATGCTGACGCCGCTGCTGCTGCTGTGGCCCATCAGTCTGGTGCTGACCTGGTTCGTGGCCCAGAGTGCTGCCGGCAAACCTTTTGATCAGGCGCTTCAATACAACGTTGGCGAACTGGCGGCGCTGGTCAAGGTGCGCGATCAGCAACTCGAATTCATTCTGCCGTTGCCCGCCTACAAGCTGCTGCGTGCAGCCGAGTCCGAAGCCGTGTACTACCAGATCAAGGGGGTACGGGGGGAACTGCTCAGTGGCGAGCGCAATCTGCCGGGGCCACCCGAAGACGAAAGCCCGTTCTTCAGCGAGGTACGTATTCGCGACGACAGTTACCAGGGCGACGGCATCCGGGTGGCCTACAAATGGCTGGCCGTCGATCTGCCGGGCGCCAGACCGGTGTTGGTGCAGGTGGCTGAACCGCTGGAAAAGCGCGCCATGCTGGCCACCGAGATCGTCAAAGGCGTCATGCTGCAGCAGTTCATCATCCTGCCGCTGGCGGTGCTGCTGGTGTGGCTGGGTCTGGCCTATGCGATCAAGCCGCTGAACCAGTTGGAGGAACGCATCCGTGCGCGCAAACCCGATGACCTGAGCCCGCTGGATGGCAGCTCCGTGCCGCAAGAGGTCGCGCCGCTGGTGTCGTCGGTCAACGACCTGCTGCAGCGGCTCAAACGCTCGATCGAGCACCAGAAGCGATTCCTGGCGGATGCCGCGCATCAGCTCAAGACGCCGCTGGCGGGCTTGCGCATGCAGGCTGACCTGGCGCAACGCGAGGGCATGAGCGCCGACGAGTTCAAACAGACGCTGCGCCAGATCGGCAACGCCAGCATGCGCGCCACCCATACGGTGAACCAGCTGCTGTCGCTGGCACGCGCCGAAGGCGGCAATACCGCCATGACGCGCGAGCCGTGCGACCTGGCCACCCTCACGATCGAAGCCGTGCACGACTGTTTGCCGCGCGCGATCGAGAAAGCCATCGACCTGGGATACGAAGGCGCAGAGCCGGGCACCAAGGGCGTTGTCCTTTATGGCAACCCGACCTTGTTATCGGAGATGATCCGCAATTTGCTGAACAACGCGATCCACTACACCCCATCTGACGCTGCGCATCCAGGCGTCGTGACGGCCCGGGTGTTGGCAGACCCGTTTGGCAAGGTGCTGCTGCTGCAGGTCGAGGACTCCGGGCCAGGCATCGTGCCGGCCGAACGCGAAATGATCTTCAAGCCGTTTTACAGGGTGCTGGGCAGTGGCGTGGACGGCTCCGGCCTGGGCCTGCCCATCGTGCTCGAGATCGCCCAGTTGCACCGCGCCACTGTGTTTGTCGAAGACGCCGATCTGCGCCATGATCCACCAGGCTCGCGTTTTGTCGTACGTTTTGACACCTCATACGACCTGTCGGAGCCGGTGATTGCGGGGTAAGCCGGCGGTAAGTGCCAAGCCGTAAGGTCAGCAATTCAGCAATTCAGCAAGTCAGGCGCAGGCAGGGGCACGCAGACAAGAACACGCGGGTTGTGGTGTCGACGCGGCACTGCGCCAGCCGGACCAAAACCGACCCTTGTGCAAAGGAGACCACAGCGCCATGCTCAGAACACGCGGTCTGCAACGCCTGCTGGCACTTTTTTTCGCCGGCATGATGGCATTGAACTATCCCTTGCTGGCCTTGTGGGACCCGCAGGCCATTATTTTCGGCCTGCCGCTGTTTCCGACCGCCTTGTTTCTGCTGTGGGCCATCCTGATCGGCTCCATGGCCTGGCTGCTGGAACACGCGGGCGATTGACTCTCACGCTCTGACCCGCGATGTTGTCTGCCCCCCTTGTCGTCGGCGCCTCGTTTGCCTACCTGCTGCTGCTTTTCGCCGTGGCAAGTTTTGGCAACTGGCGCGGCGCTCAAGGCCGCTCGATCATCGACAGCGCCTGGGTCTATGCGCTGTCGATGGCGGTTTATTGCACGGCATGGACCTACTTTGGCAGCGTCGGGCGCGCAGCCAGTGCCGGCATCTGGTTCCTGCCGATCTATCTGGGTCCGACGCTGGCCATGGTGCTGGCCTGGCTGGTGGTGCGCAAGATGCTGCGCATTGCCAAGAGCTACCGCATCACGTCGATCGCCGATTTCATTGGCAGCCGCTATGGCAAGAGCCCGACGCTGGCCGGACTGGTGACGCTGATCACCGTCGTGGGCATCGTGCCCTACATCGCCTTGCAGCTCAAGGCGGTATCGGTTGGCTACGCCGTCATGACCACGCCGCTGGGACAGGCCATGCCGTCGCAGGAGAACTGGTGGAACGACAGCACCTTGTATTTCGCGTTGGCGCTGGCTGGTTTTACCGTGATGTTCGGCACGCGGCGACTGGACGCCTCCGAGCGCCATGAAGGCATGGTCGCAGCGATCGCGTTCGAGTCCGTCGTCAAACTGCTGGCCTTCATGGCGGTCGGCATGTTTGTCACCTACGGGCTGTTCGACGGCATGGGCGACATATTTACGCGTGCGCGCGCCGTGCCCGAACTCGCCGCCGTGCTCGGCAGCGCCAAAACCTTCGACTATGGCCAATGGTTCTCGCTCACCTTGCTGGCAATGTTGTCAGTGGTGCTGCTGCCGCGCCAGTTCCAGATCATGGTGGTGGAGAACGTCAACGAGCGCCATCTTCGCCGCGCAGCCTGGGTTTTCCCGGCCTACCTGCTGCTGATCAACATCTTCGTATTGCCGGTGGCGCTCGGTGGTCTGCTCGTGTTCGGTCAGGGCACGATGGACCCGGAGGCTTTCGTGTTGTCGCTGCCTCTGGCCAGTGGACAACACGCGCTGGCGCTGCTCGCCTTCATCGGTGGCCTGTCGGCCGCCACCGGCATGGTGATCGTGGAGTCGATCGCGGTGTCGACCATGGTGTGCAACGACCTGGTGATGCCACTGCTGCTGCGGACCCGCCGCTTCGGCGCACGGGCCAAGGGTGACCTCACGCGCGTGCTGCTGGGCATCCGGCGCGCTGCCATCTTCGGGATCATGCTGCTGGGCTACAGCTATTTCCATTGGGCCGGCGAGGCGTATGCGCTGGTCAGCATCGGTCTGATCAGTTTTGCCGCGGTGGCCCAGTTCGCGCCGGCCCTGTTCGGCGGCATGTACTGGCGCGGCGGCACCCGGGTGGGTGCCATGGCCGGCCTGCTGACCGGATTCGCTCTGTGGACGTACACCTTGATGTTGCCGTCGATTGCCAAGTCCGGCTGGTTGCCAACCAGCTTCCTCGAATATGGCCCCTGGGGTATAGCCTGGCTCAAACCCGAGCAGCTATTCGGTCTGTCGGGCATGGACAACCTGACCCATGCGCTGTTCTGGAGCCTGGGCGCCAACCTTGTGGCCTATGTGGTTTTGTCGTTGTGGCGCGGTCCGACGCCGTCCGAAACCAGCCAGGCGCTGCTGTTCGTCGAGGCGTTCCAGCGCAACCGCAGCAGCGAGCCGGTGTTCTGGCGCGGTCGCGCCAAGGTTCAGGACTTGGTGGCACTGACAACCCGCTTCATCGGCAGCGCACGTTCCGGCAAGCTGTTCGATGAACAGGCCCGACGCCTGGGTGTGCAGACGATCGACCGGATCGAGCCCGACGCGCAGCTGGTGCGCCAGGTCGAGATCGCACTGGCAGGCGCTATCGGCAGCGCGTCGGCACGGGTCATGGTGGCGTCGGTAGCTGACGAGGACGCACTGGCGCTCGGCGACGTATTACAAATCCTGGACGAGGCCACGCGCTTGCGTGCCCACTCGATCGAACTGGAGGAAAAGTCGGCGTCACTCGAGCGCGCAACCGCGGATCTGCTGGCCGCCAATGCCCAGCTGCAAAGCCTGGACCGGCTCAAGGACGACTTCATGTCGTCCGTCACCCACGAATTGCGCACCCCGCTGACATCGATCCGCGCGTTGGCCGAACTGATGGCCGACGAACCGGACATGCCGGTGCCGCAACGCCAGCAGTTCGTGCAGATCATCGTGACCGAAACCGAGCGCCTGAGCCGCCTGGTAAATCAGGTGCTGGATATGGCCAAGATCGAGTCGGGCCACGCGCAATGGCACAACACCGACGTGGATCTGGGGCAATTGCTGGAGCAGTCGGTACAAACCACCGAGGCAAGCTTTCACGAACGGGGCGCCCGGGTGCAACTGTCCCTGCCGCCGCAGGCCGTGGTACTGCGCGCCGATCCTGACCGCCTGATGCAGGTGGTGCTGAACCTGTTGTCCAATGCGGCAAAGTTCGTGCCCGCCACCGGGGGCCAGGTCGACATCACGCTGCGCACCAGCGACACGGGTGTACAGATCGCGATCCAGGACAACGGTCCCGGCGTGCCGAAAATCCAGCACGGCATGATCTTCGAAAAATTTCACCAGAACCAGGACGGTGGCTATCGCCCGCAGGGCACCGGGCTGGGACTGCCGATCAGCCGGCAGATCGTCGAACATTTCGGCGGCCGGATCTGGATTGATCCGGTCTATAGCGGCGGCGCGCGCTTTGTCTTTGAACTGCCGTGGAATACGATGGCTTCAGACGCCCACGCCCGGGCCGACGCAGCTGCAGCGCAAAACCCATCCTGATACAACCCGGTACCCACCATGGCGCACAAGATCCTGATCGTCGACGACGAACCCAACATCGTGATTTCGCTCGAATACCTGATGCAACGCGAAGGCTTTGAAGTCAGCGTCGCACGCGACGGCCCGCAGGCGATCGAAGCCATCGAGCGCGACCCACCCGACCTGGTGCTGCTTGACGTGATGATGCCGGGCAAGACCGGTTTCGAGGTCTGCCAGCATGTGCGTGCCATCGACAAACTGCGCGGCGTCGTCATCGTCATGCTGACCGCCAAGGGGCGCGAGACGGACGTGGCCAAAGGCCTGGCACTGGGCGCCAACGCCTATGTGACCAAACCATTCTCCACCCGCGACCTCGTCGCGCAGGTGCGTGCGCTGCTGGATAAGCGGCAATGAGCTTGGGGCGGCGCGCAATCGTCTGGTTGGCTCCCGGCCTGCTGCTGGGGCTGGGCGGCCTGATGTTCGCGCTGATGGCCTGGCTTGGCTTGACCGAGACGCAGCGTGCCACGGTCGTGTCGGCGCAAAGCTCGGTGCTCGCACTGGCCCTGATGGCCTGGTTGATCTCCAGTGCGGCACTGGCATTGTGGGCGCAACGCCTGTTTCGCGATCACATCCAGTCGCTGGCGCGCATCGAGGAGCAGACCCGGATCCTGGCCAGCGGACAGTCGCGCCAGGCCGTCGAGAGCCATGGCAGCTCTGAGGCGCGCGCACTCGCCCAGGCCATCAACAGCCTGGCAGCCGAACGCGACCGGCTGCAGGACGATGTCGAGCAACAGGTGAAACAGGCCAGCCAGGAGATCGAACGCGAACGCCGCCGGCTGGCCGCCCTGATGGCAGAGCTGCAACAAAGCGTGGTGGTGTGCAACCTGGACGGCCGCATCCTGCTGTACAACAACCGCGCGCGGCTGCAATACCAGGCCTTGTCCGAAACCACGGCGCTGGCGGACGGCGCCGGTGTAATTGGCCTGGGACGGTCGATACACGCGGTGTTCGACGCATCCCTGGTGGGCCATGCGCTGGACACGATCCGCCGCCGTGTCGAGCGTGGCGCGGCCAACGCCTCCGCGCAATTCGTAACCACCACGCGCAGCGGCCAACTGCTGCGCGTGCAGGTCGCCGCGGTGCTGGACCAGCCGGACGAGGGGTCCGCCGAGACGGATCAGACTGCCGGCAGGCCGTCCGTGCTCAGCGGTTTCGTGTTGCTGCTGGACAACCTGACGCGCGACTTCGAGCAACAGTCGCTGCGCGACCAGTTGTTGCACGCCATGACCGAAGGCAGTCGCAGCGCGTTGGCCAATCTGCAGACCGCGCTGGACATGCTGGACTTCCCGGATCTGGAGCCCGACATGCGCACCCGCTTTCTGGCCGTGGTGCGGGAGGAGACCGCAACATTGAGCGAGAAGGTGCAGACGCTGGCGCTACAGGCGTCAACCGGACTGAAAACCCGCTGGCCGATGGAGGACATGCGCGGTACAGACCTGATGGCTGCCATCAGCCGGCGCATGGGCATGTTGCCGGCCATGCAGGTTACACAGGGTCCGGTCAACGCGACGCTGTGGTTGCGCGTGGACAGCTTCTCGCTGATGCAGGCGCTGGTCTACCTTGCTTCGCGGCTGGCGCAGGAATTCGACATAACGCAGGCGACGCTGCGCCTGACACGCTCGGGCCACCATGCCCATCTCGATCTGGTGTGGCACGGCACGGTGATGAGCACCGAGACCGTCATGGCCTGGGAGCTGGATTCGATCCGCGTCGGCGACGCATCCACGCCACTGACAGTGCGCGACGTGGTCGACCGTCACGGCGGTGCGTTCTGGTTCGAGCGTGAAAGGTCCCGGCACGAAGCGCTGTTTCGCTTCCTGCTGCCGCTCGCCGGCGCCGGTGCCAGCGAGGCCGAGGCGCAAACCGCGCAGCAGGCCGGCGGGTCGGCAGAACCGATTGAGAGCCGTCCGGCGTTCTACGACTTCGACCTGTTCCAGGCGTCCGACATGGCGCGCGCCTTGCAGGACCGCCGCCTGGACGACCTGACCTATACCGTCTTTGACACCGAGACCACGGGACTGGAGCCGTCCAAGGGGGACGAGATCATCCAGATCGGGGCGACCCGCATTGTCAACGGCAAGTTGTTGCACCACGAAGGGTTCGAGCAGTTGATAGACCCGCATCGGCCGATACCGAGCGCCTCCACGCGCATCCACGGAATTACCAGCGCCATGGTACGCGGCCAGCCCCTCATCCAGGAAGTGCTCAGGGCCTTTCACGCCTATGGCCACGACACCATTCTGGTGGCGCACAACGCAGCCTTCGACATGCGCTTCCTGCAGCTCAAGGAAGCCGACAGCGGCGTGCGCTTCGATCAGCCAGTGCTCGACACGCTGCTGCTGTCGGATATTGCCCATCCGAATCAGGAGTCGCATGCACTCGAAGCGATTGCGCAACGTCTGGGTGTGGCTATGGCCAAGCGCCACACCGCGCTGGCCGATGCCATCGTCACCGCCGAGGTGTTCCTCAAGTTGGTGCCATTGCTGGCCGACAAGGGTATCCATACGCTGGGGCAGGCGCGCGCGGCAGCCCAGCAAAGCCGATTCGCCCGCGTGCGCTATTGAAGGTATGTACGCGCCTGGTTTGCACGCGCCTGCGCACGGCAACAGACTCAGGTGCAGGGGCGCAGTGTCTTGCCAGCCAGTGCAGGGCGGAGCGCGTCGACGCGGGGGCGCACCGCATCGTCGACCTGCTGGATGCGAAACATGCTGGCGCGGATCTCGGCCCGCTCCTGCACCACCTGGGCTGTGCGCACACCCCGCTTGACCAGCGCAGCGAGTTCTGTACTGGCCCTGGCCTGCGAATCGAACCCGCCCAGAGACAGGCCATTGGCCAAGGCCGGATTGTCGATTGGCTCGATCCGCAGCTTCAGCGCGATTAACTCCGCGCGCTTGCGCGCCAGCGTCTGCGCGTCCGCGTACTGGCCCAGGTAGACGATCCAGCGTGCCGGCTCCGAGACGTCCTCGAACGCCCAGCTTCCGGGCGGCAATAGCGTCTGCGCACTCTGGCGCAATACGGCTGACTGGATGTCGTCGAACAGACCCGCCTGCAGGCACTGAATCGCAGCCTGTAGCACCGGCGCCGGTTCGACCGCACCGACACGCACAGGGTCGGCCGACTCGATGATGAGCAGTTCCGGCCTGATCTGCTGGTTCAGTCGATCCGGCTCGCCCTGCTGCATCGGCGCGAAGCCGTAGGCCTGCAGCATGTGATGCGACCACGCGTAATAAACCGCATTGAGCAGGACCAGCAGAAGAGCCAGGGAACGCAGCACGTTTTGTCGAATTCAGGATGGGGTGTCGGTCGATGCGCCAAACGGGCGCACACTGACTTCGGCACTGGTGACGGTTTGCATACCGGCCGAAGTATGCACCAGCAGGCCACCCGCGTCGTCGACGCCGCGCGCCGTTGCGCGGCGGCCATCGCTCAGCGTCACCTGCTGCGCATGCAATACATCGCACTGCGCAAATGCGTCCCGGAACGGGATGAAACCCTGGGCCTCGAACACCATCACCGCCTGCACCAGGGCCGGCGCGACCCGTTGCAGCACGGCTGGCGCCGTGATGTCCGGCAGCAACTCGTGCAGGCACGCCGGTGGGGTCGACAGTCCGTCGGGGTCACGGGGTGCGATATTGATACCCACACCAATAACGGTATGGCGCCCCTGCGCCGTGCTTGCGGTCTCGATCAGGATACCGGCGAGCTTGCGCCCCTCAAACCAGATGTCATTCGGCCATTTCAGTCCGAGCCGGGGGTGCAGGCTGCGTGCAATCGCCACCCCGACTGCCAGCGAGAGGCCCGACCAGCTTTGCGGCGCCAACGCTACACCCAGCGAAAAGGTCAGCGACGCCCAGGACGCTGGCGCATGGCCGTCCCCGGCAGCGCCGGTTGCCGACCCGCTTTGCCACTGGCGCCCCATGCGACCACGGCCTGCCGTCTGGCGCTCGGCCACCAGCAAGCAGGGCCCTGTACGCCCGGCGCGGGCCCGGCGCATCAATTCGGTGTTGGTCGAATCGATCTCGGGCAATACCTCCACCACGAGTCCGGGCATTACGGTCGCCAGCGATCCGGTCAGGGCCTGCGCTGGCCAGAATGTCATGCCGGCACCTGTGTCCAGGCCGTGCCGCAACTCACCGTCATGCCGGGTCTCGCCTTGCAAATGCCAATCGAGGGATCAACGGCCCCGCGACTTGGGGGCGAGCAAGGTGCCACGGCACTGCTTTGCACCACACCAGCAGGGGTACTCGGCCTTGAGCTTCTTGGTATAGCGCTCGTCGATGATCAGGCCGTAGTCGTAGTTGAGCTCCTCACCGGCCTTGATGTTGCGCAGTGCCTTGATGAAAACCCGACCGCCGTCTTCGTCGGCCTCGCAGTTCGGCTGGCAGGAGTGGTTGATCCAGCGCGAGGAGTTGCCACCAAACAGCGCGTCGATGACCCGCTTTTCGTCGACGTGGAAATAGAACGTGTGATTCGGGTCACTCGCATCATGCGGGTGGCGCCGTTGCGCCTCTGTCCACTGGATGATCTCGCCCACATATTCAATGATGGTCTCGCCCTGTGCAATATCCTGCGCGGCGAATACGCCCTTACCATGCACGCCCGAGCGGCGGGTCTGAATGCGGCGACCGGCGGCCGATGGCGTTTTGGAAGTTTTGGCGGGCACGTTGAAAAATTTGGTAATGTGAACTCGTATGGGCGTGCGCGCATGTGTGCGCGCTCGTATGGGTGTGCGCGTGTGCGCACGCGAGACTTTGGATTGTAGTCAGATGAAAAACGCAGTTTTGGACAAAAATTCAGTTTTGGGCAAAACCCTGGTCATTGCCGAGAAGCCATCCGTGGCCCAGGACATCGTGCGGGCGCTCACGCCCGTGGCGGGCAAGTTCGAAAAACTCGAGGATCATTTCGAGAGCGAGTCATATGTCGTCACCAGTGCGGTCGGTCACCTGGTTGAGATCCAGGCGCCCGAGGAGTTCGACGTCAAGCGCGGCAAGTGGAGCTTTGCCAACCTGCCGGTGATTCCGCCGCATTTCGACATCAAGCCGATGGACAAGACCAAGAGCCGGCTCAATGCCATCGTCAAGATGGCCAAGCGCAAGGATGTGAACGCCTTCATCAACGCCTGTGACGCCGGGCGCGAAGGCGAGCTGATCTTCCGGCTGATCCAGCAATACAGCAAGGTGCAACATCCGGTCAAGCGCCTGTGGCTGCAGTCGATGACGCCGCAGGCGATCCGCGACGGATTCGCCAATCTTCGCAGCGACGCGCAGATGTTGCCGCTGGCCGATGCCGCACGTTGCCGCTCCGAGGCCGACTGGCTGGTGGGCATCAACGGCACCCGCGCCATGACCGCATTCAACTCGCGCGATGGCGGCTTCTTCCTGACCACAGTGGGACGGGTGCAGACGCCAACGCTGTCGGTGGTGGTTGAACGCGAGGAGAAGATCCGCAAGTTCATCAGCCGCGACTACTGGGAGATTCACGCCAACTTCAAGGCCCAGGCTGGCGCCTACGACGCCAAATGGTTCGACCCGGGCTGGAAGAAGTCGGCAGCCAACCTGGCGGCCGGCAACCTGGAAGAGCCCGACCCCGAGCTCAGAGCCGACCGCAAGTGGTCTTTGGCCGAAGCCCAGGCGATTGCCGATGCGGTGCGCGGCAAGCCCGCCACGGTTACGGAAGAAAGCAAGCCCACGACCCAGGCCAGCCCGCTGCTGTTCGACCTGACCTCGCTGCAACGCGAGGCCAATGGCAAGTTCGGCTACAGCGCCAAGACCACCTTGTCGATTGCGCAAAGCCTGTACGAACGCCACAAGGCCCTGACCTACCCGCGTACAGACTCCCGCGCGCTGCCGGAAGACTACGTGCCGGTGGTGCGCGAAACTTTCGAGATGCTGGCCAAGAGCGCGATGAAACATCTGGCGCCCCATGCCGCCACCGCGCTCAAAGGCAATTACATCAAGCCGAGCAAGCGCATCTTCGACAACGCCAAGGTAAGCGATCACTTTGCCATCATCCCGACACTGCAGGCACCCCATGGCCTGAGTGAAGCCGAGCAGAAGGTCTACGACCTGGTGGTACGCCGCTTCATGGCGGTGTTTTTCCCGAGCGCCGAATACCAGGTCACGACCCGCATCTCGCTGGTGGACGTGCACAGCTTCAAGACCGAGGGCAAGGTACTGGTCAAGCCGGGCTGGCTGGCCATCTACGGCAAGGAAGCACAAGACGAAACCAAGGACGGCGACGACAAGAGCGGCGCCAACCTGGTCGCCGTGTTACCGGGCGAAAAAGTGCTTGCGCAGACCGTCAACGCCAAGGGCTTGCAGACCCGGCCACCGGCGAGGTACTCCGAGGCCACGCTGCTCGGCGCCATGGAAGGCGCTGGCAAGGCGATCGAAGACGACGAGTTGCGTGCGGCGATGCACGAGAAGGGCCTGGGCACGCCTGCCACCCGCTCGAGCATCATCGAGGGCTTGATCGGCGAGAAATACATGCTGCGCGAAGGCCGCGAACTGATTCCAACCGCCAAGGCGTTCCAGCTCATGACGCTGCTGCGCGGCCTGGGCGTGGAGGAACTCTCCAAGGCCGAACTCACCGGCGAGTGGGAATACAAGCTGGCCCAGATGGAACACGGCAAGCTCAGCCGGGCAAGTTTCATGTCCGAAATTGCCGCCATGACCGAGCGCATGGTCAAGAAGGCCAAGGAATACGACCGCGACACGATTCCGGGCGACTACGCCACGTTGGCTGCGCCCTGCCCGAACTGCGGCGGCGTGATCAAGGAAAACTACCGACGCTATACCTGCACCGGCAAACCCGGTGTTTCGGAGCCCTGCGGCTTTTCGTTTGGCAAGACGCCCGCCGGACGCACCTTCGAGGTGGCCGAGGTCGAGCAGTTCCTGCGCGACAAGAAGATCGGGCCACTGGAGGGTTTCCGCTCCAAGGCCGGCTGGCCGTTCACCGCCGAAATGGTGATCAAGTTCGACGAGGAAACCAAGAACTACAAGCTGGAATTCGACTTCGGAGACGACAAGAAGGGCGAGGAAAGCGGCGAATTGGTCGACTTCACCGGCCAGGAATCGCTCGGCGCCTGCCCCAAATGTGGCGCCGCCGTCTACGAACACGGCAAGAGCTACGTCTGCGAAAAGTCAGTACCCACACACGCGCAGGCTACGCCAAGCTGCGACTTCAAGAGTGGGCAGATCATTCTTCAGCAACCGGTGACACGCGAGCAGATGGGCAAATTGCTGGGCGGCGGCAAGACCGACCTGCTGGACAAGTTCGTCTCGATGCGCACGCGCCGCCCGTTCAAGGCGATGTTGGCCTGGGATGCGGAGGCCGGCAAGGTCGGCTTCGAATTCGCGCCGTCCAAATTCCCGCCACGCAAGACAGCGGCAGGCGCAGCAGCCAAGACCGGCGCGGTGCCTGCGGCGAAGAAAGCCGCGGTCAAGGCTCCGGCCAAACGACCGGCCGCCAAAAAGGTTGCCGCCAAGAAGGTTGCCGCCAAGAAGACAGCGGCACCGAAGGCGACCAAGGTCGGTACCTTGCGTCCGAGCGCCGAACTGGCTGCCGTCATTGGCGACTCGCTGGTCGCGCGCACCGAGGTGGTCAAGAAGTTGTGGGACTACATCAAGGCCAACGGGCTGCAGGATGCGGCCAACAAACGCGCCATCAATGCCGACGCCAAGCTGATGCCGGTGTTCGGCAAGCCGCAGATCACGATGTTCGAGATGGCAGGGCTGATCGGCAAGCACCTGTCCTGAGCGTCACCGGAACGCCGCCCGAGCAAATGTCGGGCGGTTGGTTCGCCATGATTCACGCGCGGTCGCGCTCCGGCCAGTCCAGCCGGCGCGGCAGATACCCGTTGTGCACGCCGAGCGGCGTCATCGTGGCCGGCACCAGAAACGAGCGCACTCGGACAGGCGCATGCCGTTGGTGCCGGCCACTTCGAACAGGATCGCGCCGCAGAGCTCGAACCAGGCTTGGGCAGGGGTGAGGTTCAACAACATGGGGCGCGATGATCCTTTGCGCCATGTGGCGACGTCGGCGGGCCGGTAATCACCCCCTGACGCCGCAGCCGCAGGTTCAGCGGATGAATTGGTCGAGATACTCCACACCCAGCCCGTTTGCTTCATAGTGCGCACGACACAAGGCGATCTTGCTGAACACGTCTTCGTAACCGGTCTGCTTGCCGTCGGCATCGACATACACCATGGCGCCGTGGATATTGAACAAGGTGATCATTTCGGTCGCATCCACCTGCTCGTCCACTACCAGCGTGTGGATCTCACCCGGAGGCTCGTAGACGAAGGAGCCCTCGGATGCGATCCAGTCATGTTCGAGGTAACGCCAGGCACCCTTGATCACATAACCGGTGACCCATGAAGGGTGGATATGGCGCGACAACACGCCGGACTTGCGCACGCGCAGCAGATTGCACCAACTGCCGGTGACGGTGTTGAGCAACAAGGGGCGGAACCATACATCGGGCGCCTGGGGAACCCAGACGCGTTCATCGTCGGGGATGGCCTGGACGGCAATTTCGGGCTGGATGCCGGGAAGTTGAACAATCATGGTGAGGTCCTTTCGCTATCAGGTGATCAGGTAGCCGCCGTCGACCGGCAATACCGTGCCGGTGACGAAGCCGGCCCACGGCGAGGCCAGAAACAGCGCAGCGCCGGCAATGTCTTCAGGTGTGCCCCAGCGGCCCATCGGGGTGCGAGCCAGGATCGGCGCGCTGCGGGCTTCGTCCTGCTGCAATGCGGCGGTCAGCGGGGTCGCGATCCAGCCCGGTGCCAGCGCGTTGACGCGGATGCCGTCGGCCGCATACGCAATGGCCAGCGACTTGGTGAGCTGGGCCACGCCGCCCTTGCTGGCCGAATACGCGGGCACGAGACCACCACCGAAAAAACTCAGCATCGACGCGGTGTTGATGATGTTGCCCTTGGAGGCGGCCAGCAAGGTCCGCGCAGCGGCACAGGTGCGCATGCTGCCATTGAGGTTGATGTCGATCACCTGCGCGAACACTTCTGGCTCCAGTTCCTGGCCGCGACGGATCACGCCGGCGCAATTGACCAGCACGTCGAGTCGCGTCAAGGCTTTGAAACACGCCAGCACCGCCTCGTCGCTGCGCACCTCGAGCGGCACCACGTCGATTCCGGCCAGCGCCGGATCTGCCTGTGCGGTCTTCACGCCCTCGGCGTTGGCACCGGTGACGGTCACCTTGGCGCCCAGTCGGTGGAAGGCCGCGCCGATACCGGCGCCGATGCCACTGGAGCCACCCACCACCAAGACGCGTTTGTCCCGGAAAAAATCGATACCGTCTGTCATTCGTCTCTCCTCAATCCAATCTCAGGGAAGGCCAACCACGCTCTGCGGCAATCGCTGCCAGCCGTGCATCGGCATGGACCACCACCGCATGGTTTACCGCCTCGAGCAAGGGCAGGTCGTTGATGGAGTCGCTATAACCGGTGCTGTCGAACTGCTGCAGCTGTTCGCCACGCGCTTGCAACCAGGCACGCAACCGTACCACCTTGCCGCCGCGCATGTTCAGCACGCCGGTGGTGGTGCCGCTGAAAACGCCATCGACCAGCTGCGGCTCAGTCGCGATGACATGGTCGATGCCCAGGTGCAACGCGGTAAGTTCGGTCAGAAAACGATTGGTCGCCGTGGTCAAAACCACCAGGTCGCCGGCGCGCTGATGCGTTGCTACCAGATCGAGCGCGGCCTGCGGCACGCGCGGCACGATAACGCCCTGCAGGAACTGCTGACGCAAACTCTGCCACTGCGCGGGGCTGCGTCCCCGCAACGTGGACACATAGAAGTTGGCGAAGCTTGCCGGGTCGACCTCACCGGTCTTGTACCGCGCCTCGATGTCGGCGTTGCGCGGCGCGAACACTGCGCGCTCGAGCACGCCCTGATCCATCAGGAAGTCGCACCACAACACATCGCTGTCACCCAGCAGCAGCGTGTGGTCCAGGTCAAACAGGGCCAGACGGGGGAAAGGCTTGTCGGTCACCGTGCAGCCTGTCGTGTGTACACCGTGGGTTGCGCCTTCAGAAGAGACCTCATGCCTTGCGCAGATGCCAGGCCTTGGGCCGGGTGAAGGTCTGGATGCCGTAGCTCGACAAGGTCAGGCCAACACCCGAGTCGCCAACACCGCTCCAAGGAAGGCGCGGGCTGACCCGATCGCAGCAGTTCCAGTAGACGCTGCCGGCGTTGACGCGCGACAACAGGGCGGTCGCGCGTGCCTCATCGGGCGTGAACACCCCGGCCGTCAGACCGTAACGCGTGTCGTTCATCAGCGCCACCGCTTCGTCGTCGTTGCCGACCTTCTGGATGCCGATCAACGGACCGAAACTCTCCTCGCGCATCAAGGCCATGTCGTGGTTGACCTTTGTGAACACCGTCGGCGCATACCAGTTGCCGGGGCCGGGCAGGCGCGCGCCGCCGCACAACATCTCGGCGCCACGGGCCTTGGCGTCGGCCACCTGGGCATCGAACACATCGAGTTGCGGCGCACGCGTGATGGCGCCGATATAGGTGTCGTCCTTGGCCGGATCGCCGACCTTGAAACCACGCACGGTCTCCATGAAGGCTTCGACAAATGCGTCATGGATTTTTTCGTGCACATAGATGCGTTCCACCGAGCAACAACTCTGCCCGGTGTTATACATCGCGCCATCGGCCAGCGAGGCGGCCGCCGCTTTCGGGTCGGCGTCTTCGCAGACATAGGTCGGATCCTTGCCGCCAAGTTCGAGTTGCAGCTTGACCAGGCGGGGCCCGAGCGCTTGTGCGATACGCGCGCCGGTGGCATGGGAGCCGGTGAAGAACAAGCCGTCAATGCGCTGCTCCAGCAAGGCGGCACCGACGTCGCCGGTACCCACCAGTGCGACGAAAACATCCTTGGGAACACCGGCTTCGTGCAACAACCGGGCCATCTCCAGCCCGCTCATCGTCGCGTATTCGGACGGCTTGTACAACACCACATTGCCGGTCAGCAGGGCCGGAACGAAGACGTTGCCACCGACAAACCAGGGATAGTTCCAGGCCGAGATGTTGGCCACCACGCCCAGCGGCACATGTTCGATCTGCTCATGTGTGCCGCCGTCGTCGAACACATGCTCGGTCGCCGTCGACGCCTGCACCTGTTGCACGAAGAAGTCGATGCGCCCGAGGAAGCCGTTGAGTTCGTTGCGTGACATCGCGATCGGCTTGCCGGTCTCGGCTGTCATGACCGCTGCCAGTGTGTCGAGTTGCGCCACGATGGCAGCGCGAAAACCTTCGATGCAGGCGACACGCTCGGACAGCGGACGCGCAGCCCAGGCGGCTTGCGCGGCACGGGCGGCGGTGGCCTTGACGGCCACGCTGGCGGCATCGTCGGCCGGTAACTGCGTGATGCGTTCGCCGGTGGCGGGATTGGTGATGGTCAGCATGTTCATGGTTTGCGGTTCGTTCGGGTCGCGAGGGCGGCGTTCAGAAAGTCCGCCAGGATGGGTGCGTCGTTCAACGTGCCGTGCTCCGCCTTGTGGAACTCCGGATGCCACTGCACCGCGCTGACCCAGGGGCCTGCGGTGTAGCGGATCGCCTCGATCACGCCGTCGACGGGGCTGCGCGCCTCGACGACGAAATCCTTGGCCAGTTCTTTCACGCTCTGGTGGTGCACGCTGTTGATGGTGTGGCGATCTTCGCCGGGTAACAGTGCGGCCAGACGCGTGCCGGGCACCAGTTCGAGTTCGTGGAAGTTCAGGTCGTAGGCCTCCGCATCGCGGTGCACCAGCGACTCGGGGCGCTGGGTGCTGACATCCTGAAACAAGGTACCGCCAAACGCCACGTTGATCAGTTGCAGGCCACGGCAGATGCCGAACACCGGTTTGCCGGCAGCGACAAAGGCGTGCACCAGTGCGATCTCATATTCGTCGCGGTTGCGGTCACCTTGCCACGCGTCCTTGAGCGGCGTCTCGCCATAACTGCCGGGCCAGACATCGGCGCCACCATGCAGCATCAGGCCGTCCAGCCACTGTGCATAGTCTGCAAAATCGATGTCGCCACGCGCGGTGTCGCCGGTGGGCGACGGGATCATCACCGGCAAGCCGCCGCCGGACATGACCCAGTGTGGCACCGATTGCTCGACATACTGCAAGGTCTTTTTAGCGAAAACCAGGCGCGCCGGATCGGGGTACAGGAAGCAGGCGCTGACGCCGATCTTTGGTCTGTCCTGCACCAGGACTTGCGGGGTCATAAGGCCGCCCTGAACAGCGCTTCGAAATCCGCCGCTTTGCAGGGCCGCGGATTGGTCTGATGGCAGATGTCGGCCGTGGCAATCTCGACCAGGCGCGGCAGATGTTCGGCCTTGACGCCATGTTTGGCCAAGGGCCCTTGAATGCCGACGCTGGCCTTGAGTTCGCGCAGCCAGGGCACAAAGGCCTTGCCGCCACCGGCCACGCCGCAGACATGGGCCAGCTCATCGAACTTCTGCGGCACGCTCTCGTAATTCCAGTCGAGCACAGTGTCGATCATCAAGGCGTTTGCCAGACCATGGTGCAGATCGCATACCGCGCCCAGCGCGTGGGCACAGGAATGCACGGCACCCAGGTCTTTCTGGAACGCGATCGCACCCATCATCGAGGCCATCATCATGTCCGATCGGGACTGCAGATTATTCGGCTCTTTCACCGCTGTGAGCAGTGCCCGCGCGGCGATGCGCGTGCCTTCGAGCGCGATGCCGTCGCACAGGGGGTGGTAGGCCGGCGAGAGATAACTCTCGATGTTGTGGGTGAGGGCATCCATGCCGGTGGCGGCGGTTACATGGGGCGGCAGGCCGAACGTGAGTTCGGGGTCGGCGAACACCACTTTGGCAAGAATCCTGGCGCTGAACACCACCCGCTTGAGATGCGTGTCGTTTTCGCTGACCACACTGGAGCGGCCGACTTCCGAGCCGGTGCCCGAGGTGGTGGGCAGGGCGACAAAATAGGGCAGCGGATTCGTGATGGCGCGCACCTGCGGGTGGTCCCACACATATTCCAGGATGTCGCCTTCATGGGTCGCCGCCAGGCCGACGATCTTGGCCACGTCAAGAGCCGCGCCGCCACCAAAACCGATCACGCAATCAGCCTTGTGTGCCTTGTACGCCGCCGCACCATCCATCACCTGGCTGCAGGTCGGGTTACCGAACACGCCGGAGAACACTGCCACATCGAGCCCGGCCAGATGGCTGCGGAACTCTTGCAGAACGGGCAAGGCGCCCAAGGCCTTGTCGGTGACGATCAGCGGCCGCTTGCAGCCCTGTTCGAGCAGATGCGCGCCGACCCGTTTACGAGCACCCGCGCCAAACTGGATCGGGGTGGGGAAAGAGAAGTTGGTGATGGTCATAGTGAAATAGGAGGTCAGCAAATAGGGGGCCAAATAGGGGTCAGATTCCAATTATTTTCTGCGCAATTCCTGGTCTGGCACACAAGGCAGAACATCCGGACATCCGACGAAATGTTGGTGCCAGAGCAAATTTGCTGCGCAAATCTTGGTCCGGCACACAAAGTCTCAGATGATCTCAAAATAACGCTTCATCTCCCAGTCGGTCACGGCGTCAAGCCACTGGCGCCACTCCCAGTCACGCGTGGCAGAGAAGTGGTCTACAAAGCCATCGCCGAGCCAGTCGCGCGCCACTGCGGACTGCTGGAAGACACGATTGGTCTCGTTCAACGTGCGGGGCGCGCGCGGAATGTTTTCGGCTCCGACATTGGTGCCGGTGATCGGCGGCGCGGTCAGCTTGAGGCCTTTTTCGACACCGTCCAGACCGGCCGCAATGACGGCGGCCATTGCCAGGTAGGGATTGACGTCCGCTCCCGGGCAGCGCGTCTCCAGTCGTGTCGCCTTGGGGCTGCCCGCGATCACGCGGAAACTGGCGGTGCGGTTGTCGATGCCCCAGGTCGGCTTGACCGGCGCCCAGTAACCGTCAACCAGGCGCTTGTAGCTGTTGATGGTGGGCCAGATCATCGGCGCGAAATCCATCATGTGGGCGACCTGCCCGGCGAGGTAACTCTCGAACAACTTGCTCATCTTGCGCGGGGCCTTGGCATCGAAGAACAGGTTGTTCTTGCCATCCGACAGGCTCTGGTGGATATGCCCGCTGCAACCCGGCAGGCCGTGGTGCGGCTTGGCCATGAAGCTGGGCATGATGCCAAAGCGCGCACCGATCTCCTTGGCGCCGGTCTTGAACAATATGGCCCGGTCCGCCTGCTCCAGGGCTTCGGAGAACCCGATCGCCGCCTCGTATACGCCAGGGCCGGTCTCGGTGTGCAGGCCTTCGATCGGCACCTTGAACGCCAGCATCTGGTCCATCAGCGCATTGAAGAATTCACGGTGCTGGTTCATGCGCAGGAGCGAATAGCCGAACATGCCGGGCGTCAGCGTTTGCGGCGCAACACCTTTCTTGGCGGCCCAGCTTTCCGGCGTCTCGAGAAAGTTGAACCACTCGAACTCCATGCCGGTCATGACCTGGAAGCCCATCTTCTCGGCGCGCTTGAGTACCCGCTTGAGGGCCTGGCGCGGGCATTGCGCATGGGCCGTGCCGTCTGCGTTGACAAACTCGCCCAGGAAAAACGGCACATTGGCATCCCACGGCACGTATCGTGCGGTGTTCAGATCCAGCCGCGCCAAGGCATCCGGAAAACCATGTTGCCAGCCGGTGGCGGTGGTGTTGTCGTAGGTGACATCCATCATGTCCCAGCCCAGTACTACGTCACAAAAGCCGAAGCCGCCTGCGGGGTGAGGCTCGGCGGCACCGAGAAACTTGTCAATGTGCAGATACTTGCCACGCAGCACGCCGTCGATGTCGCTGACCGCGACCTTGACCTTGGACGCGCCTGAGAGCTTGACCGCGCTGACTGCTGGGTGAACGTCACCGCGGGACTTGTTTTTCGATGCCATGTTGCTCCTTGGAGTGCGTGTACCGACGGCCTTATGCGCAATCAAGTCGCGCATGGATTGCAAAGCTTGCCATTCTGACGCAGGAATTTCGAATTCAGACGCGCCGGCGCAAACCCAGCGTCATCACGGCACCCACCACCAGCAAGGCGCCGGCGATCTGCACCGGCGCAATGGCCTGCCCCAGGATCAGCCAGGCCAGCACCAGCGCGAACACCGGCTCGACATTCATGATGGCCGAATTGCCGACCACCCCCAGGCGTGGCAACACGGTGAACATGATGGTGAACGCAGTGCCATACAGGAAAGTCAATGCGGCAAGGCCCCACCAGCCAGCGACCGCAGTCGGGAAATGAAAGCCGCCCTGCACGGTCACGCTGGCCAGCGCGATCAGTCCGGCCAGTCCGAGTGTGGTGGCGGTGCGCACCCGGCCATCGACATCGGCGACCTCGTACTGCGTGAATACCAGCGCAGCACCAAACGTCGCCCCGGCCGCCAATGCGAACACAACGCCGACGCCGATGCGGCTCCACTGGTCGGCCGCACCCAGTCCAGATGCCGCGCCCAGAACGTCGAGCGCCAGGGCCAGGCCAAACAGGATCACCGGCATCGCCAGCAGCACGGCGCGTTCAGGTGGTTTGCGATAGATCAGTGCCGCCCACAGGGCCGTCCACAACGGATAGGTGTTGAAGGCCAACAGGGCCAGCGCCACCGGCAGGCGTGCCACCGACGAATACAGGCACAGACTCTGTACCCCCACCAGCAGGCCGATGACGGGCAGAAAACGCCGTTGACGCGCATTGAAAACAATCGGCACGCGCTGGATGAACAACAACGCAACGATGACCAGCGTGGTGACGCCACTGCGGAACACCACGGCGGTGGCCACATCGACGCCGTTGTTGAATGCGACCCGCGCCGCAACATGGTTTGCGCCCATCATCAAGGCGATCAGCATCAAGGTGGAGAAAGCGCCGAAACTCAGCGCGCGGGTTCCTGCGGTCATTTTGATATGAAGTGGCTGACTCAGGCCAGTCCGGCGAGGTGAATTCTGGCGGCAGCCACCAGCTTGTCGTCGAACGTGGCCAGTGGCGCCTTGAGCTCTGCAGCCAGCCACAAATACGCGGCGTCATAGGCCGATAGTTGGTACTGCATTGCCAGGGCCGTGACGGCTTGGGGCTCGATGCGGTACAGGTCAATCGCCATTTCCGACAACATGCTCAAGCCGTCAGCAGCATGGACTTCGCCACGACGCAGCTTTTTGACGGCAAGACTGCTGATCTCAGCCTGCAACAGGTGCGGCGCATGCAGGGACCGGCCTTCGATGCGTTGGCGCGCCTGCTCCTGCCAAGGCTCCCGAAACAGGATTCCAGCCAAGGCGCTGCAGTCGATCACGAGCGGCGGACGCAAATGGTACTGACCGGGCGGCTCGACCACATGCAAGGTCGGCATCGCGGCGCCCGGGTTGGGGACTAGGACTTCCACTCTCGGCTTATCGGCTGTCGCGCTCTTGCCGGATGATGTCGATGCTGGACATCTGGTTGGCAATCGGCTCGGGGAATTTCTGACGCAACTCCGCGACGACTTGTTCCACCGTTTTCCAGCCGTTGCGAACGATGGCATGGCCGAGACGATCCACACCCACAACGGATGCGCCTGGGCCTATGGACTGCGATGCGCCCGCTCGACCTGCCGCTGCAACCGGCTCCTGAATAGCCTGCTCCAGGATGGCCATGAGCTCGCCCTGCAATGACCTGTGATTGCGTGCGGCGCGCTGGCGCAGCGTTTGCGCCCATTGATCGGGCACGTCTTTGATAGAAATATTGGCCATAATGGATTCAAAATGGATTCTGGCTCCATTTTGAAACTCCACTGGATCAGAGTCAATGGGCCAACCCATGGATTGCGCAAACTACGTCACCGCAATGCCCATGTCGCGCATCGCCCAGCCGATGGCTTGCACCGCCTGGCGCATTTCGTTGGGCCCGATTGCGCCGATGCAACCCACTCGAAAGGTCTCGATCTGGGTCAGTTTGCCGGGGTACAAGACAAACCCATAGGCCTTGGCCGCTTCATAGAAACGCTTGAATTCGTAGTTCAGGTGATTCGGCGCATGAAAGGTGACGATGATCGGCGCCTGGACCGCCGGATCCAGGAAGGGTTTGAATCCCAGAGCGGCCATGCCCTGCACCAGCGTCTCGCAATTGGCGGTGTAACGCGCCAGTCGGGCCACCTGACCGCCTTGTTCCTCGAATTGCGCCACCGCCTCGGCCAGCGCCACCACCACATGGGTAGGTGGTGTGAAGCGCCACTGCGTGGTCTTCTCCATGTAGACGTACTGGTCGTGCAAGTCCATCGCCAGCGACTGGCTGTTGCCGGCGCAAGCCTGCAGGATCGCCTTACGGATGAACACAAAGCCCATACCCGGAACACCTTCCAGGCACTTGCCGCTGGCGGCAATGAGCGCATCGAAGTGGACCTTGCGTGCGTCGATGTCCAATGCACCAAACGAACTCATGGCGTCGACGATCAGGCCCTTGGCATGGCGCTCGCAGACATCGGCGACCGCTTGCAGGGGGTTGAGCACACCGGCGCCGGTTTCGCAGTGGATCAAAACCACATGGGTGATGCTCGCGTCGTCGCGCAGCTTGGCCTCCAGCGTCTCGGGTGACACCGGCTGCGCCTCGTCGAATGCCAGCGTGGTGCAGCGCCGCCCCATCATCTGGGTCAAGCGGGTCGCGCGCTTGCAATAGGCGCCGTTATCGAGCACCAGCACATGGCCGTCGCGCGGCACGATCGTGGCCACTGCCGCCTCGACGCTGAAGGTGCCGCTGCCTTGCAGGGGAACCACAACATGGGTGTCCTCGCCATGGACAATGTGCAGCAGGCTGGCCCGCAGGCGCGCCGTGACTGCATTGAAATCGGCGTCCCATGAGCCCCAATCGCGCAACATGGCAAGCTTGGTGCGCAAGCTGGTCGTCAATGGTCCGGGCGTGAGCAGAATTTTGTCCCTGTCCATGGGTCGGATCCTTCAATAATGCGGTGGCTGCGGCGCCGAATCAGGCGTCAGCTTCAGGGCATTGTGGAATTTGCCCCTTTGGTTTGTCAATTGTTTTTTGTAAATTGTTGACAATTTTATTCAATGTGCTTCAATCGGCCCATGACGGCGACCGGCCCCACCACCATCACCTTGTTGCAGACCAATTCGCTGACCATGGCGGTCCAGCAGGAAGTGGAGCGCGCGATATTGGCCGGCGAATACGTGCCTGGCAGCAAACTCAACGAAGCCGCGCTGGCGCTCAAGCTGGGCGTTTCGCGCGGCCCGGTGCGCGAAGCTTTCCGCATGCTGGACGAAGCCGGCCTGGTACGCACGGAGAAAAACCGCGGCGTATTCGTGCGCGACATTCCGATTGACGAGGCTATCGAGATCTTCGAGTTGCGCGCGACGATGGAAGAGCTGGTCGGACGTCGACTGGCGGCCAACATGACTGCGCAGCAGCAGCAGGAAACCGAAGCGATCGTGATTGCCATGGAAGACGCGGTTAAGGCCCGCGACTCCCATGCCTACCACCTGCTCAATCTGCAGTTCCACGACCGCCTGGTCGAGTTGGCCGGCAACCGCAAGCTGGCCACGATCTACCGCAAGCTGGTCAAGGAAATCTCCCTGTTCCGGCGCCTGAACCTGGCCGGCCAAAACGTGCTGCCGGAATCCGCGCATGCGCATTGGGCCATTCTGGAAGCCATCAAGTCCGGCGACCCGGAAGTCGCCGGGCGCGCGCTGTTCGAACACGCCATGCACAGCCGCGATCGCACTATCGAGAACGACAGCTTGCGCCGCCAAGCCGAACCATCCGCCCACGCATCCTGAGAGAGAACCCATGCTGAACGTCAATTCGCGCCAATACCAGTTGCCCAAGTCCCCCACCGTCGTCGTCTGCGTCGACGGCTGCGAACCCGACTACCTTGCCCAGGCAGTGGCCACCGGCCACATGCCGTGGCTGAAGAAGACACTGGCGCTGGGTTCGGGCCTGATCGCCGATTGCGTCGTGCCCAGCTTCACGAACCCGAACAACCTGTCCATCGTCACTGGCGTGCCCCCCAGCGTGCACGGCATCTGCGGCAACTACCTGTACGACACCGCCACCGGCACCGAGGTGATGATGAACGACGCTAAGTGGCTGCGCGCACCCACCTTGCTGGCCGCGCTGGCCGACGCCGGCAAATCGGTTGCCGTCATCACCGCCAAGGACAAGCTGCGCGCCTTGCTCGGCCACAAGATGAAAGGCATCTGCTTCTCATCCGAAAAATCCGATCAGGTCACACTGCAGGAAAACGGCATCGAAAACGTGCTGGAGCTGGTGGGCAAACCGGTGCCCAGCGTCTACAGCGCCGACCTGTCGGAGTTCGTGTTCGCCGCCGGCGTCAAACTGATGGAAACGCGCAAGCCCGACGTGATGTATCTGTCGACCACCGACTACATCCAGCACAAACACGCGCCCGGCACTGCGGGGGCCAACGCCTTCTACACCATGATGGACGGCTATCTCGGGCAACTCGAGTCCATGGGCTGCGTGATCGCGCTGACGGCCGACCATGGCATGAACGCCAAGGTGGCGATGGACGGCACGCCGGACGTGATCTACCTGCAGGACTGGTTCGACGCCTGGCTGGGCGAAAAGCTGGCACGGGTCATTTTGCCGATCACCGACCCGTACGTGGTGCACCACGGCGCGCTTGGCTCGTTTGCCACCGTGTACCTGCCCAAGGACTGCGACATCGAAGCGGCCCGCGCGCGGCTGTCAAAGGTCAAAGGCATGGAAGTGGTGTTGACCCGCGAACAGGCGGCAGAGCGGTTTGAGCTGCCGGCGGACCGCATCGGCGACCTGGTCGTGGTGTCCGAACGGTTCACTGTCATCGGCACTAGTGCGGCGCGGCATGACCTGACGGCGCTCGAAGTGCCGCTGCGTTCACACGGCGGCATCAGCGAACAACGGGTACCGCTGATTCTGAACCGGCCCCTACCAGGGCTGGACCGCAATCGCCGCTTGCGCAACTTCGACGCCTTTGACCTGGCCTTGAATTTCGCGCAATGAACAGCGCAAGAAGTGGCAGCATGATCGAACAGTTCATCCTCGACAACCAGCTGAACGCGATGCGGCTGAACGGCGCCAAGGTCGGCGCCGAACGCAGCGGCGATCGCGTCATCACCGTGACCAATCCGTTTACCGGCGCCAGCATCGGCACGGTGCCAAAGGCCACGCTGGACGAGGTGCGCTCGTCGTTCGCCCGGGCGCATGCCTACAAACCCACGCTGACCCGATTCGAACGTGCCGCGATCCTGAACCGGGCCGCCGCCATCAGCACCCGGCGCCTGGACGAAGTGGCCGCACTGATTACCGCCGAAGCCGGCCTGTGCTGGAAGGATGCGGTCTACGAGGCTGGCCGCGTCAGCGACGTGTTTCTGTTCGGCGCCACCGAGGTGCTCAAGGACGACGGGCAGATCTTCAGCTGCGACCTGACGCACCACGGCAAGAAGCGCCGTGTCTTCACGCAACGCGCGCCTCTGCTGGGCGTAATCAGCGCGATCACGCCGTTCAATCATCCGATGAACCAGGTGGCGCACAAGGTCATCCCGAGCATCGCCACGAACAACCGCATGGTGCTCAAACCGTCCGAAAAAGTGCCGTTCTCGGCCCTTCTGCTGGCCGACATCCTGTACGAGGCCGGCCTGCCGCCGGAGATGTTCAGCGTATTGACCGGTGACCCGCGCGAGATCGCCGACGAGCTGATCACCAACGAACATGTGGAACTGGTCACCTTCACCGGTGGCGTGGCCATCGGAAAATACATCGCCTCCAAAGCCGGTTACCGGCGCATGGTGCTGGAGCTCGGTGGCAACGACCCGCTCATCGTCATGGAAGACGCCGACATCGACGAAGCCTCGTCGCTGGCAGTGGCGGGGTCGTACAAGAATTCGGGCCAGCGCTGCACCGCGGTCAAACGCATGCTGGTGCACCAGGCGGTCGCCGACCAGTTCGTCGAACAGGTGGTGGCCAAGACCCGCGCCTGGAGCTACGGCGACCCGAGCGACCGCGATGTGAACATGGGCACCGTGATCGATGAGCAGGCGGCCATGTTTTTTGAGTCGCGCGTCAACGAGGCAGTGGCACAGGGTGCCAAACTGCTGGTCGGCAACATACGCCAGGGCGCACTGTATTCACCCACCGTGGTGGACCAGGTCCGTCCGGAGATGCTGCTGGTACTGGAAGAGACCTTCGGACCGGTTTCGCCCATCATCCGCTTCAAGGACATCGACGAGGCAATCCGCATGTCCAACGGCACCGCCTACGGCTTGTCCAGCGGCGTGTGCACGAACCGGCTCGACTACATCACCCGTTTTGTCAGCGAGCTCGAGGTGGGCTCCGTCAACGTGCGCGAGGTGCCGGGTTACCGGCTGGAGCTCACGCCGTTTGGTGGCATCAAGGATTCCGGCCTGGGCTACAAGGAAGGCGTGCAGGAAGCCATCAAGAGCTTCACCAACATCAAGACCTATTCGCTGCCCTGGACCTGAAGCGGTGCGCGACACACCGGTCACCAACGCGGGAGTGCAGACACGGTGGAACTGACCTGGCCGGTGGTCCTGGCGGTGCTGTTCGGCGCGCTGCTGCACGCGAGCTGGAACGCATTGGTGAAATCGAGCACCGACAAGGCGCTTGACACGGCCTTGATCAACCTGCTGGCCTCGTTTCTCGCGGTTCCGCTGGTGATGCTGGTGGGATGGCCACCGGCCGACGCATGGCCTTTCATCGTCGCATCGATCGTCATCCATATCGGCTACTACGTTGCGCTGTCCGGCGCCTACGAACATGGCGACCTGGGCCTTACCTATCCGTTGATGCGCGGCACGGCGCCACTTTTGGTCGCCTTGTCGGCGTCGATCACCTTGGGCGAAACACTGTCGGCCCTGTCCTGGGCCGGTGTGGTCGCAGTCAGCGCCGGGGTGCTGACGCTGGGTCTGGGTCGGCACGCGTTCGATTCGCCCAAGGCGGTGCGATTCGCACTGGTCAACGCCGTGATCATCGCGACCTATACCGTCGTCGACGCGCTGGGTGTGCGCGCCACTGGCAATGCGATGCAATACGTGGCCGCGTTGTTTCTGCTCGACGGATGGCCATTTGCGCTGGTTGTCTTTGCCCGCCGCAACTGGGCCGTCGGCCCTTACATCCGCAGGCGCTGGCCGATCGGCCTGTGCGGTGCGCTGGCATCGATCGGCTCCTACGGCATCGCGTTGTGGGCCATGACACAGGCGCCGGTCGCTACCGTGGCCGCGTTGCGCGAAACCTCGGTGCTGTTCGCAGCCTTTCTCGGCATCTGGTTGCTCAAGGAGGTGCTAACGACACGACGGATTGTCGGCACCTGCGTCATCGTGTCGGGCGTCATGGCCTTGCGCATGGGCTGAAGCGTCAGGACATCCACATCCAGCCAGGCTGGTCACTCGGAGATTGATCATGGGATTGCCAAGTCAAGCACAAATCGTCATCGTCGGCGGCGGCATTGCCGGTTGCTCCACCGCCTACCATCTGGCGCGCGCGGGCAGGACCGACGTGGTTTTGCTCGAGCAGGGCAAGCTCACCAGCGGCACGACCTGGCATGCGGCGGGGCTGGTGGGGCAGCTGCGGCCCAACCGCAACATGGCGGTGATGAGCAAATACGGCATCGAGTTGTACAGTACGCTGGAGGTCGAGACCGGTCTTGCCACCGGCTGGAAACAATGCGGCAGCGTGAACGTTGCACGCACGCCCGAACGGTTGCAGGTGCTCAAGAAGCAGCTTGCGATGGCCAACAGCTTCGGCGTCGAATGCCATCTGATCGACTGCAAGGAGATTGGCGAGCGCGTGCCCATCATGCGCACCGACGACCTGCAGGGCGGTATCTGGCTGCCGGGCGATGGCAAGGCAAATCCGGCCGACCTGTGCATGTCGCTGGCCAAGGGCGCACGCAATCGCGGCGTGAAAATTCACGAAGGCATCGAGGTGACGGGCGTCATCATCGACAACGGCAAGGCCGTAGGCGTACGTACGGCGCAGGGTGACATTCGCTGCGAAGTCGTCGTCAACTGCGCCGGGCAATGGGCGCGCCAGTTCGGCCGTCTGGCAGGCGTGAACGTGCCGCTGTATTCGGCTGAGCACTTCTATGTCGTGACCGGCAAGATCGAGGGCGTCACGCCGATGATGCCAGTGCTGCGCGACCCCGACGGTTTCATCTACTACAAGGAAGAGGTCGGCGGCCTGGTCATGGGCGGCTTCGAGCCGGTGGCCAAGCCCTGGAAGGTTGACCCGATTCCCGCCACCTTCCAGTTCGAATTGCTGGACGAGGACTGGGACCAGTTCGAGCCGTTGATGACCAACGCCATCCATCGCACACCCTGCCTGGAGACGGCCGAGATCAAGATGCTGCTCAACGGACCGGAGAGCTTCACACCGGACGGCAATTTCATCCTGGGCGAGGCGCCGGAGTTGCGCAATTACTTTGTCTGCGCCGGATTCAATTCAGCCGGTATCGCGAACTCGGGTGGCGCCGGGCGCCTGATCGCCGAATGGATCATCCAGGGCGAGCCGAGCTCCGATCTGTGGGATGTCGACATTCGCCGCTTTGCCGCTTTCACCGGCAACCGCAAGGCCTTGTTCGAACGCACGGCCGAGACGCTGGGCCTGCATTACGCGATGCGCTGGCCACGCCAGGAACTGGAAACCGCGCGGCCGCTGCGCACCTCGCCGCTGTACGACAGCTTGCTTGCCAAAGGGGCGGAGTTCGGCAGCAAGAATGGCTGGGAGCGCGCCAACTACTTCCGCCCCGACGGTGCCGACGCGCCGGCGCACACCCTGGGCAAACCCGGTTGGTTGCCGATGGTGATCGCTGAGCAGCGCGCCACGCGTGAAACGGTCGCGGTCTATGACCAGAGTTCGTTTTCCAAGCTGCAACTGCAAGGCCACGACGCACTGGCCGTGTTGCAGCGCCTGTGTGCCAATGAGATCGACATTCCGATCGGCAAGATGGTCTATACCGCGATGCTCAACGAGCGCGGTGGTTTCGAGAGCGACCTGACCATCATCCGGCAAAAGCCGGACCACTTCGGTGATCGATTCCTGATCGTCACCGGATCGGGCCAGACCACACGCGACTTCGACTGGATCTCGCGCCATATCGCGCCTACGGAACATGCCATCCTGACCGACGTTTCGGCACAGTATGGCGTGTTGTCCGTCATGGGCCCGAATGCGCAGGCCTTGCTCTCTAGGGTCAGCAACAACGCGTTTGCCGATGATCCGCTGAAGTTCTCCTGGACCCGGTTGATCGACCTGGGTTTTGCCCGCGTGCGCGCGGCACGCATGAGTTACGTTGGCGGCCCCGGCTACGAGTTGTATGTACCGGTGGAGATGATGCGCCACGCCTACCAGAGCTTGAACGAGGCGGGCACTGACCTGGGTCTGGTCGATGCCGGTTACTACGCACTCGATGCACTGCGCATCGAAATGGGCCGACGCGCCTGGGGCGCCGAGATCGGCCCGGACGAGACGCCGTTCGAGGCCAACATGATGTTTGCCGTCAAGCTGAACAAAGGCACACCCTTCATTGGCCAGCAGGCATTGCGCGATCGTCAGGGCCAGCCGCTACGCAAGAAATTGGTCCGCCTGGTACTGGACGACCCGACGATTTACGCCTGGGGCGGGGAAACGATCCTGCTGGACGGCGCGCCGGTAGGCGAGATTTCCTCCGCTGGCTGGAGCCCGAAGGCGGGCGCCTGCGTCGCCCTTGGTTATCTGCGGACTGGCGCAGCGCTGCTGGAACACGCCGGCACGACTGCGCAGATCGCGTTGTGGGGCGACAAGCACGGCGCGAAGCTGTACGCGCTCTAAGTCCGACGGGCGCACGACCGCCGGCCCGACATGCCTGCTGACCGTCATCAGCTTCCCCTGATCGGAGGATTGGCAAAAAGCGCCCGGCAGGCATAAGATGTTTGATGCAGTGGGCAGGCACGTTTGCTATTGCCTGCCGCCAGGGAGGACATCATGGCAACCTCAAGCGAAACGGTTGGAGCGCCGGAGCATGCGATCGACCCGCCTTGGTGTGCCGACAACCCGCTGGTGCGGGTCGATCGCAGTGGAGATCCGTCGCGATCCGTTCAGGTGCAGCATCTGGACTATCCATACGAAGTCAAATTGCCGACGCCACCGACCGATATCAGCGGATATTTCGCGCTCGCCTATGACTACCTGACCGCGGTCAACTCCAAACTGGAAATAGACGACGAGTTGCTGAACGGATTGATACCCGGCGCCCCCGACGCCGACGCGTTGCGACTGCGATGGCTGGGCACCAACGGCGAACTGAGTCATTCCTACTGGCTGAATCGGTTTGATTTCACCGCCGCGCCATATGGCAGCGCTACACCGCCCGTAGTCGACAGCACGCTCATCCTGCTTGCAGGATTGACCAGTTGGAAAACAGTCACGCTATTCGGCGGGCAAGGCCTGCGCATTCTGGCGCAGGTCCGGGGCTCGGCCGCGGGGCCGGTCCTCGTGCGCATCACCGGCGTGGTGTCGACTGTTCCGTCATTCAAGGCGACTCCCGCCGCGCTTGCGCTCACAGGTGCCTTCAATCGAGACCTGATGACAAGCATGTTGGCCCTGATGAAACAAGGCCTGCCCCCGGACAACACGCTTATGGACATCGGATGGGCTCTGCTGCCAGACGTACAGAATGACGCCGACGTGGCCATGCGCGTGGAGCTGCGGGCCACGACCGCCCTGCCAGCAAGCGCAGGAGGTGAAAGCACCCAGTTGGACGCATCCAGCCATCGATTGACCACCCGTCTTGACTTTGCCGCGAGCGACATCGTGACGATGTCTGTCTTCAAGCAGCCGTTGATCGCGTTCGCCAATGCACAGGCCCAGGTGCTGAAGCAGGACCCGTTCAGCCGGCAAGGTGCCAGTAGCTACTGGGAAAACCGACCGAGCCTGCCCAGCGACCAACTGGATCCGGCGCGTGAGACTGAACTCTGGGGCAACTTGCCATCGAGTGCCGGGAAAGTCCAACTGGCGGATGGGGAAGTCCGGGTGAGGCACGTTCGGCTCATTGATCCGCCAATAGCCGAGGGCACACCGAAACTGGTACCCGAAACCAGCAATGCAACCGTCCGGAGCAACGAATTCACGGCCGTCAGTGCGTTCTTCCATGGCCAATCCCTGTTCCGGCGTATCCGCGGCAATGGACTGATACCGGGCGACTTGCTGCGTTTCGTATCCCTGCCGCTGGACATTCACTACCGCGCCGGCATCCTGCCAGGCTACGGGGATGGCCGCACGATCAACGCCCAGGTGCGCTGGGCCATCAGCGTGCCCGAAGTATCCGGCCCCGATCCGGTCCCGGTGCGTCGACTGGAGTTACGCTTTGCGCTGGGTGACCTGTCCATGACTGCCGGTCGACTGCCCGCCAACATGCCCTCAGCTGCCGAGCGGCACCCGCTCGGCGTGGCGATCGATCCACGTTGGTGCTGGCATGAATTCGGCCACGCATTGATAGCCGGCGCCACGGGCACACTGGAACTACCGTTTGCCCACAGCGTGGGTGACGCGCTTGCCGCCATCGAATGCGATCCCGTGTCGGCCTTGGCCCGCGACAACACAGGCGCAGCAGACAACAGTGGCGCATGGCGCTATGTCACCTTTCCGTGGATTCACATACCGCGGCGTCACGACCGCGACGTGCAGAAGGGCTGGAGCTGGACCGAAACCGTCAGCGGCGTGGACCCACCCCACGGCTACCGCAGCGAGCAGTTGATGTCGACCTCGTTGTTTCGCCTCTACCGCGCACTGGGTGGCGACTGCCAGAAGACCAGTCTGGCCGGCATCGAGATTCCGGCGCGCGTCGAGCGCGAGCAGGCGTCGAACTATGTCTCCTACCTGATCATGCGTACGCTGGCCTCGCTGGGACCGGCGAATGTGTCCCCATGTGCCAGCGTGCAGATGTTTGTCCATGCCATGCGCAGCGTTGATTGCGCCACCAGTGGACAACCAGGACCCGGTGGTTATATCGGCGGCACGACCAACAAGGTGATCCAGTGGGCGTTCGAACGCCAAGGCCTGTACGGCAGGCCATTGCCAAATTCACCCATCATTGGCCTGGAAGGACTGCATGGCGGATCGCCCCAGGTGGATCTGCAGATCGAGGACCAGCGTGAGGCATGGGATGGACCCTATACCCCGGTGGATCTGCTCGGCACATCCTGGTTTTCAGCGTCCGGTGCGATCGACGTCCAGCGGGAGAATCCGAACGCTTTCGGGCGACAAAGGATCAAAGTGACAGTCCAGAACCGCGGCGCCGATGAGGCGGGATCTACTGTCATTCAGGTCTGGTGCGCGCCGCTTCCGGCTGCAAGCGGGATTCCCGCGTTTCCCGGTCCTCAATGGGTTCTCGCGGGCAACGTCACTGGGTCGGTACCAGGCCACGACGAAACGGTCCCGGGCCAACTCCAGTTTCCAGCCATTGTCTGGCAGCCAATCCAAGCTGGCCGCTATGTGGTACTGGCCGCCGCGAGTTGCCCGCTCGACCGCGCCAATATCGATCCCGCAACGGCTTATCCCTGCGCCACTGAACCGGGGCCGGTAGCCCGGCTGGTGGCATTTGACAACAACCTGGGCCTGACGATCGTGTCAACCTGACATGCCGCCAAGGTCGCCGGGCCGCAGCCCCGCTACATGTCCACCGGAGACTAAACAGGGCCGAGGTTGAGCCACTCGAACTGCGCCCGTTCAAACAGCCCGGGCGCAGGCTCCGCCGGGGCGGCACAGGGATCGTACGGTGTTTTTGATCTAAACAGCGGGTTGACGATCGCGGTGGCATCGTCTGCGAACAAGCGCTCAACCAGACGCTGCGCGAGCAGCATGCCAGCAACGCTATCGGATGGATAGTGCAAGCCAGCCCGTTCCCGGTTCTTGGCAACACGCCCGGCCAGCCAGTCCAGCTCTCGGCCCTTGTTGGTGTCGATCGACGCGATCTTGCGCAAGAGGCCGCTGGTGAGATGCGATGTCAGCGCGTGACCACTGGGAAAGGCTGGGTGACGGGGTGGCCCGAACGGGACCAGCAGCCCTGGACACAAGGCTGACGGTCGTGCGCGTTGGTAGACGTATTTGTAATGCAGGGCGACGGCCTCGCCGATGCGTTGCGCATAGCTGATCATTGCCGTCGTGTACGGCTTTTCGCCGGCACCCAGATTGAGCAACTGCAGCCAATAGACCGGGGCCGCGTCGGCTTGCGCCATGATCTCGGGCATGTATCTGTCGCGATCGTCTGCCATCTGCGCCAGCAGGTTGTAGATTTCGCCCTTGATCACATCGTCGGCAGCTGCGCCCGTTGCGGTTCGCCACTCGTTGGCTTGCATCCATTCCAGATGTTTTGGATAGCCGATATCCTCGAGATCGGCGTCGATCGCTTGCCATTCGGACTCTTTGGCGGCGAACTGATTCGCAGCCAAAGTGGCGAGCAGCGGTGGATCCCACAGTGCCACCGGATACGCCGCTTGCAGATCTGGCACCATCCACTGCGGCAGCGCCGGCACCCCGGTGCCATCGGGTGTGTAATCCAACACCCATGGCTTGGGCGCCAGTTCGGCGGGCATGTTGCGCAGGGCACCACCCGAGCCTCCGCCGTCGCCTCCGTAACCATACCCGTAGCCGTATCCATAACCGTAGCCATATCCGTAGCCGTATCCCATAAATCCTCCCATGTGCAACAGCGTCCGTTCGGTGATCAGACCCGGGCTGCGGTCAGATGCGGCTCACTCGGGCAGCCCTGCTGCCCGCAAGCCGTCAACCAGAAGCGCGAGATCGGCGGCGCGCCGAAGCGGATAACGTGCCGCAAATTCAGATATCCGAAAGCCCGGGTCGCGCGCCAGCAGTTCGCCTGCCAGTGCTCGAGCCTCGTCTGCGTGACCCATCAGGGCGTGGCAGATACACAGGTTGCGGATGCAGGCGAAGTGCCCGGGGTGGTCCCGGTGTGCCTTGAGCAACCACACCAGGGCCTGGTCATACCGTTGCGCCAGCAGTTCGGCCAACCCGGCGACGCCCCAGAAAAAAAACGCCATCGGATCGAACGGGCTCAGGCGCCAGGCGTTG
The DNA here is from genome assembly GCA_038326025.1 of Burkholderiales bacterium. Lineage (GTDB taxonomy): Bacteria > Pseudomonadota > Gammaproteobacteria > Burkholderiales > Burkholderiaceae_C > CAISIP01. Next base: position 113,683 of record JBBQJP010000002.1, read on the forward strand.
CGCAGGCGCTCGAGCGCGGCGTCGGGTTGGCCCAGGTAGCAGCAAGTCACCGCGCTCAATCCCCAGGCGAACGCCGAATTCTTGTTGGCCAGCAAGGAACGTTCAAACATCTCGACAGCCGACTCGGGCTGCTGACGCAAAAAAGCTTCCACATGGGCAGCCACCGCAATGACGAAGGCATCGGCTGGATCAAGCGCCAGGGCCCGGTGCGCGGCAATCACGGCAGCGTCTGGTGCGCTCTTGTCTGCCTTGTCACGCCATTCGCCCAACAACAAAACATACCACCACGCCTTGTACGCATGCGCCTGGGCATAGTCGGGATCAAGCGCGATGGCCCGGTCCAGCAACGCACCTGCTGCCAGGAACTCGGCCTCCTGGTCACTGTTGTTGAAGGCCATGGCCCGCAACACGCAGTCGTAGGCGTCCAGACTCTCGGTGGGCTTGCTGCGCACCCGGGCTGACTCCACCTCGAGAAGGCGCGGCTCGATCGCCCCGACGACACTGGCGGCGATGCGATCCTGAAACGCAAACAGCTCGCCGACGGAACCATCGAAACGTTCGGCCCAGATGATGCGGTTATGGCCCGCGTCGTTGAGTTCCACCGTGATACGCAGCGCGTCGTGCTGACGGCGCACGCTGCCGTTGAGCACATATCGCACACCCAGTTCGGCGGCGATCTGGGGTATGTCGGCCAGGCGGTTACGGTACTGCAATGTGGAGTTGCGCGCGATGACCAGCAGCGAACGATTCACCGCCAGGGCACCAATGATGTCCTCGGTAATGCCTTCACCGAAATAGGCATCGGACGCGACGCCGCTGCCGTTGCGAAACGGCAAGACGGCAATCGACGGCCGATTGTTCCAACTCAAGTGGGGTTGCACCATGCGCCGGCTCGTCACATCTTCTTCGACCCGCTCCAGGCGGTAGAGCCGGATTGGCCGACTGATGTTCTTCAGTTGGCGCTCGCCCAGGTCGGTGAGCACCACACCCAGCTTGTTCCACACATACTCGCGCACGGCAGCCGTCATGACAATCTCGCCCGCGCTGGCCAGCTGTTGGATGCGTGCAGCAATGTTGACACCGTCGCCGTGGATATTTTCACCGTCGACGATCACGTCCTCCACATTGATGCCGACCCGCATCTGCAAGGAGTTTTCGGCCTCATCGATCGGTGTCTGGGCGATCGCGCGCTGAACGTCGTCGGCCCAACGCACTGCGTCCACGACGCTTTGAAACTCGATCATCAAGCCGTCGCCCATGATTTGCAGCAACTGGCCGTTGTGCTCCCGGATCTTGGGCTCCAGCAATTGCTGGCGCAGGGTCATCCACTCGCCGATGGTGCGCACATCATCGCGCTCCATCATGCGGCTGAAACCCGCTACATCGGCAAACGCGATTGCGGCGAGGCGGCGAACCACCTTCGAACCATGCGTGCCGGCTTGTGCCATGCCATTGCCCCAACGGATGCGCGCTTCACGGACGATCTGTACACACACGACGCATCGACACTTTGCGATGCGACTTGCAAGAGCACGGTCACGCCGCTGCGCACATGGCGGTGGACCGACCCTTGAGGCCCATTGTTGCGACCAGACCCGATTGCAGTCAACACCCGCATGGGGGATGTCCGACCGCCCGCAATGTGCCGCGCCGCGGCCTACTTGCCGGCCAGACAACCGCTACAGGCCGTACTGCCAGATCAATCCGTACGACAGACCGGCCCACATGATCAGGAACAGCGGTGTGCCGACCCGCACAAAATCACCAAACCGGTAGCCGCCCGCGTTCATCACCAGCAAGTTGGTCTGGTACCCCATGGGCGTGAGATAACACAGGTTGCAGCCGAACAGGACAGCCAGCACGAAAGGCTCGGGATCAATGCCCAGAGAGCGCGCCAGTTCGACCCCCAACGGGGTACCAATGGCCGCCGCCGCATTGTTGGACACGAAGTTCGTCAAGAGTCCCATCAGGCCCATCAGCAACACCAGCAGCCAGTTCGGGCCGAGGGTGCCGGTCAGGCCGGCGAGCTGTTGTGCGCCCCAGGCCGTGGCGCCGGTGACACTGAGCGCATCACCCAGCGCCAGACTCGAGGCAACCAGCAAGATGACCTTGACCGAAAGGGAATGCGCCACGTCCTGCCAGGACACACAACGCGCCAGCAGCAATACGATCACGCCCGCCAGCGCCGCCAGAGCAATCGGCAAGGTTTTTGTCGCAGCGAGCACGACCACGGCAGCCATCACGGCGAGCGCGATCCAGGCCTTGTCCTGGCGCGGCAAAACATAGCGGGAATCGAGCAACAAGCCCAGGCCGTCCCGCTGTATGCGCGCAATGTCGTCGTTCTTGCCCTGCAGCAACAGAATGTCCCCGCCTCGCACGATGCGGTCAGCCAGGCTCTGCCGTTCCCAGCCGCCGAGTTTCGTGCGTGGGCGCAGGCCGACGACGATCACGCCGTAACGTTCGGCCAGCCGTTCCTGGCGTATCGTGCGCCGCACCAGTGGCGACTCGTTGACGACGACCAGTTGCGCCACCTCGGCGGACGGAACGGTTTCGGCTTGTTCGGCGGTTTCGCCAGGTTTGGCGTCTGCGGCCTCGCCATCGGTCGTGTCCTTGGTTTTGTCCGTCCCCTTGTCCTGACTTTCCTGGCGCACGTTATGCAAAGGCGCATCCAGCGTGGCTTCCAGGTCCTTCAGATCCGGAGCGGTACCCTGAACAACCAGCGTGTCACCCGCACGCAAGGTGACCGACGGCAGTCGGACGAGAGACACTTTGTTGCGCTGCAGGTTGACCAGTTGCAATCGATTGCCACTGGCACCAAATGCCTCACCCAGCGTCTGACCCTCGAACGAACTGCCTTCGGCGATGCGCAGTTCGGCATCGAACATCTGTTCCGACAATTTTTCGACCCGGGGTTGTACATGGGCCAGCAGCCGCGGCGCGACCAACCACAAATAGGCCAGCGCCGGCACGGCCGCCATCGCAACGATACCGGTGAAACTGAACATGCCCAGTCCGGTCACGCCCAGACTGGCTGCAATGGCCACGACGATTAGGTTGGTCGAGGTGCCGATTGTTGTGGCCATACCACCCATCAACACAGCGTAGTTCATCGGAAGGAGCATCGCGCCCGCGGCCACGCGCGCTCGTGCGGCGGCGGCAAGGATCAATGGAATCAGCAACACCACGACCGGGGTGTCATTGATCAGCCCGCTGACACTGGCGGCACCGAGCAGGACAGCGAGCAACGCGGTGCGCGGGCGCTTGGTCACCCAGCTTGACAATCGGCGCGCCGCCGGTTCCAGCGAACCCGTAACCACCAGCGCCTGGCCCAGCACCATCAGCGCGCAGATCGCGACCAGTGCGGGATGGCCCAACCCGGCGAAGAATCGCGCCGGATCGATCGGCCCGTCCGCCGCGGAATACGGCGCCAGCACAAAACCCAGCGGAATGGCGGCCAGCACGGCAAGGCTGACCGTCGCGATTGGCCAGCGGTCCCAGATGAAGATGGCGAACACCCCGATGGCAAACACGATCATTGCCATCCCATGGGCGCTGAGCGACGTCTGCTGCAATACGGCTGCTGTCGTGTTCATGGCATCGCCACCGCAATTCGGGACAGAGAAAATCGCGACTGTGCCATGGGTCTACCTGACAAGTGGGTCAGCTGGCATGATGCCACCGGCACAAGCGCGCAGATGCAGGAACTGGCGCGGGCTGCGGGTAGGACCATGCCCCATCACGGCCGCAACGACACAAAGTCAGCCGGGCACCGATGGCGCCCGGAAGGCCAGGCGTCAGCGCTGGCGCCAGGCCTGTGTGCGTCGCTCCAGCCGGCGGGTGATCAGCAGGTGCGCGATCTTCACCGTGGCCGAGGTCGCCACGATGGCCACGGCCATTGCGGCAGCCGCTGCAGTGAAGCCGGATTCGTCCATGTTGATGATGGTCACGGCCGCCAGCTTGGTCTCGGTCGAATACAGGAAGATCACCGCCGATACCGTGGTCATTGCATTCACGAAAAGGTAGATGCTGATGTCGAGCACCGCCGGCAGGCACACCGGCACCGACACCCGCGTCATCGTGCGCAACAGCGAGACCTTGAGCGAAGCCGATACCGCTTCGAACTCATGGTCGAGTTGCTTGAGCGCGGTGGTCGCCGTCAGATGGCTGACCGTGTAAAAGTGCGTGACCGAATTGACCACCAGGATGGCCATGGTCGCGTAGATGAACCCGAAGGGATTGCCCTTGGCGTTGAAGAAGAAGATGTAGGACAGGCCCAGCACCAGACCCGGCACGGCCATCGGCAGCATCGCCATGAACTGCGCGATCGCGCGTCCGGCTCCGAAGGATCGGGTCTTCTCCAGCAGGTAGGCGCCGACAAATATGATGACGGTACCGATGACGGCGGTCCAGGCAGCCATCTCGACCGAGTTGTAATACGCTGACCAGCCATTGGTGTCGAACTCGCCGAAGTTGTAGTTCTTCAGCGTCAGCGCCAGGTTGTACGGCCAGCGGGACACGAACGAGGCCCATACCGACATCGCCAGCAGCACGAAGATCAGCGCTCCGACGACCGAACAGAATATGAACAGGCCGTTGTCGCGGCCCGAATCAGGCTTGGGAATCAAAGGTACGGCGCGCGCCGACAACAAGGCCACCTGCCGGCCCTGGATGATGCGGTCGGCCATGAAGGCCACCACCGCCGGAATCAGCAGCACGAAGCCGACCACCGCGCCCATTTCGAAGTTCTGCTGGCCGATGACCTGCTTGAAGATGTCGGTGGCCAGCACGTTGAAGCGACCGCCAATCACCTTGGCGATGCCGAAGTCGGTCATGACCAGCGTGAAGATCACGAAACCGGCGCTGATGACGCCATATTTGGCGCCCGGCAAGGTGACAGTGAAAAATACGCGTGTCTTCGAGGCGCCCAGTGCGTCGGCAGCTTCGTACAAACGCGAATCGGCCATCGACAACGCCGCCAGCAGAATCATCAGGGCATGCGGAAAACAGTAGAACACCTGGGAGATCACGATGCCGACCGGGCCGTAGATCTCGACACCGAACATCCATTCCTTCAGAAAACCCTGGTTGCCGAACAGGTAGATCAACGAGATGGCCGGCAACAGCGATGGCGCCAGGATGGGAATCAGCGCCAGCGCCTGGAACAGGCCCTTCCAGCGCATGCAGCTGCGCTGCAAGGCATAGGCGTAGACGAATGCCAGCGGCAACACGATGGCGGTGGACAGAGCGGCGATGAACAGGCTGTTCCAGACCGAAGCAAACAGCGCCGGCGTCGAGAAATACTGGATGTAATTGGCCAGGCCGACAAACTCGCCATCCTGGTTCTGGAAACTCTTGGACAGCAACCACCACAGGGGCAGGATCAGCGTGACACCGAGCCAGACAATGAGCAGGCAGATGCCGCCGCGCATCAGCCAGTCGTCACGATCGAGGCGCCGCCGGGTCACCGGCGCGGCGCCGGCCACTGGCGCGGTGTCGGCAGTGGCGGTCACGACGGATTGGGCGCGCCGGGGAATACCCGGATACGCTCGGCGGGCAGGCCGACCAGCATGTCCATGCCTTCGCTGATCGACAGGTCGCGCACGGTGTTGATGGAAAAATCTGCCAACAGTGCAGGCTTGCCGCCATTGATGGACAAGCCGACGCGACAGAACGATCCGAGAAACTCCATTTCGGCCACGCACACCGCGAAGGTGTTTTCGGCGTTGGCGTCGACATTGCGCACCACCACGTCTTCAGGCCGGATGGCCAGCGTGACTTCGCTGCCGGGGCCGGGCCGGATGTCGAGATCGCAGCTCAGATTCATCGCGCCGTAACGCACCAGACCCGGCTTGACGACGATACCGGCCAGCAGGTTGGTTTTGCCAACGAAGTCGGCCACGAAGGCGCTGGCAGGTTCGCGGTAGATCTGCATCGGTGTACCCACTTGTTCGATCACACCGTGGTTCATCACGACGATGCGGTCGGCCATGGTCAGTGCCTCTTCCTGGTCGTGCGTCACCATGATGGTGGTGACACCCAGGCGCTTGTGCAACTGGCGGATTTCCTGGCGCAGATAAGCGCGCACCCGCGCATCCAGCGCGCTGAGCGGCTCGTCCAGCAACAGCAGTCCCGGCGACAGCGCAAGGGCACGGGCCAGCGCGACCCGTTGCTGCATGCCACCGGAGAGTTGCGCCGGATATTGCGGCCCGGCGTCGGGCAGTCCGACCAGGCGCAGCAAATCGGCCACCCGGTTCGCGATTTCCACCCTGGGCATGCGGCGGCTGACCAATCCGTAACCGACGTTGTCGGCAACCGTCAGGTTGGGAAACAGCGCGTACGACTGGAACACGATGCCGAAATCACGCTGTGATGCCGGCAGGTTGGATATTTCGCGGTCGGCCTGGAATATGCGCCCCGAGGTCTGCGTCTCCAGACCCGCAATCGCGCGCAGCAAAGTGGTCTTGCCGCAACCGGACGGACCGAGAAAACAAACGAATTCGCCCGGAAATACTTCCAGCGACAAATCCTTGAGGGCCCAGAAGCTGCCGAACTGTTTCGTCAGGTGATCGATACGCAGGTACGGCGACCGGGGCGTCTGGGCGTCTTCTTTTTCTTGCATGCTCGCGCGCGGACCACAACGCCCGATCGGCTGATCAGGCGTTGCTCCCCACAGTTGTCAGTGAATCGGGGCGGAGGCGGTTTACTTCGGCGCCGACTTGCCGTCGTAGCGCTTGGTCCACTCGGCCAGGATACGAGCGCGCTCGGCGCCCATCTTGGACAGGTCGATCTTGACCATCGCAGCGTCGGCGCTTGGCGGATAGTTCGGCGGCGCCGGGTTCATGCCGGGATAACCGACGATGGCGTAATACTTGCCATACATTTCGTAAGCGCCCTTGCTGACTGCGAAGTCGGCCAGCTTCTGCGCTGCAGCCATGTTCTTGGTGCCCTTGACGATGGCCGTGGCTTCCATGTCCCATGGCGCGCCCTCTTTGGCCAGGATGATGTCGATCGGTGCGCCGCCGGTCTTCTCCTTGGCGCCGCGCATGTCGAAGCCGATGCCGATCACACGCTCACCCTTGGCTGCCTGCACGCATGGTGCCGAGCCGGAGTGGGTGTAGACCGCGACGTTCTGGTGCAGCTTGTCCATGAACTCCCAGCCGCCCTTCTCGCCCATGATCTGCAGCCAGGCGTAGACCGCCTGGTAGCCGGTGCCCGACGAAGCCGGGTTGGGCATGACGATGGCGTCCTTGTAGACCGGGTTGGTCAGGTCGGCCCAGGATGCGGGCTTGGGCAGGTTTTTCTTGCCGCCTTCGATGGTGTTGTAGCACATGACCGCCAGCCAGGCGTCCATGCCGGTCCACATCGTCGGGTTCTTGTCGCTGCGGAACACCGGCTTGATCTTGTCGACGTCTTTCGGCGTGTATCCCTGCAGCATTCCCATGGATTCGAACAAGGCGATGCTCGATGCGCCCAGGCCCCAGATGACATCGGCGCGCGGATTGTCTTTCTCGGCCAGCAAACGTGCGGTGATGACGCCGGTGGAGTCACGCACCCAGGCGATCTCGACATCGTTGTTCGCGGCCTCGAATGCCTGCTTGTAGGCCCCCAGCTGGTCGTTCTCGAGCGCCGTGTAGACAGTGAGCTTGGCCTTCTGTGCGAACGCCGGGACGGCCAGCAGCGTGGAGACCGTAACAACGGCCACACCTTGCAGCAGTTTGCGGACGGTAGGTTTGAACATGGTGAGAACTCCTATTGCAAAAGGGTTGATGGTCACCGGTCGAGCCGGTCCTGACGAAGCACTTTACGCAGGCATGGTGACAAGCTTGTTACATACGTCGTTGTCGGCACAGTGTCATCGCAATGATTTGGATTGTCAACAATTTACAAAAGACTGTTTACATACGGCGTCTGTCTGCCGCACTGACACATGCACCACAACAGCATACGTGGGGACGCCCAATTGCAGGGCAGGATTTACCCGTACGGCGTCAAGCGAAACCTGGCAGCTGACGATGCGACTGCAACAAACATGCCTGAAACACCCGCGCCGCGCGAGACGGCTCCGGCGAGCGCCTCAATATGGCCAGAAACTGGCAGGTGTAGCGGAACAGGGCAGGATGCAGCGCGCGCATCTGACCGGCGCGCACGAATGGCTCCGCATAGTGCTCCGGCAGGAAACCGAGGTACCGGCCGGACAGAATGAAGGTGGCAATAGCCTCCTGGTCGAACGCCGTAGCCTGGCGGGAAAGCCGCATCTGCTGGCTGATTTCCATGTTCGGCGAGTGATAACCCAATCCGGCAAACCGGTGTTTCTCCAGTGCGTCCCAGCCCATGGCGGTGTCCTGCGCACCAATCAAGCCGTGGGACGCACCGCAATACAGCAGCATGGTTTCGTCGAACAACACGTCGTAACTCAGGCTCTCGGAGCGCCGATGGCCAGGAATCACGCCGACCTGGTACTGCCCGTCGATGACGCCGCGCTCGATGGCATTGATCGGCGCCACATGCAGATTCAGCGAAACGTCGGGTGCCTGTTCGCAAAAAAGGGCGATCGCCGCGCCGATATGGGCTGCCGGATTGCTTGCCGTCTTGTCGAACAGCGCCACATGCAGTTGCCCGCCCAGGCGCTTGTGGATGGCGTCCACGCTGGCGCGAAACGCCTCGGTCGATGCCAGCAGACGGATGGTTTCGGCATATATCTGCTCACCTTCGGCTGTCAGCGCAAAGCCGCCCCGGCCGCGCCGGCACAGCGTCATGCCGAGCCGGACTTCAAGGTCTTTGACATGGCGGCTGATGGTGGAGGTGCCTATATTGAGTTCAAGTTCGGCCGCCGCCATGCCTCCGCAATCGACCACCGTCTTGAACACGCGCAGCAGGCGCAAATCCATATCGCCCAGTTGACCCAGCACCGCATGGCTTTTTACTTGCATATTGTGGCAACTGAGTGGTGATATTTAGACATTCATAAGAGTAACAGAGCCGGCCACAATCCGTCGTCTGCAAAGCATTCTTGCACCTGTTTTCCCTTTCTTCCTTTGTTGTACTTGCCGGAGAAACCACGATGAATCTCAACGACACCCAGCACCTGTCGCCTGCGCCCCGCACCGATGCTGCATGGCTCGAGCCTCACTGGATGCCGTACACCGGCAACCGCGACTTCAAGGCCAATCCGCGCATGATGGTCAGCGCCGAAGGTTGTTACTACACCGACATCAACGGCCGCAAGATCCTGGACGGCTTGTCGGGCCTGTGGTGCTGCGGTCTGGGCCATGGTCGGCGCGAAATCACCGAGGCGGTGAGCCGCCAGATCGCCACACTCGACTATTCGCCGGCGTTCCAGTACGGGCACCCGTTGGCGTTTGAGTTGGCCAACAAGATCAAGGACCTGACACCCGAAGGCCTGGACTATGTGTTCTTCACCGGATCCGGCTCGGAAAGTGCCGACACCTCGCTGAAGATGGCGCGCGCCTATTGGCGTACCAAGGGCCAGGCCAGCAAGACTCGCTTTATCGGTCGCGAGAAGGGTTACCACGGCGTGAACTTCGGCGGCATCTCGGTGGGCGGCATCGTGGCCAACCGCAAGGCTTATGGCCAGGCAATCGAGGCCGACCATCTGCCCCATACCATGGTGGCTGGCAACGAGTTCTCGCGCGGCATGCCGCCAACCGGCGCTGAATTGGCGGATGAGTTGCTCAAGGTCATCAACCTGCACGACGCATCCAATATCGCAGCGGTGATCGTCGAGCCGTTCTCGGGTTCGGCCGGCGTGATCATCCCGCCTGCAGGTTATCTGCAGCGTCTGCGCGAGATCTGCACCGCCCACAACATCCTGCTGATCTTCGACGAGGTCATCACCGGGTTCGGCCGCTGCGGCGCCTACACCGGCGCGGAAGCCTTTGGCGTAACGCCCGACATCATGAACATCGCCAAGCAGGTCACCAACGGCACGCAGCCGCTGGGCGCGGTGGTGGCCAAGAAGGAAATCTACGACACCTTCATGGCAGCGGGCGGGCCCGACTACATGCTCGAGTTCGTTCACGGCTACACCTATTCAGCCCATCCGGTGGCCTGCGCCGCTGGCGTGGCCGCGCTCGATGTGCTGGTCAAGGAAGACATGATCAATCGTGTCAAGTCGCTGGCGCCGTATTTCGAACAGGCAGTGCACAGCCTCAAGGGCAGCAAACATGTCACCGACATCCGCAACTATGGCCTGGCCGCAGGCTTGACGATTGCCGCCGTGCCCGGCGAACCGGGCAAGCGCCCCTATCAGATCGCGATGAAATGCCTGGAAAAAGGCTTTTACGTGCGTTATGGCGGCGATACCATTCAGTTGGCGCCGCCGTTCGTGATCGAGAAGGCCGAGATCGACAGCCTGATCAACGCGCTTGGCGAGTCTTTGAAAGAAGTTGACTGAGCCTTTGCGGGTTGACTCGCCCCTGGCGCGCCACGCAATGACGTCTTGCGCGTCTTGCGTGGGCGGCCAGCAGCCACGACGATTGTCAACTGCATGCCCATGGCGCCCCGAGGCGCCCGATGCCGGATCCAATCCGGCGCTTTAGCTGAAACCATTTTTTGACGGAACCCCATCATGTACAAAGACCCCTTCCTCCAAGTCGAACAAGGTGCCAGCGGCACCACCATGCCAACCATCGGCCACCTGATCAACGGCAAGCTGGTGGCAGGCGGCAGCCGCTCGCAGGATGTGTTCAACCCGGCCACCGGCAAGGCGGAAAAGCGCCTGTTGCTGGCCGACGCTGCCACGATGGAGCAGGCTATTGCGTCGAGCCAGGCAGCGTATCCGGCCTGGCGCGCCATGCCGCCGCTCAAGCGTGCGCGTGTGATGTCCAAGCTCAAGCAGTTGCTCGAAGAGCATGCCGACCAACTGTGTGCCCTGCTGACCGCTGAACACGGCAAGGTCGTCGGCGACGCCATGGGTGAACTGCAGCGCGGCATCGAAAACGTGGAGTACGCCAGTTATGCGCCGGAGCTGCTCAAGGGCGAACACAGCAAGAATGTCGGTCCGTCCATCGACTCTTGGAGCGAATTTCAGCCGCTGGGCGTGACAGCCGGCATCACGCCGTTCAACTTCCCGATCATGGTGCCGTTGTGGATGTGGCCGATGGCCGTGACATGCGGCAACTGCTTCATCCTCAAGCCATCCGAGCGCGACCCGTCCAGCGCACTGATGGTGGCGCAGCTGGCCCTGGAAGCCGGCCTGCCCCCAGGTGTGCTGAACGTGGTCAATGGCGACAAGGAGGCAGTAGACATATTGCTCACCGACAAGCGCATCGCCGCCGTGAGTTTTGTCGGCTCCACGCCGATTGCCGAATATGTGTATGCCACCGGCTGCGCAAATGGCAAACGCGTGCAAGCCCTGGGTGGCGCGAAGAACCATGCAGTCGTCATGCCCGACGCCGACGTGGCAAACGCAGTGAGCGCCATGATGGGCGCGGCATATGGCTCGTGCGGCGAACGCTGCATGGCCGTACCACTGATCGTGGCCGTGGGCGACGAGACCGCCGACGCGATGATTGCCGGCCTGAAGACCGAGATCGCCAAGATGAAGGTCGGCCCCGGTAATGACGCGACCAACGACATGGGCCCCCTGGTGACCAAGCCCCATTTCGAGAAGGTCATGGGATACGTAGACCAGGGCGTCAAGGAAGGCGCCAAGTTGCTGGTCGACGGCCGCGACGTCAAGGTTCCGGCCGGCAATAAGGAGGGTTACTTCCTCGGCCCCTGCCTGTTCGACGACGTCAAACCCGGCATGTCGATCTACCAGGACGAGATCTTCGGCCCGGTGCTAGGCATCGTGCGCGTCAAGACCCTGCAGGAAGCCATGGAGCTGATCGACCAACATGAATACGGCAACGGCACCTGCATCTTCACCCGCGACGGCGAAGCAGCACGCTACTTCAGCGACAACATCCTGGTCGGCATGGTCGGCGTCAACGTGCCGCTGCCAGTGCCGGTGGCGTACCACTCGTTTGGCGGCTGGAAGCGCTCGCTGTTTGGGGACCTGCATGCCTACGGGCCTGATGCGGTGCGGTTTTATACCAAGCGCAAGACGATTACGCAGCGGTGGCCGTCGGCCGGGGTGAGGGAGGGCGCGGTGTTTAGTTTTCCGTCGAATCGGTGAGCTGTGCCCGCATTAGGCCCGACGACGGACCTTGATTCTGGCGTTCGCCGGATTGCCGTTGGCGCGTTGCACTTCGTTCATCCGGACTGCGCCGGTGGAGCTTCCACGGATTACGCCTGCGGCGGGCGGGTCCCATCTCAATCGTCGCCATCCGTATGGGGCTGCGAAGTAGGATTGCCCAGCTACTCGGACCTTGCTATCAGCATGAAACTGGCCTTCACTAGTCGCGCTGATCGCAGCACACCTACTCTGCACCAAATAGGAACGAGGAGTCATCATGCGTATCGGCCTGCCGCTGGAAATCAAAAACCATGAATACCGTGTTGGACTGACGCCTGCGAGCGTTCGTGAACTTAGCTTGCGCGGGCACATGGTCCTAGTGCAAAGTGGTGCCGGCGCATCGATAGGATTGTCAGACGCGCTCTACGAATCGGCCGGCGCCACAATGGCATCAGACGCGGCGACGGTGTTCGCTAAGTCGGACATGATCGTCAAAGTGAAGGAACCTCAGCCGCGAGAAAGTGCGCTGTTGCGGCCGGGACAGATTCTGTACACCTTTTTGCACCTCGCGCCCGACCCTGATCAGACCAAGGCGCTGGTTAATTCCGGCGCGATATGCATTGCCTACGAAACTATCACCGGGCCCGGCGGCGGATTGCCTTTGCTGGCGCCAATGAGTGAGGTCGCCGGTCGCATGGCCGTTCAGGCCGGCGCGGCACACCTGGAAAAATCAAAGGGCGGCATGGGTGTGCTGCTTGGTGGCGTGCCCGGTGTCCCCGCGGCGCATGTGGTCATCATCGGTGCCGGCGTCGTGGGAACCCATGCCCTGCAGCTCGCCATTGGCATGGGTGCTCGCGTGACCATTCTGGACAAGAACGTCGATCGATTGCGCCAACTCGACCTGGTGTTCGGCAATCGCATCAATACTTTGTACTCCAGCACGCAAAACCTGGAGGAGGCGGTGCTGGACGCTGAGCTAGTCATCGGCGGCGTGCTGATTCCTGGTGCCGCCGCGCCCAAACTGGTCACGCGCAAAATGATTGGCGCGATGAAAAAGGGGGCAGTCGTGGTCGATGTGGCGATCGACCAGGGTGGTTGCTTCGAAACATCACACCCCACGACCCATGCCGACCCGACATTTGTTGTCGATGGCGTCGTGCATTACTGCGTGGCCAACATGCCGGGGGCCGTGGCTCGAACATCGACCTTTGCACTGAACAATGCCACGATCGCGCACGCCGTTGCATTGGCTGACAAAGGCTGGAAAAAGGCCCTCAGGGATGACCCACACCTGATGCGCGGATTGAACGTCGCAGAAGGAAACGTGACTTATGAGGCTGTGGCCACCGCGCTGGGGTACGACTACACGCCAGCGCAATCCTTGCTGGGTTGACGATTCGCTGCGTCTGATGCGCCACACCAGGCTGCGGTAAAGGGTCGTCAACCCGAATTCAACAATTGGGCTATCGAAGAAGGACGTTAAGGCCGGGATGCAGGTCTGACGCATCGATATACCCGATGGCGCCCGGTGTAGACGTCACAAATCGGATCACATCGCTGCTTTTGCTCATCTCACGCGGCGAAGCGCCCTTACCGATATAACGGCGCACAGTCCAGTACGCGGTGTATTTGTCCTCATCCTGGTTCAGAAACACCTGCAAAAACCGCGTTCGCACCTCACTACCCGCATTGGCATTGATCGCAGTCACCGCGACCCCATCGACTTCGATTACCCGGCCGGTGTAGATGCGCGCAAGGGTTGGCGCGTCGAGCCGTTTGATGCTGGGGTGTCCGATGACAACGACGCCCTCTGCAGCGCGAAGATCCCATCCTGCAAAAGTCAAAGCCAAGAGCAGAAAGGCGGATCGAATGCGATGCTTGGACATGGATGTACCTGTCAAAACACCACGCTGTAGGAGAGCGAGATCACATTGATGCTCTTATTTCGAATGTTGCTGCCAGGCGGGGCATCAACGAGGCTCGATACTTCGCCGATGCGGACATGCATCAGTTCAGCTTTGAGTTTGCTGGTCGGCGTCAAAGCATATGCAGTGCCGATGGCGAGAGAGCGTTGGTCGAAAGTAAGCATCCCGTCTGCGCCCGCACGTTGTGATGCATTGATCAGCGTAGCCCCGGGAACAACGGTCGGAACTGAGTTGCCATCCACACTGGAATACAACCTTCGTTGAGCCGGGTCGGACCTCAGAAACGCGTATGTGACATAGGGAGTCCACCGATCAAAACCCTTGAGTACTGACGCATAACCTCTTGTAGAGGCATTCGCGATCTGGACAGTCGGAGTATCCACAAAGGTGCGCGCGAACTCTGCAACGACTCGAAGTCCACTGTCAAACATCAAATCAACGCCCACGGTAACAATCGAGTTACTAATTTTGCGTACGGAAGGAATCCCCGGTCCAGGAATACTGGAATCAACTTGGTAGTAGCCCACACCTGGAAACAGCAACACAAAGGGATATGTTGCGGGGAATGACCCGCCATCCGATCGGCTACCCTCCGACCGGTGCAACCCAAGGCGATACAAATCTTCACGAACTCTATAAGATCCAACTAGTCCCTTGCCTTTTAGGCTGATCTGACGGAAAACTGCCCCAGCGCTTTGGATCATTGGGATCCCGTCCCTAAACCAGAAACGACCATCAACCTTCGTTGTTCCCCAGTACCCGTCAAGGGTCAAATCACCACTGGCCAAATTCCAAACCTTGCTGACTGAAATTCCATCAAATTCATTGCCAGGTGCAATGGAATACATTTCGCTAGCGAGTCGTGCGAAATCATAAGTTGCACCAACATCGTAATTCTGCGAATGAAGATACAAAGGGATTCGTTGGCGTCCTGCTCGAATCAACCATTCGTTGCTCGGGCGATACGATGCAAACGCCCACGAAACAGACGCACGGTACTTTTCATCATCATTACTGGATGGCGCGCCCTTCACCTGAATGGTTGCGCCAACTCCGTTTCCGAACTGCGCGTCTGCCTGCAGTCCAATAATCGAGTCACGACGGAAAGTACCGGAGTCGCTAATGAATCGGTCGTACGAGAATTGCTGATTGGAGCGGGCATATCCAAGCGTGCCAAAACCAGATAGCGAGACGTCTGCTGCAATTGCAGGTAGTCCGATGAAACCAACGAACAACAGCGTGCCCACCCCGAATCGCACACTCGCGACAAAAAATCGACATACGGTTTTCGCAAACCAATACTCACCGATAACTAACACAGGCGATCTCGACATGTGTGGATTCATCGCTCAAAGGCCCATACCAACATGAATGGCGACAGATTGGACTCAACCCAATCGGTCACCTCGACGCTTGACTGCGAGACTAACAAAGCAACCATTTGTCAACTTGCTTTCAAGGTTTCAATGCACGCGTTTGCCCAGGCTATCGAATATCAGTTGGAAACAAGCTCGATTTGAAACCCCTCGTGGGCGTCAAACGAAATGTTACATGAATCCATGATAAACACTTAGTAGTCGCCGAGCACGACTTTTTGGTCAATGCGGTGTTGTTTTTCGATCAACCCGGAGCACCACACATTCGATAACGTTATGGATCACGCTCGCCTGGCAACTCTCCCCGCGCGCCATCAAAATCAAACACCTCCATCGCCGCCGAAACCCGCTCCACGACATGTGTCGGCAACTGATTCCCGATGCCCGATTTCTGGGTTTCCCACAAGGTACACGCGTCGGTGTCGCCGCTTGCAAGAAGGGCCTTGAAGCGGGGTAGCCATTCGGTGATCGGAATGGGTGAGGCGCCGGCATCCGCGTCAGAGGTCGGCTGTGCTCCCGTGCCAATCTGCGGCAACCCATCAGAATCCCCGTACACCAAACGAATGGCGCCCAGCAGGGCGTCCAACGCGTCGCCGGTTTCGGCCAAGTGATGGCGCACTTGGGCCGGATCGGTGACGTCGCGAATGGCCGACTCCAACGCCGTCGCGAGGCTGCGCACTTCGCGCGCACCCAAAGTGGCAGCCAGACCCTTGAGCGTATGCACCACTCGCAGCGCTTCGTCGGCACGGTCGGATTCCAGCAAGCCAAGCAACTTGACGGCGAAGCCGCCGAAATCCCGCGCAAAGCTGACCAGCAATCTCGCATACAACGACCTATTGCCATTGGTATGGCGCAGACCCGCCGCCAGGTCGAGGCCGATAATCTGCGGTAGATCCAGTGGGCCTTCCGCGGTATCGGTTCCGGCGCGCGAATTTGTTGCAGTCACCGGCCCCGGTCGATCGTTCGCCGGGACCGTCAGAAACCCGGCCAAGGTCGCATACAACACCTCGGGGTCGATAGGTTTGCTGATGTGCCCGTTCATGCCCAGCACCATGCAGCGCTGCCGTTCCTCGGCCATCGCGTGGGCCGTCATGGCAATGATGGGCAGATTCACATGGCGCGCATCGCGGCGCAACAGACGCGTCGCCTCATATCCGTCCATGACCGGCATCTGAAGGTCCATCAGCACCACGTGGTAATAACCCGGTTCATGCCGGTTGATGTGGTCGACGCCTTCTTGTCCGTTGCTGGCCACATCCACTTGCGCGTCTTGCGCCTGCATCAACTCGACCGCCAGTTGCTGGTTGATGGGGTTGTCCTCCACCAACATCACACGCAACCCGCGCAGGCTCTCAACCTGTCCCACGAACGCCGGATTTGGCACGCGATGGGTATCGCCGCCCGCCAGCCACTTGATCAGATCCCGCAGCGATTCCGGCAGCACCGGCTTGGGCAGGAAATGCTGCACGCCCAACTCACTGGCCGTGTCGTGCAGCAAGTCGGAGTCATAGGCCGACACCACCACCGGCAGCGGCCCCTTTCGGTCATGGCGCAACTGGAGTGCGGCCAAGACACCGGCGCCATCGAGGCGCGGCATGACCCAGTCAATCAGCAACAGATCGTATGGGCGTTGCGCTTGTTCGGCCTGGTCCACCATCGCCAATGCCGTATCGCCATCATCGGCACGGTCGATGCCTCCGGGCAAAACCGTGCCGACGCCCAGCGCACCCAGAAGATCTTCCAGCGCCAGGCAGGCATCTGGCTGGTCGTCCACCACCAGCACCCGCATCGCATCGGCCCTGGGCAATGGCGTTGCCGGCGGCGCCGGCGGATTGGTCAACGGAAAATGGGCAGTGAAGTGAAAACTCGACCCCTGATCCGGAACGCTGTCGACCCAGACGCGCCCCCCCATCAACTCCACGATGCGCTTGGAGATCGTCAGCCCGAGGCCGGTGCCACCGTAGCGGCGCGTGGTTGATCCGTCGGCCTGGGTGAACTCCTGGAACAACCGCGCCATCTGTTCGGGCGTCATGCCGATGCCGGTGTCGCGCACGGTGAACTGCAAGGTCACGCCCTGCGCGTTCGCCTCGTTCACCTGGATCATCAGCTTCACGTATCCATGGTGCGTGAACTTGACGGCGTTGGACAGCAGGTTGGTCAGCACCTGCCCCAGTCGCATCGCGTCCCCCATGAGTGCGCCGCTTTCCCCCAGCAGGCGTGACTCGGTCACGTCGAACAGCAGCTCAATGTCCTTTTCATGCGCACGTTGACGCAGCAAGGACAAGGACTGCCCCGCTACGTCTTCAATGCGAAATCGCCCCTCCTCAAGCTCCAGTTTGCCGGCCTCGACCTTGGAAAAATCCAGGATGTCGTTAATGATGCCGAGCAAGGAACGCGCAGCATCGTGGATCTTGCTCACATAGTCGTGTTGGCGTGGGTTGAGCTGGGTGCGCAAGGCCAGATAGGCCATGCCCAAAATGGCGTTCATGGGTGTACGGATCTCATGGCTCATATTGGCCAGGAACATCGACTTCGCGTGGGTCGCATCTTCCGCCTGTCTGCGCGCTTCTTCAAGTTCCTGCTGCACGACACTGCGATGGCCGATGTCGTCCTCGATCGACTGCGCCATGGCATCGACCGTGCGCCCGAACGCCGTCAGTTCCTCGAATCCCTGAAGTTTGCCGACGCGCGTTGCGTAGTCGCCCACGGCCAAGCGGTCGGCATTGACACCTAGCCGGTGAATCGGCATCAGCACCTGGCGGCGGATCTTGCGCAATGCCAGTACGGCCATGATGATGGTCGCGCCCATGCTGATCAAAGACAGCAAAATCCAGCGCTCCAGCGCTTGTCCCGATGCGGTTACCTCGGCCCGCGTGCGCTGATCGGTCATGCGCACCAAGGCCCCCACCGCGTGCGACAGATCCGCCTTCAGCGCGTTGTACCCGTCGCCATGAACCAGCCCGGTGGCATAGTCCAGACGCGCCGGCCCGTCAGAGACAAACTCCTGCTTTTCCGGGTTGTACAAGCCCTGGGTGGCCGCAAACGCCTTCTGCTCGACCTCATTCATCGCCTCCGTCGCGGTAAAAACGCCTTCGAGCGCCCGCAACTCGGTGTCGCTGAACCCTTGCGATTTCATCAGGTCTGCCACCGAGCGGCGCGCGCCGTCGGCCGGCAACGCATGGCGGATACGCCCGGCAATCACGTCGTCCCAATAAGACGTCGACTCGACCTGCACCGGCGGCGCCTTCTCGCCTTGACGCACCGCCAGGATGTCGTAGTAATACAGCAGATAACGCGACTCGCCGGTCGTCGTATAGGCGCGCACCAGACGGGCCAATTGTTCCGTTTCCTGCTGCAGTTCATTGGCCAGTGCCAACGCAGACTGGCGATGCGCCTGAGCCGACACCACGGCATCGTAGGACTGCTTTATCAGCACCAGAAACATGGCGTTCGCGCCCAGCACGAACAACACCACACCAAAGAACCAGATCGAGGCTCTGCGCAAACGCATGTCTTCGTACCCGGCTCAGGTGATGACGGTCGCGCTGGTCACATCCACCGGCCCCAGCACCGCAAACGCAGGCACAGGCCGGTGAAACCCCTTGAGCGTCATATCGGCTATCCATTCGGTCTGCACCTTGTCGGCAACAAAGCCTTGCACCCGCTGCGATATCAGGATCTGTCCGCCTGCCGCCTCGCCACACAGCCGCGCCGCCATATTGGTGACGTTACCGATCACGCCATAGTCGCGCCGCCCTTCGTAGCCGATCGCACCAATGGTGGCAAAACCCTGCGCCACGCCGATGCCCAATGACAGCGCGTAACCGCGCTTTTTCCATTCACGCGCCAGCAGCGCAAAACGCCGCTGCATGCCGATCGCCATTTCGACGGCGACCGCCGCCGGATTCTCGATCTCGACCGGATCGTTGAAATAGATCATCATGCCGTCGCCAGCAAAATGCTCCAGCGTGCCGCTGTATGCCATCACAAGTTCACCCATGGCACTGTGGTATTGATTCAGGGCCAGCATCACGTCTTCCGGATCCGATGTCTCGGTGAACGCGGTGAAGCCGCGCAGATCCACGAACACTGCCGCCACCTCGCGCCGATGGCTGCGCAGCGGATCGTCGGTTGCGCCCGACAACAGCATCTCCACCACCGAAGGCGAAAAGAAACGTTTGAGCCGCCCCATGCGCTCAAGCTCCTGTACACCTAGCGCCACCCTGCGCTCGAGCGTTTGATTGAGCTCGACGAGTTCGCGCGCCTGGCGCGACACCGCCAGATGGGTGCGGATGCGCGCCTTGACGATGGCCGGGCTGATCGGCTTGGTCACATAGTCGACGCCGCCCAAGTCCAGACCGCGTGTCTCATCCTCGACCTCGCCCATGGCGCTGACAAAAATGATCGGTATGTCCTTGGTTGCCGGCCGCTCCTTGATGCGGCGGCACACCTCATAGCCGTCGAGCCCGGGCATCATGATGTCGAGCAGGATCAGGTCCGGTGGCGCTTCGCCGAAAACCAGTTCCAGCGCTTTCTCGCCGTTAATGGCTATCCGTGTCCGGTAGTCCGGCCTGAGCACCTCCACCATTAGCGCCAAATTGGCCGGTGTGTCGTCGACGACAAGAATCGTCGCAATCTGGTTCGAATCTGGCACGCAACGCCCCCTGCACACAGAGACCGATCGGCTTCCAACCCGCGCGCAACAGCACGTGGGTCGAACGGAGGTTCTTGTCCTGGCGTGATACCCGCAAGCGAATTCATTATGCCGAGTTTGCCCGCCGATGCGGAATAGCCGATGTCGCTTTCTGCCAACTCGCGTGGCGACATGCGATATCTGCCCACAAGCCAGTGGCCGGTTAATAAGAAATTAGGAAATTGCTAAGCGATTCGTAACGGCGCCAGGCCAGCCACATTCTTAAGCTAATGGCCATGTTCATGCAGAACCATCCCACACGCCTGGCAAGACCTGATGCGGCACGGTCATATCCGGCCCGCAACTGGAACCGACTTGCCGGGGCTTTGTTCCGCGGCGCTGCGACTCGTTGCGTTTGGATCGCCCTGGGCCTGTCTGGCTGGCCCATGCACAGCGGCGCTGGCGTTCCCCCATTGCCCGAGCGACTGAGCCAGACCGGCCTGTACCTGGCCGGTTCGACGTCCCGGGTCGATCCCGACAACCTGCTTTTCTCACCGCAATACCCGCTCTGGACGGACGGCGCGCGCAAACGACGCTGGATCCGCCTGCCAGCGGGCAGCAGCATCGACGCACGCCACGGCGACGCCTGGGACTTTCCACCCGGCACCCGCCTTTGGAAGGAGTTCTCCCTCGGCCGGCCGATCGAGACCCGCATGATCGAACGCCTGGCCGATGGCAGCTGGCGCTTTGCCACCTACATCTGGGACGCTGATGGTCACGACGCGGTGCTGGCGCCCGCGCAAGGCGTGCGCCGACTGGCAGCGCCGGAAATGCCAACAGGGGTCTATGCCGTGCCATCGCAGACCGACTGCCTGGCCTGTCATGACAGCAGCGCGACGCCGGTGCTGGGTTTCAGCGCATTGCAACTCTCGCCCGCCCGTGATCCGAATGCGCCACATACCGAACCCGCGAGGCCGCACCCGATTGATCTGCAGACCCTGCAACAAATGGGTTTGCTACAGGGCCTGTCCGCCGCCTTGCTGCAACGCGCACCTGCGATCTTCGCGCGCACAACCACCGAACGCGCTGCACTCGGGTACCTGCATGCCAACTGTGGTCACTGCCACAACGACGCCGGACCACTGGCCGCACTGGACATGAACCTGCAACAACTGGCGATGACACCACACAGCAGCGCGCGCCGCACCCTGGCCTCATTGACCACGCACGCAGGCCGTTTGCGAAATGACTCCGGTCAGGTAGCCGCACAAGTAGCAGATGCAGATGCCGATGCCGGGCACGGTCTGCTGCTGAAACGACTGCGCGCAAGCGATCCGATGCGCCGCATGCCCCCGCTTGGCGTGTCGACGCCGGACACCGTCGGCATCGATCTGGTGCAGCGCTGGATCAAACAACTTCTTTCAACCACCACGGAGAACGCACCATGAAAACATCCCGTCAACGTCCCCATGCCAACGCACGCGCCATACTGGCCACTTTGCTTGCGGTTTGCGCCGGCGCCGCCGGCGCCCAGGTCTCTGCCGCAGGCAAGCCATCGGACCTGATCGCGCGCGGCAAGTACCTGGTCACGACCAGCGCCTGCCATGATTGCCATACGCCGTTCAAACTGGGGCCCAACGGACCCGAACCCGACATGGACCGCCAACTCTCGGGTCACCCCCAGGATTTGTTGATGCCGCCGGCCCCTGTACTGCCGCCAGGTCCATGGGTGGCCAGCATCGCGGCTACCAACACCGCATGGGCTGGCCCCTGGGGTGTCAGCTTCACCGCCAACCTCACTCCCGATCCGCAGACCGGCCTGGGCAAGTGGAGCTTGCGCAATTTCATCGATACCATCCGCAACGGCCGCCACCAGGGTCGTGGCCGCGAGATCCTGCCACCCATGCCCATCGCCATGTACAAACACATGACCGATGCCGATCTGGCCGCGGTGTTCGCCTACCTGCAGTCGGTTCCGGCAATCGTGAACCGTGTCCCCGAGCCGCGGCCGCCCAGCCCACCCATTGCCGCCGGCAAGTCCTGAAGCCGTAGTGTCCGCGCCAGTCTGCCATGCGCATGCCGTGGCAAACTGGCGCATACGCTCGGCTACCATCGCGCCATGCCCCAATTCGCCGCCAATCTGTCCTGGTTGTATACCGACCTGCCCTTCGTCTCGCGTTTCGAGGCCGCAGCGCGCGACGGATTCTCGGCGGTTGAATGCATGTTTCCATACGAGGCGGCGCCTACCGAATTGGCCGCACGATTGCGTGACCTTGATTTGCAGATGGTCCTGTTCAATGGGCCAGCAGGCACGGCGGCACAGGCGGCTCCGGGCGCCGGGGCTGACGCCCGCGGCACCGCGGCATTGCCCGGACGCGAGGCCGACTTCCGTGACACCGTGGATCTGGCGCTCGAATATGCGACGGCGCTGCAGTGTCCGCGCATTCACCTGATGGCCGGTTTGATGGCCCAGGGCCCGTCGCCACAGGCCATGCACGCCACTTATGTCGAGAACCTGCGCTGGGCCGCAGCAAAAGCGGCACAGGTCGGCGTACAGGTACTGATCGAGCCGATCAATGCGCGCGACAACCCGGGCTATTTCCTCTATCGACAGGACCAGGCGCATGCGGTCGTGCAGGAAGTTGGCAGCGACAACCTCAAGGTGCAGATGGACATCTACCACTGCCAAATCGTCGAAGGGGACCTGACAACGATGCTGCGCCAATATCTGCCGACAGGCCGGGTCGGCCACATGCAGATCGCCGGGGTACCACAGCGTCACGAGCCCGATGTCGGCGAGGTCAACTACGTCTATCTTTTTTCAGTGCTCGACGAACTGGGATACGACGGCTGGATCGGCTGCGAATACCGGCCGCGCGATGCGAAGCCCGGCGGCACCTCACGCGGGCTGGGCTGGCTCAGACCCTGGCTGCCGGCGAGCTGAATCTGGCCAGGTCTTGCTGCTGCAATCAGTCGTTCGCCCGTCATAGGCTGCGTAGCTGGAGTCAACCGGCGTCAGAACTCACGCAGAATGCGTCCAGCCAGGCAGCCAGGCGTTTTGGCGCAGCTTCAGCGATGCTCCGCCAGCTCCTCCTGCAGGCGCAAGACGCGTTCCATCTGTGCCTCGAGCTCGCGCAATTGGTCCGCGTCAAGCGCACGTACCGGCGCGCGGCAGACGTCGGTCCTGAAAACACCTTCGCGCTGACGCAGCCGCTTGAAGAACCGGATACTGACGTCGATGTGCTGGTTGGAGAACGCCAGCACCGGTGCCAGGCTTTCATGCAGCCTGCGCGCGCCCTGCGTATCGCCAGCGGCAAAGCGGCGATGGATCTCGACATAAATCGAATCCATCGCCGTCGGTATGAAGGCGTGTACACCGCGGTGTAATGCCTCCATCATCTGCGCCGCCGCCCAGCCACCACTGACATGCAACTGCCCGCCTGTGGCCTGCAACACCGCGCTGTATTTGGGCCCGGGCAGCTGGACCTCGATCTTCAGCGCAACAAACTCCGGCAACTGTGCACGCAGCATTAGGATATCGTCCAGCGCCATGCCCGGTCCGTTGAAGTCCAGGTCCTGCAACATCAGACGCCCTGGCCCGGCTTGCACCAGCTCACGCATCCGGTCGACCAGGTCCTGGCCGCTGGCACCGGTCGGCACCTGGCACAACATCGCATCGGCTCCGAGTTCGCGCGCCAACGTCGCCAACTCCAACCGCTCGGTCTGTTGCGCGCTGCTGCAACCCACGATGACAGGTAGCCGTCCGGCGACATGGTCGATGAACGTGCGCGCAGCCAGGTGTTTTTCGGCCATCGACAGACTGGCCGTCTCCCCCGCGACGGCCAGTATCAGCATGCCGCTGACGCCGGCCGCAACAACGGCATCGATCGATTGGCGGATGCCGTCAAAATCGATGGAGCCGTCTTCAAGAAACGGCGTATTCATACTCGGGAGGATGCCGCACGGCAGTGCCAGCGGGGCGTCCCGCGCCGCCTTCGCTGTGGCGGTCGTCACGCTCATCCGCCGCTGGCGCCGTAGCCCATGGACTGCGGCAACCACAACACGATCTGCGGGAACACCGTAATTGCCAGCAGCAGCGCGAACAGCATCAGCAGAAACAACCATCCTTCCTTGACCATCTCGCCAATCGGGATGCCGGTCAACGCCTTGGTGACGAACAACAACATGCCGAATGGCGGTGTAATCAGCCCGATCATCATGTTGAGCACGACCAGCACGCCGAAATGCACCAGATCGATTCCCAGCAGCTTGGCGGCCGGCAGCAACATCGGCACGAAAACCAGCAGCAATACCGACACGTCAAGAAAGCAGCCCAGCACCAGGAACATCAGGTTCACCAGCAACAGGAACTGCAGTTGCGAGAGCTGCATGCTCTCTGCCCAGATTGCCATCGCCTGCGGTATGCCGTCGGCGGTGAGCGCATAGTTCAGCATGAACGAACCGGCCAGAATGATCGTCACGACGGCGCTGCCGCGCGTCGACTCGAGCACCACGCCCCAAAAGCTCTTCCAGCTCAACGCGCGGAACACGACCGCGGCCAGGATCAGCGCGTGCAGTGCTGCGACGGCCGCGGCTTCGGTCGGCGTGAAGACGCCGGTGTAGATGCCGCCCAGAAGCACGATCGGCATCGACAGCGGCAGCAGGCCACGCGCGATCAGCCCCGGCCAGCGGTCACGCGCGATCGGTTCGTCGCGAGGCATGTTGCGCCGTGTGGCAATGATATGCACGACAACCATCATGCCCACTGCCATCAGGAAGCCGGGCACCACGCCGCCGAGAAACAGGGCGCCGACCGAAGCCCCCGACACCAGCGCGTAGATGACCATCGGTATCGACGGCGGGATGATCGGTCCCAGGGTTGCGCTGGCGACCGTGACAGCGCCGGCAAAACCGCGCGTGTATTCGGGCTTCTTCAACATCTCGCGGATCGTGACCAGGCCCGGCCCCGCGGCGTCCGCGATTGCACTGCCGCTCATGCCCGAGAACACCACGCTAACGAGGATGTCGACCTGGGCCAGGCCGCCGCGCATGCGCCCGACGACGATGCGGCAGAAGTCGAAGATGCGCTCGGACACCGTGCCCGCATTCATGATGTTGGCGGCAAAGATGAACAAGGGCACGGCCAGCAGGACATAACTGTTGTACAGACCGTTGCCGATCTGTTCGGCTACAAGCCCGATGTCCTGGCCCTTGACAACGAGGTAGGCGACACCCGATGCCATCATCGAAAAACCGATGGGCATGCGCAGCAACATGCCGGCAACCAGCACACAGACCAGGACGATGATGGCAACGGACATGGAGTTGACTCTTGGTTAGTTGTCGACGCGATCAGCGTCGCGGGAGCCATCTCCCTCGGCGGGAGACTGGCTCAGATGTGCAGTTCAGCGTCCAGTCCGCGGCCATGCAGGGCCGACCAGATGTTCATTGCTGCGCGCACGACCAGTGTCACCAGCAGCAGCACGATCGGCACGAATACCAAGGTAAACGAGATGCCGAGCACCGGTGTGCCCTCGCGCCCCATGAAGGACACATAGTCCCAGCACGCTGGAATTGCGACCAGCGACAGGCCACCGATCATCAGGTTGCCGACGAGCACCATCGCCAAACGCGAGCGCCGTCCGACACTGTTCCAGACCAGGTCGAACACCACGTGTTCGCGCGGCTCGACCATCGTCGAGGCCGCCCACATGATGACCCAGATATACAGGATCACGGCCATTTCGTCGGTCCAGGCCAAGGGCTTGTTGAAGCCGAAGCGCGCCGTGATCTGGATGACGAAAACCACGAACAACGTCAGGAACAGGCCACCACCAACGATGTTTGCGGCGGTCTGGAACCAGCGGGTGGCGTTCACTTGACGGCGTTGATGCGCTCAAGCAGGCCCTTGGGCCAGATCTTGGCGAACTCCGAGTTCTGGTAGGCCGCCTGCACATGTTTGCGAAACGCCTCCACATCCGGCGTTGTGACCTGCAAGCCCTCTTTCTTGAAGAAGTCGACCAGCTGGCCTTCTTCCTTGATGCGGTTCTCGTTGTTGAACGCCACAGCGGCCTTTGCGGCATCTGCGACCTTGCGTTTCTGGTCCGCGCTCATCGCGTTGTAGCTTTTGGTCGAGATGGCAATGAAGATGCCGTCGTTCAGGTGGCTGGTCATGACGATCTGCTTGGTCACCTCGTAAAACTTGGCGGCACGCACGGTCGGCAGAGGGTTGTCCTGCCCGTCGATGGTGCCGGTTTTCAAGCCCAGGTAGACCTCGCCGAAGGCCAACGGTGTGGGTGTCGCGCCCAGCGCTTCGCCCAGGAACAACCATTCCTTGGAGCCCGGCATGCGCAGCTTGACTCCCTTGAGGTCGGCCGGCGTCTTGACGTTGCGCACGTCGCGCAGGTTCACCTGGCGGCTACCGAGATAACCGACAGCCAGTATCTGCACGTCCATCTTTTCGGCCACGGCCTTGTACATTTCAGCCCCGATCGGGCCATTGAACACCTTCTGCTGGTGGTCCGGGTCGCGGATCAGGTAACCCGCGGTGTAGATCGAATATTCCGGCAGGATCTTGGCGATGTCCTGGGCGGAAATGGCCGCCAGTTCCAGATTGCCACGAGCCATGGCGGCAGGTTCGGTGCCTTGTTTAAACAGGGAACCGCTGAGGTTGATCTGGACGTCGAACTCGCCAGCGGCGCTCTTGTCCAGAGACTCCTTGAAGACGGTCCACATCTTGCCGTGCCAGTCGTCGGGTACGGCGGGTGTAGAGATGCGCAGGGCGGTCTTGCTCTGGCCGAAACTCGGCAAACTCAGCGCTCCCAGGGCGGCCGCGCCGGCCAACATGGTGCGACGGCTGATGACTCGGGCAAATGGATGGTTCATGGTGTTGTCTCCGTTATGGGTCAGTGGTGGTGAAAGGGCGTCGGTCAGAGCTTTTCGAGCGCGGCACCGATCGCGCGGTAGCCTGATCGAATCGTCTGTTCTTCTTCTTTTTCCAGTGGGCACAAAGGTGCGCGTACGTTAAGCCAGGCGTCGTCGCCGGTCTGCTCGGCCAGCATGGTCTTGTAGACATTGACGAATTGCAGACCGGGCCTGATGGATAACAGCGCCAACAAGTCGAGCACCAGTTTTTCGTCCGCAGGATCGACCTGCTGCGGCTTGCCGACGATACGCGCCATCAGGCCGGGCGAGACATTGCCCAGACCATTGATCGAGCCGCAACCGCCCGCGCGCATGATCCCCGCGACGAACTGTTCGGCGCCACTGAGGATGCACAACTCCGGGAACGCCTTGGCCATCTCCAGGCCGTGCTCCCGACTGCCGCTGCTGTCCTTCACGCCGATCACCTGTCCGGGATGGCGTGCGGCAAGCGTGCGCACGCTGTCGTGGCTGAAGACGACGCTGGAAAGACCGGGGATATGGTAGAGCAGGACCTTGAGTCGCGGATCGCCGATGCCACGGATCACCACCGACACAGACTCCACGATCCCGGCATCACGCGGCTGGCGGAAATAAAACGGCGGCATGAACAGTTGCCGAAAGCATCCCTTCGCAATGGCATGCCGGCCCAGGTCAATGGCATCGGCCAGCGCGCTGCAGGTGGTCGTCACAACGATCTGGTCCGGTCGTAGACCGCTGTCGATCAGCGCCTCGAGAAGTCCCTTGCGCTCGGCATTGGTGAATGCCGGGCCTTCGCTGGTCGTGCCAAAGATGGTAACGCCGTCACAGCCGGCGGTCAGCATGCGTTTGGCATGCTCGATCGCGCGTTGGGTGTCCAGGTCGCCATTGGCCTTGACGGGCGTCAGCAGGGCCGGCCACAGGCCATTGATATCGTGATTCAAGTCGTTTTCCTTCGTGTCGGGGTGGTTCTGGATCGGGGTTTGGGTGCCGGGGCGGTCGCAACGTCCGCATTGACAAGCTCCAGCGGCGCGTTCATGACCCGGTCGCGTGCGCTGCGGATATGGGCCTCCAGCAACTCGGTGGCCTTGGCTGCATCACGCTTGCGCAATGCAGCGATGAAGCGCATATGTTCCTGCATGGCCGGAATCAGACGTGCCGGCGTGATGACACTGTTTTCGAGTTTGATCAGGCGGATGCGCAGGCTGTTGACACGGTAGATCTCGGACACGATCTCGTTGCCCAGCGCATCGACCATTCGGTCATGCAGGCCCCAGTCGATGGCCTGTGCATCATCGAGCAACTGGCTGTCGACCGACGCCGCGCTGGCGCGGCGCAACACGTCTTCGTGCGCGGCCTCGATCTGCTCGAGCTCTTCGGCGCTGGCGCTATGCACGAAGTGGCGTATCGCCTCGTGTTCAATCATCGAGCGCACCTGAAACGCATTGCGGATCAGCTTCAGATCGACGTGCGCGATCTGCAGGCCGCGTTGCGGCACGGTCTTGATCAGGCCGCCGGCCTCGAGCCGCGGAATCATCTCGCGCACGGCGCCCAGCGGCATGTCAAGCAGCGTCATCAGCTCGCGTTGCGAAATGAACTGGCCGCTACGGATACCGCCACTGAGGATTTGTTGCGTGAAGCCCTGGTAGGCGCGTGCCCGTTGACTGGTGCCGTCGGGTGCCACGACGTGGGGCAGCGGCGCCACCGCAGCGGAAGCTTTTCGCTTTTGGATCATGGACGCACCACGCCTTTCTTGAGCAGGATATTGCCGTAGACACGGCACTCCCCGGTTGCGATGATGGCGAATGCAGCGGCGGCGCGCTCGTAAAAAGCAGAACGCTCGATGGCGGTTGATGCGACGGCTCCATGCTGGCGCAGACTGGCGTTGAAGGCCAGCACCACCTCAGGCACAGCGCTTGCGTCACCCACCACCTGCATCGTCAACGCCGGCTGGTCAACGAAATCGTCCAATGGCAGAACACTGAGGATCGCATCGAGCACCCGTGGCGCATCGACCCCCGGCAAGCGCACCAGCCGCCGGGCATGCGTGGCGGCCGGAAAATTGGTGTCGGCGAGTACGAGCTCGTCTCCATGCCCCATGCTGGCGAGCACGTGCAGCAGATCGGGTGTCAGCAGCGGGGACAGGCCTTTGAGCATCGATCCCTCGTTCAGCGAACAACACACGTCGGACGAGCCAGTTGCATGGTGATGGAGACGTGTTGACGTACTGACATGTTAGCAATACTATCAGAACCTGGGCGTGGGCGTCAATGCCTGTTTTCCCCTTCTTCCATCTTCTTTCTCGCGACCCGTCAACATGATTGATACCGCCCACATCGCAGGCCAGCCGGTACCCGGTTCGATGCTCGCACCCCTGAATGAGATCGCCGACTGGCGCAGTGCCAGGGCGCAACTGCCGCAGCGACTTGCGCAGGACGGCTACGTGTTGCTGCGCAATGCGCTCGATCATGATCTGGTGCGCCAGGCGCGCCGCAAAGTACTCGAACAAATGGCAGCTGTCGGAGAGATAGCGGAACCTGTCGACGCAGCCGTTGCCAGTGGAAGCAGCCGTCGTGCCGAGATGTTTTCCGACCTTGGCGTGTTCTGGCGATCGGTCTGCGAGGCACCGCAAATCCGGGCATTGACCCATGGCGCGCGCCTGTCCGAAATTTCCGCGACTTTGCTGGGCAAGCCCACCGTGCCGTTCGATTTCCTGTGGCTGCGTACTATGCTCGAGGGGCGTGCCACGCCGCTGCATTTCGACCATGTCTACATGAACCGCGGCTCCTGGAATGTCTTGACAGCCTGGGTTCCACTGGGCGACGTTCCGATGCAAGCCGGGCCACTGGTCGTGGTCGAGGGTTCGAACCGATTCGAGGATGTCATCGCGTTGTACCGCGGCGTAGACGTCGACCGGGATGGACTGCCCGGATCATTTCCCGGAGATGCGGTGGGTTTCGCGCGTGAACGTGGCGCCCGTCTGCTGACGGCGAACTTCCAGCTCGGCGATGTGATCCTGTTCGACATGTTCACCTTGCACGGTTCATGCGACAACCGCATGGGTGGTGGCCGGGTGCGGCTCTCGTGCGACGTACGCTGGCAACCGGCCGATGAAGCACGCGACGATCGCTGGTTTGGCGCACCACCACTGGGGCACGGGAATCAGAGCTACGGTGGCCTGAACGGCGCCAAACCCCTGGGCGCGCAGGTCTTCAATCGATAAGCCGGTCCGCGCGACTCGGTGCCGCTACGCGACCACCAGCGCCCATTCGTCGCGCAACCACCGCGCACACGCCACGTTGGTATCGAAGGTCGAGTACTTGTGACCGCCACCATAGTCAGGGAACACGATGTGCTCGCACGATATGTGTGCCAGCGAACTCCCGGCATGGCTGGCGTGGTGGTGCAGCAGTTTGCGCATGACCTGTTTCCAGGGTTCGAGCCGGGACACATCCCAGGGCGCGGGATACTCCCCGGGTCCAGGCTGCGTGAACGGGTATTGGATGCCGCGGCCGAAGCTGCCATCCGGATGACGGGCCCAGGTATTGACGGGATTGGCCGGCACCGCGGCACGCGCGTGGGCCAGCCGCACCCAGTTGGCATTGATCCATTGGTCGCAGACATTGCCCGGCTGCGCTGGGTCCAGAACAAGTCGGCCGGCGTCGACATCGACCTTCATGCCCTGTACCTCCTGTTCCACCGGGTTGTCAATCTTGAACATGACATGGCTGTGATCGAGCGTCATGTGAAAAGGCAGGCCGCGGGCCTGCACCAAGGCCGCCACTTGCGCGACTCGTCCGAAATGTTCCGACCACATGTTCACATGCACTTCGAAGCAGGGGACGACGCCCTGGCGCAAGCCGAACTCATGTGCCCAGCAATAGAAGTCGGCGACTTCCTGATTGCTGGCGACATGTCCACTCGCATGCTGCGTCAACACCTGCACGTTGTGCACGAGGCTGCCGAGCAACCGGGCCTTGTGCACATTGCGCTCGAACAGCCCATCGTCGCGTCCCAACGTGTAGAACCATCCGCCCGACAGCACAGGCAGGTCGTGCCGCTCGGACGCCGCGAGCAAGTCTCGGAACTCTTCGTCGGGCGGACAGCGGTCGATGTAGTCGAACACCCCGGCATCCTTGACCATCTGCACCTTGGTCACGATGTCCGGGATGTCGTGGTCATGGTGGGTCGCGCCACTGGCGGTACAACCAAAGAGCAAGTCTGAAAGTGGGCGGGTCATCGGCTTCTCTGTAGGTAGCGGGAGCGGGACACCATGGTTGTGCCATGACGCACGTTGCACGCGTGCCCGGTTGGAGGTGATTCCCTTCGGCAATTTGACATCGTATTCGAGGATATCGCCTGCCTGCGGCACCGTCACCATCTTAGGTCAGGCCATGACATCGACCTCGCACCGTTACCCATTGCGCGGCCGGTTGTTGGCATCGCGTTGGACCATGACCCTGACCGTGACAACCCGGCCAGCCTGGCCGCGGATCAAGGCAGGGCCGGGATCGGCTGGATGCACCACATGCCCTAAGATTCGCTGTTTTGAGGAGACAACAAATGAAAATCGAAACCATCGCCGTACATGGCGGCTACAGCCCTGATCCGGTCACCAAGGCCGTGGCCGTACCGATCTACCAGACGGTTGCCTACGCCTTCGACAACACGCAGCATGGCGCCGACCTGTTCGACCTGAAAGTTGCCGGCAACATTTACTCGCGCATCATGAATCCGACCAACGGCGTGCTCGAGGCGCGCGTGGCGGAAATGGAGGGCGGTATTGGCGGCCTGGCGGTGGCCTCGGGCATGGCCGCCATTACCTATGCGATCCAGACCATCGCCGAGGCCGGCGACAACATCGTTTCGGCCTCCACCCTTTATGGTGGCACGTACAACCTGCTGGCACACACCTTGCCACAGATGGGCATCGAGACCCGTTTTGCCGACTACCGCGACCCGCCGTCGTTCGCCAAGCTGATCGACGCGAAAACCAAGGCGATCTTCTGCGAATCGGTGGGCAATCCACTGGGCAACATCACCGACATCGCGGCACTGGCCAAGGTGGCGCATGACGCCGGCGTGCCGCTGATCGTCGACAACACCGTGCCCAGCCCCTACCTGTGCCGTCCGTTCGAGCACGGCGCCGACATCGTCGTGCATTCGCTGACCAAGTACCTGGGCGGGCACGGCACCACCATCGGCGGCATGATCGTCGACTCCGGCAAGTTTCCATGGGCCGAACACAAGGCACGCTTCAAGCGGCTGAACGAGCCCGACGTGAGTTATCACGGCGTCGTCTACACGGAAGCGCTTGGCGCTGCGGCTTATATCGGCCGGGCCCGTGTGGTTCCGCTGCGCAACATGGGTGCCGCATTGAGCCCGATGAACGCGTTCCAGATCCTGCAAGGCATCGAGACCCTGGCGGTGCGCATGGACCGCATTTGCGACAACGCGCTGAGCGTGGCCAGTTTTCTGAAGTCCCACGCCAAGGTCGGCTGGGTCAACTACGCCGGCTTGAGCGACCATCCCGACCATGGACTGGTCAAGACTCTTATGGGTGGGCGGGCTTCGGGCATCATCAGTTTCGGACTCAAGGCCAAGGACAGTCGCGAAGCCGGCGCGCGGTTCCAGGACGCACTGCAGTTGTTCACCCGCCTGGTCAATATCGGCGACGCCAAATCGCTGGCCTGTCACCCGGCATCCACCACCCACCGTCAGCTCGGCGCCGACGAACTGGCCAAGGCCGGCGTCAAGGAAGACATGGTCCGCCTGTCGATCGGCATTGAGCATATTGACGACCTGCTCGAAGACCTGACGCAGGCGCTTGCCAGCGTCTGACCGCAAACGTCCACCAATCCCGACGACCGGCGCTGGAACCGGTTCCGTGCACCCGCTGACCGGCGTCGGTCTACCTCAGCCGCGTCCGTCCGCCGCGATGCTAAGCTTTCAAGCATTCAGGCCGTGACGCCCAGGCCGCGGCTGGCAGACCAACTGGCGTGAGACTGTGCGCCGCAACGAGGGCTGGGACATGGACTTTTTCACCAACGCTGGCGTGCTCCTGGGCGGTGCCGTCACGCGCTTCGCCGAGCGGGCCGGCCATTACCTTCCCAGCATTGCCGGCGCCTTCCTGCTGTTGCTGATCGGCTGGGTCGCTGCCCGGCTGCTGCGCGCGCTGGCCGTGCGCGCGGCCGTGGTGGTCGACCGCATGCTGGCGCGTCTGACCACGTCCGGCGCAGCGGCGCAACGCGGCAAGTTGCCGCCTTCGTCTGCAAAGGTCCTGGGCAGCCTGGTGTTCTGGCTGGTGCTGCTGTTCTTCATCACGGCGGCCACCCAGGTGCTGGGCCTGGATGCGTTTACCGCCTGGCTCGCCGGTGTCGTGAACTATGTTCCGACCCTGTTCTCTGGCGCACTGATCATTGCAGCCGGTCTGCTGCTCAGCCGATTGGCGCGCGACCTGGTCGTTGCCACCTCAACGGTCAGCGGCACACGCCAGCGCGAGTTGCTCGGTCGTACGGTACAGGCGATCATCCTGGTGACCGCACTGCTGGTGGGTGCCGACCAGATCGGCATCAAGGTAACCTTTCTGGTCATCGTCGCGGCGGTGGCGGGTGGCACGGTCGCGATTTCCGTGGCGCTGGCGTTGAGCCTGGGCGCCAGAAACTACGTCGCGAACCTGATCGGCGGCCATCATTTTCGCCATTCCTTCTCGGTCGGCCAGACCGTCCGGGTGGCCGGCCATGAGGGCCGCATCCTGGACCTCACGCCGGTGTCGGTAGTGCTTGAGACCGAAGACGGCGGCGTCACGCTGCCGGCCAAGGTTTTTGGCGAAGAAGCTATCGTGCTTCGGATCGGGAGTTCGACATGAGTACAGCAGCGGAGAACGAGGAGCGGCTGTCGTTCGCCTTCCTGGAGTCGCATCCAGCCGAGGCGGCACGGGTGCTCGAACGGCTTACGCCGCAGAACGTCGCAGGTCTTTTGTCTGACGCCCCGGTGCGACTGGCTGGACCGGTACTGCGCCTCATGTTGCCGACGTTTGTCGCGCGTTGCCTGGAGCCGCTGGACGACCCGACAGCGGCCGGCCTGTTGCGGGTGATGGGCCCGCAGGCCGGCGTGTCGGTATTACATTACCTGCCGGAGCAACGCCGTGCCCACTTGTTGACGCAATTGCCCACGGCCATGGGCATGACGTTTCGCCTGTTGCTGGGTTATCCGCAGGACGCGATCGGCGCCTGGATGGACCCCCGTGTGGTGAGCTTGCCGGCTGACACAACCGCCGATGCGGCGCTCACGCGCTTGCGCGACGCGCAGGGCGGCGAGATCGACTCGGTGGTGTTTGTTACTGGCGCCTCGCAGCGCCTGCTGGGGATGGTGGAGGTGCCCGAGCTGCTGCGTGCACAGGCGAGCGTACCGCTGTCCAGACTGATGCGCGGTGTGCGCTTCACCTTGCCAGCGCGGGCGTCGATCCTGGGCGTGGGCGATCACGAAGGCTGGGATGACTTCCAGATTCTGCCGGTGGTCGAGCGCGATGACCGTTTTGTCGGCGCACTCGACCGGGGCGTTGTGGCGCGGGCACTGATGCGCCAGCAACGCGTGAGGCCACAGGCTGGCATGGGTGATGTGTTTGCCAACATGGCAGGTGGCTACTGGCTGGGTGTGTCGAGCCTGATCGAATGGGCTGTGGAAATGTTGCCGGTGGCCCCGCCACTGGCCCAGGGGAAAACCAATGAACAGCAACGCTAACGCCGGCAACGCTGTCGAGGCGCTGAACCTGCGCTATCTGCTGGACTATCCTGGGGAGGCCGCGCGCGAACTCGAGCGCATGGATGCACAAGCGGTCGCGACCTTGTTGGCCCAGCAGCCTGCGCATGCTGTGCTTCCGGTGTGGGAGCAACTCACGTCCGATGTGGAGCAGGCCGTTATCACGCTGTTGCCCGACGCGCTGGTGCGCCACATCCTCAGTGAGCTCGAACCGGCGTTGGCCGTGGGCTTGCTGGTAAGGCTGGACGCCGACGACCAGGCCCGCTACATGGCGCTGCTTGACCCGCAGGTGGCGGCCGAACTGGCCAAGCTGATGGATTATCCGGCCGACTCGGCGGGAAAGTTGATGGACCCGCGCGTCGTGGTGCTGCGCGCCGAACTGACCGCCCAGGAGGCCCTGACGCGGTTGCGTGCACTCAAGCGCCGCGATGTGCACGAATTTTTCCTCGTCGGTGACGAAGGCAAGTTGGAAGGGCGGGTGCAGATCCAGGAGCTGGCGCTGGCCGAGCCAAGCGCCTTGCTGTCGTCGATGCGCCATACGGTGGCCGCTGTGGTGTCCGACATCGCGCCGCGCGAGGACGTGGTGGAACTGCTCGAACGCAGCGACATCACCGATCTGCCGGTAGTGGATTTTT
Source organism: Burkholderiales bacterium (assembly GCA_038326025.1). GTDB lineage: Bacteria > Pseudomonadota > Gammaproteobacteria > Burkholderiales > Burkholderiaceae_C > CAISIP01. The sequence continues at coordinate 149,052 of JBBQJP010000002.1, forward strand.
CCGGCCGCCTGGTGGGTGTAATCCGGCAATCAGCACTGGTCTCCGCGGTGCAGGAAGAGGCCAGCCTGGACATCCAGACCATGGTCGGTGTGAGCAAGGACGAGCGCGCGCTGTCCTCGGCCGGATTCGCCGTGTCCAAACGACTGCCCTGGCTGCAGATCAACCTGCTGACCGCGTTTCTGGCGGCGGCGGTCGTCGGCATGTTTGAAGGCACGATCGCCAAGTTCACCGCGCTGGCGGTGCTGCTGCCGGTGGTTGCGGGTCAATCCGGCAATGCCGGTGCACAGGCGCTGGCCGTCACAATGCGTGGCCTGGTGCTGCGCGAAATCAGCCTGCGCCACTGGCCCCGGGTCGTGCTCAAGGAAATCAGTGTCGGCTTCATCAACGGCATCGGCATTTCAGCCACCACCGCGCTCGGTGTCTACATCTGGAGCCGTTCGCTGGGTCTGGTGCTGGTCATCGTGATGGCCATGATCATTTCGATGGTCGCCGCCGGCTTCGCTGGGGCGCTGGTGCCAATTACCCTGCGCAGGGTCGGCCTGGATCCGGCGCAATCGTCGTCCATCATCCTGACCACGGTGACCGACATCGTGGGATTTTTCTCGTTCCTGGGTATCGCGACCCTGCTCTCGGACATGCTGGTCGCGACCTAGGGATTTGCTGAAAAAGGTCCACGGAATTGAGGCCTGATGCGTTGAGTCAAGATGAAACAACAGACCCTTGCCATGGCCGCCGACCAGACCTCTGGATTTGAACAGTTTCGCAAGCCCACGCGGCGCGATGAATTC
>JBBQJP010000003.1:0-131461 GCA_038326025.1 Burkholderiales bacterium
AGGAATTCATCGCGCCGCGTGGGCTTGCGAAACTGTTCAAATCCAGAGGTCTGGTCGGCGGCCATGGCAAGGGTCTGTTGTTTCATCTTGACTCAACGCATCAGGCCTCAATTCCGTGGACCTTTTTCAGCAAATCCTTAGCTGAAGTTACGCCGGCCTCGGGTTGGCTGCCCGGGCGGCGGCGCGCAATGATGCGTTGAGCACCAGATTCGCGGGTGCGGCGTCCGATGATGTTTTGATGAGCACCATTTTTATCGCGTCCAACCCAGCCATTTGTCCATGAGCTTTTTCACCATGGGCGTGAGGCGAGTGCGGTTGTAGATGTCGTCAACCTTGCGGACAGCTTCGGCTTGTGTCGGATACGGATGAATGGCCGAGCCGATCGCCTTCAAGCCAAGCTTGCCGCTCATCGCCAACGTGATCTCGGAAATCAGGTCGCCGGCGCGCGCGGACACGATGGTGGCGCCAAGGATTTCGTCGGTGCCCTTGCGCACATGCACACGCACGAAGCCATCGGTCCCGCCGTCGAGAATGGCGCGGTCCACCTCGGCGAGTTCCTGCGTGTAAGTGTCCACCTCAATGCCCTTTTCTTTTGCGTCTTTTTCGTAAAGGCCGACGTGCGAGACCTCCGGCGAGGTGTAGGTTGCCCACGGGATGTTCAGCGCACTGGCCTTGGCGCGGCCCTTGAAAAGCGCGTTCCGGATCACGATGCGCGCCATGAAGTCCGCCGCGTGGGTGAACTGAAACGGCGAGCAAATGTCGCCGCAGGCGAAGATGCGCGGGTTTGCGGTCTGCAAGCGGTCGTCCACTGTCACGCCTTTCTTGTCGAATGCAACGCCGGCAGCTTCGAGCCCGAGCCCCTCCACATTGGTGGCACGACCCACGGCAACGAGAAGTTGATCCACCAGCACGTCGTAACCCTGCCCATGTGATTCCACTTGCAGCCGAACACCGTGGGGGTCGTTGGCCAGGTTGAGCTTCTTGCCGCAACAAAGCAGCCTGACTCCGTCGCGCTCCATTTGAGCCCAGACGGCTTGCGCAGCATCCCGGTCCTCGCCGGGCAGGATGCCATGCTCCGCTTCCACAAGGAAAACTTCCGAACCCAGGCGGGCGAAGCTTTGCGCCATCTCACAGCCGATCGGGCCGACACCGATGATGCCGAGTCGCTTCGGCAGTTCGGTCAGGGAGAACAGCGTTTCGTTCGTCAGGTAGGGAACATCCTTCAACCCTGGAATTGGCGGAGCGCTGGCACGCGGGCCAGTGGCGATCACCGCCTTGGCAAAGTGCAGAGTCTGCCCCGCAACTTCGACGCGGTCCGAACCGGTGAATGTTCCGGCGCCGAGAAAAACATCCACGTCGAGACCGGTCAGGCGTTTCGCCGAATCATGTGGGCTGATGTCGGCACGCAAACGACGCATGCGTTCCATCACCGTGCCAGTGTCCGTACTCACGCCGGCCGGAACGTTGACGCCGAACTCCCCCGCATCGCGCACCGCTGCCGCTGCGCGCGCAGCGCTGATGATGGCCTTGGACGTCACGCAGCCGACGTTCAGACAATCACCGCCGAGGAAATATTTCTCGATGAGCGCAACCTTTGCGCCAAGTCCCGCCGCTCCAATGGCTGACACCAGCCCCGCCGTGCCGCCTCCAATCACGACCAGGTTGTAGCGCTTGGCGGGAGTCGGGTTGTGCCAGTCCTGCGGATGGACGTTGGAGACAAGTTTTCGGTTGTGACTGTCCCACGGCAGGACGGGCGGTGGCATTTTGTCGTCCATCGTGAGCCAAGAGCGTGCCGTCATTGGGTGATCATTTTCGCGAGCGCCTTTTTCGCGAGGCGTGTGACGATGACCGTGGCGAGAAAGCCAACGCCGTAGAGGACCCATTCGCCGGTAGTTCGCGCACGGTCGCCTGTGGCGGCCAGCGCGAGCGAGCCGAGATACACATACATGATCGTGCCGGGCATCATGCCGATCCACGTGGCAAGCATGTAGACGCGCAGCTTCATTTGCGTGAGGCCGAAGGCGTAGTTCAATCGCGTGAAAGGAAAAGCGGGTGAGAGTCGCGTCAGCCCCACGATTTTCCAACCCTCGGTCGCGACGGCCTTGTCGATCGCGGCGAAACGGGGGTTGCCTTCGATCTTGCGGGCGATGGCGTCGTGGGCCAGCGAGCGCCCGATGAGAAATGCGGCCGTCGCCCCCAACGTCGAAGCTATGGAAACGTAGATCGACCCCCATACCACGCCAAACGCCGCGCCCGCCCCGATATCCAGCACGGAGCTGGGGATGAACAGAACGGTCCCAACAACATAGAGCCCGATAAAAGCGACGGGCCCCCATGGGCCGAGTGGGGTGACCCAGTGAAGGCCTTCTTTGAGGATGTCATGAACGTAGAAGTAACTGGCGGCTCCAATGGCGGCGGCGGTAGTGGCGAGCAGGTAAAGCGGCCACTTCCAACGCAAGCCGGGCTTGGCGGCGGACGTTTTCCACTGCTGTTCTGGACGATGGTCAGTGGCAGGATTCATGTCGGTGTTTCAGGCGTTCACGCCATATATTCGATCATCGACAGCACGCAGTCGGTGCGTTACCGCACAATTCGTGTTCATGGCTGTTCAATTGCATGAGCCGACTGCCCGAAGGCCATGGTGTGAAAAATGACTCATGACCACTCCTCGTGAAATGTCGCCGTTCGTGTGTGACCGTAATTCGTAAGACGCGTCAGCCGGCTTGATACTTACATCGCAGCGGGCCGAATCCGTACGAGATCGCCTCGAACCCAGGTCGGATGGCATGCCAACCCGGCGGTCGACGGATTCGCATCCGGCGCCAGCATGAAGACCTGGTCTGTCGCTTGCCCTGCGACGTTGGCGTCAAACGAGGTCGACGTCCTTGATCGACGCACGCTGAAATAAGTTTCTTGTATTCTCGATAGCTGGACCTTTAAGCATTCATGAACTTGAAAACAAACCCAATGAAAATCAAGGCAATCGCATTTGACACTGGTGGAACGATCCTGGATTGGCACGGTGGCTTGGTGGGCGCCATGGCATTGGCCAGTGAAGCGCACGGCATCGCCATCGATTGCCACGAGGCAGTCAACGACTGGCGCCGTCGCGCCATGAAGGGCATCGTTGGACAAGTGCAACCGTCCTTCAACATGGACGATGTGCACCGGACCACTTTGGATGAAACGCTAGAGGCATTTGGACTCGGCAGCCTCCCGCAGAGCGAACGGCAGGTCATCCTGAAAGCGTGGCACCATCTTTCCAGCTGGAGTGACTTCCCGCCTGCGCTTCACCGATTGCGCCAGGCAATGCCAGTGGTTTCGCTGACCATGCTGCCCACTGCGCTTGTTGTAGATGTGTCGAGAAAGAATGGCTTTTACTGGGACGCCATTATTTCCTGTGAAATGATCGGTGTTTACAAACCCCACGCCCAGGCCTACCTGACCGCCGCACGTTGGCTTGCAATGCAGCCCGCCGACATTTTGATGGTGGCATGCCACAACTTCGATTTGAATGCGGCGCACGCGGCTGGGCTGAGAACCGCCTTCGTGCGACGGCCGGACGAGTGGGGACCGGCCGGCCCGCCAGACCCGAATCCCAATATGGCCTATGACATCGTTGTGGACGATTTCGCCGCATTGGCGAGCCAGGTCGAGCAAGGACTGGAATCATCGGCATAGGATTTCGCCTGCCGCCCCGAATACGCGACCGCCACCTTGTCAAGCTTGTCCGAACAAGGGCAGTGTCCGGCTCGCCCCTTGCACCTGTGTGGATTCATATCGAATCACCACCTGGTTTGTCGATTGACGGGTTTCGCCGCCAAAGTCCCTTGAGCACCAGCCAAAAGAAAATGACGCAGCCTGCGACTACGAACCAGATCCACATCGGCATATCCAATATGCGGTCCCCAATCACGGCCAGCAAGATTGTCAGTGGGAGTATTCCCAATCCGGTCGACCAGATGAACGTCCACCACGATATTTCGGCCAGAGCAGCAGCGTAGTTGACCAGGTTGAATGCAATGGCCGGTATGAGGCGTGCGACAAGCAGGGCCAGCCCACCACTTTCGCGCGACCAGTCGCCGAGCTGCTGCAACTGATGGGCCGGTAGCAATCGGACCAGCAGCGGGCGCCCAAACATGCGAACAAGGGCGAACGCGCTGATGGCGCCCAGCATGGCGCCGACCCAGGTTATGACCGAACCCCACACCGGCCCATAGACCATGCCGTTCGCAATCGCGATGATTTCGGCTGGAAACGGCAAGAACGAATGCGCCACCATCAGCGCAATGGAACCGGCCACGCCCCAACTGCCCAATGAGCGCACCCAGCTTGCAACCCCTGCAACTGTGCCGTCGACGCCGATGAGCAATTCATGCGGAAATAACCACCACGAAATGCCCGCCAAGGCGATGAAGAGCGCGCCGGCGATACCGAGGCCCGCGATGATCGCTTTGCGCGGCAAACGTCTGGAATTTTCACCCACACGATTGCGCATACGGGCCCATCAGTTGGCACAGCCTGTGCAGCTAGTAGTTTTCTGTCGTGCCACTTGGCAGTCCTTAAAGTATGGACCCAGACCGGGTCGCCCGCCATCGCGCCATCCGAAGAGCATGTCGACGATGAGAGAAACCAACAGCGACTGGGCATATTGTCTCGCTTCGATGGCGAACTGAAGAGGGCTCCCTCCGGTCAATTCAATCGTTGGCCGTCACTGCCGCGGCTTGTCACCGCTGTCAGCGTGCTTGGATTCGCAGTGAATTAGCTCAGGAGACACGATGCGAACTGCCGATATTGAAGTCGACGGCGGCCAATCCCGTAGGACCGCACGAACATGCTTCCCGTTGGAAGAATCTCTCCCCGAAGTCAGACTCATGTCAATGCAAGTAGTACCGTGAGCCCGAACCCCGATCTCCCTGGCAGGCACGAACCGCGTGCGCCGTTGGCCGACCCGCAAGCCGACATGCGATTGCACATGGCACGGACCGGCCAATCGCGTGACCACCCGATAACGGGGCGTTGCGCTGGGCGCTGGCTCTGGCCTGGCGCCTGCGCAAAGACCTGATCGCCGCGCGTGGCCGCGTGTACAAGCTGACGCTGTTTACCCACAATTTCATGGACGCCTGCGCGCTGGACGGCGATCGGCTGGATGCCTGCGTCTTCATGGCCATGACCCAGGATGGTCCCATGGGCATGTGCGCCTTCAATGCGCGTCGCGATGACTGCCTGTTGCGGCCGCTGGCGACATCGGCGGGTGATTGGCAGCCGCTGCGCGGCGGGCCTGATGCGCCGCCGACCTTCCCTGTCAAATGGTTGAAGGGTCGGCCGCGCGCAATGGCGCGCGCTCAAGCGCACAAGGAGGCACGGACGCCATGAAACGATTCGCACGCTGGCCTCACGCCCGTATACGATGTGATGTCAGCCTACCCTGTCATGGGGTCAGGGCCCAACCAATGGGCCGACCAGGAAATCAAGCTGGCCATGGCAATGCAAGGCAAGAATCGGCACTATCAGATGCACACCGTATTGCGCCGGCACTTCAGTAGCACCGCCAAGCTGGTAGTTTACGGCGTGGATGCCGAGGAACTCGTGCGCGAACTCATTGAGAAGACACTCTCGGCCATCGAGCAGGTACAACGGCAAATACCTGCCGGGTTCTCACAAAGGGGGGGCGATTCTGTGTTGTCAGGCTTGTCCAAGGCAGCGCAGCAGCTTGAGGCACAGACAGCAAAAGCCATCTCGCGCCAGCGCGCACCAAAGGGCGCCAGAGGACTTTAGCCATATCGCGAACTGCGGCAAAAGTGGCGAGTTGGAATCTGCGGATCCCGACCAAGAACATGTCGGGCAATTAACCATTGTCCGAATACGTGTGATCTGCCGAACCTGACGAGCCGGCCGCCCATAACTCCGAAACGCCTGACGACCGACCGTTTTGTGTACCTCCTGTACGCAACGGAATCATCGATGCAAAAAGACAAGCGATTTCCGGTCGCCGGCGATACCGACCTCTCCGCCCCCACCCCCATGATGCAGCATGACTGCCGTAGGCATGTGTTCATGCGGGAACGAGTGCCCCGAGATTGCAACTTGCCCGACCAGGTTACCAGAGCTGTTTGAGCGAGCGGGGTACCGGGTCGTCGCCAATACCATAAAGAATCCGGCTGCGCGCCTCGATCGCCGTGGCCAGGTCCTCCGCCAGTTCGAGCGCTTTCATCAACTCGTTGTTGCTGAAATAGTCGAGACAGTCGCGCGCATGATCCGCGCTCTGATGTTCAAGCAGAATCAGCGCCGTCTCCGAGACCCGGGCGGTTTGCGCCATCAGCTTGGCTTCATGCGCCTGCCACAGGCCGGTCACTTCGTCCAGGAAATCATCCGGGTGCTGCAGCATCAGATACATCAGGCGCTTGAACACGTAACTGGCCGAACGCGTCGACTCGATACCCTGCGCCACGGCCGAAACCGACTCGGGTTCTTTCGCCTGTTTGCGCGTGTCCATGAACTTCGAACTCTCGCGCGCGGTCAGGTAACGATGATGGCGATACTCCTCGGGCACCTGGTGTTGGCCCATGAAAACCGGCACGAATGGCGCGGCGATGGCGGCGACCTGGGTATGCCACAACATCCGGAGTTCCGGATGAACCGTATCGAGCAGCGGAACGATCTGTCCGTAGCCCGCGCTATCCCCGGTCAGCGTCGGCGTGCGCACGGCCCAGATCATGTCTTCCAGCGATATTTTCTGGGCCCGCGCGGCGCGCTCGGCCATCTGCGCCTCGATCCAGGCAACACCTTCCCAGCGTCCTTTGCCATCACCGTAGATCGCGTTGAAATTGAACACCTCACCCGACTGGTACCAACCCTGTTCGATCGCAAAACTCAGCAGGTTCGGCGAATAAAGGAAATCCGGATGGCCGGGTTGATCCATCGGGATTGTCTCGATATAGCCTGGGCGCGAGGCACGGATACTGTCCGCACCCAGGCGCTCGGCAGCCCAGAGCCCCACGCCACCCGCGGGTTCGATGACAACCCAGGCTTCGTCCGCATCGGCAATCAGGTGCGAATTGCCACCGTAACTCGACTCACCATGGCGCGCGATCAGCGCCCCGATGATGTCCACTCCCTCGCGCGCACTGCGGGCGCGTTGCATGACGATACGCGCGAGGTCACTGTAATTGGGCCCGCTTTGATCGGCGGGAGTCATGGCTATCAGTTGCTGGCGCGATGTTGACCAGATATCCCGCACCGCGACGCCATGTTCGTTGAGCCCGCCATTGGTAATCGGCGCCGGTACGCCCTTGTAGTAACTGTAACTGGTGCGAATGTGGCGCGCGGTTGCGGCCACCTGGGGAATATCAGTGAGCACGCCGGGCATGTTGGCCGCGGGGGTTACGCCCACGGTGATGACCGCGGCGTCGGCATGTGTGGCTGCGCCAACAATCTCAAGCCAGTGGCTCGACGGCTCATCGCCATAACCACCGAGATACGCGATGCCGTCAGCCGAATGGTTCCTGCCGATATAGAGGGCATAACTCATGACAATTCCGGAAGCTCAAGTCGGTGAACTTTAGCATCACTGAATCGTCGAGCGCCATGGACAGTAGGCCGCTTTACAACAGCGCGTACGCGTTGATCCACAGCAAAAACACGATCATGGTTGCACGCAAGACGGAACGGGGTGGACCTGTGGCGCTTTTGAGGAACGTTGCCACAATGCCGCCGCTGGCCGCATGTCTGTTGAGCAGGCGAGGACCGGCTCCAGCAAGGGCGCGCAGCACCCATGATGACTGCATGCCACGATCCACGGTGATGCGCAGCGACACGGATCCCAGCAGCATTGCGCCCCGACAATCCAACGCAACTCGTTCAGCGGAGGCCGCACCAGCGCGGCAACCCCCACCGGGACAAAGAGAAAATTCCCGAGTAGCAGCGCCCGTTGCACCGCTGGGTCGGCATGCCCGCGCTCGAGCAAACCAGGCGCACCGACGCCCGCATTTCCGGCGCGAGCACCGCCACGACTAGAGCTCCTTAAGAAACAAATGGCGACAGGCCCGCGACAACGAAGGAGGCGAGTCCGAAACCCGATTACCCTCTTACAGACTCCGACCGCGACTGCGACTGCGACTGCGACTGCGACTGCGACTGCGACTGCGACCGCGCCGGCAGCGGCAGCCTCCAGCGGCCAGCGGCCAGCAGAAGTTGCCAGAGGGCATTAGAGAATTGAGGATCCCCTTTGGAACATAGCAAAAACTCCGCAGCGTCAGAGCAAGAAGCTGCCGATCATTCGGCCCACACGCCCATGATGGAGCAGTATCTGCGCATGTCAGGCACCATAAGGCTTGCCACGCGTTGGAAGCAAACTTGGCGGCAGATTGACGGAAACTATTTCCCTGCGGTTGATGGCACTGGGCGGCATGCGCCCCGTACGATCATGAAGATGTGGACGTGCTCAATCGACATTGGAAAGCGCCCGGCGGAAAGGCCCCATTCGGGCGCATCACATTCAGGCCATCCGACAAGGCAGTCCAATGGATTGATCCCCCTGCAACACTGCACCTGTTTTTCCGCCGCCTTGAGAGTTGCCGCCAGATACTGATGCGTTGTCGTCGGTCTGGAGGTCCTGGCTGCGCCTTCCATCGCTGTCAATCAAAGGCAGGTCTATTTCCCTTGATTCCAGATGCAGAAGTTTTCATGCCGCTCCTTGGCGGTTCATGTGTATTGCAATGAGCGCGCGGCCTATTGCGTCAACAAGTCGATGCACGGCTGGTAGCTATAGCTGCGATTCTTTTTCTGCCCGGTCAGCTCGGTCACGATACCCTGGTCTTCAAGAATCCTGACCGCCGCCGTAGCCGTGGGAAAACTTGTTTCCAGCCGCTGGCGCACTTTTTCGATCGTGAAGCGCGGCATCATCGGCAGCAACTCAAAGAGTCGATAGCTTGCCGGCGTAGCCTTTGGCGCTTTCAACAGGCGGCGCCGATCCGCTGCGATCAGGCTCGCAATGGCGACGATGCCGCGTTCCGCATCGCTGGCAGCAACAGCGAACCCTCCAGAAAAAACGCCACCCAAGCCTCCCAGTCGCCCTCTGATCGCACCGACGACAAGAGACGGTAATACTCCGCCTGGTACTGTTTGAGGTAGCCGCTCAGGTACATGAGAGGTTCTGACAACAGGCCCCAGTGTTCCAGCAGCGCGGCGATCAACAGCCGGCCAATGCGCCCATTGCCATCCAGAAACGGGTGGATGGTCTCGAACTGCGCATGTATCAGCGCCACTCGCACCAAGGGTGGCAGCTCGGTGCGTTCGTCGTGAATGAAGCGCACCAGGTCTGCAAGCAGGTTGGCCACCTTCTCGCCCGGTGGTGGCACGAATACCGCGTTGCCCGGACGCGTGCCACCAATCCAGTTCTGCGAGCGGCGCAGCGCGCCGGGTTGCTTGCCGGTGCCGCGCGCGCCGTCGAGCAATAGCCGATGCGCTTCGCATAGCAGGCGCACGCTGATGGGTAGCCCCGCCGGGTCGCGCAGCTTGTCTTGCACCAAGCGGAACGCACGCAGGTAGTTAGACACTTCCTCCACATCGTCCGTGTTGCTGACTGCCAAGCCGGTTTCATCGTCGAACAGGTCGGTGAGTGTGGCCTGTGTACCCTCTATCTGCGAGGTCAGTAGCGCCTCCTTGCGGATGGCACTGTAGAGCAGCCAGTCGACCGAGGGGACCAACCCTGTCACCCCCGACAGGCGGGCCAGTGCCAGTTCGGCAGTACGGTTGCGCTCATTGAACGATATGCCGGCCAGCGCAGGGTCTGCAGGTGGCAGCGGGCGCGACACGAACGCCTGAACCGGTTCGCCCAGCGTGGCGGAGGTGACGTAGTCGCCTCTGATTCGCATCGTGTGAAAGCGTTCTTTACTAAGAGTCAACCATATTAGAGAAATCTTTAGTAAGCCGCCACCGTTTCAATGAACGCTTTGGCAATCGGATGGAGCTGACCGGCGGGGCCCCTATTCGGGCGTGTGGCGCATCGCGCTGAACCAACGCGCAGAGCCCGATTTGTGGAATCACGGTGACACCAATTTTCTGTGCAAGGCCACCGGCCACGGCCGGCGCCACTGCACCACCGATGACGACGAGCCGCTGGATGATGTTCTCGCCAGAATTGGCATTGATGACCAAGAAATGGGTGCCGACTCCAAAGAGAACAAACAGCTTGACCCCGTTCTATCCGGCAACGGGTTCGGCCAAGTTCCCGCCACGGTCAGGAGTTAGGCGCAGTACGGCACATCGGAGTCAACAATCACACCGCAGGTTTGGAGTTGAACGGTTGCCGTCGTTCAATGTGTCGGATTCGATGCCGCGAAGCGGCTTTTGCAGGTCACAAGTGGCTGAAGATACCAGCCCAGGCCCATTCAAGCCAAGGGGCAATCGGCCTCGTTGCAAGGGAGCACAGCGCTCTTCTCGTTGGCCCATTGAATTCTTGATCACAATCGCCGCCGTAAGCTTCAAGTGCCGGGATAGATCGATAAGCCTTGATTGGCGGCTCGACCCCGCACGCGCAAAATTCCAGCGAAATACGCCACCAGCTCGTCGCGGGCAGACAGCGGCAGGATGTGACCCACGTATTGATCCGGACGCACGATCACCATACAGCCGGCGTCCCGGTCGATGCCGCGTGTCTCGAAGATGTCATCGCCGCGCTGCATGTCCGCACAGAACACCTTCTCGTAGTCGCACAGGCCGTAGCGTCCCACCTGCGGACGCAGCAGCGAGGGCATGGCGGCGAAGTCGAGCGTGCGGAATCCCTCCTGGAAGACCGCCCGGATGTCGATCACGGCATCTTGGTCCTCGCCCGGTGCGGTGTGACGTCGCACCGGCGAGGCCGGGTCGTTTCCCAGCCAGTCGCACAGCGTTGCGACGGCGCCGCCGGGGCTGCCCGCGTCGTTTGCGGGGGCAAAGATGAACAACCGGAAACGCGCGTCCGCGTCAATGGCATGGCCCAGTTGCATCGGCTTGGCGTCGGCTAGACGGATGACGGGGGCGGAATGGAAGCGCTTGCCAATGTCGAAGCCCGCGGCCAGAGATTGATGCGTGGCAGCGCCGACGAAGGCACTGGGCTCGTACTGGATGGTCAGGCCGCAGGTGAAGAGCAGGTTGTCGACAAACGCGCGTGCCACGCGGGGCAGGCCGTCCGTGGTGTCGTCCTCGCCCCGGGCGCCAACGACACGCGACCACTTGTGGTCGAACTCCACCAGACCCTTGGCCGCCGCGCGCCGTTCGCCGGAGTAGCTGTGCAACAACGAGGGATCGGCGCGGCCAGTCAGCACCGAGACCAGTTTCCAGCCCAGGTTGAAGGTGTCGCCCATCGACACGTTCATGCCCTGCCCGGCCTTGGGGCTGTGGGTGTGGCAGGCGTCACCGGCCAGTATCACGCGGGGCGAGCGGTTGGCCATTTGCGCCTCGGGAACGTCGTCGAATTTGTCAGTCAATCGGTGTCCGATCTCGTAGATCGACCACCAGACCACTTCTTTCGCGTCCAGCGTGAACGGGCTGAAGATGCGCTGGGCCTTGGCGATGATGTCGTCGGCATTCATGCCACGGTCCGCTGCCCGCTCCTCTTCGCCGAGGTTGTCGAGCTCGACATACAGGCGCACCAGGTGACCGCCTTCGCGCGGCAGCACCATCAGGATGCCGTCGTTTTGCGAACGCACGAAGGACTTCATGCGCCAGTCGGGAAAATCGGTGACAGCCAGCAGGTCGATCACGCCCCAGGCCTGGTGCGCCGCATCACCGTGCAGCGTGCCGCCGATGGCGCGGCGCACATTCGAGCGGGCGCCGTCACAGCCGATGACGTAATTGGCGCGCACCGTCATGGTCTGGCCTTCGCTTCCCGGCGCCGTGTTTTCCAGGGTCACGGTGACGGGGTATTCGGCGGCATCGGGATCGACCGTCAGGTCTGCCACTTTCCACCCATAGTCCGGCTCCAGCCGTGTCGGCGAGCGACGCATGATGTCGAGGAACATGTCGTGCACCCGCGCCTGGTTGATCAGCACATGGGGCATCTCGGAGGTGCCGTCGGGCACATCCTGGACACGGGCGACCCTATCGAGGGTGGCATCGGCGGCGCCCGGCGCCCAGAAGGTGGTCTCGTTGATCCAGACCGACTCGCGCATGAATTTCTCGGCAAAGCCGAAGGCCTGGAACATCTCCATCGAGCGCACGCTGATGCCATCGGCCTGGCCCTTTTCCATCGGCCCGAGCTTGGGCTCGACCAGCATGGTGCGGATCTGCGGCACCCGGGCGAGCTGGGCGGCCAGGCACAGACCCGCTGGACCCGAGCCGGCAATCAACACGTCCACGGTGTCCGGCAATGGATCACCTGCTATGCGGTGGCCCGGAGCGGCCGCACTGACATCGGGATCACCGGGTTTGAAGCCGTTGATGTGGTATTGCATGGTGTCTCCTTCAGGCAGCGTGCCAGCTGATTACAATAACTGGGCATATGATAAGTATGCATACTAAATATGTCAAGCGCGATGGCAGTGCCGGTGCAACAGCGCGTTGTCTGCAATGCAAGGAGAACGATATGGACAGGATCGAGATGGCCGGGCACCTGATCCGGCGGCTGCACCAGCAGTCGACACAGGTCTTTCAGGCACAGACGCAAGCTGCAGGTTTCGACCTGACCTCGGTGCAGTTCGCCGCGCTCGATGCCATTGCCCAGCAGAGCGGCATCGACCAGGCCACGCTGGCCGCGACCATCGGATTCGACCGCGCCACGATCGGCGGTGTGATCGACCGTCTGGAACAAAAAGGCCACGTGCAGCGCGTGGTCAGCGAGCAGGATCGCCGGGCGCGCCGCCTCTATCTCACACCCGCGGGCGAGCAATTGCTGACTGAATGCCAGCCGGTGGTGGAAGCCTTGCAGACCGAGATCCTGGCTCCGCTGTCACCCGCGCAACGCGCCACCTTCTTGGCGTTGGCGCACAAGGCACTCGGCCTGGATTGAAGTTGACATTGGACGCGCCATCCGCGGTTATTGAAGGCCACTACATGAATCGGATCCGCAACCAGCTTCCAGAACCGCGCGTTCTCTTTCTGCATCTGCTTGAGCACAGCCACGATTTTTTCAACCGAAAAACAACTTCGTCTCACGACACCTCCTAGAGCCCATTGATTGGCAATTCGCGATGTTGATGAAGCCATCAAACACGACCTGGATCAGGATGCGGCGCCAGCAGCATCTGGGCTGATTGATGCGCTGGAGCAAGCCTACGCCCATATCAGCAAGCATGGGGCCACCGGGTCACCCCGTTATGCCCACGAATGGAACCTGCCGGGCCTGCGTTTCTGGCCGATGACGCGCTACCCCTACCTGATCTTTCATATCGAGCAGGACGACCATATCGATGTCTGTCGTATGCTGCACGGGCCGATGTCTGTCGTATGCTGCACGATCAGCGCGATATTCCGGCGTGGATGCGTCAGCCTGACGAGTCCTGAAGGTCTTGTTCAGGGCAACACGGTTTGGCGTGTTGCACCCATAAGCACCGGTCTCCAATGGGCTCTGCTTATCGGTCAGTGGATACCAGTCATGCCACGATAATCCCGACATATCCGACGGCTGACTTTTCTGCGCAATGTGAAAGCCTACGTAAACCATTGATGCGACCAGACACTTCAGCACCACCTGTGCCAGACACCGACCGCTCAGCCCACACACCCATGATGCAGCATGATTGCCGTAATCAAGCATTGATGCGGGTTGCCGACTGATTTATCAGTTTTTGGCGGTAGTTTGGCGGCAGATCAAGCCCTCTTCTAGGCGCCAGATCCGAAACCCACTTTGATGCCCTTGCATGAAGCAATGGTCCGAAGAGATACCACATTCTTCGGACCATTGCTTCACGCATTTTGTCCCAAAAAGAACTACAAATATCGGACAAGGAGAAGTTGATGTCGGACTTGAGCGCCAGCATTTCATCGCTGATAGACGCAGCACCGGAGCAAGCCTGGGTTCCAGCCGATTTTGCGCATCTCGGGACCCGCGCCGTGGTCGGCAAGACCCTAGCGATAGGCCCGCAGTACTGTGGAGAGGCGGATGCCGTACTCGTGCGTGTTGCGAGACCAGGGCTCCATGAAACAAGAACGGGCTGGCGCGACAAGCCGCGCAGGACAAGGTCGCTCGATAGAACTGCTAACTAGTGAATGTAGCGTTGGCTAGTTTTTCTTTTGTATCGTCTGACCTAACCTCCCCATCAGATGACGCGACTTCCGATCCTCTCGACGATTTTTCCTGACGCTGTTCCGCCAGCAGCGGACGTCGTGGCAGCTGCGGTTTCTTTTGTCGCGAAGCGCTCTCCATACCCTCACACCTCCATTTTTAGCGACTCCAACTTGACAAGGTCCTCGATGCTCAAACGTATACTGCTGCCCTTTCTTGCATTCGCCGCATTGGCGACCGCCGCGCTGCCTTCACTGGCAGCCTACCCCGAGAAGGCGATCCGCCTGATAGTGCCGTCGGCACCTGGCGGTGCGCCGGACGCCCTGATGCGCGCGCTGGCCCAGCAGTTGTCCCAACAGATGGGCGTGTCGATCGTCATCGACAACAAGCCCGGTGGCTCCTATGTGATCGGCACCATGGATCTCGTGCGCGCAGCGCCCGACGGCTACACACTGGCTTATGGGAACGTAGTGTCACTGGCGACCAACAAGTCCCTGCTGTCCAACGTGCCCTACGACGTGGACAAGGACTTGACGCTTATCTCGAACACGCTGCGCCTGTCCAACATCATGATCGTCAACAACAACGTTCCGGCCAAATCGGTGCCCGAACTCATCGCCTATGCAAAGCAGAATCCAGGCAAGCTGGCATTCGGCTCGGATGGAAACGGCACCACGGCACATCTCGGGGTCGAGCTCTTCAAGGCCATGACCGGAACCTATATCCTGCATGTCCCGTATCGCGCTGCCACTGCGGCCGTGACCGATCTGATGGGCGGCGGCCTGCAGATGATGATGATCAACGCACCGGTGTCCGGTCCATTGGCCCAGGCCGGCAAGGTTCGGGCACTTGGCATCTCGTCGCCGCAGCGTTCGCCGACCTATCCCGACCTGCCGACGATCGCCGAGTCGGGCGTCACCGGTTTTGAAGTGACGGCATGGGGTGGCATCGTCGGTCCGGCCAATATGCCCAAGGACATCGTCAACAAGCTCAACGCGGAAATCCGCACCGCGCTCGCCAGCACGGCGGTGCGCGAACGTTTCAAGGCCTTGGGTGCAGAAACCTCGGCCAGCACGCCCGAGGAATTCCTGGCGCTGTCACGCCAGGAAACCACGAAATGGGCCCGGATCATCAAGCTCTCGGGCGCCAAGGTCGACTGAGGATCTGGCGACCGGACCTTGGCGCGCAGCACAAGGCGGTGAAGCGGTCGGCACCGCCAGCGCTGCCACAGCCGTCGCCGCTACCCGGTCGCCCAGCCTTCAAGGCCATTGGCACGGCGTTCTCGGCACGCCCGCCACCGATCCGTTGGCTCCCGGCGATGTCGTGATGGGGGTGCCGGGCCACTGCGACCTGACCGTGAACCTCGATGACGAACCCGTGTGTCCGGGTGGCGAACAGGTCGAGGCTCGATGGCCAGTCGCTGCACGCGGCGCCTACTGGCAGAGACCCGAACGGAAATCAACTGAATCAGGATCCATACCGATATTCACGCACAGAAGCATTTTCGCTTCATTCAACAACGAAAGGCTACGTCAAAATGAAAAACGTCTTCAAAAGATCTCTGCTTCTGGCCACAGTGGCAATTTCCCTGGGCACGGCAATTCCGAGTTTCGCCAAGACGATCCGATTCGGCATGAATGCGCCCAAAGGCGACAACCCCGAGTGGAACGCACTCGTCGCATTCAAGGACCATGTCGAATACAAGACGGAAGGCAAAGTCGAAGTGAAGTTGTTCCCCAGCGCGCAACTGGGCGCGGAGCGGGCGTGCGCTGAACAGGTCAAGCAGGGTGCCGTCGAAGTGTGCCTCGTCGATACCGGCGCGCTGGGCGGCTTCTACAAGAATATCCAGGTACTGTCCGTACCCTATCTCTTCAAATCCTCGGCCCACGCCTGGAAAGTTTTCGAGAGCCCGTTCATGGCGGAACTCGGCGAAAACATGCGCAAGCAGACGGGTATCCGCGTGATGTCATGGGGCGAGAACGGATTTCGCAACTTCACCAACAATGTGCGACCGATCAAGACCCCCAATGATCTGAAAGGACTGAAGATCCGCGTCATGGAAAGCCCGGTTTTCATGCGCTTCGTGCAATCGCTCGGCGCCGCAGCAACGCCCATGCCCGGATCAGAAATAATCATGGCGGCAAAAGCAGGCGTCATCGACGGCCAGGAGAACCCCGCCCAGGTCATTTATGACTACAACCTGGCCGATGTGCAGAAGCACATGTCCACCGATGAGCACATCCTGGGCGTGCACGCGTTCATCATCAACGACAAGTTCTTCAACGGACTTACGGCCGACGAGAAAGCCATCGTGCTTGAGGCGGCAACTCTGGCCGCTCGTATCGAGAACACACAAAAGCTGGCGGGCGCCAAGAAGTACATCGACCTGATCAAGGGCAAGGGCCTGCAGGTGCACATGACGACGATGGATGAAAAGAGCCAATTTGCCGCGGTCTCGCAGGAGCCTGTTCTGGAATATTTGCGTCAGCAAGTCGGCCCTGAGTTGGTGAAGAGCCTGCTGGACACTTCCAAGAGCTACGAGCCGGCGCTATTTGGTCGTTGAGCCCGTCTTGGCGCGCGCCGTATCGCCACCACCTGTTTCTATGAACCACTCCTCTACGACCGACCAGCAACCGAATCGCGTTGTGGCGCGGCAACCCATGGCGATGCGGCTGGGCCTCCTCCTGTCCGATTGGGCAGACCGCATCGGCGCGCTGCTTCTCATTGCAGTGGTGGCGATGAACGTCGCCCAGATCATCTTTCGCTATGTATTCGTCGATCCGCTTTCGTGGAGCGAGGAAGCCATGCGCTACTCGACCGTATGGATGGTGTTGCTGGCGGGCAGTTCAGCCCTGTTCCGGGGTGAACACATGGAAATCACACTGTTCGACAACATCCGGTCGGCCAGGTTCCAGAAGGCGATCCGCTGGCTGGTCCTGCTTTGCATCGCCGCGTTCTGCGCCGTGTTGTGCTGGGAAGGATTTCGGGCCGCGATCCAGAATATCGACCAGCGCTCCCCGGCAACGGAGTTGCCCATGGTCGTCCCCTATCTGGCTGTCCCGATCGGCGCCACCCTGATGCTGATCAAAATTGCATGTCTGGCAGCGCTCCCCGCCACCGAGGCCGGCAATGACACGGAAATCATCCCATGATCGCACTGGCAATTTCCTTCGTCGTCCTGCTGCTGATCGGAGTACCGGTGTTGTTTGCGCTGGGCTTGTCCGGTGCCATCGGCATGTATGCCGTGGACATCGATCTGATCTCGGTGCCGACAAGACTGTTCACCGGCATGGACAACTTCATCCTGCTTGCGGCGCCGTTCTACATATTCGCCGGCGAAATCATGAACCGCGGCGGCATCACGACACGGCTCATCCAGTTGGCCGGACTGGCCACCCGCGGTGTGCATGGCGGAACGGCCTACACGAATGTCACCTCCTCAGTGTTTTTCGCCGGCATCTCGGGCGCAGCGGTGGCGGACACGGCAGCACTCGGGCAGGTGTTCATCAACGGTATGCCCAAGGAAGGCTACGACAAGAACTATGCCGCCGCCGTGACGATTGCTTCGTCCGTCATCGGTCCGATCATCCCGCCTTCCGTGATCATGATCATCTACGCCGCGATCACACGGGTCTCGGTGATCGACCTCTTTGTGGCCGGTATCGTGCCCGGCATCCTGCTCGCAGGAGCCTGCTGGCTGGTCATATTCATTCACGCACGGGGCGGCAAGTTGCCGCGCTCCCCAAAGGCGAAAATCGCCCGTGGCGACCTGTACATGCTGATCCGGGATGGGCTGCTGGTTGGCGGCTTGCCGGCACTGATCGTGGTCGGAACCCTGTCTGGCGCCTTCACCGCCACCGAGGCGGGGGGTGTCGCGGTTGTCTATGCGCTTCTGATCACCGGTTTCATCTTCAAGACCATCAACTTGGCACAACTATGGGACGCGCTTCAGGTCAGCGCGCGCATGACGGCCACGGTCTATCTGATCATCGCAGCGGCGACCATCGTGTCGTATGTCCTGACAATCGGCGGTATCGCCGACTGGGTGCAGGACTTGAGTGCCCTGTTCCAAGGACAGCCAACGCTGTTCATGCTGGCGCTTGCACTGACGCTGCTGGTATTGGGGACCTTTCTGGAGCCGGGCGCCGCCATCGTGCTGTTGATGCCCATGCTACTGCCCATCAGCCAGGCCATGGGCATTGACCCGATGCAGTTTGCGATGGTCGTCATATTGACGCTGACCCTGGGACTCATCACCCCTCCCGTAGGGGTTTGCCTGTTTCTCGCCTGCCGGATCGCCAACTCCTCGGTGATGGCGGTGACGCGAGCCGTATTGCCTTTCCTTCTGGCGGAGATCGGGGTGGTCGTGCTGTTGATACTCGTGCCATCGTTGACAACATTTCTACCCGCAGCTTTCAAGTAATTCGATTGGAACCCAGCATGCCAGGAAAACAGAACAACTTTTCGGAAGATCGCAAGGATCTGGCCGCCGTATTTCGCGGCGCTGCGATGTTCAGTGGTCAAGCCGGCGTCTGCAGCCATTTCAGCCTGAAGGTCAGCGATGACCCGTTGCTGTTCCTGCTCAACCCGTGGGGCATGTATTTTTCAGAGGCACGGGCCAGTGAGTTGATGCTGATCGACCAGCACGGTGTCGACCAGGAGGCGCAGCGCGACGGAGGTTTTGCCGCGTTCAACATCCACTCCCAGATCCATGCTGCGCATCCCAAGGCGCGCTGCGTGCTGCACACCCACATGCCCTATGCGACCGCGATCACGATGCTCGAGCACGGCCGGCTGGAGCCCGCCTCACAGGAAGCATTGCGCTTTTATGGCGATATTGCATACGACAACAGCTATAACGGGCTCGTGCACGATTCTGGCGAAGGCGCGAGAATCGCCCGGCAGATGGGCGACAAACGCGTGTTGTTCCTCGCGCACCATGGCGTGATCGTCGTGGGTAGTTCGGTCGCGCAGGCCTTCGATCACCTGTACTACCTTGAACGCGCAGCCGAGTTGCAGATCAAGGCAATGAGCGCCAACACCCCATTGCGACTGGTGCCACATGACATCGCCGAAAGCACGGCCAGGCAGTTCGACCGTGAGCGCGAACACTGGTCACGCTTGCATCTGGATGCATTACGCCGCAAGCTGGACCGGGAGAGTCCTGAATATGCGTCCTGACCCATCTATTGCCAAGACAGGACCTGACTGTGACTAAAACGCGAAAACTGGGCTTCATCGGTGTCGGCATGATGGGCCATGGCCTTGCCAAGAATCTCATGATGCAAGGGCACTCCATGACGTTGCTGTCGCACGCCGGCAACCAGCCGATCGAGGACCTGCTGCAAATGGGTGCACACACCGCGACGACCGCCAAGGCAGTGGCAGCCGAGTCAGAGGTGATCTTCATGTGTGTCACCGGGTCGCCGCAGGTCGAAGCCTGTGTCTACGGCCCGGACGGGCTGCTGGCAGGACTGCAGCCGAACGGCATCGTCGTCGACGGCACGACGGCAGACCCGACATCCACAGTCAAGGTGGCCGCCGCGGTGCACGCGCATGGCGGCCGATATGTCGATGCGCCGATGACGCGGACACCTCAACACGCGGAAGATGGCTGTGTCAACGCGATGCTCGGCGGTGATGCCGCAACCATCGCCGAGATACGTCCGCTGGTCGAGTCCTACGCGGAGAACATCTACGTAGGCGGCGGTGTCGGCTCCGGTTTGCGGATGAAGCTGTTGCACAACTACGTCTCGCTCGGCACCCTGGCGTTGCTGGCGGAAGCCTATACCTGCGCTGGCAAGGCCAACGTCGACCGCACTGTATTGACCGAAGTACTGGCCACCGGCGGCGGCGATAGCGTGGTGCTCAAGCGCCTGATGCCGTTTCTGACCAGCGGAGAACCCGGCAGCATGCTGTTCGCATTGGCAAATGCCGGCAAGGACCTGCGCTACTTCACGCACATGGCCGAAGACCTGCAGGTCGGCGCCTTTGTCGGCGCAGCGGTTCACCAGACCTTCGTCACTGCAGCCAACGTCGGCGGAGGTGAAAAGATGATTCCCGAATTGCTCAACATCCTGTGCGACATGCACGGAGCACCGCGCTGCGGCCAATCGAACACATTTCAAGAAAAGGCAAGCGATGACCGAAACATTTGACATCCTGATCCGCAACGCCAGCATCATCGATGGCACCGGCGCACCGCGGTACGCAGGTGACATCGGCATACGAGGTGACCGCATAGCGCGGATTGGCGATCTGGCTGAGGCCAGTTCCCCGATTGAGATCGATCTGGCGGGCCGCATTGCGGCGCCGGGTTTCATCGACGCCCACACGCATGACGACCGATTGATGCTTTCGAACCCCGACATGGCGCCCAAGGTCAGCCAAGGCATCACGACGGTGGTGGCGGGCAACTGTGGCATTTCGCTGGCGCCGATGCCGCGACCGATCCCGCAGCCGGTAACGCCGCCGTTGAACCTGCTCGATGAAGACGGCCACTGGTTCTCTTTCCCGACCTTTGCCGCCTACGTCGCGGAACTGCGCGCGAATCCACCGGCGACCAACTGCGCCCTGCTGGTGGGTCACACCACCTTGCGTGTTGCGACTGTCGACAACCTGCAGCAGCCAGCTACGGCAGAACAGATCGGCGCGATGCGTTCACTGGTGCACGAAGCGCTCGAGGCCGGAGCCATCGGCGTGTCGACCGGCCTGTTCTACGAGCCATCCGTCGCGGCCCCCACCGAGGAAGTCATCGCCACTTGCGTGCCGCTCAAGGAGTTTGGAGGCATCTACTGCAGCCACATGCGTGATGAGGCAGACCGTGTCATCGACTCGCTCGAGGAGACGTTCCGTATCGGACGTGAAGTGGGCGTGCCTGTGGTCATCTCGCACCTGAAGGTGGTGGGGGAAGCCAACCATGGCCGCGCGCAGGAGGCACTGTCGTTCATTGAGAAGAACATGGCCCATCAACCGATCTGCATGGACTGTTATCCGTACACCGCGGGCTCGACCATACTATCAGCGGACCGCGCGGCCAGTTCGTCGCGCGTCATTGTCAGCTGGTCCAAGACACTTCCGGAATACGCCGGCAAGGACCTGGACGCAATCGCACGCACGATGGGGGTCGCGCAGGACGAAGCCATACGCCGCCTGAGCCCGGCCGGTGGTATCTATTTCCGGTTGGCGGAAGCTGACGTGCAACGCATCCTGCAACACGACAAGGTGATGATCGGTTCGGACGGCCTGCCACACGACGCATCGCCACATCCCCGGCTATGGGGAAGCTTTCCGCGCGTGCTGGGACATTACGGCCGCCTGCTGGGTCTGTTCCCACTGGAGACTGCCGTGTACAAGATGACCGGTCTGACGGCAAAGAACTTCGGCCTCAAGGACCGGGGGGTACTGCGCGAAGGTGCTTTCGCCGACCTTACGCTGTTCGATGCCGACACGGTTGATGCAGCGGCCACCTACGAATCGCCCGTCGCGCCGGCGCGAGGCATCCAGACTGTCATCGTCAACGGGGTTCCCGTCTGGCAACAAGGAAGCGTGACCAGCGCCCGTCCAGGCCGCGTGCTGGCGCGCGAAGCCATTGCGCAGGAGCACTGACATGCATACGCTGGACCAAATCGAGACCCCCGCCCTGCTGGTTGACCAGGCACAGATGGAGCGCAATATCGCGCGCATGCGCGACCAGATGCAACGACACGCGGTCGTCTTCCGTCCGCACGTGAAGACCCACAAGTCGATTGATGTCGCACGCCGGATGATGGCATCGCCACAAGGGCCGATCACTGTGTCGACTTTGCTGGAAGCCGAGTATTTCGCCACGCACGGTGTGACGGACATTCTCTACGCGGTCTGCATCGCGCCCAACAAGCTCGACCATGTCGCAGCACTGCAGGCGCGCGGTATCCGGCTCATGCTGATCCTGGACAGCATGGAAACTGCGCAGTTGCTCGTCGCACGGACCCTTTCGCATGGCCAGCATTTCGACCTGTTGATCGAGATCGACTCGGACGGCCACCGCTCAGGCCTGCCTCCCGACGCGCCCGCGGTGGTCGAGATTGCGCAGTACCTTTCCAAGGCGGGCATTCCGGTACACGGAGTCATGACCCACGCTGGCAGCTCCTACGATAGCGAAAATGTCGATGCCATTCGTGCGATGGCCGACCAGGAGCGCCAGGCGGTCGTGCATGCGGCCGAGCGGCTGCGCGCGGCGGGCCTGCCATGCCCTGTCGTAAGCGTCGGTTCGACTCCTACGGCATTGTTTGCCGAGGACCTGCGTGGCGTAACCGAAGTGCGTGCGGGTGTGTTCGTTTTCTTCGACCTCGTCATGGCCGGGCTGGGCGTGTGCCGGCGCGATGAAATCGCCCTGTCGGTTCTGGCCACCGTGATCGGTCATCGCCCGGACAAGGGCTGGACGCTGCTCGATGCCGGATGGATGGCGATGTCGCGCGACCGCGGCACATCCGGCCAGGCAGTGGACCAGGGCTACGGTCTGGTCTGCGACCTGGATTGCGAGCCGATCGAAGACCTGTTGTTGGTGGGCGCCAACCAGGAACACGGCATCATGGCGCACCGGTCGGGCAAGATCGACGGCGCGTTGCACCTGCCGATTGGCAGCCAGGTACGAATACTGCCCAACCATGCCTGTTCTACGGCGGCGCAGTATCCGCAGTACCACGTGCTGGACAGCGAACGCACCGTTGCCGCCCAGTGGCCGCGCTTCAGCGGCTGGTAACACACGAATCAACGGGAACCTGATGATCGTCATTTCAGAACAAGATGCACGCACCCTCGTCGGCGTCGTCGACGCCATAGACGCCGTCGAGGCTTCGTTCAGCGCGATGGCCCGTGGCGTGGCGCGCAACTATCCGGTCATACGAGAACAGGTTGGACATCAGGATGCCGTGTTTGGCGTCAAGACCGGAGGCGATACAGCTGCGCCTCTGCTCGGTTTGAAGGCGGGTGGCTACTGGCCCCACAACCTGCAAAAGGGGCTCGGCAACCATCAGTCATCGACACTGCTGTTCGACCCTGACACCGGCGGCGCAAGTGCACTGGTCAGCGCGAACTACCTGACCGGCCTGCGCACTGGCGCGGCCAGCGCTATCGCCAGCAAATACCTGTCGCGACCGGACAGCACGGTCCTGGGCATCATTGGCACCGGCGCTCAGTCGCAACACCAACTGCGCGCGACACTGGCGGTGCGCCGGCTACGCAAGGTGCTGGCATGGGATCCGTCGGCTGATCATCTGGCGTCGTTTGGCAATCTGGTGAAGGAACTAGGCCTTGAATTTGAAACCGGCGATCGCCAGAGCGTCGCCAGCCGATCCGACATCCTGATCACCGTGACACCATCGCAACAAGCGCTGGTGGATTTGGGCTGGGTGCGCCCCGGAACCCACATTTGCGCCATGGGCGCAGACACACGGGGCAAGCAGGAGCTCGACCCGGCGCTAGTCGCTCAGGCGGCATTGTTCACGGACGAAGTGTCGCAGTCCATCAGCATCGGCGAATGCCAGCACGTCTTCAACGCCAGATTGATCTCCCGGGAAAGTTTTCGCGGCAGCCTGGGCGAGGTGGTAACGGGGATGTGTGACGGTCGACGGGGCGAACGGGAGATCACGCTGTTCGACGGTACTGGCGTCGCGCTGCAGGACCTGGTGGTCGCCGACTTGGCGCGACGGTTGGCACTGGAACGCCGATTGGGAACCGCCGTTACCTACTGACGCGTCGCCCGCGGGTGGCGGCTGTACCATCAGTCCACGGGGTTTCCCCGGGAAACTGCCATGCCACACGACATCACCGACCTGCGCTTCTTTGTCACGATTGCCCAAAGTGGGTCTCTGGCCGAGGCGGCGCGGCGAATGGATGTGACACCCTCAGCGGTGTCTCAGCGATTGCAACAGCTTGAGGCGCGGTTGCGTCTGCAACTCGCCAATCGCAGTACCCGTCGATTCAGCCTGACCGAGTCTGGTGAATCGCTGCTGGCCGGCGCGCAGGAAATGCTGCTCAACCTCGACCGCCTGGTCGATACACTGCGCGAAAAAACCGGCGATCTCACTGGCAATCTGCAGATCTGCGGCCCGCTGGGTTTCGGCCGGCACTACCTGGCACCCTTGGTCGCCGACTTCCACGCCTTGCATCCCCAGGTCATGGTGGCGCTTACGCTGAGCGACCAAGTCTCGGCAAACGATGCCGAACGATTCGATCTGATCGTACACATCGGCAAACTCGGCGATTCGAACATGGTGGCCTATCCAGTGGCGCCCAACATGCGCTTTGTCTGTGCGGCGCCCGAATACCTCGCGCGTCATACGCTACCGCGAGAACCCGGCGATCTTGCGCAGCACCACTGCATCGCGCTACGGGAAAATCAGGAGGACGTCACTTTATGGCGCTTCCGCAAGAAGCGCCGCGAAATTGGGGTGCGGGTTCCCGTGACCCTGAGCAGCAATGACGGAGATGTGACCAAGCAATGGGCACTCCGGGGCCTGGGGCTGATCATGCGCTCAGAGTGGGACGTTGCCGAGGACCTTGCAAGGGGAACTCTGGTCCGCGTGTTGCCGGATTGGAAGGTACCGGACGCGGACGTCGTGGCCATTATTGCCAGTCGGTCCCATGTATCCACCCGGGTCAAGGGATTCCTGTCGTTTCTGCAAGCACGATTCAAGCCCCAGCCACCCTGGCGCTGAAGGATTAACAAGGGCTTGTGCAACGAGCATGCAAGACAGAAGTGGGTCGTACCCAGCAGATCCCGGAAGGCCTCACAACTGTGCAGAAGTGGCTCCGCAACACTGGACAACGCGATAAGTGGAAACTCAGGGCATGAGGCTGAGTCGAGAATGGTCTGGTGAGAAGGAGTTTTTGATGGTGAAGAAATCGACACGGCGCACCCGGCGCATGCTCAGTCCCGTCTTCAAAGCCCGAGTGGCATTGGCCGCGTTGCGCGAAGACAAGACGATGGCCGAGTTGTGCAATCAGTTCGAGGTACTTCCCACGCAAATCGCGAAATGGAAGCGACAGCTGTTTGAGCACGCGACCGATGCCTTTGGTGTCGGCGCCGAGAAGGTCGGGCCGATGGACCTGGCTCCGCTGCACGCCAAGATCGGCCAGTTGAATCTGGAGAATGATTCCTAAGAATCGCGCTCCGCCGATTGCAAAGTCAGCCCAAATTCCGCTGCTCGACGGTGCTGCTGCTTGATCACGCGCTCCCTGTAGTTGCGTTCATATCGGTCGACACCGGGATCCTTGTAGTTCAGGCCGAAGCGCATGGCGTTTTAGAACAAGACGGCGATTTTGCGCCCGGTAGCGGTCACCGCTTTGCCTTTGCCAATTCGTGCAGCCGCCGATAGAGTGCGCCCAATGCTGTGCTGGTCTTGCCTACCGTAACGGCGTAACGGCGGCCAGCCGCAGGTAGGCAGCGACTCGGTTTGTCGTCTTGCGTGTATGTGACGAAAGCACCTTGAATCGACTGACTTTCCAACGGGGCGACAATGTCAGCCACGAATTTAAATGCCTGACAGTTGGTCATCGGGACATGTCTGTGCCGCACTTGGTGACCATGCGCAATGCCAAATAGGGGCCGATCCCGTGGATTTCAGTCAAATCGACGCCAGCCAGTCGGCACAGGATCCCTCGGACATCGAACTTGAGCGCATAGGATGCCTTGTTGCGCTGTCGTGCCTTGCCCAAAGCTTCTTGCAGCGGCTCGCGGTCTGCCGTCAACTCGCACAAGGCCGCTTCGATCTGCAGATCGCATTCGGCCACTTGGGCCTGTAAGACGGCTCGGTTGGTAATGGGGAGATGTTGCTGCTTGAACTCATCAGCAGTCAAGTAGTTCAGGGAACTTTGTGGTCGCACAGCGTTGTAGTGGCGCCGCCAGGCTTCGATAACGACAGCGGCCTCTCTGCGCGATCGGAACCATTCCAGCGACAGACATTCGTCGCGGAGCTTTCCGTTGAAGCTCTCGTCGGTTCCGTTCTGCCACGGTTTGCCAGGATCGTTGAGAGAGGTTGCTGCGCCGGCCTGGGCGATCCACCAACAGTTGCCGCATGGCGGCGATTTCAGTCCGGGATGCGGGACGCAAGAGGTCGTCCAAGGAGGCAACGCGCAGCTTCGTATGGCCGACAAGCATGGCGCAGTTGAGCGCTGCAGGCGGCGCCCGAAATGCCTGCAGATAATCGGAAAAGCTGCAAAAGGGAAATCAGCTGCCGCTGCCATCGAGCAGTTTCGGCGGTGGCGTCATCGGGCTTGGAATCGCACGCGGCATCGGGCCAGCGAAATCCTGCAGTTACCTCCGATCACCGTGGTCACGCCCTGGCTGACCTTGGGCGCCATCTCGAGTCCGGACAACAGCAAGCGATCGTCATGCGTGCGGGCGTCGACAAAACCGGGCGCTGCGACCCGGCCGGCCAGGTTGATCTCCTGCTTGCCGCTGGCGCTCGAGAGGTTGCCGATCGTCGCGTTGCGGATCAAAAAGTCGAAGTTTTGAGTCATACGGCAGACCAAGGAAATATTCACTCAGAGCAAAGCACCGCGCGCTGCAATCGGCCAGATGGCCTCGACGCGGTCGCCTCGGATGCACACCAGTTCATCGTAGAGGTTGACGGTGGGGTCGCAATGCCCCGGCACGAGCATCAGCACATCCCCCAGGGCCAAAGACGAATCTGCCGGGACCTCCAGCACGCCATGATCGTCGGCGGCTTTCACGTATTTGAGCTCCGGGCGCTGCCAGAGCGTGGGCATGCCGGAGTCGATGCTGGAAGCCTTCAGGCCCGCATCGAGGACCGCTCGCGTTGGCTGGGTACGACTGAGTACGGCGGTGCGAACGAACAGCGCATGCTCGAAGCGCACGTCCTGCGGCCCCAGCTGGTTGTCGCCATAATCGCGATCCATGAAGATGTAGGAACCTGCCTGGATCTCGTTGAAGACGCCGGAATCGCGCTCCAGCAGGAAGGTGCCGGTACCCGCGCCGGTGACGCGTTCGACCTGCAGGCCGTCGGCCTCGATCAGCGAGCGGCTGAGCCGGGCGGCATCCGACGCCTGCGCAATCGCTTGCGCCCGCTCGGCCAGCGTACGCTTGTGCTGAGCCGGACCGTGGTAGCAATGGAGCCCGGCAAAATGCAACGGCGCATGGTCGGCTATCAGACGCGCCAAGCGCGCTGCGGCCGCACCAGGCGTAACGCCACAGCGGTGTCCGCCGACATCCACCTCCACATACACATCGATGGACACGCCCTGACTGCGCGCGACGTCCGCCAGCGCCAGCACCTGCGACGGGTCGTCCACCAGCACGCCCATGCGCGCGCGTCGGGCCAGCTCGGCCAGGTGCATCAGCTTTTTCGTACCAACCACCTGATTGGTGATCAGCACGTCGTCGATCCCGGCATCGACAAATACCGCGGCTTCACTGACCTTCTGGCAGCACAGACCGATGGCGCCGAGCGCGATCTGGCGGCGCGCGATTTCGGGGCACTTATGACTCTTGGCATGGACCCGCAACCGCACCGGATGGCCCTCGAGCGCATGCACCATCCGCTGCAGATTGCGCTCGAATGCATCGAGGTCGAGCACCAGCGCGGGGGTGTCGATGGCGCTGACGAGGTCGGCGGGGTGGGCAGCTTTCCAGGGGGTCATGAGGGGTACTTCGGTGATAAGGTCAGAAAAAATATGCAGACAATCATGCGTTCAAGCCCAATGGCCCCGCTGCGCCGGCGGCGCCGCTCATGAGCAGGCGGCGTACATCACCGGCGTACACCACCTCGGAGTCATCCTGCGGGCGGTACCCGAGCTGGTGCCGCGCGGAGTGCAGCGACCAGAAGGCGCGAGTGTTGTCGGAGACCCCGTAGGCAATGACCCAGGGCACTGCGCCGTCGGCAACGATGCCCGAAGCTTCCACGGCACAGCGAACCAGCGACGCGCAATCACGATCACTGAGCCAGGCACCCAGCGCGCGCTTGAAGGCTGCAACGCCTGAAGGGCGAGGCAGCGAGGACGCCCCCGCAGGGGCGCCGGGCTCATAGCGCGCCACCTGGATCGGGTAAGGCGAACCGATGCGCAACATCACCACCTCAAGCTGACGACCAAAGGTGCCGCAGGCATAGGGGTGGCCCAGCAACTCGTAGGAAGCTTTGGCCCAACCATAAAAATTGTCTGCCAGCGGCAGGTCGCCCGGATAGACCTCGTCGCGCACGCGCTGGTGCACCTGCGCGTGTTCGTACCAGTCAGCTGCGTGGTTGGACGACACCATCACCACGCGCCGAACGCCGGCCTGCAGCGCAGCGCGGTAGACCCGTTGCGCCATGCGAATGTTGGCGAACTCGGCATCAAAGCGCTCGATCTGGGCTGGCTCCGCGCTGTAGACATCGGCGGCGCCAGATGGGATGTAGGCGCTGTGCACCACCACATCGACGCCCGCAAACAGCGCATCCAGCTCCTCGTCACCGGCATCCAACAGGTTGAGGGCCTGGAAGCGCGCACCGGGCGGCAACAGCGCCGGCGCCCGTAGGTCGACCAGCAGCAACTCATGGCGGCCCGCGAGTCCGGGCATGGCCAGCGTCGCGACATGACCGGCAGCGCCGGTGACCAGCAGTTTCATGACGAGCCTCCTGCTGCAGCCAGCCCCTGGCGGATCCAGTCCAGGCGATTGAGCGGCATCATGGCGTAATGGTAGAAGTCAATGCCGCCTGCGCCGGCCTGCACGGCATGGCTGATTTTCTGCCGAAGGTTGGCCTCGTCCTGACAATCGGGCAACAGCGGCCGCAGGGCCACCGACAGGCGGGCCTGCGGGCCGAGCGCCTCACGGTAGCGTGCCAGTACCGCCGCCAGGCGTTCGGGCGTGTCCTGGTAACCCAGCACGCAGACCTCGTCGGTCACGGCGGCGATTGCGATGGGGTCAATGCCCAAACGACGCGAGGCCGACAGCACGTCGTCGTCCGCCGCCACACCATGCATGACATGGGCCATGGTGCCAGCGTGGTCGACAAAGGTCAGCGGCACACCGCTGGGGGCGACGGCCTGATGCACCTCGGCCACCAAGCTGGTGACGGTGGCGGTTCGGACCGCCACATACTGTCTGAGGCTATCGCGCGCAGCATCCGCGAGCAAGAGCTGGCCCGGCAGCACCGTGCCGTCCCAGACAGGCTGCAGCGCTGCGCGAATGGCAGCTGCCAAGGCGGGTACATCGACGCCGGCATGGGTGGCCGCACTGCGGCAGTGCGCGCAAAAACAGAGCGACATCAGCGCACGCGCTTCCAGCGGCAGCGGGATCAGGTAACGCTCATGATGCTCGCCATGCTCCAGCGGGCGGTAATGCAGACTTTCGGCCAGCAGGCGCTGCACCGGCCGTCGCACGACGTCAGCCGCCAGCTCACAGCTGTAGCTGCGCACTCGCGGATTGGCCGGGCACAGGTCCGTGAGATAGGGGTCGCCGTAGACATTGCGCGTGGCGCAATCGGGGTGCGCCGTGGCGAGTGCCGAATTGTGCAAAAAGATTGTCCAGCCGGTCACCCCCATGCCACGCCCCTGCGCCCGTTCGCACAAGCCTGCCAGCACGTCATCACCTTCGGCAGCCGCCGCCTGACGCGGAACCAGGCCACTGGCGTAGCGCTTCGGATCGACAGGAAACCAGGTGACATCGCCCTCGTTGCGAAAGACATGGCGTTTGGGATTGTGCGGGAACACATCCCGCGCATCGTGATAGGTCGCAGAGAAGGTCACGCTGTCAAGCCCTGCGCGTTGCTGTAGGTTGTCCAGCACCGTCGCGTGACCCTCATCGAGCAGGTCGGTGCCGAAAATGAATGCGGAAGCACGCATGGAGTTTTCCCTCAGTACCAGAGCGCCTTGTCCACCACATTGCGCAGTGGCAGGCCGACGTCGAATCGGCGCGCGTTATCGGACAACACTTCAAGGCGCCGTTGGGGAATGTAAGGTCCGACGACGGCCACATGGGGCGTGAGCAGCGCGCGCGGCTCGCACCACAGCGGATGCGTCGGCGGCAGGGGTTCGATCTCGAAAACGTCCAGCGCCACGCCGCCCAGGCGCTTTTGCTGCAAGGCCTCGAGCACCGCGTCGAGATTGACCGTGGCGCCGCGGCCAATATTCACAAGCAAAGCATGCGGGCGCATGAGTGCCAGCCGCCGCGCATCCATCATGCCCTCGCTTTCGGGCGTGTGCGGCAGCGTCATCACCACGGCATCCACCTCGGGAAGCAAGCTGTCCAGCGCCTTTGGCGGGTGCATGGCGACGAAACCTTCAGGGCAGACCGTGCAGCGAGGATCGACGCCCAGCACCCTGACCCCAAAGGGATGCAACTGCCTGCCGATCTCGGCGCCAATTCCGCCGACGCCGACCACCAGTACAGTGCTCTCGGGCAGATGCAGGACATCGCTGTCGGCGAGATGGCGCGACCAATCGCCCGTGGGCTGCTGGCGCATATAGGTATGCAGATTGCGCGCCATCGCCAACAGCATGGCCACTGCGTGAATGGCGACGTGGTCGTTGTAGATGCCGCGAAAGTTGGTCACCTGCACCGGATGTGCGACCAACTCCGGGAAAAAATACCCGGCCGGCGGCGCAGCTTGCGGTGCCTGCAGCCACTGCAGTGCACCGGCACAGGCCAGCAGTTCGGGGTCAAGCGTGCCGTAAGCCGCGACAGCCTGTGGCAGGTACTTCAGTGCAGCAGCCCGGTCAGGCGCAATGACCACCTCCAGACCGGGCGCCGTCTTGGCCACAGCCGCAGCCCATGACTCGGTCAGTTCATCGGCGGGGGGCAGCATCACCAAAAGCCGGCTCATTTCGGCACTCCGCTGGGGGTCACGGCGTTGCGCCAGGCTCCGCCGTGGCGCAAAACGTCCAGATTGTGCGCAAAGAGCTTACCCCAGCGCGCACCGAAACTGGGACTGTCGCCCGCATTGTGGGCGCTAAGGACCACACGTGGATCGGCCCACAGTGGCGAGCTGTCCGGCAAGGGCTCGACCTGCGTCACGTCCAGCCCGGCGCCGCGCAAACGTCCTTGCTGCAACGCGTCCACCAGCGCTGCTTCATCGACCAAGCTGCCGCGCCCGACGTTGATGAGCCAGCCAGTGCCAAGGAGGTCCAGTTCGGTTTCACCAATCAGCGAACTGCCACCCGGCAGCGCCGGCAAACATAGCATCAGGATGTCGGCCCAGGCGCAGACCTCGCGCAAAACCTCGGGGGAACGCACATCGCGGAGGCAGCCGGTATAGCTGGCGGGGTCACGCTTGATACCCACCATGTCCAGACCCCAGGACTGGGCGCGTCGGGCCACGCCCTCCCCTATGCCGCCCAGTCCCACAATGGCCAACTTCTTGCCCCCCAACTCTTCCCCGGGCAGAGCAATCCACTGGGAACGGGTCATGTTGCGTACCGATTCGCCGACGCGGCGCGTGAGCGCAAGCATCAAGGCAAAGGCATGCTCAGCAACGCACTCGGCATGCACGCCCGCCGCTGTGGTCAGCGTCACCCCTTGCGTACTCAGACGCTCCAGCGGGTACTGCTCGATGCCGGCGCCACAGCCTGCGATCCATTTCAGATCCGGTGTCAGAAAGTCAGGCCGCCAGGTGTAGGTGACCAGAACCACGGCCCCTTGCTGCATGGCTCTGGCAACACCCTCGTCGTCGGCCGGGGCGTCGAGCTTGAGGCCGGGGACGCTGCGCACGAAATCGGCAACGCCTGGCGGCAGCTTGTGGTGAAGGACAATGGATAGCTCTGTCATGGTCTCATTTGCTTGTGCTACAGCGCGGTGTCAGGGCGCGCGACGGCACCAGCGTGGCGCGGATCCATCACATCGCGGATGGCATCGCCCAGAACATTGAAGGCGAGCATCAACATCACGAGCGCTGCGGTGGGAAAGATCACCAGCCAAGGCGCCACCGTAATGAAGTCGCGCGCCTTGGACAACATGCTGCCCCAGTCGGCCTGCGGCGGGCTGACGCCGAGACCCAGAAAGCTCAGCGAGGCATAGGCCAGTTGGGCGGTGGACATGCTCAACGCGGCCAATACGATGACCGGCGGTAGAACGTTGGGCACGAAATGGCGCAGCAGGATCATCGGCGTGCTGACACCCGCCAGGCGGGCTGCATCCAGGTACTCCGCGCTGTTGATGCTCAAGGCACTAGACCGCGCGATGCGGGTGAAACGCGGCGTGTACACGATGGCGATGGCCACTATCGCGTTGATCAGCCCAGGCCCCAGCACAGCCACGATGATGATCGCCAGCAGCAGCGTGGGAAACGCAAAAAGCACGTCCTGGCTGCGGTTGAGCAAGGTGTCGATCCAGCCGCCAAAGTAGCCGGCCACAATGCCGATCACCACACCCAGCAGCATGGCGATGGCCACGGAAAAAACGGCCACCGAGACAGCGATGCCCGAGCCCGAAATGATACGGCTGAGCGTATCGCGGCCCAGTTCGTCAGTGCCGAACAGGTGCCGTACCGAGGGGCCAGAGAGCGTGGCGGAAAAGTCGCTGACATTGGCGTCAAAAGGTGAGACAAAGCGCCCGAACAGTGCCAGGAACGCGAACAAGGCGACGACGGTGAGTCCAAAGATACCGCCCTTGTGTTTCAGTAGTGCGCGCAGCACACCCGTGCCCCGCTGCAAGGGTATATCGTCGACCTGGTCGGTGATTGCAGGGGCGATTTGACCGGCTGTCATCGGGGGCGTTGCCTCGGATCTAAAACGGGATAAAGCAGGTCAATGACCGCGTTGATGAAAACGAAGGCCCCGGCAAAAACCAGCGTGGTGGCGGTGACCATCGGGTAGTCGCGCGTCAGGATCGCCTCCAGCATGCCACGGCCCAAACCAGGCAGGCTGAAGATCTGCTCAACCACAATCAGGCCGCCAAGCATCACTCCGAACTGAAAGCCGATAAAGGTGACGATGGGGGGCAAGGCGTTGCGCAGCGCATGCCGGTACTGAATCCGCTCGTTGCGTACCCCCAGGGCACGTGCAGTGACGATGAAGGGCTCGGACAGAACCTCGATCATGGCGCTGCGCGTCATCTGCATGGTCATGGCCGCTATCGGAAAGGTGATGGTCAGGAGCGGCATGACCATGGAACGCAGGTGCAGCATCGGATCTTGCGACCAGGGCGTGAACGCCACCTGAAACAGTTGCGGTGCCAGATGGGAGCCCAGCAGCAATATCAGGATACCGATCACAAAGATGGGGACCGAGAAAATCACCAGCAGCAACGTGCGGATCGCCACATCCAACCGCCGGTTGGCATGGACTGCCGCCACGATTCCGGCAGGCAAGCCGATCAGTGTCGACAGCAGAAGGCAAAGTATGGCGAGCTCCAGGGAGACCGGGATCTGGCTGATCAGGTCATCGCTGACCTGGCGGCCGGTGATTGGCGACTTGCCCAGATCACCCTGTACCGCCTTGCCCAGCCAGCGCACGTACTGTACGGGCAGTGGCCTGTCGAGCCCAAGGTCACGGCGCACCTTGGCGAACTGCGCGTCGGTCGCCCCCTCCTGGCCCACGATGACACTGGTCATGTCGCCGGGGATCAACGAACCCATGGCAAACACCAGCACGGAGACGGCGAACATGACCGCCAGCAGTGAGCCCAGTCTGGACAGGACAGCTTTCAGCATGACAGGAGCGTTTGGGGCGAAGTTGGACCGACGAAGTGACAGGCGACGTGATGGCCCGGGCCGACTTCGCGCAGCAGAGGTTTCTGCTCGGCACACATGGGTTGTGCCATCGGACAACGGGTGCGAAAGCGACAGCCCGAGGGGGGATTCATCGGACTCGGCACATCGCCGCGCAGTGCAATTTCGCCACGCTGGCGCTCCAGGACGGGATCAGGAGTGAGTGTTGCAGCCCGCAGTGCGATCGAATAGGGGTGAAGCGGACGTTCGGCGAAATCCCGTGTATCCGCGGACTCCACCATTTCGCCCAGATACATCACGATCACGCGGTGGCTGATCGCCTGCACGGCCGCAAGGTCGTGGCTGATGAAGAGGTAGGCCGTACCCAAGTCCTCCTGCAATTCGACCAGCAGGTTCAGTATCTGAGCCTGCAGCGAAATATCAAGCGAAGCGATGGCCTCGTCGTGAACCACCATGGCCGGCTGGGCGATCAGCGAGCGCGCAATCGATGCACGCTGCTGCTGGCCGCCCGAGAGCTGGTGCGGCATGCGCGCGGCAAACTGCTCAGGCAAGCCGACGCGCTCCAGCATACGCGCAACCGCTTCGTGGGTCTTGCGCACGCCGCGTGCCTGCAGGGGCTCGGCCACGCTAGCGCCGACTGTGCGTCGCGGGTTCATCGATCCGGTCGGATTCTGGAACACCATCTGGCTCTGCTGCCGCCGCTCACGGCCCGCCGCACCGGCCTCCCAAAGGTCGCCGCCATTGACCAGAATACGCCCCGTTGTCAGCG
Source organism: Burkholderiales bacterium (assembly GCA_038326025.1). GTDB lineage: Bacteria > Pseudomonadota > Gammaproteobacteria > Burkholderiales > Burkholderiaceae_C > CAISIP01. The sequence goes on from JBBQJP010000003.1 coordinate 34,616, forward strand.
GCAGCAGCCCCACCACCAAGCGCGCCAACGTGGACTTGCCACAACCGGATTCACCCACGATGCCCAGGGTCTGACCCTTGTTCAACGACAGCGAAACACCGTCAACGGCGCGCAGCAGACCAGCTCCGGCAGTCCCGGACGAACGAATATTGAAATGTCGCACGGCTTGCTCGACGGCGAGCAGAGGCGGTTTGGCGTCATTGGCCATGGAGGCTTTCCGGAACAAAAGCTTCCTGTGCGACCCAGCAGCGCGCCAAATGGCCTGGCAGGGTCTCCCGCAGCTCCGGATGGGTTTCGCAGCCAGCCCGGGCCAGCTCGCAGCGAGCGCGAAAACGACAGCCCGGAAGGGGGCGTGTCATGTCGGGTGGCGAACCGGCGAGCGAGGCCATCTTGCCACGCGTCTGATCGGCGCGCGGAATGGAGCGCAGCAGTCCCTGCGTGTAGGGGTGTCGGGGCCGTGCAAACAGTTCTTCCACCGGCGCCTCCTCGACGATTTCACCGGCATACATCACCGCCACGCGGTCGCACATACGGGCGATCACGCCCATGTTGTGGGTGATCAGAAGCAGTGCCGTGCCACGCTCGCGCGTCAGATCCTTCATCAACTCAAGCACCTGCGCCTGGATCGTCACGTCCAGCGCAGTGGTGGGCTCGTCGGCAATCAGTAGTTGCGGTTCGTGCAGCATGCCCATGGCGATCACCACGCGCTGGCGCATGCCACCGGACATCTGGTGGGGGAAGGATGCCGCCTGGCGCTCGGGGTCAGGCATACCCACAGCAGCCAGCGCCCCAGTGATTGTGGCTTGCGCATCACCCTGGTGCCCATGGGCGCGCAAGGCCTCGCGCATCTGCCAGCCAATACTGTAGACCGGGTTGAGCGCGGTCATCGGATTCTGGAAAACCATGCCGACCTTGGTACCACGTCGCTCGCGCATTTGCTCTTCATTGAGCGTCATCAGGTCGGTGCCGTCCAGGACCACCGAACCTGACTCAATGCGGCCTGGCGCGGCTACAAGGCGAAGGATGGACATCGCGGTGACGCTCTTGCCCGAGCCTGACTCGCCCACCAGGCCCAGCGTCTCCCCCCGATTCACACAAAAAGAAACCCCGTCGACCGCCGTGATGGGGCCTTGGGGTGTAACAAATCGGGTGGTGAGCCGGGAAACCTCTAAAACGGGGGACTGGGTCACTACTTCAGGGCCACGCCAGCCAGAAAAGTACGCGACAGCGTCGCATCCGGTTTGGCCGCGGCCACCTTGGCGCTGTGGGACACCCAGGCATTGCGCGCCGCCACGGAAATGTCAGGATAGATCAGGTCATCCTGCATCACCGCAATCTTGCGCAGCGAGGCCGAGTAATCCTCGGCAGAGCCCGTTTGCGCCTTGGCAATCAGGTCGGCCATTTCGGGCGGTGTGGGACCCTGGCGGCCCGGACGAGGCATCAGGTAGAACATCGGGTCGGCCTGGTAGGCATACTCATTGGTCATGATCTCGTAATCGGCCCGGTTCTGCTTGTCGAGCCAGACCGCGTTCTGGTTGGCCTGGATGGTCACACGGATGCCGACCTGGGCCATCTGGGATTTCAGTACTTCGGCAAAACGGTCAAGGTAGGTAGCGTAACCCGCCAGGTGGTTGAGCGTGATGTCCACACCGTTGGGGTAACCGGCCTTGGCCAGAAGCGCCTTGGCCTGTGCGACATCGTGCTTCTGGTACTTCAGCTCTGCGAGCTTGGGCGCCCAGCTATAGGAGGGAGGCACCTGGGCGCTGGGCACACCTTCACCCAGGAAAGCACCTTGCACGATCTCGGCACGATTCAATGCCAGCGACATCGCGCGACGGAAATCCACATTGCTAAACGGGGCCCGGTTGGTATTGATGTTAAGCCGGACGGTGTTGGTCGAGCTCACGGCCACGGTCGTGATGCCAGGCGCGCTGCCCAGCTGCAGACGGCTTTCGGCGCTCGGGAACATGAGGTCGATCTGGCCCGAGCGCAGGGCAGCTATCTGGGCCGATTGCTCCGGCATGTAGCGGATCGTCAGATCCGTGACCTTGGCGGCGCCGTCCTTGTTCCAGTAGTTATCGTTGCGCTTGAGCACCAACTGCGTATTAGGCGTGTACGAAACCATCTGGAACGGGCCGGTACCCATCATGGCCAGCTTGGCATCATTGGACTGCAGCCACTTGGCACTGAGGACGGCCGAACCGACGACAAACGGGCTGCCCAGGTTGAGCATGAAGCCTGCATCGGGTTGCTTGAGCTTGAAGCGCACCGTGCGGTCGGTCACCTTGGTGACCGCCTCCACGTGCTTGAAACGGTCCTTGGCATAGGGCAGGCCGCGCTCGGTGAGCCTTTGAAATGAAGCGACGACGTCATCGGCGGTCATGACCGATCCGTCGGAAAACTTGACCCCCTCGCGCAGCGCGAATTCATAGGTGGTCATGGCCTTGTCGACCGTCCACTTGGTGGCCAGCACCGGCACGATACTGCCATCAGCGTCTGCACGCACCAGCCCCTCGTAGACCAACTGCCATGCATACCATGTACGTATCTGCGAGGACTGGGTCGGATCGAATGTTTGGGGCACGACATCTTCTGCAACGACCAGCCCGGTGGCAGGGACGGCCTGCGCTTGGGCAAGACCGATGGACATCGCCACCAGAACTCCGGGAAGAATAGATCTTGCTATGCGGCGAATACTCATGCTCATACGGTCTCCTAAGGGTAGGGCCAACCCTGGATTGGGTCGGTCGGATTCTTGCTAAAGCTCGAGGTATCAGCTCTCCACGACATCCTCTCAATGACCCGTAATGACGATGCCGTGACAAATGTTCATGACAAGTCGGCGCCTATCGAATCTTGGCCCACGACTGGACGCTGCATCTTGAATCGGCAACCTGGGCATTACCGCAGAAACCTGCCGACAGCGCTGGCGATCAAGATACCTTGCATCCGGACTCCTTGTAGCGAGTTTTTCGTTGCGACCACATATCTGGAACTGGCGCTGACCGATGCTCTTTTGCTGCAAAACAATTTACCACCGGCAGCGGCGCCCATTGATTAGCGCAGCTGAAAGATGAATGTAGCGTTGCAGGGTTTCTATTTCAGAATAATTGGCATAGGGAATTGCTGATTCCGCAGCGGCCGCTGCGATAGGAGATCGCCGTTTGGTGGAAGTTGTCGGGCAATTGGAGGCCCACCACGATCGGAATTGCTGGCCAGGCCCGCCACTTGGACCTGATCGACTTTTCGAACGAACCACCGTCATAAGTTACCGCACGGTAATTCCAGCGTATCCGAAGGTCGACTCGTTGTCCGGCCTGTTGATATTCAGACAAGTCATTGATGCAAAAAGATAAACTCCCTCCAGCCACGGCGATCGCCGACCTCTCCGCCCACACCCCCATGATGCAGCATGATTGCGGTAAGCAAGCATTCATGCCGGTTTCAGACTGATATATGAAATTTTGGCGGTAGTTTGGCGGCAGGTCAGCTGGGCCAGAGAATCACTCGATTTCGACGGTGTCTACGCAAATTCGGTCAGCAAATGGATTGCGTCCGCTTATTGCCGATACTTCGTCAGCGTCGCGCTTAGCTCGCGGGCACGCGCGCGCGTCAGGTCAGATTGGTCGGCTGTCGCGCCACCGGTAGTACGCCACCGACGGCGCCAGAAACCACGGATTGCCGGTGTACAGCGGTCGGGTCTGGAATGCCAGGTCATCGAGTGCGGTGCGGCCTTCCTTCAACCCCAGCACCTGCTGACCCAGACGCATGCCGAAATAGCTGGAGGTTCCGACGCCAGCCCCGCAGTAACCCATCGAATAATGCATGCCATCGTGTTTGCCGATGTGCATCAGTTCGTCGAATGTGTAGGCGACAAACCCGCACCATGAGTGGCTGATGCGCGTATCGCGCAGCTCCGGAAACAGACGCACCATGTCGGCATGCAGTTTGGGGCCACTTATCCGCGGGTCGGTCTCCTTGTGCGATACACGCCCGCCGAACAAAATGCGGCGCCGATCGGGCGTAGTGCGGTAGTAATACACCACCTTGCGCGTGTCACTGACGATCCGGTTGCTCGGAAACAGGCGGTCCATCAGTTCTGCCGGCACGGGTTCGGTGGCGATCATGTAGCTGCCGATCGGGATCACGCGCCGGCGCAGCCAGGGCGTCAGATTGCCGGTATAGCCATTCGTCGCAATGACGACCTCGCGCGCCGTCACCTCGCCCCGCGGCGTACGCAGTTTGAATAATCCGTTACTTCGGCTGATCTGCAACACTGGGCAACGTGGCGCCACCTGGCCGCCCGCCGCCACCACACGGTCCAGCAAGCCCTGGTGATAACGCGCCGGGTGGACGGAACAATGCTGCGTATAGACCGCCCCGCCCCAGTAGAGATCGGTACCCAGCTCTTGGTGCTGCTGAGCTCGGGGCACCATGAAGGCGTCCACCTCGAGCCCCTTGGGCTGTGACCCGACCCGGGCTGCCAGCGCCTCGTATTGCGCTGCATTGTGCGCGGCATGAAACCGTCCGACCTGGGCAAAATCGCAATCTATGGCCTCAGCGCGCACGAACTGCGCTATCCAGGCCAGCGACCGCTGGCCTTCCTGCAGGATATCGAAGGCGCGTTGCTGCCCGTGACGCCGCGCGAGCTGCTCATACATGGGTTTGATACTGGTCGATATCTGCCCGCCATTGCGGCTGCTGCAGCCCCAACCCGCCTCCTCCGCATCAAAGACCAGCGTCGAACGCCCGCCACGAACAGTCTGAAGCGCAGCATGCAGCCCGGTGTAGCCCGCGCCGACCACGGCCACGTCGACCGTGGCGGGCAGCGCAACATCGGGCAAAGCGGGGCGCGGCACATCCTCCCACCAGTAGGGGGTCGACTTGCAGTCCTGCATCAGTTCGTTGTCGGTCATATCAATTTCAGGTTGAATATCGGGCCAGCACCAGATCGGCGCCTTTCTCGGCCAGCATCAAGGTGGGCGCGTTGGTATTGCCCGAGGTGAGTGTGGGAAAAACCGACGCGTCGATGACAGACAGCCCCGAAACGCCGTGGACACGCAGTTGCGGATCCACCACCGCCAGCCGCGGGTCCGGCCCCATGCGACAGGTACTGACCGGATGAAAGACCGTGGACGCGCGCTGGGCCACATCGTCCATCAGCTGCTGTGCGGTCTGCACCGTTGGCCCGGGCAAAATTTCGTGGTCGATGATGGCGCGCAGCGCAGGCGCCGCGGCGAACCTGCGCAAATACTCTGCCGCAGCCAGCATGTCATCCCGATCAGCTTGGGTACTCAGTGAGTTCGCGACGATGCGAGGCGCCTGCATCGGATCGGGACTGCGTAATTCCAGATATCCGCGGCTGGTCGGACGGCAAGGCTGCACGCTCAGCGAAAAACCGGCAAACCGGTCAGGTGCGGTCAATGCCCTGCGCCCGGGAACGGCCCGCATATAACTGAGCGGCGAGAAATACAGCTGCATGTCGGGATGCGCAAGCGCCTGGCGCGACCGGAAGAACCCACCCCCCTGGTTGATGCTCAGTGCCAGCGGACCGCGCCGCTGCAACAGGTACCGAATGCCGACCCACGATTTGCCCCACCAGGTGCCCAAGTCGCGATTGAGTGTGGGCACGCGCGAGCGGTAGACATGGTCGATGCACAGATGGTCCTGCAGATGCTGCCCCACTGCTGCGACATCGGCCACAAGCGCAATTCCGAGCGCCTGCAACGCCGGGCCCGGTCCCACGCCGGAGAGCTGCAAAAGCTGAGGCGAGTTGATCGAACCACCCGCAAGAATCACTTCGCAGCGGGCCGTGCATCGCCGTCCCTGGCCGTTCTGCATGAATGCCACGCCAACGGCACGGCGGCCCTCGAACAACACCTGCGTCACATGGGCACCGGTCTCCAGCTGCAGGTTGCGGCGGCGCAGCGCGGGCCGCAGATAGGCGGTGCTGGCCGATTCGCGCAAACCGTTGCGGGTCGTGATCTGGTTGATCGCAACGCCCTCGTTCGACACCCCGTTGATGTCGGGGTTGCGTGCCAGCCCCATCTCTTCGCCGGCGCGCAGGTAACTCTCACACAGCGGGTGCACATCCGCACGCACGTCGCTCACATGTATCGGGCCACCCTTGCCGCGCATCGCACTGGGGCCATGCGCGCTGTCTTCCAGGCGACGGAAATAGGGAAGTACATCGCTCCAGCCCCAGCCCGGATTCCCCAACGCCGCCCAATCGTCGAAATCACGCGGCTGACCGCGCACGAACACCATCGCATTGATGGTGCTCGACCCGCCCAGTACCTTGCCGCGTGGCCAGTAACCCTGGCGTCCTGCCAGGGCAGGATCCGGTTCGGTGCGGTACATCCAGTTGACGCGCGGGTTGTAGAACGACATGCCGTAGCCAATCGGCGTGCGCAGCCAGAAGCGCCGGTCGCTCTCGCCGGCCTCGAGCAGCAACACCGAATGGCGGCCCGAAGCCGACAGCCGGTTGGCCAGCACACAGCCGGCCGAGCCGGCTCCCACCACGATGAAATCGAACTCCGTCACGACCGGCCCTTTTCTGCAACGCCGGCAAGCTTCGCATGGCTAGCGCTTCGGCGCATAGGTCCCCTCTGGAACAAGTGTCAAACCACCGAGGCTCGCGCACGCAGCACGCGCGGGGCCGACGACGCCAGGCGGTTTTCGAGCACCTCGGCCAGGACCTGGGCGCCCGCATCGATGAGTTTGGGCGTAACACCACCGAATCCGAGCACCAGGCCGTTGACCGCCACCGGCGAGAGCGCAAACCGTCCGATCGGCGACGCCGTGACATGGCGCAGATCTGCGTCCTGCGCCACGGCCGCCTCCGAGACCGACGCCCGAAGGTGACCGATGGTATGCAGCCCGCTGTGCGTTGGCAACACATCGAGCAAACCCGTCAGGCGTCGGCGCGCAGCATCCAGCAGTGCCTCGTGCCGCTCCAGATACACATGCCGCATTCGCCGCACATGCGCCGCAAAATGTCCCTCGTCGATGAACTCTGCCACGATACCTTGCGTCTGCGACGGCACACCTTGCAGGAACTTGCTCATGATGGTCCTGAACGTGTCGACCAGAGCGGGCGGCGCCATAAAGTAACCCAGCCGCAATGCCGGAAAAAGCGACTTGCTGAAGGTACCAACGTAGATCACGAGCCCCGTGGTGTCCACGCTCTTGAGCGTCGGCGGCATGCGGCCACCAAAGAAGAACTCGCCGTCGTAGTCATCTTCAATGATCCAGGCTCCGGCCTTTTCAGCCGCATGCAACAGCGCAAAGCGGCGCTCCAGGCTCATCACGCAGCCCAGCGGCTGCTGGTGCGACGGCGTGACAAATGCAAGCCGGAACTGCGGGCTAAGGCGCAAACCTTCGTCCACGCACAGGCCCTGCGCGTCCACAGGAACCGGGACGAGGTCGGCCCCACTGGCGATCAGGCTGTTGCGCGCGCCAATCGCGCCGGGGTTCTCGAACCATACCTTCTCGCCGGGGTTGAGCAAGGTCGAGCCGATCAGGTGAAACGCCTGTTGTGCACCACCCACGATGAATAGCTGCTCCGGGTCGCACACAATCCCGCGGTTGGCACGCAGGTGCGTGGCCAGCGCCCGTCGCAATTGTGGCGAACCGTTGGGATCGCCGTAACCCATGATGTCGTCGCGCGCGCTGCGCAGGTATTTGGCCGACAAACGGGCCCACTGCGCCATCGGAAATGCGTCGAACGCCGGCAACGCGGTCGTGAAGGCACGCGGCAGGTGCGGCAGTCGCTGTCGATCTCCAAAACGGGTTACCGCCTGGGCCATCAGGCGCGAGAGCCGGGGCGCAACGCGCACCACCGTTGCCGCATCGGGCTGCGGCGGTTTCGGGCGACTGGCTTTGAGCACCTCGCTGACGAAGGTGCCCGAGCCGGTGTGGGACTCGACCAAGCCTTCGGACACCAGCCGGTCGAACACGTCGATGATCGTCGTGCGCGAGACCCCGAGTTCGCGTGCCAGGGTCCGGCTTGCTGGCAATCGCTCCCCGGCACGAAAGCCGCCTTCGAGGATCATTTCACGCAATGCCACGCACAGCTGGGTGCTGACCGGCTGCGGCGATCTCCGGTCGATCTTGATCGACAGCAATAATGAACCACCCGCGCGTTTGACCATCGCTCTACACCTGGAAAGTAGAAAATAATGGTATCACCCATTGTTCAAAATGGACCTTCAGGGCAAACCAGTTTAGCGAGATCATCCGACCATTAACCGAATCGTCCAAGCTGCGTCCGACCATGAAAATTCACCGCATCGAAAGTTTTTGCAACACGTTCGTCGGCTTCGTACGGGTCACCAGCGAAGACGGTGCGCAGGGCTGGGGACAGGTCTCCACCTACAACGCCGACATCACGGCCCAGGTATTGCACCGACAGGTGGCACCATGGTCGCTGGGCCAGAGTGGCCTGGACATCGACGCCTTGATGGACCGCATCACGGAGCGCGAGCACAAGTTTCCATCGTCCTATCTGTACCGCGCCATGTGTGGCCTGGACACCGCCTTGTGGGATCTGCGCGGCAAGGTCGAGGGAAAGCGTGTGGCCGAGTTGCTTGGCGGCACGGCACGACCGATCCGCGCATATGCGTCATCGATGAAACGCGACATCACACCGGTTGACGAGGCCACACGCATGGTGGCGCTGCGCGACACGCTGGGTTTCGATGCCTTCAAATTCAGGGTCGGCGCTGAATGCGGGCACGACGTGGACGAGTGGCCCGGCCGCACCGAGGAGATAGTTCCGACCATGCGCCGTGCGCTGGGCAACGACGTGGACCTGCTGGTCGATGGCAACAGCGGATTCTCGCCAAAGCGCGCGATCGAGGTCGGCAGGATGCTGCAAGACAACGGGGTCTGCCACTTCGAGGAACCCTGCCCTTACTGGGAGCTCGAACAGACGCGCGAGGTTCGCGAGGCACTGGAACTCGACGTCACCGGGGGCGAGCAGGACTGCTACCTTCCGATGTGGAAACACATGATCGCCATGAAGGCGGTGGACATCGTGCAACCCGACGTGTGTTACCTCGGCGGCATGGCGCGCACCATGCGGGTGGCCCACATGGCCCATGAAGCGGGCTTGCCCTGCACGCCACACAGCGCCAACCTGTCCATGGTCACGCTGTTCACGATGCACTTGCTGTGCGCCATTCCCAATCCCGGCGAATACCTGGAATTCTCGATCGAAGGCCCGGACTACTATCCGTGGCAGGAAGGCCTGTTCGTGCAGTCTCCGTACCAGGTGCGCGACGGCAAGCTTGCGCTGCCCGATGCCCCGGGCTGGGGCGTGGAAATCAGTCCTGCCTGGCTCGAAAACGCCACGTACCAGATGAGCGAGCGAACATGAACCACACTGCTCAAAGCGCCGCACTGCAGGCCCTGGTACAGGAGGCACTGGCCACCGGCACGCTGGCCGGCCTGCCCGACAAGCACCTGATTGGCGGCCAGTGGCACGCGTCGGAAGCCGGCGCACAGATGCAGACTGTCGATCCGGGCACCGGGCAGGCGTTCTCCGTGTTCGCGGCCGGCGATGCGCAAGACGTCGATCTGGCAGTGGCCGCAGCCCGCGCCGCCTTAAAGGGACCGTGGAAGGATGCGACACCCGCGCAGCGCGGCCAAGTGCTGGGCCGCGTCGCGCAACTGATCCGCGCCAATGCCGAGCGCTTGGGGGTCGTCGAATGTTTGGATTCCGGCAAGCGACTGGTCGAAGCACAAGGCGATGTCGCCGGCGCCGCGAATTGTTTCGACTACTACGCGGGCGCATGCGACAAGCACGAAGGCAGCAGCATTCCGCTGGGGCCGGATTATCTGGCCTACACGCTGAACGAACCGATCGGCGTGACGGCGCACATCATCCCCTGGAACTACCCGCTGTCCACTGCAGCGCGCGGCATTGCGCCGGCCCTGGCGGCCGGTTGCACCGTGGTGGCGAAGCCCGCGGAGCAAACACCGCTGACCTGCCTGATGCTGGGTGAACTGTGCTTGCAGGCGGGTCTGCCGCCGGGCGTATGCAACGTGATTTCCGGTACCGGTTCGCAGGCTGGCGCAGCCCTGGTGCGGCATCCTGGCATCGACCACATCACCTTTACCGGTTCCGTCGCCACCGGCGTTCACGTGATGCAGTCGGCAGCGCCGAATATCACCCGTCTGGTGCTCGAACTCGGTGGCAAGTCCCCGGTGGTGGTCCTGGCCGACTGCGACATGGACGCAGCGGTGGAGAGCGTCATCGGCGCGATCTACGAGAATGCCGGCCAGATCTGCTCGGCGGGTTCGCGCCTGGTGATCGCCCGCAGCATCCACGATACGTTCGTCCAGCGCGTGGTCGAGCGCGCACGCGCCTTGACGCTCGGCCATGGCCTGCACAACCCGGGCATGGGCCCGGTCAGCTCCGAGGCGCATCTGCACAAGATCACCGGCTTCGTGGAGCGTGCTCGCGCGCGTGGTGTCGAGGTGCTGTGTGGTGGAGCTCCCTCCAGTGACCCGCAAACAGGACAAGGCTGGTTCTACCAGCCGACGGTGCTGGACCGCCTTCAACCGACGGACGAGGCGGTACAGGAAGAAATCTTCGGGCCGGTGCTGGCTGTGCAGGTTTTCGATGACATCGACGAAGCACTGGCCCTTGCCAATGGCACCCGGTTCGGCCTGGTCGCCGGCGTGTTCACACGCGACTTTGCCCTAGCCCATCGGCTGGCACGCGATATCGAAGCGGGACAGGTCTATATCAACGAGTATTTCGCAGGTGGAATATCCGTGCCATTCGGTGGCAACAAGTCCTCCGGCTTCGGTCGCGAGAAGGGCCTGGAGGCCTTGCGCAGCTACTGCAAGCTCAAGAGCGTCGCAGCGTGCATTGCGCCATGACCGGAGCGCGACGCGCCGTTGTCGTAGGCGCAGGCATCGTCGGCATCTGCACGGGCCTGGAACTGCAGCGGAGCGGCTGGACGGTGACGCTTGTCGACCGGCTGGAACCTGGCACCGGATGTTCCTTTGGCAACGCCGGAATCCTGGCATCGATGGCCGTCGTTCCAGTGGGTATGCCGGGCTTTGAGCGGCAGCTGCCGCGCATGCTGCTTGACCCCGATAGTCCGCTGGTTCTGCGTTGGCGGGCGCTGCCGCAGACCTTGCCGTGGCTATTGCATTTCAGGCGGGCAGCCAACGCACAGCGTATACCGCAGATCTCTGATGCGATGCATGCCTTGTACCGCACCACGGTAGAGCTGCATCGCGCGCTTGCAGACGAGGCCGGCGTGCAGGAGCTGGTGCGGCCAAATCCCGGGCTGTATGTCCATCGCGATCCTGGCGCTATTGACCTATCGGGCGGCTTGGCCTGGAAACTGCGGCGAGAGCGCGGTGCCGAGATTGAAGTGCTCGAAGGCGCCGCGCTGCGCGAAGCCGAGCCTGAATTGTCGCCCGCCTATACGCGCGGCGTGCGAGTCGGACCGATGGGATTCACGACCAATCCATTGCGCCTGACACAGTCCTATTGCAGCCTGTTCACGCGCCGTGGCGGAAAACTGCTGCGCGCCGCGGTGCTGCGGCTGAAGCCATCGGGCGCTGCGGTGACGGTCGAGACCTCGGACACCAACATCGTTGCCGACACCGTGGTCATCGCCGCGGGCGCGTGGACACGCGCGCTGGTCGAGCCACTGGGTCTGGCCCTGCCCCTGATCGCCGAACGCGGCTACCACATGACGTTTGCTGATCCTGGCATCACACTGCGGCACGTGGTGACCGAACTCGAGATGCATTTTGCGGTCACGCCCATGGAGATGGGGCTGCGCATCGCCGGCACGGAGGAACTCGGCCACGCGGACGATCCTCCTTCATGGCGCCGCGCCGACATACTGCAAAAGCAGGCCCGTCGCATGTTCCCCCGCGCGCGGCTCGAAGACGGCTCGCGCTGGACGGGGCCTCGGCCCGGCATGCCCGACAGCCTCCCAGCGATCGGGCCGCTGCCTGGGCTGCCCAATATCCTGGTCGCGGCAGGGCATGGCCATCTCGGTCTGACGGGTGCACCCCTTACCGGGCGCATCGTGGCGGCATTGGCATCGGGCGAGCCGCCCGACATTGCCATGGCGCCTTATGCGCCAGATCGATTCGGGCGTCGCCAATAGATGCCGGGCGCAACCACGACAAGCCTGGTCAACACGAAGGATTCGCCGTGATCGAACTGCAGACTTTCGCCGACCTCGCCGCGCAACCGCTTGGCGCCTTCGCTGCCAAGCCGACCTCGCTGACTGAAGGGCAATGCGAGGCAAGCGCCAAGCTCTGGACATCGCCGGACGGACGAACCTCGATCGGCGTCTGGGAATGCACACCCGGACGTTTTACCGCCGACCGCAGCAAGGCCGCGGAATACTGCCACATCATCTCCGGCTCGGCCACCGTCTCCAATCAGGATGGCAGCGTGGTTCGTCGCATCGGGCCCGGCGATCTGCTGGTCCTGCCGCTAGGCTGGACGGGCGAATGGGTGATCCACGCACAGATGCGCAAGCTCTACTTCCTCAGCGCAGCCCCCGACGCCTGATGCCAGAGCCGCGCGCCATGCTGCGCGCGAAGCCTACGGGCCTTTTCCTTTCCCACCTCCGACCAGTTGCGTAAGACCCAGCAGCACCGTCGTCACGCCAACCATCAGCGTGGAAATGGCCGCAATCGTCGGATCGATCTGATCGCGCAAGGCGGCGAACATCTTGCGCGTGAGGGTCGAGTTGTCACCTCCGGCGATGAACTGCGCCATGATGACTTCGTCAAACGAGGTCAGGAAAGCCAGCAAGGCGGCTGTCACCAGCGCAAACCGGATCTGTGGCAAGGTGATGGTGAAAAACGCCCTTGGACGGGAAGCCCCCAGGCTGCGTGCGACCAACTCCTGGTTCATGTCATAACTCTTCAGCGCAGCATTGACAACCAGCACCACCAATGGAATGGCCAGCATGCTGTGCGAAACGACAATGCCGAACAGGGTGTTGACCATCTTGAGTCTCACGAAGGCATAGAAGACACCAATCGCCACCAGCACGACGGGCACGATGATCGGCGTGAGCAGCAGCGTGTGGATGGCACGCGCATAACGCAGCCGCGACGCAAACAGGCCGTAGGCGGCCAGGGTTCCCAGCGGCGTCGCCACCAGTGTCGTCAACGCGCCGACCAGGAAAGAGGTCTTCGTCACCTGCATCCATTCGGGCGAATCCAGATATGCACGGTACCAGCGCAACGACCATTCCTTCGGCGGAAACTCCAGATATTGGGACGCCGAGAAAGACATGGGCACGACGATCAGCGTGGGCGCCACCAGGAAAAACAGGACCAGCGCCGCCACGAGGTACAGCCACAAGCGTTGTCGGTGTGTCACCTGCGTATCGCCGGCGCTTGCGTTGAGCCAGTCCAGCATCAGTGCTCCCCTCCCAATATGCGGTCCAGGCGCATCAACCGGCCGGCCAGCCAAAGCAATGCCAGTGTCATCGCGAGAAGCACCACACCCAGGGCGCTGGCCGCGCCCCAGTTGAAGAACATCTCGATGTCGTTAGCGATCTGGTTGGAGACCATGATCACCTTGCCGCCACCCAGCACGGCCGGCGTGATGTAAAAGCCCAGGCAAAGAATGAAGACGATGACGCTTCCAGCAACCAGCCCCGGCAATGACAGCGGCAGGAACACGGTTCGAAACGCGCGAGCCGGGGTCGCTCCGAGACTGGAGGCGGCCTTGATCATGTTCATGTCGATAGCGCGCATGGCCCCCAGCAGCGGGAGCACCAGGAATGGCAGCATGATGTGCACCATTCCAATCAAGGTACCGGTCAGGTTGTGTACCAGCGCCAGTGGTTCGTCCCACAAGCCCATGGCCTGGCCCCACTGGTTGATCAGGCCCTGTCTCTGAAGCAGCACAAGCCATGCATAAGTCCGCACCAGCACCGACGTCCAGAACGGAAGCAGTATCGCAATCAAACACAGATTGGCGGCCCGGGCGGGCAAATGCGCAATCAGATAGGCCAGTGGATAACCCATGAGCACGCACAGCAGTGTGGTGATCCCACTCACCTGAAATGTGGTCAGGAAGATGCGGCGAAACGATGGCTGGTCCAGCATGCGCTGGTAGTGCTCCAAGGTCAATTGGCCGCCGTCACTGACGAAGGACAGGCCAAACAGCCACGCAACCGGCAGAATCATCATGACGGTCAGCAGCAGCAGTGCCGGCCCGCTCAGGCCCAGCAGGGTCCAGCGCTCCATGCGCGCATCCCGACGCAACTCGCGCGCGTGAAGGTGCACTGCAGGGGCTGGCGTGTCAGGCATCGGCATCTGCCAGCAGGACCGTATCAGAGACCTCGAAACCCAGCCGAACCTTCTCTCCGCGCGCTGGCAGCGCGGCAAGGGCTGCCGCACCGGCGATGCCGCGCATGCCGATGACGCTGCCGTCCGACAATTGCGCCTGCAGCAGGAAACTGTCGCCCTGGTACACGATGTCCTGTACACGGGCCTGCAGCAGGTTCTGCTCAGGCCCGAACTGTGCCTCGGGCGCAAGAACCTGGAGTCGTTCGGGCCGCAGCATCAGCAGCGCAGCACCGGCGTTTGCTGCGGGCTGCGCCAGCTTCAGCACTTGTCCGCTGCAGATGCAGTTGTCGCGCTCGGGGGCAACGGTGACCTTGAGCATCGTAGATTCGCCGATGAACTCGGCGACAAGGCGGCTGACGGGACGCTCGTACAAGACACGTGGCGTATCCAGCTGCCGAATGCGACCATTGTGGATCACCGCAATCCGGTCCGACATGGTCAATGCTTCACGCTGGTCATGCGTTACATAGATGGTGGTGGTTCCCAGCTTGTCGTGCAATCGGCGCAACTCAATCTGCATGTGCTCGCGCAATTGCTTGTCCAGAGCAGACAATGGCTCGTCCATCAGGACGATGCGCGGCTCGAACACGATCGCCCTGGCCAGGGCCACCCGCTGACGCTGCCCGCCCGACAACGCATCGATTCGCCGATCACCGTAGCCACTGAGCTGCACGGTGTCAAGTGCGCGCTCGACACGCTGCGCCAGCTCAGCCCCTTTGACGCCGCGCAGGATGAGCGGGTAGGCGACGTTCCCGGCAACATCCATATGCGGGAACAAGGCATAGCTCTGAAACACCATGCCGATGTTGCGCTTGTGTGGCGCAAGACGAACCACCTCTTCGTCACCGAACAACAAGCTCCCCTGGTCTGGCCTGATGAAGCCAGCCAGCACCATCAACAACGTCGTCTTGCCGGACCCAGACGGCCCGAGCAAGGTCAAAAACTCGCCAGGCTTGACCTCGAGATCGACATCATCGAGGGCCCGCACCGATCCATAACGCTTGCGCAGGCCGCGCGCAGTGATCGGTACGGCATTCACACCCTGCGCACCCACCAGGCTATTCCGTCACCATGTTCTGATAGGCGGCCGCAGCGGTAGCCTCGTTCTTCATGTACCAGTTCTGGTCGATTGGCAATTGCTTGGCAGCATTCTCGGGAGAGGTCGGCAGACGCTTGGCATACGCGGCGTCGATCGTGCCCAGGTCGAAGGCCTTCTTGTTGGCCGGGCCATAGGTGATGTACTTGGTCAGTTCCGCCTGATACTGCGGCTTGCTGATTTCCGCCAGGAATTTCATCGCAAGCGCTTTGTTAGGCGCATCTTTCGGAATCGCAAAGGTATCCGCGTCGAGCAGGGCCTGGTTGTAGGTATAGGCCACTTTCGCGCCATCCTTGGCGACGCCGTCGAAGCGCCCGTTCCAGCCGATGATCATGTCGACCTCACCGTCCTTCATCAACTGGGCATGTTGCGCGCCCGAGGACCACCAGACGGCGATGTGGGGCTTGAGCTCCTTGATCTTCTTGATGGCGCGCTCAATCCCGCCAGGGCCGGACAACACTTCGTAAACCTTGTTGAGGGGCACGCCGTCGGCCATCAACGCAGGCTCGAGCATGCCGGCAACACTGTTGCGCATGGAGCGCTTGCCAGGGAATTTCTTGACATCCCAGAAATCTGCCCAGTTCTGCGGACCCTTGTCACCATAGGTCTTGGTGTTCCACGCTAGCACCGTCGAGAAAATGTCTCCGCCGACATAATATTCAGCGAAAGTACCTGGTACAAAGTTCGACACATCGACCATCTTGTAGTCGATTTTTTCCAGAATGCCCTCCGAGCCAGCACGGGCTGAACCACCGGCGCCGCTGGTCACGATGTCCCAGGTCACCGCACCGGCCTTGGCCTTGAGCCTCAAGTCTCCGATGCCGGTATAGGTTTCCTCCTTGACCGTGATGCCCATGGCCTTGGCGGCAGGCTGGAATACAGCCTTGCTCTGTGCTTCCTGGTAGGAGCCGCCGAACGATACGACGGTCAACTGGGCTGCTGCAGGAGCAGCCACCGTGGCAGCGGCCGCGATCGCGAGGATCGGAAGGACCCGCTGAAGTAAACCTTGTTTCATCGTTGGAAACCTCCATCAGAGTAAAAAAAAAGGAGGGCTAGCTTTACAGCAGGCCCCGCTGCGCCTCAATTCATTCTATGGAAATGCTGATTAAAGTCCACCGAATTCGACGTCGACGCGATCTGCGACGATGAAACAATAAACCCTTGCGTTGGCGGCCGATCAGGAAGCGGCATTTGCGAAGTACCGCAAGCCCTACTTGCAGATCGCACACCGGTGCAGCGCAGCCACGGTGTTCACGCACTCCAACGACTACCCGCAGATGGCCAACCTGAACGGGTCGCTCGCCTACCTGCGGCTGATGTGCACGCGCGCGGACGTGGCTACCGCCTACGAACCCGCGGCACGAGCGATGTCGACATCTACTTCATCAGCGCCGCGAAAAAACGCGCACCGGCCGCCGCGCTGGTGCTGATCGAAAGACTGGGCTGATCACCTTCGTTCAAGCCTCTCGCTGGAAGTGATCGGGCGCGAATGGCGCCAGGTCGATGTCCGGTATCTCGCCACACAGCAGTGCGGCGATGATGTGGGCGGTTTGCGGAGCGCCCGACAGGCTCAAATGGCCGTGCCCGGCCGCAATGTACATGTCGGGGTGGTCAGGCAATGCGCCGATGGCAGGCAGGCTGTCAGGCGCGCCCGGTCGGGGCCCCGCCCAGCGCGTACCGTTCTGCAACCGGGCGCCGGGGAACATCTTGCCGGCATGATCCTGCAGAGCGTCCTCGCGTGCCCAGGAAGGCGGGTTGTCAGCCAGGCAGATCTCTTCGGTGCCGCCCACGCGCAAACCACTGTCCATCGGCGTGACCGCGAAGGCTTGCTCCAACTCCGTCACCACATCGTTGAGTTGGATACCAGCATCTGCATATTGCATGTGATACCCACGCTCGGCCAACAACGGCAGCTTCAGGCCCAGCGGTTGAACCAGCGCAGATGGCCACGCCGCTGCCGCTACCACCACCACGGCGCTGCGGGGTGTGCTCATTGGCTATGGCTGACAGTCTTCACCACCACCGTCAGTAGCCTGCGAAGCACTGCTCGAAAGCGTCTTCGATGGCCGCGACGTCGTCCAGGCTCAGGCACATCGGTGGCACCATTCGCAAGATGTTCTTGTTCGCACCCGACTTGCTGACCACCAGACCGCATTCGCGTGTGCGCTCGAAGATCTCGGCAGTCTGCTCGGTGGCCGCAGCCTTCGTCTTGCGGTCGCTTACGAGCTCGATCGCCTGCATCAGCCCGCGCCCGCGAACATCGCCGATGATCTCGTGGCGTTCGCGCAGGCGTTCCAGCACCGCACGCAAGGCGGCGCCGACAGTGCGCGCGTTGGCTTGCAGGCCCTCGTCGTCGATGACCTGCAGCACCGCCCGCCCTGCCGCGCAGGTCGTCGGACTGGCACCATAGGTGTTGAAGAAATACTTGGCGCCTAGGCTGTCGGCCACCTGCCGTTGCGCCACCACCGCGCCCAGCGGGAAGCCGTTGCCCATGCCCTTGGCCATGACCACAACCTCCGGCACTACATCGTGTGCCTCGAAGGCCCAGAAGTGCGTGCCGGTGCGGCCGAAACCCGACTGCACTTCGTCGACGATCAGGATGCCGCCCGCCTGGCGCACCTTTGCGGTGGCCGCCTTCAGGTAACCCGGCAGCAGTTCGACGATGCCGCCGTAACCTTGAATGGGCTCGACCATGAGCCCCGAAAGACGGCCCGGTGTCGCGCAATTCAGCGTGCGGTCGATCTCGTCCAGATAGGCCTGCACGTCGGTACCGAAGATACCGCGGTAAGGGTCTGGATTGGCAATGTGGTGTATGCCCGGCAGCAGCGGAATGTTGTGTCGAAAGTGCGCGATGCCGGTCAGCGACTGCGCACCGATGGTGGCGCCGTGGTAAGCATTGCGCAGGGCCAGCATGTCGATGTTGCGAGTGTAGCTTTGCGCCATCACCAGCGCCAGATCGATGGCCTCGGTGCCGCTGCTGGTGAAGTGCACCACCCAGTCCGGCCCCACCGGCATGCGCGCGATCAGCTCTTCAGCATAGTGCGCCGGCACCGGGTGCGAGAACATCGTCGTGCAGTGCTGCAGCTGCCCCATCTGCGCCTGCACGGCAGCGTTGACCACCGGGTGGGCGTGACCGACCGAGACACACACGTTCATGCCCAGCAGATCGATGTACTTCTTTCCGGCTTCGTCCCACAGGTACTGCCGCTCGCCGCGGCTGAACACCAGCGGCGCCCGGTAGGGCATGAATGACTTCTGCGAAGCCGCGTAGTAGCGGTCGCGGCGCGCCAGGATCTGCGGCTTGGCCCAGTCGATCGTCAGTTCACTCATGGTCGTCCCCTTTTGATTGAATGCGCGCTTCGGATGCGGCTGCCAGGCAGGCCCGCAGATATCTCCCGGATGGCGAAAACTACCTTATCCGATTGTCGTCCGGCTAGCAGATACTGGCCAACGCATTGTTGGTATTGGTCAGGATTTCGTCGCTACTGATTGGAACTGCGCTTCCGGCAATGGATCGGCGATAGCTGGCGAAAGCATAGTCCTGGCATTGCGTGCCGATTAGCGCCAAGGCTGATTCTGAACCCGCTCCAGTTCGATGGGCCCGCCGCCAGCGGGCCAGAAAGTTGGTTCAATCAACGGCCGGGGCAGCAAGGGCTCTTCCCTGCGTCGACGCCATCGAACTATAAAATTTTTCCCAATGGTTCTGGCCGTTGCACACCAAGCGACAATGAGCTTTGCGATCCTGCCAAAGTGCAAATGCGGCCCTGGCCTGGCTGATCCATTTCCATTTCACGGTTCGCTGTAGCAGCGCCAGGAACCGTTCTTCCCGCGACGACAAGTGTGGATCCCAGGCAACCGCCAGCACGACGTCGCCAATACCCTGGATTGTCTTGTGTAATAAGTACCAGTCCCCATCGGGTTCTTCCAACCGGCAATGGATCCAATTCAAGCCAGGATAATCCCGAGATATCCGACTGCTGACTTTTCCGTGCAATGTGCAAGCCTACCTAGACAATTGATGCGACCAGACACATCATCACCGCCTGTGCCCGACACCGATCTCGCCGCCCACACACCCATGACGCAGCAGTACCAATGTTGCTCAGTATTCATGCGGGTTTTTGATCTACTGGAAGCGATTTGGCGGCAACTTGGCACAGTTCCAATGCCTGTCCAAAGATAACCGTCTGCGACACGTACATCGCCTGGTTTGAGACCTTTGAGAGCGTCCAATGCCGATATCCGCCCCGAACCGATACTTTCCAGATTGAACAAATTCACTCCAACTTGATAGCACATCCGCTATCATTTATAGAGTGCCTATCCTGGTTCTGGACACCAATATCCTGGTTGCAGCATTGGTGCGCAGTGGCGGTAGCGCGCGTGCCGTACTACGATCCTGTTTGAACGGGCAGTACCAACCGGTACTTGGCCCGGCACTGCTCGCAGAGTACGAAGATGTGCTGGGTCGAACCGAACTCTTTGCGGACTCCGTGCTTTCCGCCATCGAACGCGACGAAGTGTTCGACGGCTTTCTGACCCGCTGCCGCTGGGTGGAGGTGTTCTATGCCTGGCGTCCCAACCTGCCCGATGAATCCGACAACCATCTGATCGAGCTAGCAGTGGCAGCGCAAGCCGACGCCATCCTAACCCGCAATCTACGCGATGTGTCACACGGAGAATTGAAGTTTCCCTCGCTCAGGGTATTGTCACCCGAGCATTGCCTGGAGGTGTCTCCATGTCTACCTTGACGATCCGATTGCCCGATGAAAAGCACGAGCGCCTGAAGGCGCTCGTGCGATCCAACGCCATCAGCGTCAACAAGCTGATGGACGAACTGGCCACCGTCGCATGGGCTAACTTCGACGCGCGGGTGCGCTTTGAAACGCGTGCGGCGCGTGGCAATCCGGCACGGGCGCTGAAGCTGCTGGACAAGCTGGACCGTGCGGACTGACGATCGGCGAGTTTGTGTCCTTACAACCCTCGCAGGAAGGGCTCGCCAACTGATGAAAGCCCACGGAACCAAGCCGACGTGGACCGATGTCAAAGCCAAACTGACCGGCTGCGACCGCACCAAACTGATCGGCCTGGTGCAAGACCTGTACATGGTCAGCAAGGACAACCAGGCTTTTCTGCACGCTCGCTTTGCCTTGGGCGGCGACGTGCTGAAAACGTACAAGGCCACGATCGACCGCTGGCTGTGGCCGGACGTGTTCAAGAACCAGGACCCCTCGGTCGCCAAGGCCAAGAAGGCCATATCTGATTACAGGAAGGCCAACGGTCAATCCGAGGGTCTGGCGGAACTGATGGTGTTCTATTGCGAGCGGGCAGCCGGCTTCAGCGACGATGTCGGCCTGCAAGACGAAGGCTACTTCGATGCGCTGGTGCGAATGTTCGAGCAGGCCCTGAAGATGATTGCAGCCTTGCCCGAGGAGGCGCGACCAGCGCTCTGGGCGCGCCTGGATATGGTCCGGCGCATCAGCCACAACTTCGGCTACGGCGTCAGTGACGCCATGGCTGATCTGCTCGCAGAGCATGGGGTCGATGACTAAGCCGGCTGTGTTTGCAGTCCTTCAGGCCGAAAATTCTCGCCTGATCGCTCTGCTCGAATCCCACAGTATCGAGTGGCGCGCGCCGCAGTCGACCGTCCTTGTGGCGCGAAAGCCGGTATCCTCCCAGCTTTCCACCGCGGAAAAGGTAGCGCTGTTCCGGCGCTTGTTTCGCGGGCGCACGGATGTCTACTCGATCCGTTGGGAGGGCAAGACCACGGGCAAGTCAGGCTATGCCCCGGCCTGCGCCAACGAGTGGCGCGCCGGTGTCTGCGAAAAGCCGAGCATCAAGTGCGGCGACTGCAGCAACCGCCTGCTGATCCCGCTGTCCGATGCGGTGATCTATGACCATCTGGCCGGCGAGCACACGGTCGGCGTCTATCCGCTGCTGGAGGACGACAGTTGTCATTTCCTGGCGACGGACTTCGACGAAGCCGACTGGCGCGAGGATGCCCGCGCCTACAGGCAGTCCTGCGAGGAACTGGGCGTGCCTGTGGCGATGGAAATATCCCGGTCCGGTCAGGGCGCCCACGCATGGGTGTTCTTCGCGAGCCGAGTTTCAGCGCGCGATGCAAGACGGCTGGGCACGGCCATCATCAGCCATACATGCTCGCGCACCCGGCAATTGAAGCTGGAGTCCTATGACCGCCTCTTCCCCAATCAAGATAAGGTGCCCAAGGGCGGGTTCGGCAACCTGATTGCCTTGCCGCTGCAGAAGCGGCCCCGCGAAAGCGGCTGCAGCGTTTTTGTCGATGCCGAACTTCACCCGTACCCGGATCAATGGGCGTTCCTGGCATCCGTCCAGCCGATGGCGGCACACGACATCGAACCCACCATCCTGCGGGCCACGAGTGGCGTCCATCCGCTTGACGTCACCTTCATTGACGATGAGGACCTGGCCACGCCCTGGAAGCGGGAGTACACGTCGACCAAGAAGCTGGCCGGACCGATGCCAAAGTCGCTCAGCGTGACGCAGGCCAACCTCATCTATTTCGAGAAGGCCCAACTACCGCAGGCACTGGCCAACCGCCTGATCCGTTTGGCCGCCTTCCAGAACCCCGAGTTCTACAAGGCCCAGGCAATGCGGATGTCGGTGTGGGACAAACCGCGCGTCATTGGCAACGCGGAGAACTACCCGCAGCACATTGCCCTGCCGCGCGGCTGCCTCGATGCGGCGCTGGACCTGCTGCGGGCCAATGGCATTGCCTGCAATCTGCGCGACGAGCGTTTCGGCGGTGATCCGATTGATGTGTCCTTCGTCGGCACCTTGCGACTGGATCAGGAAGCCGCAGTCGCGGGAATGCTGCACAACGACGCAGGTGTGCTTTGCGCTCCCACCGCCTTCGGCAAAACGGTCACCGCCGCCGCGATGATCGCGCGCCGGGGCGTCAACACCTTGGTGCTGGTGCACCGCACCGAACTGCTCAAGCAATGGCAGGAACGCCTGCTGACGTTTTTGGGTGTCAGCAAAGGTGTGATCGGCACCATCGGCGGGGGCAAGGCCAAACCTACCGGCAAGATCGACATCGCCGTGATGCAATCAGTCTCGCGGCAGGGCGAGGTCAATTCCTTGGTCGAGAAGTATGGACAGGTGATCGTGGATGAGTGCCATCATGTTGGGGCTGTCTCGTTCGATGCCATCCTGAAGCGGACGAAGGCCAAGTACGTGCTGGGTCTGACCGCGACGCCGATCCGCCGCGATGGGCAACAGCCCATCATCTTCATGCAATGCGGACCGATTCGGTACACGGCGGCCAAGCCGGCCAGTGCACCGCACGACCTGGAGGTGATCCCACGATCGCGCTTCAGTCAAATCGAAGTGCCGACCGACGCCGGCATCCAGGACGTGTTTCGGCATCTTGCCAACGACACGAGTCGGACTGACGCTATCGCAATGGAAGTCAAGCGTGCGTACGAAATGGGCCGAAAGGTGCTCGTACTGACCGAACGTACCGAGCATCTCGACGCGATCAAGACCGCCTTGGACGGCCAGGTCCCTGCGCCATTCGTTCTGCACGGCCGGATGTCAAAGAAGCAACGCGCCGCCATCATCGCGGAACTGGAAGCGCTACCGCCCGACGCACCGCGCATCTTGCTGGCCACCGGCAAGCTCGTCGGAGAAGGCTTCGATCACCCGCCGCTCGATACGTTGGTGCTGGCAATGCCAGTCTCCTGGAAGGGTACGTTGCAGCAATACGCCGGGCGCTTGCACCGGGAGCACGCCAGCAAGACCAACGTGCGGATCATCGACTTCGTCGACGCCGGCCACCCACCGTTGCTGCGAATGTGGGACAAGCGGCAACGTGGATATCGGGCGATGGGGTACCGCGTCGGCTTGGAAGACCCACCCCGTGACTTGGATGTCTGAATAAACCCGCAACTAGCCGCATCGGTACTCTGAAAAATTTGGAGGCCAGTCGGATCATGGTCAGGCGGTCCCCCGCTACCTGTCGCGACAAATAAAAATTCAAACTCGCGCACACAACTCAGCCGCCGCCGTTTCTCGCTCCGATCGTCTGGCAACTCCGTGTGGCATCAAGTAATTGTCTGAAGAGATACTACATTTTTCGGACAACTACTTCTGACCTTTCTGATTCGACGCTCATCGCTTCACGCAACCGGCAAGTGCCCACTTGAATGCTCAACCGGCATGGACTTTTTAGTTGGCTAAAATGGCTATTCCGTCCCAGAGGAGCACGACCATGCGGGTAACTGCGACACAGGCCAAGAATCGTTTCGGTGCGATATGCACCCATGCCAAGACCGAACCTGTATTCGTCGAGAAGGATGGGCGAATCGACACCGTCATTTTGTCGGCAGACCAGTTCGACGCACTCAACACGAGCGGCCAGAGAACATCTCTGAAGCAACAAAAGAAGGCATTCGATCAGAATCACAAAGCATGGATCGACGAACAGAACGCGCGATTCGAAAAGCACGGCCTGTGGTGCGATGACCTGCGGGTCTGGTAAATGCAGTTCGACGTTTACCAAAACCCAAGTGCGCGGATGCGTGAGCAGTATCCATTTGTTGTCGACATTCAGAGTGACCTGCTCGGAAGCCTTGCAACCCGGATGGTGGTCCCGCTGGCCGTTACACAATTGGCGTCGGATGACGTCCCGCGTAGCGTGTGTCCAGTTTTCCCAGTGCAGGGTTTTCAACTCATGCTGCTTCCGTTCGAAGCCGCACCCATCCCCAAACGATTGCTGAAGACCGATGTGCAATCGCTGAAGCGTTTTGCCAGCGAGATTGTTGCTGCGATGGACGCAGTGATGAGTGGAGTTTGACGTGACAGACGACCTCTCCGCCAACACCCCCATGATGCAGCATGACTACCGTGCGCAAGCATTCATGCGGTTTGCAGACTGAGCTATCCATCTTTGGCGGCGAATTGGCGGCAAATACCCGCCCTCTTCCGAGCACCCGTTCAATTGCGAACAAGACGACCGCGGCAAAGGAATCTTGCCAATTTTTGCCAAACTGGCTAAGCTTGTGCCATGAGCACCATGAACATTTCCCTGCCAGACACACTCAAGTCCTTCGTCGATGAGCAAGTCGGGCAGCGTGGGTACGGCACCAGCAGCGAATACGTGCGAGAACTGATTCGCAAGGACCATGACCAACAGCATTTGCGCAACCTGTTGCTCAAGGGCGCCAGTTCCAAGTCAGCGGCACCAGTGGACAGTGCATATTTCACAACGCTGCGCGAGCGCGTCCGATCCGGTACGAAACCCAAAGCCCGCGGGTGAAGGTCAAGCCCATCATCCCGCGTATATTGGCAAACCGGGATGTCGATGAAGCCATCAAACACTACCTGGATCAGGATGCGGCGCCAGCAGCATTGGGGTTGATTGATGCGCTAGAGCAGGCCTACGCTCATATCGGCAAACATGGGGCCACCGGGTCACCCCGCTATGCCCACGAGTTGAACCTGCCGGGCCTGCGCTTCTGGCCACTGACGCGCTACCCATACCTGGTCTTTTACATCGAGCAGGAGGACCATATCGATGTGTGGCGAGTGCTGCACGGTCAGCGCGATATTCCGGCGTGGATGCGTCAGTCGGATGCGCCCTGAAGGTCTTGTTAGGGGCAACATGGTTTGGCGTGTTGCACCCATCAGCACAGGTCTCCATTGGGTTCTTCTTAGCGGGCAGTCGGTACAAGTCATGCCGCGATAATCCTGAAAGATCCGACGGCCGACTTTTCCGCGTAATGTGGAAGCCTGCGTAAACCATTGATGCGACAAGACACTTCAACACTGCCCGTGCCAGACACCGACCTCTCCGCCCACACACCTATGATGCAGCAGTACCGATGGATGACTTTTTGTGGGCCCCGTTTCATTGAGAGCTGAATAACTTCTGCTGGAAAGTCGGCCATTCAATCCCCAGTCAGCGCCCACTCCCAGAAAGCCGGCGATCAGACGGCAGTCGCGGCTTACACAACGCGGCACGAGTCATCACCCACGCCCCAATTAGTCTCTGCAAAAATACAATAACACATTGATTTATAACGATTCACCGCGCAAAATTGAATTTTGATAATGGAACGGTGAAATGCTCTACATACCGCTAGACGACGACTCCGCTAGGCAAACCATCGACGCAATGTCGCTGTGGCAGGAGTGCGCGCGTGTGCGGCGCCAGTACCAGGATTACGCCGCAGGCATGTACTGGAAGGTAGAAGGCGAATACGAATACCTGGTCAAGACGAAAGCACACGGCAGGCAGGAGCGCATCGGCCGACGCACACCTGAGACAGAACTGATCTACAGCGAATTTCACAAACGCAAAAGCGCACTTCAACCGCGACTGCAATCGCTCCAGTCTCAGCTCACCGTGGCGCAAAGACTCAATCGCGCCGTCAAGGCTGGGCGGGTACCCTCGATCGTCATCGACATCCTGAATGCATTCGAGGCCGCCGGCCTGGCAGAGCATTTCACCGTCGTCGGGACCCACGCCTTGTACGCCTATGAAGCCGCTGCCGGCGTGCGCATCGCTCAAAAGGCATTGGCCACCCAGGACGTTGACCTGTTGTGGGATGCGCGCAAGCGGGTTCGCTTCGTTGCCGACATGAAGCATCTGGGCAAGCCGGTTCTGAAAATCCTGCAAGAGGTGGACCCGACATTCCAGCGCAAGGAACTCCACAACGAGACCGCCATTAATGCCAAGGGATTCATGGTTGATTTCCTGCGGCGGATTCCCCAGGATGGCGACCCCCACCCTTTCAGACTCTCTAACGCTGTCGAAGACATGTGGCCGGTGCAGGCCGTTCGCGCGCAGGTCCTGACCGAAGCTCCGCCATTCGAGCACGTTGTGACAGGAGCCACGGGAAAGATGGCGCTGATGCGAACCGTTTCACCGAAAGTATTTGTGAGTTTCAAACAATGGCTGGCGGCCCAGCCAGACCGTGACCCATTGAAAAGGGGACGGGACCAGACGCAAGCCCAAACGGTTCAGGCGCTGATGGACGACGGACTTCTGCACGTCCAGTAATCACCTCAGCACCCAAGGCGAGACCGCTGTCGATGACTGAACCCCTGGTGTCGATATGCCGGTGGACAGTTTGCGCTTGCCATGGATCACCTCGTTGTCCGGTCAAACCAGCCACACACCGATAATTCGGGCTCGTCGAATGGCCGTCCTCAACATGGCCAGGTGATGTTCAGATGAGCCATTGATGCAAAAAGACAATCTACAACCAACCGCCGCGACCACCGATCTCTCCGCCCACACACCCATGATGCAGCAGTACCTGCGCATCAAGTCCGAGCACCCGGAAACCTTGGTGCTCTACCGCATGGGCGACTTCTACGAGTTGTTCTTTGGTGACGCCGAAAAGGCGGCCCGCCTGCTCGACATCACCTTGACACGCCGCGGACAGTCCGCCGGCGAGCCGGTGGTGATGGCCGGGGTGCCGTTCCATTCGGTCGAGTCCTACCTGGGCCGGTTGATCAAGCTGGGTGAGTCGGTGGCGATCTGCGAACAGGTTGGCGACGTGGCCACGGCCAAGGGGCCGGTTGAGCGCAAGGTGGTGCGGGTCATCACGCCCGGTACGCTGACCGACGCCGAATTGCTCTCGGACAAGACCGAGTCTGTGCTGATGGCCTTGCATCAGGGGCCGCGCAACCAGTGTGGTTTGGCCTGGTTCAGCGTAACGCAGGCACAACTGCAGTTTGCCCAATGTGCGCCTGACGAACTGGCCGACTGGATTGCCCGCGTCGATCCCAGCGAACTGCTCTACAGCGCAGGCCTTACGCCGGCGTTCGAGAGCCGGATCAAGGGCTGGAGCGCCAACCACGGCGTTGCAGCGACGATTCGTCCGCAGTGGCAGTTCGACCCGGCACTGGGTCAGCGCAAGCTGCTGGAACTGTTCAGGGTGGCCAGCCTGGCGACCTGGGGCGCGCAAGACCTGCCACTGGCCCATGCCGCTGCGGCGGCGCTGCTGGCGTATGCCGAACACACCCAGGGCCAGCCGCTGCGGCACATTCAGGGCATCGAGGTGCAGCAGCAGGACGACCTGGTGCGGTTGCCACTGGCCACCCGGCGCAATCTGGAGCTGGTGCAGACGCTGCGCGGCGAATCTTCGCCGACGCTGTTCTCCCTGCTCGACACCTGCCTGACCGGCATGGGCAGCCGCATGCTGCGACGCTGGCTGCTGGAGCCACAACGCGAGCGCAGCGCTGCACGCCAGCGGCTGGACGCCATTACCCGCCTGCGCACCGGCCCCTGGCAGGAACTGCGCGCGGCGATCAAGGGCAGCACCGACATCGAACGCATCAGCGCGCGCATCGCCCTGCGCCAGGTGCGCCCGCGCGAGCTGGTGGCCTTGCAGGTCACGCTGGACAAGACGGCGCAACTGGCACCGTTGGTGCTGGATCAAACGGGCTGGCTCGCCCAGCTCGGTCGCGATTTGCAGGCGCCGCCAGGATGCAGCGAGTTGCTGCGCGCCGCCATCAGCGAGACACCTGCGGCGCTGGTGCGCGACGGCGGTGTTTTCGCCACCGGCTTTGATGCCGAACTCGACGAGCTGCGTGCGATCCAGGACAACTGCGATGGTTTTCTGCTAGAACTAGAACAACGCGAGCGCAGCCGCACCGGCATCACCAACCTGCGGGTGCAGTTCAACAAGGTGCATGGCTTTTACATCGAGGTCACGCAGGGCCAGGCCGACAAGGTGCCGGCCGACTACCGGCGCCGGCAGACGCTCAAGAACGCCGAGCGCTTCATTACGCCCGAACTCAAGGCCTTTGAAGACAAGGCGCTGAGTGCCCAGGAACGGGCGCTGGCGCGCGAAAAATTCCTGTACGAGCAGTTGCTCGACCAGTTGCAGGCCCATGTGACGCCGCTGACGACGGTCGCACAGGCGCTGGCCACGCTCGATGTTTTGGCGGCCCTGTGCGAACGCTCGCTGACACTGGACTGGTGCGAACCGCAGTTCGTAGCCGAACCCTGCATCGAGATCCAGGCCGGCCGCCATCCGGTGGTGCAGGCACGGTTGGCGGAAACCAGCAGTGGGGACTTCATCGCCAACAACACCAGCCTGAGCAGCCGCCAGCGCATGCTGATCGTGACCGGCCCCAACATGGGCGGCAAGTCGACCTATATGCGCCAGATTGCCGTCATCGTGCTGCTGGCATGTGTCGGCAGTTATGTGCCGGCCTCGGCTTGCCGGCTCGGCCCGATCGATGCCATCCACACGCGCATCGGCGCGGCCGACGACCTGGCCAACGCGCAGTCGACCTTCATGCTGGAGATGACCGAAGCGGCGCAGATCCTGCACAGCGCCAGCGCGCATTCGCTGGTGCTGATGGACGAGATCGGCCGCGGCACGTCGACCTTCGACGGCCTGGCACTGGCGTCGGCCATCGCCGGCCATCTGCACGGCAAGTCGCAGGCCTTCACCTTGTTCGCCACCCACTATTTCGAGCTCACCGAGTTTCCGGCCACCCACCATGGCGCGGTCAACGTACACGTGAGCGCAGCGGAATCGGGCCGCGACATCGTGTTTTTGCACGAAGTGCAGGCCGGCCCCGCCAGCCGCAGCTATGGCATCCAGGTGGCGCGCCTGGCCGGCATGCCGGCGTCGGTGCTCAACCATGCACAACACGCCCTCGCCGCGCTGGAAAACAGCGCCAGCGCAAGTCAGGCCCAGGTTGACCTGTTCGCCGCCCCGCCAGAACCGGTGCAAATGGCCTCCAGCGCTGTCGAAGCTGAACTGGCCCGCATCGACCCGGACGCATTGAGCCCGCGCGACGCGCTCGATGCCCTGTACCGGCTCAAGAAGCTGGGCACCAAACAGTGAATCCGGGGTATGCCACAAACGCCCCTGTCAATGGCATGATTCCCCTGCTCTCCAAAGCCCCGCACAGTACCCCGAAAGCCACCCCATGACCTATTGCGTCGCCATCAAACTCAACGCCGGCCTGGTTTTCCTGTCCGACTCGCGCACGAATGCCGGCCTCGACCAGATCAGCACCTATCGCAAGATCATCTGTTACGAGAAGCCGGGCGACCGGTTCATGGTATTGCTGTCGGCCGGCAACCTGAGTGTGTCCCAGTCGGTGCGCGAAATTCTGCAGGTGGAGCAATTGCGCGAATCTGGCGATGCCGAACCGCTGACGATCTGGAACGCCACCAGCATGTATGACGTGGCTCGGGTTCTGGGCTCGGCGATCCGCCATGTCCATGCACGTGACGCCCAGGCACTCAATAGCGCCGGCATCGATTTCAACGCATCCATGATCCTGGGCGGGCAAATCAAGGGTGAGGCCATGCGCCTGTTCCAGGTCTACTCCCCGGGCAACTTCATCGAGGCGACGCCCGAGACACCGTATTTCCAGATTGGCGAATCCAAATACGGCAAACCCGTGCTGGACCGCGTCATCACACCCACGACGCGGCTCAATGAAGCGGCGAAGTGCGCCCTGGTATCCATGGACTCTACGCTCAAGTCCAACTTGTCGGTAGGCCTGCCGCTGGACATGGTGGTCTACGAGGCCGATACGCTTCAAACCGATCAGATCGTCTGTATCGACGAAAGCAACCCGTATTTCCAGATGATGCACAACAACTGGGGACGCAAGCTGCGCGAGGTGTTCGACAGCATCGAGGATCCGATGTGGCATGGCGAGCAGACCGAAATTCCGCTGATGGTTCACGCGGCGCGCTACAAACCACTCAAGAAAATAGGCACGCCTCAGGAAAAGCTGATCTGATGGCCTTGCTGGTTTTTTCCCACGCCAACAGTTTCCCGGCCAGCACCTATCGCGTCTTGTTCCGCCATTTGCGGGCACGCAAGTTCACGGTCAGGGCAATCGAAAAATTTGGCCACGATCCCGCCTACCCGGTCACCGACAACTGGCCATACCTGGTAAAGCAATTGGCCGACTTCACGCAGGCCGAGGTCGACAAGGCTGGCGAGCCGGCCTTCCTGGTCGGCCATTCGCTCGGCGGGTTTCTGAGCCTGATGGCGGCCGCCCGGTTTCCCGATCTGGTGCGGGGTGTAGTGATGCTGGATTCGCCCATCCTCGGCGGCTGGCGCGCCACCACACTCGGGCTGATCAAGAGCACGCAGATTGTGGCGGCCGTCTCACCGGGGGCAGTCAGCCGGCGCCGACGCAACAGCTGGCCGGATGCGGACGCCGCACTGGCGCATTTTCAGTCCAAGAAAGCCTTTGCAAGTTGGGATCCCGCCGTGCTGCGGGACTATGTGCGCCACGGAACACACGACCAGGACGGACAACGGGTGCTGAGTTTCAACCGCGATGTCGAAACCGCCATCTACAACCACCTGCCGCACAACCTGGAACGACTGCTGCGGCGTCACCCGCTAAAGTGCCCCATCGCTTTCATCGGCGGCCTTCACTCCAAAGAGATGCAGCAGGTTGGTATGGACATGACCGAGCAACTCACCAAAGGCCGCATCAGCATGCTCGACGGAACTCACCTGTTTCCGATGGAGAAGCCGCTTGCCACGGCCGCGGCCATTGAAGCTTGCGCACTCAACATGATGGTCTGAGGCCGGCGGCGCGTTGCCAGCCTCACCTACTCATTCAGCCCAGGTCACGACTCCGGTCCACGCCGTTATCAGCACCACGATGCCGAATGCGATGCGGTACCAGGCAAAGCCGACAAAGGTATGCGTGGCAATATAACGCAGCAGCCAGCGGATACATAACCAGGCGCTGACAAACGAGAAGAAGAGTCCGACCGCGAACATCGGCAGGTCGGCCATCGACAGCAGGGCACGCTCCTTGTACAGGCTGTAGACCCCGGCGCCGATCAGCGTCGGGATGGCCAGAAAGAACGAGAAGTCGGTGGCGGCCTTGCGCGACAGGCCCAGCAACATGCCACCGATGATGGTCGCTCCACTGCGACTGGTGCCCGGAATCATCGCCAGGCACTGCACCAGTCCGACCTTGAGCGCATCGGTCCAGCGCATGGCATCCACACTCAGGATGCGCGGCGCGGTCGCCGACTGGCTGTGGCGCCGCTCGGCCCAGATAATGATGAAGCCGCCAATGATGAAGGCACTGGCCACCACCACCGGCGTGAACAGATGGGCCTTGATCGCCTTGCCGAAAAGCAGGCCCAGGATCACCGCCGGAATAAACGCGATCAGCACGTTGAGCGCAAAGCGCTGGGCCTGCTCCTGATGCGGCAACTGCACCAGGGTGTCGCGGATCTTCTGCCAGTAGACGATGATGACGGCCAGGATGGCGCCGGTCTGGATCGCGATGTCGAACACCTTGGCCTTGGCGTCGTCCATGCCCAGCAAGGCGCCGGTGAGGATCAGGTGGCCGGTCGATGAAATCGGCAAAAACTCGGTCAGACCTTCGACAATACCCATCACGGCCGCTTTGGCCAGCAAGATCCAATCCACGCTTACTCCCTGTTTGAGCGCGAATTATCACCGCCTCGCAAGCAAGCGCCGCGGCGCTTGCGCATCACTACTCGTAACGCAAAGCCTGGATGGGCAACAGCCGCGACGCCCGACGGGCCGGATAGAACCCGAAGAACACCCCCACGAAGCCCGAGAAGCCCGCGGCCAACAGGATGCTGCCCCAGGTCATGCTGACCTGCCAGCCGGCAAACTGGCCGATGGCCCAGGTGGCCACGGCACCGATCACCACGCCGATCGCGCCTCCAATCAGGCTCAGCGTAACGGCCTCGATCAGGAACTGGGTCAGGATGTCGCGCCCGCGTGCACCCACGGCCATGCGCAGTCCGATCTCGCGGGTGCGTTCGGTCACACTCACCAGCATGATGTTCATGATGCCGATGCCGCCGATCACCAGGCTGATGCCGGCCACCGCCGCCAGCAACATCGTCATGACCTGGCTCGAAGCCTCCTGCGCCTGCAAAATCTCGGTCAGGTTGCGGATGGTGAAGGAGTCGTCGGTATTGGGCTGGATCTTGAAGCGCTGGCGCAGCAGATCCTTGATGTTGTCCTCGGCCGCCTTCATGTTCTGGCCTTCCTTGACCTTGACGGTGATCGAGCCGATGCGCCGCGCCTTGCCGCCACTGCCGCCCTGGATGCGATTGCGGTAGGTGCTGATCGGCACCATCACCACGTCATCCTGGTCCTGGCCATTGGCGTTCTGGCCCTTCTTCTCGAGGACGCCGACGATGGTGACCGGAACCTTCTTGATGCGGATCACCTGTTCCAGCGGATCGGCGTCGCCAAACAATTCGCGGGCGGTGGTCTGCCCGACGATGGCGACCTTGGCAGAACCCGCCATCTCGGCGGCCTCGAACAAACGTCCGCTCGCCAGTGTCCAATCGCGCGCTTCCAGGTAGTCGTTGCTGGTGCCGAAGATGCTGGTGCTCCAGTTGGCATTGCCCGCCACCACCTGCGCGCCGGTACGCGAAACCGGCGCGGCCACCTGCACCTCGGGCACTTCCAGCGCGATTGCCAGCGCGTCTTCTTCGGTCAGCGACTGGCCGGTCTGCGCGCCCAGTCGCGCGCCTCCCTGGGTGATGGTGCCTGGAAACACCAGCATGATGTTCGAGCCAAGGCCCTTCATCTGCTCCTTGACCCGGTCCGTCGCGCCCCGCCCGACCGCAATCATCGTGATCACGGCCGCCACACCGATGATGATGCCCAGCATGGTCAGGATGCTGCGCAGGGTATTGGCGGCCAATGCCCGCCAGGCGCTGCGCAGCGCAGCCAGCGTATTCATGGCGCCGACTCCGGCAAAGGCGCGCCCGGTGCATGGTCGCGGCCCTGCCACACATCGCGCGGCTGGCGCTCCTGGTCCAACACGATCAGCCCGTCGCGGAACACGATCTTGCGCCGCGCCCATTCGGCGATGTCGCTTTCGTGCGTCACCAGCACCACCGTCATGCCGGCGCGGTTGAGATCGGTCAGCAGGCGCATGATGTCTTCGCTGGTCTGGGTGT
This sequence comes from Burkholderiales bacterium, assembly GCA_038326025.1. Classification (GTDB taxonomy): domain Bacteria; phylum Pseudomonadota; class Gammaproteobacteria; order Burkholderiales; family Burkholderiaceae_C; genus CAISIP01. Next base: position 68,020 of record JBBQJP010000003.1, read on the forward strand.
CGAGCGCGCCGGTCGGCTCGTCGGCCAGGATCAGTTGCGGCTGATTGACCAGCGCGCGTGCAATCGCCACGCGCTGCTGCTGGCCGCCGGACAACTCGGACGGCGTGTGCGCATAACGCTCGCCCAGTCCGACCTGTTGCAATGCCGCCATCGCCCGCTCGTGGCGTATCGCCGCCGCGACGCCGGCATACACCATGGGCAGTTCCACGTTTTCCAGCGCACTGGTGCGCGGCAGCAAGTTGAACTGCTGGAACACGAAGCCGATGCGACGGTTGCGGATGGACGCCAATTGGTCCGGCGACATAGCCTCCACCGACTCGCCCGCAAGCCGGTAGTGGCCGGCACTTGGCAGGTCAAGGCAACCAAGAATGTTCATCAACGTCGACTTGCCCGAACCCGAGGCACCCATGATGGCGACGAAGTCGCCTTCGGCAATATCCAGCGACACGCCGCGCAGCGCATGCACGGTCTGGTCGCCCATGCTGTAGACCTTGGTGAGATTGCTCGCCGCGATCAGCATTGACACATCCACCATGGCCGCTTGCTCAGAAAAGCAGGCGTGGACCGCCGGCGGGCCGGCCTGAGCCGCCTGCCGGCGCCTGCACGCCGATGATGACAGTGGCACCTTCACGCAGTTCAGCCTCCGAAGGACTCCCCGCAGGCAGTATCAGTTCGGTGCTGCTGCCGTCGGAGATACCCAGTCGCACGTTGAAGGCCTTCGGCTTGCCGTCGGCACCCATCAAGTAGATGCGGCCACGCGTGTTGGTGCGTCCGCCGGCTTCGGCCAGCATGGCGGCATACCGGGTCTTTTGCTCCGGAGTGAGCACATCGCCGATGCGGGCCCGCAGGTCCTCCATGATGCGTTCGCGGCCCTTGGGCCGCTCCTCGGCCGGCAGGTCACGCAGAGTCATGAAACGTGGCCGCGCGTCGGCCATCAGGCCGTCGACCTTGGCAGCCTGATCCGGGCCCAGCTTGAGCTCGGCCACCAGCCGGTTACGGAACTCCTGCAGCGGGCCGCCACCTTGTGCAGCTGGCGCCACTGCCATGGCCGGGCCGCCGGGGGTCGCAGCAGCGCCAGCGCCGGGGACAGAACCAGCGCCATTGGTCACGCTGGCCGACGCGCCGGCATCCGATGAAGCTGCTCGCGCCACCTGGGAATTTGCCGCGGCTGCCTTGCTGCCAGATGGAGCAGTTCCTGCAACGGCCGCCGACGCCCCGCGCTGCGGCGGGTTGACGCTGGCGCCGGCACCGCCGGCTTGCGCCGAGCGGTTGGCCGCGGCCCGGGCCTGCATTTGCTCGTAGGTTGCGCGCTGATCCGGCGACAACATCGTATTGATCTTGATCTGCATGTCACCCAGCAGCTTGATACGCGCCGCCGGGCGTGTTTCTTCGTCCAGGTCGGCCAACGCCATGAAACGCGGGCGCAGCTCGAGCATGATGGCGTCGAGTTTGCCCTGCTGCGATGCGTCAAGCTGCAACTCGCCCACCAGGCGCTCGCGCATCGCCGCGAAGCCGCCGCCGGGCGCCTGTTGCGCATGTGCTTGCGGGAACAGCGACCAGCCGGGTGCAGCCCCCGTCGTCGTGTCGGAGGCCCTGCCCATCGGTGCCGAGGCACCGGGCGCCGGCGGCTCGATGCCGGCAATGCGCACCCGCAGAGCTGCATTGGGCACCTTGAGCACGTTGTCGCGCTGGTCGGTGACGATGCGCACATTGGCCGTCATGCCCGGCAACAGGCGCCCCGCGCTGTTCGAGAACCCGACCACGGCCACATAAGTCACCACATTGGCAATAGTCTGCGCCGCCTTGCGCACCTGGCGCACTTCGCCCTCGAAGTTCTGTCCCGGAAACGCATCGACCGTGAACGTTGCCCGCTGGCCGGAGCGGATGCGCCCCACGTCGCTTTCGTCCACACTGGCGTCGACCTGCATGTCGGAGAGGTTCTGGGCGATCACGAACAGCTCGGGCGACTGCAGGCTGGCCGCCACGGTCTGTCCCTTTTCGATCGCCCGTTTGATCACGATTCCGTTGACCGGCGACGTGATGCGCGTACGGGCCAGGTCCACCCGGGACTGCGCCAGCGCGGCCTGACGCTGCGACACGTTGGCCATCGCCGTCTTGATCTGGGCCTCGGTCACGCCCACCTGGGCCTGGGTCGCCTTGAGCGCCTCGGTCGTGGTGTTGACCAGCGCGCGTGCCCGGTCGGCCTCACTCTGGGCAATGAACTGCATCTGCACCAGGCTCTGCTTGCGTTCGAAATCGCGCTGGGCCTCGTTCAGGTCGACCTGGGCGCGCGCCACCTGGGCCCGGCCGGCCGCGGCGTTGGCCTGGGCCGTCATCACGGCGGCCTGCGCCGCTTCGACATCGGCCTGGGCCGAGCGCACGCGGTATTCGAAGGTCTCCGGGTCAATCTGGGCGAGCAGTTGCCCGGCCTTGACCTCGGAGTTGAAATCCACCAGCAGGTCACGGATCTGGCCAGAGACCTGGGTGCCGACCGACACCTGGGTTACCGGGTTCACCGCGCCGCTGGCCGAGACCGTCGCCTGCAAGTTGCCACGCTCGATCGTCGCCGTTCGGTACTGCACCGGATCAACGCCCGGGCGCTGCCACCACCAGGCCGCACCCGCGAGCCCCAGCACGATCACTGCCAGCAAGAATCCGCGTGTTTTGGTCATGACCGGATTCTAGGAACTCGCAACCCGGTTATCCGGTCCGGTTTCGAAGAATATGTAAAGACCATGCAAAGCATTTTGCGCCGCCCCATCGCAACTGGCGCTACCGCGGCGACGTTCCGTCGCATCGTGCTGGTCGCCACGACCCCCCGCTGGCACATTGCAGACCATGGCAAAGCGGAGGTTCCCATGTTGATGACACCTTGATCGCAATTCACTTGAGTGCGGCCGTCGGCGCACTGCTGCTCGGACCGGTTGCGTTGTGGGCCCGCAAGGGCGCGCGCCAGCGTCCCCGCCTGCACCGCGCGTTCGGCTACGCCTGGGTCACGCTGATGCTGGCGGCAGCCCTGTCGGCGATATTCATCCGCGACTACAAGTTGCCCAGCATAGCCGGCTACACACCCATTCACCTGCTGGTGCCGATCACCTTGATCACGCTGTTTGGCGCGTTCCGGTTCCTGGCGCGCGGCGACATCGCCGGTCATCGCAAGGCCATGCAGAGCCTGTACTTCGGCGCATGCGTGGTGGCCGGCGGGTTCACCCTGTTGCCAGGTCGTTACCTGGGCAAGCTTGTCCTCGGGCAATGACCTGGCCTGGCCTGAAACTTTTCACCGTCCACCTTACACGACAACGACCATGCTGCTTCAGATCCTGATCCATCAACCGCAACAGCTCGCCACCATTGCCAGCAAGACGCCGCCGTGGGTCTGGGGCCTGCTGGCAGGGCTGCTGATGCTGGGTGCCAGCCAAATGCAGGCGCGTCACGTGGCGCGAGCGCGGGTCGGCGTGACGCCCGTGGCGATGACACTTTTTTCGCTATGGGGCATGGTGTCCGGATTCAAGGAGACGGGACAACTGGGCATTGCGATTGCTTTGTGGCTGGCGGCCTGTACAGGCAGTTTGGCCCTGCTTGTGTGGCGCACGCCAAGCGCGCCGCCAGGCACCCGGTATGACGCCAGCACCCGGACGTTTGATCTGCCGGGCAGCGCCGTTCCATTGGCCCTGATTCTGGGGATTTTCATGACCAAATATGCCGCGGGGATCAAACTGGCGATGCAGCCGGACCTGGTTCGCGACACGCTGTTCGTGCGCAGCTTGGCGCCACTGTACGGAATGTTCAGCGGCGCATTCCTGGCCCGTGGCTGGCGCCTGTGGCGTCTGGCCGGCGCCACGGCGTCCACAACGCATTTGCCAGCGCAACCCATCACTTGAACGGAGCATCCGCAGGAGAAAGACCTTCATGGTTTTGACAACGGCACTGATACTGCTTGTGCTTGCAGTAATCGCGGCGCTGATCTTCGGCGGCCCGAAGCCGATCGCACCGCTGGCCAGTATCAACAAGCCCTTCGACAAGGTCGACTTCTCGGATGTGCCAAACACGCGCAGCTTTGCTGCACGCGACGGAACACGCCTGGCTAGGCTTGCCTATTCCGCAGCTGGCGCCGCACCGGGAACGCGACGCATCGTGCTGGTACACGGATCATCTGCCCGTGCGCGTTCGATGCATGTACTTGCCAAGAGCCTGGCACATGCGGGATTAGACGTCGCCTCACTGGACATGCGGGGCCATGGCGACTCCGGCCCCCGTGGTCAGGTGCGTTATGTCGATCAACTGGGAGACGATGTCGAGGACTTCCTGCGCGCGGTTCCCCACACGGGTCCCAGCACGCTGGCCGGTTTTTCGTCCGGCGGAGGTTTTGTGCTGCGCTTTGCCGGTGGCAAGCGGCAGGATCTGTTCGACCGCTACTTGCTGCTGGCACCCTATCTGCATCGGACGGCGCCAATCAATCGGGTTATCGAGGATAAATGGGTGTCGGTCGGACTGCCACGATTCATTGCGCTGAGCCTGCTCAACCGGATCGGCATCACAGCCTGGAACCACTTGCCAGTGCTGCGATTCGGCCTGGACGATTCGATCAAGGACTACCTGACCAGCAGCTACAGCTACACCTTGACCCGGGCGTTCGGACCGCATGACAACTACCGGGGTGATATCAGCAGGTCCCGCGTGCCGATGCGCATCATGGCAGGCAGCGAAGACGAGTTGTTCGATGCCAGTCGTTATGCCAGCACCTTTGCCGATGCAGGTCGGCAAATACCGGTGACGGTGGTGCCCGGCGTCAGCCACATGGGACTGACACTGGATTCGCGTGCGATGTCTGCCATCATCAATGCTGCCGGAAAACAGCGTTGCGCCGCTGCACGCCGCCGCGCCAAAGCAACGGCATCGCGCGCGCCAATTGACTTCGAGAATGAACCAAGCGCCATGAACACCCCTTTATCCAACGACGAGATCGACCGACTGGCCCGCCGACGCGCTGGCGCCAAGCTTGGCTGGTATGCCCATGCGGTGGTGTATCTGGTCATCAACCTGCTCCTGTTCGCGCTCTCGGAATACGGCACAGGCCTGCGGCGCTGGTCGATCTTTCCGATGGTTGGCTGGGGCCTGGGACTGGTGCTCCATGGTGTGGCGGTGTTCCTGCTGGGCTCTGGATCCGGGCTGCGCGAACGTATGGTCGAGAAGGAGCGCGAGCGACTGCGGCGTGATCGCGGCCAGAGTTGAGTGCGCGAGAGGCGATCGCATGCGCATCGACTGGATAGCCAAGGCAAGCCACCTGTTGCAGACCCTCGCGTTCTGTCTGGCCGCCGCAGCGATCCAGTACGCTTCCCGGCCGGAACGTGCCTACGAGGTTCCATTGGTGTACTCGCTGGCGATTGGCTGCAGCATCTGGTTCCTGATCGACTTCGGGCGCCATCTTTTTGTGTCCAGCGGCAGCATCGGATGGCCGCAGGGCCATGGTGCATGGTTATTGCCACTGTCCAGCGTGGCCGCTGGTTTTCTGTTGGGCACGGCCGCTGGTGACGCCTGGTTCGGCTGGTCGTCCTGGAGCGATGTCGGACTTCGAACCCTGCCTACCTCCCTGCTGATCACGGCCCTGGCTGGCACTGCCGCCAGCTACTTCTTCTACTCCCGAACCCAGCGAAGTTATCTCGCCGTGCGCATGGCCGAAGCCGGCGAACAGGCGACCCAGGCGCGGCTCAAGATGCTCGAGACCCAGCTCGAACCGCATATGCTGTTCAATACGCTGGCCAACCTGCAAGCCTTGATCGACACCGACCCCGCACGCGCGCAGGTGATGCTCGAGCACCTGATCGCCTACCTGCGTGCCACGCTGGGGGCATCGCGCACAAGCACGCATTCCTTGCAGGCGGAATTCGATCGGCTGCGCGACTATCTCGAACTGATGGCCATCCGCATGGGCACACGCCTGTCGTTCGAATTGCAGTTGCCGCCGGCGCTGGCCAACCAGCCGGTGCCGACCTTGTTGTTGCAGCCCCTGGTGGAAAACGCCATCCGCCACGGCCTTGAACCCAAGGTGCAGGGAGGACGGATCACCGTGCGTGCCTTGCGCGCCGGTACGGTGCTGACGCTGGAAGTGGCCGACACCGGTGTCGGGTTGACGCAGCCCCAACCTGCACACGACGGATTCGGCATGGCGCAGGTGCGCGAGCGGCTCGCCACGCGTTATGGAGATGCGGCGCTGTTGTCGACCGCGCCCGGCCCCGGAAGTGGGCTGGTGGTCAGCGTGCAGCTGCCGATGCACGACTGACGTCGACGTCCAATTGCGACCGCGCCATCCCTGCCCCATTGTCATTGCACCTCCCCCAATGCCCACTGCGCTGATTGCCGAAGACGAGCCCCTGCTGGCGCAAGCCCTGCGCAAGGCCCTGGCACGTGCCTGGCCCGAACTGCAGATTGCCGCCAGCGTCGGCGACGGCGACGCCGCCGTGTTGCAGACCTTGATGCTGCGACCCGATGTGCTTTTTCTTGACATCCGCATGCCGGGGCGTAGCGGCATCGAAGCTGCGGCAGACATCGCCGACCAGTGGGAGACCGGTAGCGACGGCGCCGCGTTTCCGGCCTTGGTGTTCATCACCGCATACGAACAGTATGCGGTGCAGGCCTTCGAGACCCACGCCGTCGACTATCTGCTCAAGCCATTGCAAGCCGAGCGCCTGGGCAAGACTGTTGAACGCCTGCGCACGCTGTTGTCGCAGCGGCAACCAGCCGGCGTAGCAGGCACCCCGGCGCAGAGCCGTGGGCCGTCCATCGAACAGGCCGTCGATCAATTGCGCCAACTACTGGCGGGCGCAGCGGAGCCGGTACCGGCTGCCGAACCGCTGACCGTGCTGCAGGCCAGTGTGGGCAACGTGATCCACATGGTGGCACTGGACGAGGTGCTGACGCTGGAGGCCGCCGACAAATACGTGCGCGTGCTGACCGCACAACACGAGTACCTGATCCGTACGCCGTTGCGCGAGATGCTGCCCCGGCTCGACCCGCAGGTGTTCTGGCAGGTACACCGCGCCCATGTGGTGCGGGCCCGCGCCATCGACACCGTGACCCGGGACGAAACCGGCAAGCTCTGGTTGAAACTGCACGGGCGGCCTGAACGCATCGTGGTCAGCCGCCTGTACGCTCAGCGCTTCAAAGCCATGTGACACTGGCATTGTCAACCACTTCAGATTGTTGCCCCATGCCTACCGAAACTTCCACGACCGCGCCGATGAATCCCGATGCCGACCGTGTGCTGACGTTCTGGCTCGAGGACGGACTGCAACAGGGATGGCCGAGCCGCAATCTGGCGGACAAGTGGTTTGGCGGAGGCGCTGCGCTGGACCAGACCATTGAACGCGATTTCGGCGACAACGTGCGAAGCGCCGTGGCCGGGAAACTCACGACTTGGGAAGCGCACCCACTGGACCGGCTGGCACTGGTGATCTTGCTGGACCAGTTCACGCGCAACGTGTTCCGCTCACAGGCGCAGGCCTTCGCGGGCGATACACGCGCCCAGGCTCTGGTGCAGGACGGCATCATGCGCGGATGGGACCGCCAGTTGCCACTTGCAGGCACGGTATTCTTCTATATGCCGCTGATGCATGCCGAAGACCTCGCCTTGCAGGAAACCTGCGTGGCTTGTTTCAAGGCACTGGCCGCCGATGCGCCCGCTGAACGGCGCCAGGGTTTGCTGGGCAACGTCAAATTTGCCAAGCAACACCGCGACATCATTGCGCGCTTTGGACGTTTCCCGTATCGCAACGCCGCCATGGGTCGCAGCAGCAATACAGAAGAACTGGCGTTTTTGCGCGACGGTCCGCGCTTCGGCCAATAGACCAGGAGACACGGCGCGCTGGCGCCACCTAGAATTCGAGGCATGAGCATGCCTTCCACGACCTCCACCAAGAACATGGCCCAAACGCCGGGCACGGCCGCCGAGAGCCCCAAGTCGAGCAATTTCCTGCGCCAGATCATCGAATCGGATCTGGCATCCGGTGTCAATGCACAACGCAAATGGGCGGGTAGTCCTGGCGATGGCGCCCACCATGACGCCGGACAAAGCGATCCGGCACGTATCCGCACCCGTTTCCCGCCCGAACCCAATGGCTACCTGCATATCGGCCACGCCAAGAGCATCTGCCTGAATTTTGGTCTGGCACAGGAATATGGCGGCGTGTGCCATCTGCGCTTTGACGACACCAATCCGGAAAAAGAAGACCAGGAGTTCGTCAACGGCATCATCGATACCGTGCACTGGCTGGGATTCGACTGGAACGCCAACGGCACCAGCCACCTCTTCCACGCCAGTGACTATTTCGACTTCATGTACCGTGCGGCCGAATACCTGATCACCTCGGGCCATGCCTATGTGGACGAGCAAAGTGCCGAGGACATGCGCCAGAACCGGGGCGATTTTTCCCGGCCCGGCCTCGACAGCCCGTTTCGCAATCGCAGTGCAGCCGAAAATCTGGCGCGTTTTCGCGAAATGCGAGACGCCCAACATCTGGACGGAACCATGGTGCTGCGCGCCAAGGTCGACATGGCCAGCCCCAACATCAACATGCGCGACCCGACCATCTACCGGATCCGACGCGCCGAACACCACAACACCGGCGACAAGTGGTGCATCTATCCGATGTACGCCTATGCCCATCCGATCGAGGACGCACTCGAACAGATCACGCACAGCATCTGCACACTGGAGTTCGAGGACCAGCGCCCCTGGTACGACTGGCTGCTGGAACGGCTGATCGAAGGTGGTCTGCTCACGGCACCGCCGCCGCGCCAATACGAGTTTGCGCGACTGAACGTGACCTATGTCATCACCAGCAAACGCAAGCTCGCCGCGCTGGTGTACGACCACAAGGTGAATGGCTGGGACGACCCGCGCATGCCTACGCTCGTTGGCCTTCGCCGACGCGGTTACACACCCGAAAGCTTGCGCCTGCTGGCCGAACGTGCTGGCACCAGCAAGGCCGGTGGCTGGACTGAATACAGCACGCTCGAGGCTTGCCTGCGCGAGACACTGGAGAACACCGCGGCACGGGCCATGGCCGTGCTCGACCCGATCCGGCTGGTCATCACCAACTGGGATGAGGTCATGGGCCTGGCAGCCACGGGCCACAGCAAGCAGGACGCCTGCAGCGCACCGGTGCATCCGTCCCAGCCAGAGATGGGCAGGCGCCACTTTTCGATGGGCAACGAGGTCTGGATCGAGCGTGGTGATTTCGAGGAAACCCCGCCCAAGGGCTTCTTCCGGCTGTATCCAGGTAACAAGGTGCGATTGAAATATGGCCACGTGATCGAGTGCATCGGTTGCACCAAGGATGCCGATGGCCGGGTCCAGAATGTGCAAGCCAGGCTGATTCCCGATACCAAGAGCGGTACACCGGGATCGGATTCGGTCAAGGTCAAGGGCGTGATCACCTGGGTCGGCGTGGCCGACGGTGTTGCGGCCGAGGTGCGGCTGTACGAGCGATTGTTCAACGAGCCCCAGCCGGACGCCGGCGGACGCGACTTCCTGGCCAGCCTGAATCCGAACAGCCTTCGCGTGGTCCAGGCCGTGGTGGAGCCCTCGTTGGCGCAGGCGCGCGCCGACGACAAGTTCCAGTTCGAGCGACACGGCTATTTTGTCGCGGACCGGGTCGATCACAGGGCTGGCAAGCCGGTGTTCAATCTGTCGGTGGGGCTCAAGGACAACTGGGCTAAATAGGCCGGTGTCGTTATAGTGGGTTGGCAAGCCGCCAGACGGTCTGGCGGAGGCTCGACGGAGACACCACACCATGGCGAAGCTTTATGCCATCTACCAGCAACCGGCAGATGCCGCAACATTCGATGCGTATTACTACGACAAGCATGTACCACTGGCCAAAAAGATTCCAGGGCTGCGCAGCTACGAGGTGACCCATGGCGACGTCATGGGCATGGGCGGCAAACATAGCGTGTACCTGATCGCTTCGCTGGAATTCGACTCGATGGCCGCCATCAGCGCCGCCCTGGCCACGGAGCAAGGCCAGGCCACGGCAGCCGATCTGGCCAATTTCGCGCAGGCCGGCGTCGAGATCATGATGGCCGAGACCAGCACGATTTAGCACCCTTGGGTAGCGCAGGGGCACGAAGCATGGCGGATCGGCGCAGGGGTCCTCACGACGCCTTGACTACCTGGCCTGACGGCTTCGCCTCGACGCGCGCCGCGCTGTGCGAGGCAGGCCAATAGGCACGCCACTCTAGGAAAAGCCGCCGTTCTAGGGTGCCGTCACCACACTCGATCGGGACAATGGCGCCATCTCACGGATTACCGCAATCGCGGCAGTTCGTGAATCGATTTCTACATTCACATTCCCACAAGGAGCACTCATGAGCGCCAAGAACCTGTCCACCATTACCAACGAGCTGATCGAGTCCTACGGCAAAACCGCCCGCAACATCATCCACGTCTACCGCATGGGCAACCAGCGGGTGGCCCGCTATGTCGACCAACGCTGGGAGAAGGCACTGGCGCAATCGGCGTCCGAACTGCGCAGCGAAGTGCGCAAGAACGCCCTGACCGCGCAAAAGACCGTCAACGGCCTGTACCTCAAGGGCATCACGATCAGTTCGAATGGTGCCGATGGCATCGTTGGAAAATTTGTCGAAATCGCCGGTAAAGGCGTGCAGCAAGTCGCGGCCAATGCCAACCGTTTCGAAGAACGTACCGGTTTGATGGCGCTGGACAACCTGGCCAAGGTCGCCAAACCAGCAGCCAGCGTCGTCAGCCATCTGGCAGACAAACTGGAACTGCGCACCAGCCAGCTCGCAAGCCGGGTTGCAGGCCACCAGGCGGGCGTCAAAGTGGCAGCGCTCAAGCGCGTCACCCCACGAAGCAAGGTCTCGACGACCAAGGGCAAGGCCAAGGCCAAGGCAGTTGCCCGTAAAGCGACGACCACTACGCGCCGTACCGCGCGCAAGGCAGCCTGATCTGCTTTTCCCACCGCCAGGGTGACTCCCTGGCGACATCGGTGGTGGGCGCCGGCCAGGGCAAGGGGAAATGATGCGATGATTCGGACCCGGAGTCCGATCATGCTGCAAACCCCCGAACTTTTCCGTCCCCTGCTCGTTGCGCAGGAGCACCCCACCCCGATCAATCTGGTCTTTTGCGGCGACATGCTGCTGGTGCGTGAGTCCGATCTGGACCCGCATCTGGATCTGAATCTGCACGCACTGCCGCCAACCTCACAGTTCATTCCGGTGGGTGTCCTGGGCGAGCGCTACTTTCGTGTCACCTGGGTCACACCCGGGAGCGATGCCTGGCCCGGACACACGTTCCGCAAGTTGCGCTCGCTGTTCGGCGCGCTGGACGAGGCCTTGCTGGCGATTGCCGGTCGCGCATTCCAGATTGTCGAGTGGGCACGCACCCATCGTTTTTGTGGTGCCTGCGGTGCGCCGACGCAACTCATTGCCGGCGAGCGCTGCATGCGGTGTATCGCCTGCCAACACATGGCCTACCCGCGCATTTCGCCGGCCATGATGGTATTGATCCAGCGTGGTGATGCCATTTTGCTGGCGCGCCACCTGAACTCTCCGTCCGGATATTTCACGGCACTGGCCGGTTTTCTCGAAGCCGGCGAGTCGATTGAAGACGCGATCCATCGCGAAGTACAGGAAGAAGTGGGTCTGCGGGTGCGTGACCTTACCTACTTCGGCAGCCAGCCTTGGCCGTTTCCGCATTCGCTGATGATCGCGTTTACGGCGCAGTATGTCAGCGGCGACATCGTGGTCGACGGCTCGGAAATCGCCGAGGCGCGTTGGTTCGGCCCGCAAGACCCGCTGCCACCCACGCCGCCGCTGGGACTGTCCATCGCCGGCCATCTGATCCATGCCCACCTTCCGCACCCGGACAACGCGGCCGCCGCTGCCTGATTGCTGCAACCGGACGATCGCTCGCGCGGAAATTCACGACAGGCGGCATCAAGCACCGCATCGTCGGTCGGGACTAAAGACTATTCGCCCAGATAGGCCGCGCGGACCTTCGGATCCTTGAGCATGACCTTGGCGTCCCCGCTCATCGTGATCAAGCCGGAATCCATCACGTAGGCACGGTTGGCCACACCCAGTGCGCGGCTCGCGTTTTGCTCGACCAGCAGGATGGTCACGCCTTGCGCATACACGTCGCGCACCACTTCGAAGATCTTGTCGACCATGATCGGCGAAAGGCCCATGGAGGGCTCATCCATCAGCAAGACCTTGGGGCGGCTCATCAAGGCCCGGCCCATGGCCAGCATCTGCTGCTCGCCGCCGGACATGGTGCCGGCGAGTTGATCACGCCGCTCACGCAAACGCGGGAAGATCGCAAAAACCTTCTCCGCATCGGCGTCGATCGCCTCCTGATCGGTACGCACATAGGCACCCATCTGCAGGTTTTCCATGATGGTCATGCGCGCAAACACGCCACGACCTTCCGGCACCATGGCCAGGCCCTGGCGCACCAGGTCCCACGGGCCCTGCCCCTTGATGCTCTTGCCCATGTATTCGATGTCGCCATCGTTGATACCCAGCGTGCCGGTGATTGCCTTCATCGTCGTCGTCTTGCCGGCGCCGTTGGAGCCGATCAAGGTGACCAGTTCTCCTTCGTGCACCTCGAAGTCGATTCCCTTGACCGCCTGGATGCCGCCGTAGGACACCTTCAGTCCGGAGACCTTGAGCAGTGTGTTGGCCATGTCAGTGTCCCCCCGTTCCGAGATAGGCTTCGATGACCTTCTCGTCCTTCTGCACTTCCGCGGGCCGGCCCTCCGCGATCTGTTTGCCGTAATCGAGCACGGTCACGCGGTCGCACAGACCCATGACCAGCTTGACGTCGTGTTCGATCAACAAGATGGTGCGCTTGTCGTTGCGGATCTGGTCGATCAGCTCGCGCAATTGAACTTTTTCCGTCGCGTTCATGCCGGCAGCCGGCTCGTCCAGTGCGATGAGTTGCGGATCGGTCGCCAACGCGCGCGCGATCTCCAATCTGCGCTGGTCGCCATAACTGAGCGTGCGTGCCTTGTAGTCGGCCAGCTTGCCAATGCCGACGTATTCAAGCAGTTCCTGCGCTCGCTCTGCGATTTCTTTCTCTTCCTTGCGAAAACTCGCGGTACGAAACATCGCGCCGATCATGCCCGAGTGGGTCCGGATGTGGCGCCCCACCATGACGTTTTCCAGTGCCGTCATTTCTGCAAACAGTCGGATGTTCTGGAACGTACGTGCGATACCGGCCTTGGCCACCTCATGCACTGCCGACGGTTTGTACGGTTTGCCGGCCAGTTCGAACGTGCCGCTGTCAGGCGTGTACAGGCCGGTAATCACATTGAAGAACGTGGTCTTGCCCGCCCCGTTGGGGCCGATCAAGCCGTAGACCTGACCACGGGTGATCGTGATGCCCACATCACTGAGTGCCTGCAGGCCACCAAATCGCTTGGAAATGCCTGCGACCTTGAAAATCGTGTCTGTCATTGCATTGCCCTTAATTGTTCGCCTGCAGCGACTTGCCGTGGTCAGGGCTGGGCCACAATCCGCGCGGACGCATCAACATGATGGTGATCATCGCCAGGGCAATCAGCAATTGGCGCAGGATGGATGCGTCGAGTCGACCACCGGTGAATGCCTGCAGCGGACTGGCCACATAACGCAACACTTCTGGCAGGGCCGCCAGCAGGACCGCGCCGAGCACGACACCAGGCAAGTGGCCGAGCCCGCCAAGCACCACCATCGATACGATCATCACCGACTCCATCAGCGTGAACGACTCGGGCGAGACGAAGCCCTGGAACGATGCAAACAACGCGCCACTGACGCCGCCAAACGAGGCGCCCATGCCAAACGCGAGCAATTTCAGGTTGCGGGTATTGATGCCCATGGCCTTGGCCGCGGTCTCATCTTCGCGGATCGCCATCCAGGCCCGGCCCACACGGGACAAGGCCAGCCGATGGCTCAAAATGATGCTGAGAACGACCAGGCTCAGGAACAGGTAGTAGTACATCGTCACCGATGACAACTCGTAACTGCCGATCATCAGCGGCTGCGCCAGGTCAACACCAAAAATCCGGAACGCATCGATGCCGCTGATGCCCTTGGGACCATTGGTAATGTTCACCGGATGGTCCAGATTGTTCAGGAACACACGAATGATTTCGCCGAAACCCAACGTCACGATCGCCAGGTAGTCGCCGCGCAGCTTCAAGGTAGGCGCACCGAGCAGCATGCCGAAGAATGCCGCCACCCCGGCGGCCAGCGGAATCACCACCAGGATCGGCACATGGACGCCATTCGGATACAAGGCTCCGATCCATGCGAAGGTCTGCGACAGATGCGGCGAGGCCAGCAAGGCATAAAGGTAGGCCCCCACGGCAAAAAACGCCACGTAACCGAGGTCAAGCAAACCGGCGTAACCAACGACGATGTTCAGACCGATGGCCAGCAGCACGTACAGCAGCGCGGTGTCCGCAATGCGCACCCAGGCGTTGCCGAAGATGCCCAGCACCAAGGGCAAACCGATCAGCGCCACGCCAGCCAGGAAATACAGGATCCACTTGTTGAATTTCATCTTGTACTCCTCAGGCTCGATCTGCGACGCGTTCACCCAGCAGACCAGACGGCCGCAAGGTCAGGATCACGATCAGCACCACGAAGGCAAAAATTTCAGAGTAGTGACTACCCAGAACGCCGCCGGTCAGGACACCGATATAACCGGATCCCAGCGCCTCGATCACTCCCAGCAGCACACCACCGACGACCGCCCCTGCCAGGTTGCCGATACCGCCAAACACCGCAGCCGTGAAGGCCTTGAGCCCGGGCAGGAAGCCCATCGCGTGTTGCACCGTACCGTATTTCATGCCCAGCATGATGCCGGCGATCGCCGCCAGCACGGCGCCGATCACAAAGGTGGCTGAGATCACCACATCGGGCTTGACACCCATCAGACCGGCCACCCGCGGGTTCTCTGCCGTGGCACGCATTGCGCGGCCAAGTGAGGTGTAGTTGACGAGCCAGACGAGTGCCACCAGCAGCACGACGGTGAGCGACAGGATCAGCAGGTCGGTCGGCGATATCACCGCACCACCGATCTCGTACGGCGTTACCGGCAACAGGCTCGGGAACGGTTTGGGATTGGGCTTCCAGATGATCATGGCCACCGTCTGCAGCAGCAACGACATGCCGATGGCGGTGATCAGCGGCGCGAGACGCGGCGAATTACGCAGCGGTCGGTAGGCTACCTTCTCGATCGTGAAGTTCAGTAGCGCTGCCAGCGTACATGCCACCGTGGCGGCGATGATCAGCACCAGCCAGCCCGGCATGCCAGGGAATGCGGGTTGCAACAGGCCCGCCACTGTCCAGGCGATCAACGCACCGAACATGAGTACTTCACCGTGGGCAAAATTGATTAGCTGGATGATGCCGTACACCATCGTGTATCCCAGTGCGACCAGCGCATACACGCTGCCCAGCACCAGGCCATTGATCATCTGCTGGAGAAAAATGTCCATGAATGGATGCTCCGGTGTTTTTGAAGTTATGTCGTGGTTGAAGATCGCGCTTGTGGCGCCACGTTCACCTCAGCAAGAACCGAACCAATAGGAGGGGCGATTCCAAAGGTATCCCGACCGCGACCATTCTACTGACGCTATCCGCCCCGAAAGCAGCCCGGCCGACCGGGTTTACCCTTGCGCAGACCGCGGTAGATTAACAGCCAAACGACATTTGAACCGCACGAGAATGACCGGTCAGCGTTTGCGTGCGACCTCGTCGAGCTGGCGCAAATGCGCCAGTTTGTCCGCTATGCGCGACTCGATACCGCGCGGCACGGGCCGGTACCACAGGGGCTCGGCCATGCCCTGCGGCAGATAAGTGACACCTGCCGCATAGGCCTCGGGTTCATCATGCGCATAGCGGTATTCGCTGCCATGGCCCAACTCCTTCATCAGCGCGGTCGGTGCGTTGCGCAGATGCACTGGCACCTCGCGCGACTTGTCCTTCTTGATGAAGGCGCGCGCCTGGTTGTAAGCCATATAACCGGCGTTGCTCTTGGGCGCCACCGACAGGTAGATCACGGCCTGGGCCAGCGCCAGTTCACCCTCTGGCGACCCCAGGCGTTCGAACGTGGCGGCTGCGTCATTGGCGATCTGCAGTGCACGGGGGTCGGCCAGGCCGATGTCTTCCCACGCCATGCGCACGATACGCCGCGACAGGTACCGCGCATCCGCACCACCATCGAGCATGCGACAGAACCAATACAGGGCCGCGTCAGGACTGGAGCCTCGCACCGATTTGTGCAAGGCCGAAATCTGATCGTAGAAGTTGTCTCCACCCTTGTCGAAGCGACGCGCATTGAGCGTGAGGGCTTTTTCCAGGAACGCCCCGTCGACCCGTTCCACGCCACTGGCCCGCGCCGCAGTGTCGGTCTGTTCAAGCAGGTTCAACAGGCGCCTGGCATCACCATCGGCGTATCCGACCAGGGTGTACATGGCGGCATCATCAAGTTGCAGATTTGGCAATTGCTCGGCCAAAGCACGTTGCGCCAATTGCACCAATTCGTCTTCGGTCAGCCCCTGCAGCACATACACCTGGGCCCGTGACAGCAGCGCCGAGTTGACTTCAAAAGACGGGTTCTCTGTGGTGGCCCCGATGAAGGTAACCAGACCAGACTCGACAAATGGCAACAGGCCATCCTGCTGGCTCTTGTTAAAGCGATGAATCTCGTCGACGAACAGGATGGTCTTGCGACCCTGCGCCAGGTTGTGCTCCGCCTGCTCCATTGCGGCGCGGATTTCCTTGACGCCCGAAAACACCGCTGACAAAGCAATGAACGCGTAGCCAAAGGAACTGGCCGTCAAGCGCGCCAATGTGGTCTTGCCGACACCGGGTGGCCCCCACAGAATCATCGAATGGGGTTTGCCGGACTCGAATGCCAGCCGCAAGGGCCGGCCTTCACCAATCAAATGCGACTGGCCGATCACCTTATCAAGCGAGTCGGGGCGCAAGGTCTCGGCCAATGGGGCCGACGGAGCGGACTGGAACAGTTCAGCCATGCAGATATGCGGCACATGGGCCGCGCAGCGGATGGCAGTTCACATCAAGTCCCACTCATTGGCGAATCACATCGGCACCAGCCGGCGGCTTGAACTGGAACTGATCGGCGGCCAGTGCGGGATTCACGTCAACTTGCGCAAAACGCAATTCCGAGCGCTGACCGAAGCTGTCAAGAATGTCGAGTGCTGCCAGCGTGGGCGCGCCATCGGCCACGCGAAAGCCGACGCGCACCGACTGAAGCTGACCGTCCTTGGCCTTGGGTGTGGCCAGTACCCACTGTAGACCGTCCTTGTCTGGCTCACCCTTGAGCACATAGGCGTTGCGCAATGAAGTCAGATCCGGCGCTGAGGCAATCAGCGCAGCCGGCGTGGATCCCAGGACCTGCGCCTGCTTGCGCGCTGTGGCCTGATTCAGATCGGCGTCAAACATCCACAAGGTGTTTCCATCGGCGACGATGGTCTGCAAAAACGGCTTGCGGTATTCGAAACGAAAACGGTCCGGGCGCGAAAAGGAAAAACTGCCGCTGGATGTACGGGTCCGGGCAACCTCGCCGGCGCGGGTGGGCGCCGACACCACCTGGGTGAATTCGGCCCGGCCGGATTTCACCTCCTTGACGAAACGCTCCAGGCTGTCCAGGCCGTCGGCCGACACCAACGTGTTGCCCAACGACAGGACTACGCCCGCAACAAATATGTGCAACTTCATGACTCCGCCCTCGTCGGCACCAGGATCTCGCGCTGGCCGCTGCCGCTCATCGCGCTGACCAGGCCCGCCTTCTCCATGTCCTCGACCAGCCGGGCCGCGCGGTTGTAGCCGATTTTCAGGTGGCGCTGCACCAAAGAAATACTGGCCTTGCGATTCTTGAGAACGACTTCGACTGCCTGGTCGTACATCGGGTCCTTCTCGCCACCGTTGCCCGGCTCGCCCACGCCGTCAGACTCGCCGTCGACTGTGCCGCCTTCGAGCACGCCTTCGATGTAATTGGGCGCGCCCTGCGACTTGAGATAGTTGACAACGCGATGCACCTCTTCGTCGCTGACAAAGGCGCCATGCACACGGATCGGCAATCCGGTACCGCTGGGCAGGTACAACATGTCGCCCATACCCAGCAGGGCCTCCGCGCCCATCTGGTCCAGGATGGTCCGACTGTCGATCTTGCTGCTGACCTGAAACGCAATGCGGGTTGGAATATTGGCCTTGATCAGCCCGGTGATCACATCCACGCTGGGGCGCTGGGTGGCAAGGATCAGGTGAATGCCGGCAGCGCGCGCCTTTTGCGCCAAGCGGGCGATCAGTTCCTCAATCTTCTTGCCCACCACCATCATCAGGTCGGCCAACTCGTCGATCACGACCACGATATGGGGCAGACGGTCGAGCGGTTCCGGCTCCTCGGGCGTGAGGCTGAACGGATTGGGGATCAGTTCGCCACGGGCCTTGGCCTCGTCCATCTTGGTGTTGTAGCCGGCCAGGTTGCGCACCCCCATCTTGCTCAGGAGTTTGTAGCGGCGCTCCATCTCGGCCACACACCAGGTCAGGCCATGGGCGGCCTGGCGCATGTCGGTCACGACCGGTGCAAGCAGATGCGGTATTCCTTCGTAGACCGACATCTCCAGCATCTTGGGGTCAATCATCAGCAGCCGCACGTCGCGCGCATCGGCCTTGTACAAGAGGCTCAGAATCATCGCGTTGATACCCACCGACTTGCCCGAGCCGGTGGTTCCCGCCACCAGTACGTGAGGCATCTTGGCCAGGTCGACGACGATCGGATTGCCGACAATGTCCTTTCCCAGACCCATGGTCAGCATGGACTTGGCTTCGTTGTACACCCGCGAACCCAGAATCTCCGACAAACGGATGGACTGGCGCTTGGCGTTGGGCAACTCCAGCGCCATGTAGTTCTTGCCCGGAATCGTCTCCACCACCCGGATCGACACCAAACTCAGGCTGCGCGCCAGGTCCTTGGCCAGACCGACGATCTGCGATCCCTTGACGCCCACCGCCGGCTCGATCTCGTAGCGCGTGATAACGGGGCCGGGCAAGGCGAGAACGACCCAGACCTCGACACCGAAATCCTTGAGCTTCTTCTCGATCATCCGGCTGGTCATGTCGAGCATCTCGGGCGACACGGTTTCCTGCCGTGCCTGCGCGGTGTCGAGCAGATCTACCTGCGGCAACTTGCTGTCGAGCATTTCGGCAAACAGCGGTTTCTGGCGCTCCTTGGCCACCCGATCACTTTTGGGAACCTCTAGCACAACCGGCTCAACTTGTATCGGAACCTGATGGTGTTCGCGGCTTTCGACCCGTTCTCCGGTCACCACCTCTTCACGTTCGCGGGCCGCGCGTTGGCCCACGGCCTTGTCCTGCACCACTTCGCGCTTCTTGCGACTGGCCTCGATACGGGTGTGCACGGCGGCGCCAATGCGTTCGGCCACGGTGCCCCAGGAAAAGCGAAACGCCAGCGCTGCACCGACCAGGCCAATCAGGATGGCCACCAGGCCGGAGCCGGCAAAACCGAGCCAGCGCAGTGCCAGGGGTCCGAGCATGGTGCCCAGGGCGCCGCCGCTGGCATCCGGCAAGCGCGCTTCAAAGCTGTACATCCGCGTCCACTCCAGCATGCAACTGGCGGCCAGCAGCAGGGCGAGGCCCAACCAGAATGTGCCACGGCGATTCAACCAGGGATGGCGATCAGCCGAGGCATCGTCGGCCGACGTGGCCTGGGTGCCGTGGCGCAGCCAGGCCGCCAGACCGGACAACCAGGCGCGCAGGCCGATGGCCACCACCCACCAGACAGAGAAACCGAATAGGTAGTAACTTGCATCGGCCAGCCACGCCCCCAGACGCCCGGCGCGATTGGCCAGCGCCACGCCATGTCCGGACGTCGACCAGGCGGCGTCCTGGGGCGAATAGCTGAGCAGTGCCAGCAACCAGAAGCCCAGCACCAGCACACCGGCGAGCAAGGCCAGTTCAACCGCAAAGCGGCCCAATCCGGAAGGGGGGGAGCCCGGGCCGGTCGCCCGGGACGAGGTCAGGGTATCAAGAGAATAAGTCATGCAAACGCCATTTGCCGTGAGCTTACCCCAAGCGCAGATCGGCTTGCACCGGCATCAGAGGGTCTCAGCGTGGCTTGAAACGTCGATCCTTGACCAGCAGACTGCCGTCCTCGCGCGTCTCGATGAAGCCCTGCTCCTCGAAATCCTTCATCACACGGCTGACCATTTCACGCGATGCACCCACCATCTTGGCGATGTCCTGGCGGGAGATCTTGTCGCGGATCAGGCGCACGTTGTTTTCATCAGCTGGAGCGGCTTCCATCAGAACGGCCGCGACCCGGCCATACACATTCATCAGCGCCAGCGACTCGATCTTGCGGTCAGCACTGCGCAGGCGCGACACCAGACCCCGCATCACGGCGCTGACGGTAGACGTGTTCTCCAGCAGGCAGCGCGTGAATTCGGCGCCATTGAGCACCAGCGCATCCGTCTGGACCTCGGCTTCGACTGATGCCGAATGCGGCTCATGGTCGATCAGGCTCATTTCGCCCACATAGTCACCCGGATGCATGGTGGCCAGGATGACCTCGCGATCGCGGTGATCGGTGACCACCACCCGGGCTCGGCCGGCCAGGATAATGAACAAAGATTCACAATTTTTTCCCTGTTCGACAAGGAATTCGCCTCGCTTGAAGCGCCGCTTCGCCACAGCCCCGGCCAGCAGTTCCGCCTGGGCAGGGGTCAGCATGGCAAACAGCGGGACACGTCGTATCAGATCCAAATTGCTCAACATCGACATCCGGGGTTCCTCAAGGGTATGGGCCGCTTCCTACAATCGGGGCTGGCGATAACGAACCTTTGTGTATTTGGCGCCTTTGTTCACATCATATTGTGAGCGATTCCATCGCTTGCGGGTTCAAGGGGTCGTCGGCAAAACCCCACACCGTCTTTGACGCACTCAACCATTCTGCTCACCATGACAACCAACAAACATGCGAAAGTTCTTATCCTGGGCTCAGGACCGGCCGGCTACTCCGCCGCAGTTTACGCTGCCAGGGCCAACCTCCAACCCATGCTGATCACCGGCATCGCGCAGGGCGGCCAATTGATGACGACGACCGACGTCGACAACTGGCCCGCCGATTTTGCCGGTGTACAGGGTCCGGAACTGATGCAGCGATTCCAACAGCATGCTGAGCGCTTCAACACCGACATCGTGTTCGACCATGTCAACAAGGTCGACCTGTCCAAGAGACCGTTCACACTCACTGGCGACAGTGGCAGCTACACCTGTGATGCGCTGATCATCGCCACCGGGGCTTCGGCCATGTACCTGGGGCTGCCCTCAGAGACCGCGTTCATGGGCAAAGGCGTCTCGGGCTGCGCCACCTGCGACGGATTCTTCTACCGCGACCAGGTGGTCTGCGTGGTGGGTGGCGGCAACACCGCGGTCGAAGAAGCCTTGTATCTGTCGAACATCGCCAGCAAGGTCTACCTGGTACATCGACGCGACAAGTTCAAGGCCGAAGCCATCCTGGTGGACAAGCTGATGGAGAAGGTCGCCGCCGGCAAGATCGAGCTCAAGCTCCACCGTACGCTGGACGAAGTGCTGGGCGATACCTCGGGCGTGACCGGTGTTCGGCTCGCAAGCACCACCGACGGCAGCAAGGAGGAGATTGCGTTGACGGGTTGCTTCATCGCCATCGGTCACGCGCCCAATACCGACATTTTCCAGGATCAGCTGGAAATGGTTGGCGGATACATCGTGACCCAGTCCGGCCTAAAAGGCATGGCCACGATGACCAGCGTGCCGGGTGTTTTTGCGGCTGGCGACGTGCAGGACCATGTCTACCGACAAGCAATCACAAGTGCGGGAACCGGTTGCATGGCGGCATTGGATGCACAGCGTTTTCTTGAGCAGAATTGACGCTGCTTCGGGAATCTCTCGCATTGCTCCTATAATGGCGGGCTTTACCAAAAACTCCCCTTGTTGGGGAGCCGGCGGTAGAACTCGAGTTACCGCCACCGCAAAGGTGGCGAGGTGCGGCGAAAGCTGTTAACAAGGTGCGGGACACAAGGCAGACGAAACGTTTGTCAGGCTGTCACCACACCGATCAATGGAGTGTCCAAATGGCACGCGTATGTGAAGTAACGGGCAAAGGCCCGATGACCGGAAACAATGTTTCCCACGCCAACAACCGGACCAAGCGCCGGTTTCTCCCCAATCTCCAGTACCGCCGGTTCTGGGTCGAGACCGAAAACCGCTGGGTTCGCTTGCGGGTTTCCAGCGCTGCTTTGCGCTTGATCGACAAGAACGGCATTGAGTCCGTGCTGGCAGATATGCGCGCACGGGGTCAGGCCTGATTATTTGCGGCTTTGTTGCGGTCCACGGGCGCCAAGGCGCTGATTACCGCACTGCAACCCACTGATTGAAGGAAAACGTTATGGCTACCAAAGGCACTCGCGAGAAGATCAAGCTGGAATCCACTGCTGGAACCGGCCACTTCTACACCACCAGCAAGAACAAGAAGACCATGCCCGAGAAGATGCTGATCAAGAAATTTGATCCAAAAGCTCGCAAGCATGTGGATTACAAGGAAATCAAGCTGAAGTAATCAGCTTGAGTCCGTGATTCCAGAGCCCGGCCCTGCCGGGCTTTTTTTCGTCCGTACACAGCGCAGGCCCGTCCCCGTTATCAATTGAAGACGCCTGCGCGGCCGACTCACTTTTGACTCGCCCAGCCGAAGTGGCGTTTAGGGTTGCCGTGAAGCCTGTGCACTAAGCCCGGCAACACCTGATCCTAGACAGACCCAAGGGCCGCCCCACCCCGAATCAACGCCCACAAAAAAGCCCGGTCGAGACCGGGCTTTGATGTCACAAGCTTGTGACTGCGATCAGGCCTTGGCAGCGCGCAACTGGTATGAGAAGTCGCGCAGGGCCGCAATGCCGCTGCTCTCTGCACGATGGCACCAAGCCTGCAGATCGCTGGCCAACTGCTCGCGTGATTGCGACCGGCTGAGCCACAGCTGGCGCAGTTCTTCGCGCATCGTCACCATCTTGTCCAGCACCGGATGGGCTGCACGGGCCAGTGCCAGTTTGGGTGCGGCAGCCGCAGGAACCTTGTCTTCATCGCGATGCAGCCAACGTTTGGCGGCAATCAGAACCGACACGTCACCCTTTTTCGCCTTGATAGTCGTAATTTCAGCCGCGCAAGCCTTGCGCAAGTTCTTGGCGTAACCCGCCATCATTTCGTAACGGTGGGCGATCAGCGCCTCCAGCGTCATTTCGTCGGCCACCGGACGGATGCTGCCCAGTTCCAGTTTGGGTGGTGTCTTCTTGACGCGCGCCAAGCCGACCTTCTCAAGCAAGCTGATGTAGACCCAGCCGATGTCGAACTCGTAAGGCTTAACCGAGAACTTGGCCGACGTCGGATAGGTATGGTGGTTGTTGTGCAATTCCTCGCCACCAATCAGGATGCCCCAGGGCACGATATTGGTGCTGGCGTCCGCCGCCTCGAAGTTGCGATAACACCAGTAGTGGCCAATGCCATTGATCACGCCAGCTGCGGTGAACGGGATCCAGGCCATCTGCACTGCCCAGACAGCAAGACCGGCAGCGCCAAACAGCGCCAGATCCAGAACCATCATCAAGCCGACGCCTTGCCAGCTGAAACGGCTGTATACATTGCGCTCGACCCAGTCATTCGGGCAGCCCTGGCTGTACTTCTTCAGGGTTTCCTGATTCTTGGACTCTGCACGGTACAACTCGGCACCTTGCCAGAACACCTTCTTGATGCCATGGGCCACAGGGCTATGCGGGTCTTCGATGGTCTCGCATTTGGCGTGGTGCTTGCGGTGGATGGACACCCACTCCTTGGTCACCTGGCCAGTGCCGATCCACAACCAGAAACGGAAAAAATGTGCCGGAATCGCATGCAAGTCCATTGCACGGTGCGCTTGGTGGCGGTGCAGGTAAATAGTGACGCTGGCGATGGTGATGTGCGTAGTTGCCAAGGTGTAGAGAACGATCTCCCACCAGGACAAATTCAACAGCCCGTACGAAAGCCATTCAATAATGGCATTCAAAACAGACCAGTCAGGTAGCAACATAGTTATCGTCTCTCTCGTGAAAGGGGAAAAGGCAGGGCCTGGCACTCGCGCCCCGTAGCATCCCGCATTTTATGGCGTTATGCGAGTTTTGGCCATGACTTATCTCAATTCAGGCCAAAAAGCAGCAACTCAAGCCATCGCGCTTACTTTTTTTGCCAAACCGCAGCAAAAAATCCATCTACCTTATGTCGATGCGGCCACAAACGCAGCTGCGAAGCTGTGTTCTCGCCTCCGCGACATAGGGTTTCTACCTGCGGGACCTTCTGTGCGCCGAGGATTTCGGCCACGTCCAGCGGCTCGAAATCCGGATTCTGTTCGGAGAACTGACGCGCGACCTGTTCGTTTTCTTCCTCTAGCAAGCTGCATGTTGCATAAACGAGACGCCCGCCCGGTTTTAGCAGCCGGGATGCGCTCTGCACAATCAGCAGTTGCAGTGCCGCCATCTGCGCCACGACTTCCGCGCTCTGGCGCCATTTCAGATCCGGGTTGCGACGCAAGGTACCCAAGCCGGAACACGGCGCATCGATCAGCACCCTGTCGATCTTGCCAGCGAGTCGTTTGATCCGCTCATCACGCTCATGGCTGATGGCCACCGGATGCACATTGGACAGGCCACTGCGCGCCAACCGCGGCTTGAGCGCATCGAGCCGATGCGCCGACGTGTCAAAGGCATACAGACGACCGGTACTGCGCATCGCCGCGCCCAGCGCCAGCGTCTTGCCGCCGGCGCCGGCACAAAAGTCGACCACCATCTCGCCACGATGGGCATCCACCAGCAGTGCCAGCAGTTGAGACCCCTCGTCCTGAACCTCGAAATCGCCGCGCACAAAGGCATCCAACCGGGTCAGATTGGTTTTTTCCGCGACCCGCAAGCCCCATGGCGAATACGGCGTCGGAACCGCGCGTACGTTATGCCGTGCGAGTTCCTTCACCACATCCTCGCGTTTGGCCTTGAACGAATTCACCCGCAGGTCCAGCGAGCCCGGCTCGGCCAGGCTTTGGGCCAGGGGCCAGAACTCGGCACCCACTTCCTTCTTGAGCCTGTCCGCCAGCCAATCAGGCAAATTGTGGCGATGACGGTCCATCAACTCTTCAGGACGCACTTGCGCGCAGGCGGTGAACCAGGTTTTCTCCTGGTCATTGAGTGCCCCGAAAAGGAACTCGCGCTCCCCATGAAAGCCCAGAATGGCCAGACGTCGGGCCTTGGATCCGCTGCCCGATGGCGCAAGATGCTCAAAAAACTGCTTCTTACGCATCACGTTGTACACCGACTCGGTCAGCGTTGCGCGCTCGCGCGGCCCCAGAGACCGATGTTCACGAAAAAAGCGGCCAACCACCGCGTCAGCCGGATGGTCGAACTTCAGGACCAGCGTCAACAGATCGGTACAGGCTTGTAATAAGGGGGCAGGATGCATGCCGGATTGTCCCATGCGGCCCCAGCCAGGAAGAGACTTGCCGGCCAATTCCCCGCGTCAGGCGACCTCAGCGCTGCAACAAGGCAGCAATCGCCCGTGGATACATCAGATGCTCCTGGCTCACTACCCGCGCAGCCAGACTCTGCGCCGTGTCGCCCTCGAGCACCGGAACCACGGCCTGAGCCAGGATCGGCCCTTCGTCGAGTAGCTCCGTGACCATGTGCACGCTGGCACCCGCCACCTTGCAACCGGCATCCAATGCACGTTGATGGGTATGCAGGCCCGTGAAAGCCGGCAACAGTGACGGATGGATATTCACCAGCCGCCCGGCATAACGCGCGACGAACTCCTGCGTCAGAACACGCATGAAACCGGCCAGCACCACCAGTGCGGGTTGGCCCTGTGGGTCGTGGCTGTCGATTTTTTCGGCAAGCGCTGCGTCAAACTGACTGCGGTCGGCAAATTGGCGGTGATCCAGCGCGTCGGTGGCGATACCCAGGTCACGCGCGATGACCAGCCCCCCCGCGTCAGGGCGATTGCTGATGACTGCGGCAACCCGCGCCTGAAAGCGGGTCTGCCAGCCATCACGCTGCGCCACGCGAACGATGCTGGCCATGTTCGAGCCGCCACCGGAGATCAGGATCACGATGTTCTTCATAAGTTGAAAATTATCGCTGGCCGCCGATTCGCATCGACCATGTCACAGTTCGGACAGGGCGCCGCGCACGATCGTGCTACAACCCATGACTGCCTGTTTGGAGACACTTTATGGATCTGGCCTTTACCCCCGAGGAACAGACGTTCCGGGAAGACATCCGCGCGTGGGTCGCGGAGAACCTGCCCGCCGACATTTCGCACAAGGTGTTCAACGCTCTGCATCTGAGTCGTGACGACATGCAGCGCTGGGCAAAAATTCTCGGCAAGAAGGGCTGGCTCGGTCATGGCTGGCCAAAGAAATTCGGCGGGCCGGGCTGGAACTCGATTCAAAAACACCTGTTCGAGGAAGAATGCGCGCTGGCGGGCGCGCCACGGGTCGTCCCGTTCGGGCCAGTCATGGTGGCGCCGGTGATCATGGCCTTCGGCAACGCCGAGCAGCACGCACGCTTTTTGCCCGGCATCGCCAGCGGCGAGGTCTGGTGGAGCCAGGGTTATAGCGAACCGGGTGCCGGCAGTGACCTGGCATCGCTCAAGACCCGAGCCGAGCGCAAGGGCGACAAATACGTCGTCAATGGCCAGAAGACTTGGACCACGCTGGGCCAGTATGGCGAGTGGATCTTCTGCCTGGTGCGCACCAGCACCGAGGGCAAGCCACAGACCGGCATCAGTTTTCTGTTGATCGACATGAAGTCGCCCGGTGTCACGGTACGTCCCATCGTGTTGCTCGACGGCAGCGTCGAGGTCAACGAGGTTTTCTTCGACAACGTCGAAGTGCCGGCAGAAAACCTGATCGGCGAGGAAAACAAGGGTTGGACCTACGCCAAGCATCTGCTCAGCCATGAGCGCACCAATATCGCCGACGTCAACCGGGCCAAGCGCGAACTCGAGCGCCTCAAACGCATCGCCAAAGCCGAAGGCGTATACGACGACAGCCGGTTCCGCGATGAGATCGCCAAGCTGGAGGTCGATGTTGTCGCCCTTGAGATGATGGTGCTGCGCGTGTTGGCCGCAGAAAAGTCGGGCAAGCAGTCGCTCGATGTTGCCGGCCTGCTCAAGATCCGCGGTAGCGAGATCCAGCAGCGCTATAGCGAACTGATGATGCTGGCTGCAGGCCCCTACGCCTTGCCACTGATCCACGAAGCCATGGAGGCGGGCTGGCAGGGCGACGCCGTTGGGGCACTGCATTGCGCGCCGTTGGCGTCGACCTACCTCAACATGCGCAAGACTACCATCTACGGCGGCTCCAACGAGGTGCAGCGCAATATAGTGTCTCAGTTCGTGCTCAGCTGATGCGCCTTTGATAGACAAAACAACAGGTGACCGACATGGACTTTGATTTCAGTGACGACCAGGAACAGCTGCGCGACGCGGTGCGCAAATGGGTGGACAAGGCCTACACCTTCGAGCGCCGGTGTGCGATCGCCAAGGACGGCGGCTTCTCCGCCGAGGCCTACCAGGAAATGGCGGAACTCGGCCTCTGCGGCCTGTACGTGCCGGAAGACCTGGGCGGACTGGGCATGGGCCCGGTCGAGGGCATGGTGGTCATGGAAGAACTCGGTCGCGGTCTGGTGCTCGAGCCACTGGGCCAGGCCTTGATCGCCGGGGCCATCCTGGGCCACTACGCACCCAAACCCTTGGCATCGCAGTGGGCCGGTCCGATCGCCAGCGGCGAACGTTTGGTGTCGCTGGCCTACCAGGAACGGGCAGGCCGCTACCGGCTTGACCGATGTACCACCCAGGCGAGCGACACCGATGGCGCGTGGACACTGTCTGGCGGCAAAAGCCTGGTTGTTGCGGGCGACAAGGCCGACGCCTTCCTGGTCAGCGCCATGGCGGGCAATACGCCGGCGCTGTTCCTGGTGGAGCGTACAGCTGCCGGCGTGCAGTTGCGGGCCTATGGCACGCTGGACGGCGGCCGTGCGGCTGAACTGCAGCTGGACAACACGCCGGCGCAGCTGATCAGCAAGGACGGCATGGCCGCGCTCGAACATGCGGTCGATATCGGTATCGCGGCAACCTGCGCGCAAGCCGTGGGCGTGATGGACAAGACGCTGGCAATCACCGTCGAGTACATGAACACGCGCAAGCAATTCGGCGTCGTGATCAGCAGCTTCCAGGCGCTGCGTCACCGCGTCGCCGACATGAAGATGCAGCTCGAACTGGCGCGTTCGATGAGTTACTACGCGTCGCTCAAACTCAACGCCCCTGCCGCGGAGAGGCGCGCAGCCATGGCGCGCGCCAAGTACCAGCTGGGTCAGTCGATGCGGCTGATCGGCCAGCAGGCCGTCCAGCTGCACGGGGGCATCGGCGTAACGGACGAATACATCGTCAGCCACTATTTCAAGAGCCTGACGCAGATGGAGATGTTGTTCGGTGACAGCTTGTTTCAGCTGGGCGAAGTCTCCAGCCGCATGCAGGACAACGCCGGCGTGTTCGCCTGAGGTCAGAGCGTGAGGGACCATCGATTTGGCCCACGACGGGGTGCCCAAGGGTGGCGGGCAAGGCGCGACGCGCAGCCCATACCCGGACACGGGTGATCGGCAGAACTCCACCATTTTGAGCACGCTTGGCCCCAACGCGGCTTGGCAAATCACCATTTGGCGCCACCATCACCCCCAGGCTGATCACGCGGCAATGCGTTGACGTTGCGCTGACACAAGCCGATGGGAGGCGGCATGGGTCCAGCGACGGGTGGCGGTGGTTTCAATCGTGCGTCTGACGCCGACGCGAGTGGGTTTGCGCCCTGGGCGATTGATCGCGCGTTCGCGATGCTCGCGCCCTTGTGCCGCATCGGCCTTCTGGTAGTTCTGTTGATGCTGCTCGTGGTCGATCCCTGGCTATATGCCCGGGGCGTCTGGGGCCACCAAGCACAACACCCATATCTGGTCGCCTGGCATGTATGCGCGGCAATGCACTTTGCGGGATTTCTTTGGCTTAGCACCCGCCCGACAGCCGAGCGCGCGCGCCGCTTCGGCCTGAATGTCTTTCTGGCACTGTGCGGGGCACTGTTCACCTGGTTCGGCTTCATTTCCTGGAGCCTGAGCGGCGACCTGTCCATCTACGCCATCTTTCTGCTGACCATGGTCTGCCTGTTCAGCGTACCCGGTTCACTGCGCATGCTGTTGTGCCTGGGCAGCGCCATAGTGCTGCTGCTGTGCATCTATCAACTCGACGGGCGTGCCGTGTTCTATACCAGTGGCGCGGCCATGAACATGGCTGCACTGGCGGTGGTCGCCGTGCTGCTCGACACCCATCTGATGCGGCTGAACCGCGCCTTGTACCAGCAGCAGCGACGCGTCGAACACGAGCGCGAGCGCGCCGACAAGGTTCTCTACAACGCCTTGCCGATGTCGATTGCCAACGAACTCAAGAACAACAATGTCGTCAAGGCCGAGAAGTTTCCGAAAATGGCCGTGTTGTTCGTCGACATCGTCGGATTCACCGATTTTTCTGCCAACCGCGCACCCGACAGCGTGGTGCAGATTCTCAATGAAATATTCTGTGCATTTGACACCCTGGTCGACCGCTACGACGTCGAGAAGATCAAAACCATCGGCGACGCGTATATGGTGGTCGGCAAGGGCGACGCCGTACCAGTCGCCCACCTGGCCCTGGACATGCTCGAGGAGATTCAAGCCTACCAGCGGCGTAGCGGCCACCGTCTCGACATTCGCGCCGGTCTTCATGCGGGGGCCACGGTTGCCGGTGTGATCGGACTCAAGCGCTTTCTCTACGATGTCTGGGGTGATGCCGTCAATACGGCCAGTCGCATGGAATCCACTGGCCAGCCAGGCAAAATCCAAGTGACCGAGGTTCTGGCACGGGCATTGCAGCCAGACTTTTCGTTCAGCGCGCCGATCTGGGTTCCCATCAAAGGCAAAGGCCTGATGTGCACCCGCTTCCTGCTGGCGCGCCGCCATGCGGTGGATTTATCGGTGTTGGCGGTATCGACCGTGCAAATTGAACCGGAGCGTCAAGCCGCTTGACGCCCCTTTAGCCCATCAGGCGCGAAGATTTGGGCAGATGGGTCATCAGGAACTCCATCTGATCGGCCAGGATGCGCCGATTACGCAGGATGAAGTCTTCCCACAGGCTGGGCACATACGGCGCGTACAGCAGCGGCATATGGGCCTGCTCCGGCGTGCGGTTGCTCTTGCGGTGGTTGCAGGGCCGGCAGGCGGTGACCACATTCATCCAGTTGTCGATGCCATTCTGGGCAAACGGCACGATATGTTCGCGCGTCAGGACCTCTTCGCCGTGCTGTACACCGCAGTAGGCGCAGATGTTGCGATCGCGGGCAAACAGCTTGCTGTTGGTCAGGCTGGGCTTGAGATTGAACGGGTTGATGTTGGGCACGCCCTTGGTGCCGATGATGCTGTTGACGGCAATGATGGACTGCTCGCCGGTCTGCGCGTTGTGGCCGCCATGGAACACGGCAACCTCGCCCCCGGACTCCCAGCGCACTTCACCCGCCGCGTAATGAATCACGGCTTGCTCAAGCGAAATCCAGGATTGCGGCAAACCCTGGGCTGACAACTTCAAGACCTTCAACATATGCCTCCTGCAACAACACCTTGCAATGCTGACCTGGAATGCCCTGTCCTGCCGCACCCCCCGCAATCCGGATCGTGCAACAGTGGATCACAATATACCTGCTTTCCATGATGCTCATGGGCGTCATGCGGGAATAACTGACCTGCCTGCTATCAAAAACAAACCAAGTTCGAACGCATGAAAGTATTTCGCGGTCCGCACCACGCGACCCTGGCGCCTGGATGCGCCCTCACGATCGGCAACTTCGACGGCGTTCACCGCGGCCACCAGGCGATGCTGGCCTTGCTGCGTGCCGAGGCGGCCCAACGCGGCCTGGCCAGTTGCGCACTGACCTTCGAGCCCCATCCACGCGACTATTTCGCGGCCAGCACCGGCAAGCCGCATCTGGCGCCGGCGCGCATCGGCAGCCTGCGTGACAAGTTGCTCGACCTGGCGCACTGCGGTATTGACCAGACGGTAGTAATGCCATTCAACGCCCGGTTTGCGGCCCTGGCGCCCGAAGAATTCATCCGGACCGTATTGGTCGACGGCCTGCACGCGAAATACGTGCTGGTCGGCGATGACTTCCGTTTCGGCGCCCGGCGCGTGGGCGACTACGCCATGCTGGATGCGGCTGGCGGGCATCATGGTTTCGACGTCGCGCGCATGAACAGCTACGAAGTCCATGGTCTGCGCGTGTCCAGTTCGGAAGTCCGCGCAGCGCTGGCCGAGGGACGCATGGCAGACGCCGAGCGACTTCTCGGCCGTCCTTATCAAATATCCGGCCATGTGGTGCATGGCCGCAAGCTGGGGCGCGATCTGGGATTTCCGACGCTCAATCTGCGTTTTGCCCACTGGAAGCCTGCTGCCAGCGGCATATTCGTCGTGCGCGTGCACGGCTTGTCCGAGCATCCACTGCCCGGCGTGGCCAATCTGGGCGTGAGACCGTCACTCGATCCAGCCGATATCAATGGCGGCCGCGTTCTGCTGGAAACCCACTGCCTGCAATGGCCGGCAGGGCTGGGCCGCGATGGTGGCTACGGTAAAATCATCCGCGTGGAACTGTTGCACAAACTGCACGACGAACGACAATACGACGGCCTGCCAGCCCTGAAGCGCGGAATCGCGGCTGACCGGGACGACGCGCAGGCGTATTTCGCGTCCAAACACGCCGAGACCCACCGGCAAACCACACGCGACCGAATTCAGTAGGCGAAAGCACCGCCCACGCGCCCCAAAAGCACGTGGATCCGGGGCGTTTCGCCTTGCCAGCAATGGCTCAAGAAGGTGCCCGGCTCCCCGGGCAATCCGATTTCCTGTTCCAGCGACACCCGCCCCAGCTTGGCGAGCTTCACATCAATGACTGACAAGACCGATTACCGCAGCACCCTGAATCTTCCCGAGACGCCATTTCCGATGCGTGGCGATCTGCCCAAGCGCGAGCCGGTCTGGGCGCGTGAGTGGGACGAAAACGGCATCTACAAGAAACTGCGCGTGGCACGCCAGGGGGCGCCGCTGTTCATATTGCATGACGGCCCGCCCTACGCCAACGGCCAGATTCACATGGGACACGCGGTCAACAAGATCCTCAAGGACATGATCGTCAAGGAACGCCAGCTCGAAGGTTTCGACGCGCGCTACATCCCGGGTTGGGACTGCCATGGCCTGCCAATCGAGAACGCGATCGAGAAGAAATTCGGGCGCAACCTGCCGCGCGACGAAATGCAGGCCAAGAGCCGGGCCTTCGCCACCGAGCAGATCGCCCTGCAGATGGGCGACTTCAAGCGCTTGGGCGTATTGGGCGAATGGGACCGTCCCTACCGCACCATGGACTTCAAGAACGAGGCCGAAGAGATCCGCGCCTTCAAGCGGGTGGTCGAGCGCGGCTTCGTGTACCGGGGTCTGAAACCGGTTTACTGGTGTTTTGACTGCGGCTCTTCGCTGGCCGAGTTCGAGATCGAGTATGCCGACAAGAAATCCCAGACGCTGGACGTCGGCTTCCTGTGCGCAGAACCGCCGCGGCTGGCCCAGGCCTTTGGGCTGGCGGAATTGGCGAAACCGGCATTCGCCGTTATCTGGACCACCACCGCCTGGACTATCCCGGCCAATCAGGCGCTGAACCTGAACCCCGAGCTGGAATACGCGCTGGTCGACACGCCCCGCGGCCTGCTGCTGCTGGCGTCCAGCCTGGTCACCGCTTGCCTGGAGCGCTACAACCTGAGTGGCACTGTGTTGGCAACGACCCAGGGCAAGACTCTGGCCGGCATCGGTTTCCACCACCCGCTGGCCCATGTCGACAAGGGATATGACCGGGTCGCGCCAATTTACCTGGCCGACTACGCCACTGCCGACGACGGCACCGGCATCGTGCATTCCTCGCCCGCCTACGGTGTGGACGACTTCAACAGCTGCGTGGCCCACGGCGTGGCGCTGGACGACATCCTCAACCCGGTGCAGGGCAATGGCCAATACGCGGCCGACCTGCCCTTGTTCGGCGGCCTCAATATCTGGAAAGCCTGCCCGCAGATCATCGAGGTACTGGGCAACTCCGATCGCCTGTTTGCCACCACCCACATTTCGCACAGCTACCCGCATTGCTGGCGCCACAAGACACCGGTGATCTACCGCGCGGCCGCCCAGTGGTTCATCCGCATGGACGAGGGCGAAGGCGTATTCACCCAGGACAAGGCCCCGCATACGCTGCGCCAATTGGCGCTGGCCGCGATCGAGACCACCGCCTTTTACCCGGAGAACGGCCGCACCCGGCTGCGCGACATGATTGCCGGCCGGCCCGACTGGTGCATCAGCCGCCAGCGCAACTGGGGTGTACCCCTGCCGTTTTTCATCCACCGCGACTCGGGCGAACTGCATCCGCGCACGATGGAAATCCTCGACCAGGCCGCCGACATGGTGGAGCGTGGCGGCGTCGAGGCCTGGAGCAAGGCCACACCCGAATCGATCATCGGCGAGGACGATGCCAAGGTCTATGCCAAGAGCAACGACATTCTTGAGGTTTGGTTCGACTCCGGCACCACGCATAGCACGGTACTCAAGGGTTCACATGCAGGCAACGGCCATGCCGAGGGAGCCGAAGCCGACCTGTACCTGGAAGGCCATGACCAACACCGCGGCTGGTTCCATTCTTCGCTGCTGACGGCTTGCGCCATGTACGACCGTGCGCCCTACAAGGCGCTGCTGACCCACGGCTTCACAGTCGACAGTCAGGGTCGCAAGATGAGCAAGAGCATGGGCAATGGCGTCGACCCGCAGGAAACATCGAAAAAGCTAGGTGCCGAGATCATCCGCCTGTGGGTGGCCGCCAGCGACTACTCCGGCGATATCGCCGGCGACGACAAGATCCTGGCCCGCGTGGTCGACACCTACCGGCGTATCCGCAACACGCTGAAGTTTCTGCTGGCCAACACCAGCGACTTCGACCCGGCCCAGCACACGGTCGCCCCGGCCGACATGCTGGAGATCGACCGGTACGCGCTGTCGCGGCTGGCCGAACTGCAGCAAGACATCCTGGCGCATTACAAGGTCTACGAGTTCCACCCGGTGGTGGCCAAACTGCAGATTTATTGCAGCGAAGACCTGGGCGCGTTTTACCTCGACATCCTCAAGGACCGGCTTTACACCACCGGCGCCGACTCCCACGCGCGTCGTTCGGCCCAAAGCGCGCTGTGGCAGATCACCCAGGCCATGTTGCGCTGGATGGCGCCGTTCCTGAGCTTCACCGCCGAAGAGGCATGGAGCGTGTTGTCCGCCGCTGGCAAGATCGCGCCGGCCGAACAGGTATCGATCTTCACCTCGACCTTTGCCGCCTTGCCACCTGCCGACACACAGTTGCTCGACAAGTGGACGCGTATCCGCGGCGTACGCGAACTGGCGAACAAGGAAATCGAGGCCTTGCGTGAAGCCAACAAGGTGGGCTCTTCGCTTCAGGCGCGTGTCGACATCGAAGTGCCGCAAGACACCCATGGTGAGCTGCTGGCCGCATTACAAAGCCTGGGCGAGGACCTGCGCTTTGTCTTTATCACCTCCGCAGCCACGGTGACGCCTGGCACGGCTTTACGCGCCACCCCAGCGCCGGCGACCGACACCAAATGTGAACGCTGCTGGCACTACCGCGCCGATGTCGGCCACGACCTGGCGCATCCCGGCCTGTGTTGTCGGTGCACGACCAACCTGTTTGGTGGCGGTGAGACGAGACTTTTCGCATGATGGGGCGGGCATCGCGTACCGAGAGTGTCGCCATGTTGCCGTGGCTGGGCCTGGCGCTGGTGATCCTGATCGTCGATCAGTTCACCAAGATCATGGTGCTGGGTTACTACCAGCTGGGCGACAGCACCCGGGTGACCAGCTTCTTCAACCTGGTGCGGGTTCACAACGAGGGTGCGGCGTTCTCGTTCCTGGCCGATGCGGCAGGGTGGCAGCGCTGGTTCTTCAGCGCTGTCGGCGTCGGTGCGGCACTGTTCAT
This sequence comes from Burkholderiales bacterium, assembly GCA_038326025.1. Classification (GTDB taxonomy): domain Bacteria; phylum Pseudomonadota; class Gammaproteobacteria; order Burkholderiales; family Burkholderiaceae_C; genus CAISIP01. Next base: position 103,253 of record JBBQJP010000003.1, read on the forward strand.
TGTCTGGATGCTGCGCTCGCATCCGGGACAACGCCTTTTCGCATTTGCCATGTCTTGCATTCTGGGCGGGGCCATCGGCAACGTGATCGACCGGCTGGTGCACGGCTACGTCGTCGATTTTCTACAGTTCCACTATGCCGGTTGGTATTTCCCCTCTTTCAATGTGGCCGACAGCGCGATTACTATCGGTGCTGTCACCCTGATTCTGGATGAACTCCTGCGTGTGCGCCGCGCCCGCTGAGGACCGCCTTACTTGACGCACCTTCTCAATCTACTTGCCGCGATCGCCCTTCTGGTCTGGGGCACGCAATTGGTCCGCACCGGAATCTTGCGGGTGTTTGGCGCCAACCTGCGCAACGTGCTGGCCAAAAGCGTCAGCAATCGATTCAAAGCGCTGATGTCCGGGCTGGGCGTTACCGCGCTGGTGCAGTCAAGCACGGCCACGGCACTGATCGTGGCGTCCTTCGTCGGTCAGGGACTGATGTCCTTGCCGGCGGCCCTCACCGTGATGCTGGGCGCCGACGTCGGCACCAGCCTGATGGCCGTGGTGTTCTCGCGTGACCTGTCCTGGTTGTCGCCTCTTTTCATCCTCATTGGCGTGATCTTGTTCATTGCGCGGCAGTCGACCACGCTCGGGCGGGTCGGCCGCGTGCTGATCGGTCTGGGCCTGATGCTGCTGGCCCTGAGCCTGGTGTCGCAGTCGGCGACGGTGCTGACCAAGGCGCCGGCCGTGCAGGCGCTGCTGGCCTCGCTCACCAGCGACCTGCTGCTGGAGATCTTCGCCGGTGCGTTTCTGGCGGTGATGTGTTACTCCAGCCTGGCCATGGTGCTGCTGACCGCAACGCTGGCCAGCACCGGCGTGATTCCGCTGGAGGTCGCGCTGGGCCTGGTGCTCGGGGCGAACCTGGGCAGTGGCTTGCTCGGGGTGCTGACGACACTGGGCACCAGCATCCAGACCCGCCAGGTGCCATTGGGCAACCTGGTGTTCAAGATCATCGGCATTGCGATTGCAGCGCCGTTCGTCGGCTTGTGGATCACCTTCCTGCAGGATTTCATCGACGACAAGGCGACGATAGTCGTGATGTACCACCTGTGCTTCAACGTCGGCGTGGCAACGCTCTTCATCAGCCTGACGCAGTTCGTGGCCCGCTGGGTCAAGGCCTTGCTGCCGCAACCCGAGCGCAGCACCGTTGCGGGCCGCCAGCGCCATCTGGACGCCACGGCGCTGTCTACGCCGTCGCTGGCCATCTCCTGCGCCGTGCGCGAGGCCATGCACCAGGCCGACGTGGTCGAAACCATGCTGACCGGCGTGATGCAGGTGATCAGCCAAAACGACAGCAAGTTGTCGATGGAGTTGCGCAAGATGGACGACACGGTCGACGAGTTGTACACCGACATCAAGTACTACCTGACCAAGATGTCGCGCGAGGCGCTGAGCGATGAAGAGGGTCGACGCTGGACCGACATCATCAGCTTCACCATCAACATGGAGCAGATCGGCGACATCGTCGAGCGCGTATTGCTCGACATTGAAGACAAAAAGATCAGCAAGGGCCGCGAGTTCTCTCAAGCTGGTGTAGCGGAAATCGCCGACCTGCACAAGCGTCTGATCGAGAACCTGCGCCTGGGAATGAGCGTGTTCCTGCACGGCAACGTGCGCGACGCGCAGAAATTGCTGGAAGAGAAAACCCGCTTTCGCGACCTTGAACTGCGTTACGCGTCAACCCACCTCAATCGTCTGGCGGTCAATACGTTGCAAAGCGTCGAGACCAGTTCTCTGCACCTGGACCTGATCAGCGATCTCAAGCGCATCAACTCGCATATCTGCTCGATCGCCTACCCGATCCTGGACTCGGCCGGCGCATTGGCTCCGAGCCGGCTCAGGCAATCGGTGCTCGACGCCGAGAGCTGAACAACCCGACCCCGCGGGGTCGGGCAGACAGGCTTACAAGGTCAGGATCGAACAGCCCGTGGTCTTGCGTGCCTCCAGGTCCCGATGCGCCTGCTGCACCTCGCCAAGCGGGTAGCGCTGATCGATCCTGATCTTCACGTCACCACCCACCACCGCCGCGAACAGGTCATCGGCCATCGTCTGCGTGGTTTCGCGCGTGGCGATGTGTGTGAACAAGGTCTGACGCGTCACGTACAGCGAGCCCTTGGCGCCCAGAATGCCGGGGGCAAACGGCGCCACCGCACCCGATGCATTGCCAAAACTGGCCATCAGACCAAACGGCGACAGGCAGTCGAGCGACTTCTCCCAGGTGTCCTTGCCCACCGAGTCATAAACCACCTTGACGCCCTTGCCGCCGGTGATTTCCTTGACCCGGGCCAGAAAATCGTCGCTGGCGTAGTTGATGACGTGGGCCGCACCATGCTCCTTGGCCAGCGCGCACTTGGCATCCGAGCCGGCCGTGCCGATCAGCTTGAGTCCCATGGCCTTGGCCCACTGGCAGGCTATCAGACCAACCCCGCCGGCCGCCGCATGGAACAACACATGGTCGCCTGGTTGAAGGCCGCCTTGTGGCTGGGTCCGTTTGAGCAGGTACTGGGCCGTCAGGCCCTTGAGCATCATGGCCGCACCGGTCTCGAACGAAATCGCATCGGGCAACACACAGACCGTCTTGGCCGGCATGACGCGGGCCTCGCTGTAGCTTCCCGGAGGGTTGCTGGCATAAGCCACCCGGTCACCGACCGTCAGATGCATGACGCCGTCACCGACAGCCTCCACCACACCCGAGGCTTCCATGCCCAGGCGCAGCGGCATGGGAAAAGGATACAGGCCCGAACGCTGGTAGACATCGATGAAGTTCAATCCGATTGCCTTGTGGCGAATGCGGATTTCGCCCGGGCCCGGGTCGCCCACTTCCACGGTGACGGATTTGAGCTGCTCGGGCCCTCCGGTCTGGTCGATTTGAATGGCTTTGACGGAAATAGTCGGCATATGGGTGCTCTCCAGGGGACAGGTTGGACTAGGCAGGACCCGACATGGTGCCAGAACTTGTATTGGAAGGTAATATCGCGGGAAAATCGGTTGACGGCGGGAGATTGAAGATGCAGACGCGAATTGGCAAATCGTTGTTGGCTGCCGGGCTTTCCATCGTGACCTGCCTGGGGCGCAAGCACAGACTCCTGTCCCTGCGGCCAATAGCCTGATCGTCAAGCGCGCCACCCAACTGCGCGAGTCGCCGTCCGAAGCGGCACCCGGACTGGCCGCGCTGGCGCCGCAAACGACGGTCACCCGGATGCAGGCCCGTCGCGGGCCCTGGATTGAAGTGCGATCGGCACAAGGTGTCACCGGCTGGGTGCACATGTTCGATGTCGGCACCACGCCAGTGGCACAAGGCGGCAATTTCGCAACCGGTGCACTGCGTGGCCTGACCGGGCTGTTCGGCGGCGGCGCTCAGGTCCTTGAGCGATCGGACAACGTAGCGCCAAGTTCCCGGTGCAGTCGGCGCATCAGCGACCAGACAATCAAGGCCACGAACGGAATGGCCACCGCAGCACTGCTCTCGGCGCTGAACGGCCAGCCCAGAGTGTGACCTGCCTTGGCGACATAACTGATCAGTCCCACGATGTAATAGGTGATCGCCGCCACCGACAGGCCTTCAACCGTCGACTGCAGCTTGAGCTGCATCGCCTGACGCTGGTTCATCGCGGTGAGCAGGTCCTGGCTGCTTTGCTGCTGTTCGATTTCGACCCGCGTGCGCAGCAGGTTGCTGATGCGCGAGACGCGTTGCGACAAGGCGTCCTGCCGCCTTGCCGCCCATTCACAGGTACTGCGCGCCGGGCTCAAGCGCCGATCCATGAACTCCCGCATCGTCTGCATGCCACCCAGACGTGACTCGGCAATGTCCTCGATGCGCTTGTCCACCAATTCGAAATAGGCCGCACTGGCCGACAGGCGCGAATGGGTTTTTGCATGCTGGCTCTCGATCTGACCGGCCAGGCGCGTCAGACGGTTCAGCAGCGCAGGCTCGTCGTCGCGTGTCGCCGTGCGGATCGATTCGGCCAACTCCGCCAGTTCACGCTCGGCCGTGGCCAATACGGCCGACACATCGCGTGCAGCCGGCAATCCTAGCAAGGCGGCCATGCGATAGGTTTCAATCTCCAGCAGGCGCTGCACCAGCCGCCCCAGGCGGCGCGGGGCGATATCGTCGGTCAGCAGCAACATGCGCGAAAATCCGTCGGCATGCAACGCGAAATCGGTGTACAGGCTGGCCCGCCCCTCTGCCACGGTGGACGCCACCACCGTTTCTTCCTGCAGCATCGTACGCACCAGCTTGTCCACCGGCTGACCGTCCGACGCTGCGATCCACAGATGAAGGCTGGCCAGGTTGCTGCCAGGCAAGGCCGCCAGCCAGTCACGCGGCACCACTTCGATGGCCGTCTGCAGCGCGCGGCCATCGAGCTCGGCGGCCGGCTGGATCATCACGAAGGTCCAGGTGACAAATTCGGTATGCAACTCCCAGCGGATGCGAAAAGCACCCACGTCCAGGCGCAGGTGCGTGGCGTTGGCATCAGGCAGCGGCAGATGGTGGTCGCGCAACAAGGTGGCCAGGTGCTCCCGACTGGCCAGACGCTGCGGCGCGTCACACAACATCACCACGCGCGAGACAACCTGCGGCGCTTGCATGGCCTCGGGCGGGCGGGCATGGACTTCGTTGTGCAGCGACAGGCGCAGCGGATGTTGGGGCAGTGGCGAGGTGTGTTGCATGGCGGATCCTGGAGGGCCATTATGGGGGCACGCGGACACCCCAAAAACGAACGGCACCCGAAGGTGCCGTTCAGCAGAAACAATGGGAAACGTGTCAGGTCATTCCTCGACAAAAGCCTCTTCGCGCTTCTTCTTGACCGATGGCAGCAGCACGATGACCAGCAGCAAAGCCGCCACCGCCAACAGGCTGGCCGACAGGCCACGGGTCACGAATACGCTCCAGTCACCGCGCGAGAGCAGCAAGGCACGGCGCAGGTTTTCTTCCATCATCGGGCCGAGCACATAACCGAGCAGCAATGGCGCCGGCTCAATGCCCAGCTTGATGAAGCTGTAACCGATGACGCCGAAGATGGCCACCATCCAGATATCGAAGGTGTTGTTGTTGGTCGAATACACACCAATCGCGCAGAACAACACGATGGCCGGGAACAACCAGCGATACGGCACGGTCAGCAGCTTGATCCAGATACCGATCAACGGCAGGTTCAGGACGATCAGCATCGCGTTGCCGATCCACATCGAGGCGATCAGGCCCCAGAACAGTTCCGGGTTGCTGGTCATGACCTGCGGGCCGGGCTGGATGTTGTGGATGGTCATGGCGCCAACCATCAGCGCCATCACGGCGTTGGGCGGAATACCGAGTGTCAGCAGCGGGATGAAGGATGTCTGCGAAGCAGCGTTATTGGCCGACTCAGGACCGGCCACGCCACGGATGTTGCCCTTGCCGAACGGTACTTCACCAGGACGCATGCGCGCCTTCTTCTCGATCGTGTAGGCGGCAAACGCCGACATCGTGGCGCCACCACCGGGCAGGATACCCAGTGCAGAACCCAGCAGCGTACCGCGCAGCACGGCTGGAATCATGTTGCGGAAATCCTCCTTGGTCGGCATCAGGCCCTTGACCTCGGCCGCAAACACCTGACGTTCACTTTCGTGTTTGCCCAGGTTGCTGATGATCTCGCCATAACCGAACACACCCATACCGATGACGATGAAACCGATGCCGTCGGTTAGTTCCGGAATGTCGAAGCTGAAACGCGCCACACCGGAGTTCACGTCAGTGCCGACCAGACCCATCAGCAGACCCATCAGGATCATGCCGACGGCCTTGAGGATCGAGCCCGAGGCCAGAACAATAGCGCCGATCAGGCCGAGAATCATCAGCGAAAAGTATTCGGCCGGGCCGAACTTGAATGCCACCTCAGTCAGTGGCACCGCAAAAGCCGCAAGCACCAGGGTACCGACACAACCGGCGAAGAACGAGCCCAGGCCGGCCGCGGCCAGTGCAGGACCCGCCCTGCCCTGTCTTGCCATCTGGTAACCGTCAATCACCGTGACGACGGACGACGCCTCTCCGGGCAGGTTGACCAGAATGGCCGTGGTGGAGCCGCCGTACTGGGCACCGTAATAGATGCCGGCCAGCATGATCAGTGCGGACACCGGTGGCAGCGCATACGTGGCTGGCAGCAACATGGCGATCGTCGCCAATGGGCCGATGCCGGGAAGGACGCCGATCAGCGTGCCCAACAGGCAACCGACAAACGCGTACAGCAGGTTGATAGGCGTGAACGCGACGCCAAAACCGATTGAAAGATGCTCGAACAGTTCCATGATTTTCCCCTTATCCGGCAATGAAGGCGGGCCACGCCGGGAACTGCAGCTTGAGCGCCACGATAAAGGTCAGATAGCAGGCGACCGCCAGGATGATCGCCACAATGAGGACCTCCTTGAACTTGAACTCGTCGCCCGCAAGTGCCGCAATGAAGGTCAGCGCGATGATGGCCGCGATCAGGCCCATGTACGGCAGACCGATACTCGGCAGACCACCGAGCATGACGCCGAAGATCAGGTTGGACAGGATGATGAAAAACAGGGGTTTCCAGGCAATCTTGCCGATGCGCTCGCCGTCCTCCGTCTCGACTGTCATCGCCGCGAACGTCACGGCGATGCCGACGATGGCCATCAGGATGCCGAGCAACAACGGGAAATATCCCGGCCCCATGCGGGCAGCATCGCCCACCTTGTAGTTGGTCGCGCCCCAGGCAAACGCGACACCTACCACTATGAACAGAAGGCCCGAGAAAAAGTCCTTCTGGCTTTTGATTCGCATAAACAGTCTCCTCGTCAATTGGTCTGGCGGGATTGTGCTCGCGGATCGCGGCCTCTTGCATGTGGATACCACCTACTGGGCATCCGGCGCAGCATTGGCCGGTTATGCGGCCGCAGAAACTAGGACAGCGGCGGTGTAGCCACCATTACCTCAGGCATGGTCGTCGTGCCCTTGGCGACCTGCAGTGCACCGGCAAGCCGCATCGGGCGCATGCCGTCCAGCACCGCCTGGCGGCGTAAGGCGTCGATGCTGGGCTCGCGCGTCACCGTGGCTTTGAAAGCTTCGGTGACGACCAGCAGTTCATACAGACCGGTACGGCCGCGAAAGCCGGTCATGCGACATTCCACGCAACCAACCGGCTTGTACGGCCGATACGCGCCATTGATCTGCCAGGGCTTGACGAACTCGGTCAGGTCGTCCCGGTTTGATGCTGAATCCCGTACCCGACACTTGTCGCACAAGGTCCGTACCAGGCGCTGCGCCAGCACACCGAGCAAGGTCGCATTGATCAGGTAGGCGGGAATGCCGAGCTCGAGCAGGCGGCTTACCGCCGACGGTGCGTCGTTGGTATGCAGCGTGGAGAAAACCAGGTGACCGGTCAACGCGGCCTGCACCGCCATTTCGGCCGTCTGCAGATCTCGGATCTCGCCCACCATGATGATGTCCGGGTCCTGGCGCATCAGCGCGCGCAGGCCTTCGGTGAAACTGAAATCGAGCTGCGGCTGCACCTGGGTCTGGTTGAACGACGGCTCGATCATCTCGATCGGGTCTTCGACGGTGCTCACGTTGACCTCTTCGGTGGCGACCCGCTTGAGGGTGGAATAAAGCGTTGTCGTCTTGCCCGAACCGGTCGGCCCGGTGACCAGGATGATGCCGTGCGGCTGCTTGACCAGCGCCTCCCAGCGCTGCGCATCATGTTCGGCAAAACCAAGTGCATCGAGGTTCTTGACCGCGTTATCCGGGTCAAAGATGCGCATCACCATCTTCTCGCCGAAGGCGGTGGGCAGGGTCGAGATCCGCATCTCGATCTCTTCGCCGCGCGGGTTGCGGGTTTTTATGCGCCCATCCTGCGGCCTGCGCTTTTCGACCACGTCCATGCGCCCGAGCAGCTTGATGCGCGCCGTCATGGCGTTGAGAACACCCATCGGCATCTGGTAGACCGGATGCAGCACACCGTCGATACGAAACCGGATCACGCCCTGCTCGCGCCGCGGCTCCAGATGGATGTCACTGGCACGCTGGTCGAATGCGTATTGCCACAACCAGTCGACCACCTGCACGACGCCCTGGTCGTTGGCATCGAGTTGCTTGCTGGTCTTGCCCAGCTCGACCAGCTGCTCGAAACTGGCTCCGGCATTGGCGCCACCGGCCTTCATCGCAGCGCGCACCGACTTGGCCAGCGCATAGAACTCGGCGGTGTAGCGGGCGATCTCCTGCGGGCTGGCCACGACACGGCGCACGCTGCGCCGCGCCTGGCGCTCTACCTCCGACACCCAGTCGGTGATGAAAGGCTCGGAGGTGGCAACCACCAGTTCGGTCGGCGTGACCTGCACCGGCAACACCTTGTGGCGTTCGGCATACGGCGCACTCATCGCATCGGCGACCTTGCCCACGTCAACCTTGAGTGGGTCGATACGGATATAGCCCAGATTGGCACGCCCCGCCAGCCACTGGGTCAACATCTCAATATCCAGCGGCCGCTCGTCCGATGCCCGGCGCATCGACACACTGGCCAGCCGCACCAGCGGATGCTGCGCACTCTCGCCCTGCGAACAACGGGCAATGGTCCGCGTCGCTTCGTCCTCTGCGATAACTGCGTCCTCACGCAGCCATTCGACCAGGCGACGCCAGTCCAGCGGCCCCTCCATCGGTGCGGCAGCCTGCACCTTGGCTTTGGTAGAAACCGTCATGAGACCAGCGGCTTGAGCACCCGCACCCATTGGGCCGCAGGCAGACCCCAGCGGTTCTCGATATCTTCGGCCCGATCCACCAGAGCGGCACGCTTGGGACGGGTCGCCGTCCTTTGGGCCAGCACCACGGTATTGCCCTCGCGCGTGGCCTTGAACGGCCACACCGCATCGCGACCGAACACTGCAGCGATCTTCTCGACGCTGCTGTCGTAACTCGACGCCCGACCGAACAGGTTGACGGTGAGGCAGCCATCCTCGGTCAGTAGCCGGCGGCAGTCGGTGTAGAAGGCTTTGCTGTCGAGCACTGGTGCAGCCGCGTCATGGTCGTAAAGGTCTATCTGCAGGGCATCGACCGTTCCCCACCATTTTGGATCGCGGATTTCGCGCGCCGCATCGGCCAGGATGACCTGCATACGCGCGTTGTCTGCTGGCAATTTGAACCAGCCGCGGCAGGCCACCAGCACCTTGGGATTGATCTCGACCGCGACCGTACGCATGCGCAGCACTTTGTGGCAGAACTTGGTCAGAGAGCCGGCGCCCAGGCCAAGCTGCATGGCCTGGCGCCCGGGCACACTGGCCGGCTCGACAAACAGCAACCAGGCCATCATGCGCTGGATGTACTGGTGCACCAGCACCTGCGGGGCGTCGATCGACATCGAACCCTGGATCCAGATCGAATCGAGGTGCAGATGCCGTATCGGTCCTTCATCGGAAAAATGGACGTCGGTGTGGGAAGCGTGATCGGTCAATGCCATGGCGCGTTATACCAGCAAGGCCGCGAGTTTCGGCAGCGCCGCGCAGGCGTTGCGGCAGGTCGCAAGTGCCAGCTGCGCGGGTGTCACGCCGCGCAAATCGGCCACCACCTGCGCGATCGCAGGCAACTGTCCTGGCTCGTTGGGCATTTGGACTTCGCCGGCCGCGCGTCGGGCCGCCGTCATGTACAACCAATGTGGCGGAATGTCCGGTGCGTCGGTTTCAAGCACCAGCGCCGACAACGGCATGTCGACTGCCAGACGGCGCAGACGCAGCGCCCGGTCGAAAGTCACCGCTCCGCCAAAGCCGAGTTTGAATCCCAGGTCGACAAAAGCCAGGGCCTGCTGCTCACTACCGGCAAACGCATGGGCGATGCCCTGCCACCGCGTGCCGGGCGCAGGCCTGACGGCACGCAGACCGCGCAGCAGCCGATCGGCCGATCGACGCACATGCAGGATCACCGGCAGACCGTATTTGCGCGCCAGTTGCAACTGGGCCATATAGAACCGCTCCTGGCGCTCGCGCATCGCCGGTTCGCACAATGCTGGCACGAAAAAGTCCAGACCGATCTCGCCGACAGCGACCAACCGTGGGTCTTGGGCGGCAGCGGCCAGCGCCTGATCGAGTCGCTGCAGGTCGTCATCGCCGGCATGGGGCACGAACAAGGGATGGATGCCCAGGGCATAACTGTCACCGCCGGCGTGGGCCAGATCGCGCACGGCAGAAAAATTGCCAAGCGCCACGGCCGGGATCACGCAATGGCTCACCCCCTGCAAACGCGCACGCGCGCGCACCGCTGAAACGTCACTGGCGAATTCGGCAGCGTCCAGATGGCAGTGTGTATCGATCCAGTGCGTCATCAACCCCTGTCCTTCTTCTTGAAAACATGCATACAGGGAAAACCCTCTTATTCGGCCTCCTGGTTTGACACAAGATCGTCACTTGGCTGTCACCATCCGCATCTATCCTCGGGATCCGGGACACACCATTCTCATCCACCTAGGAAACCCCATGAAAACCCGCATAACCTTGATCGCCGCCGCCGCCTTGGCCATTGGCCTGTCCGGCGCCGCCACCGCGCAAGAGAAAACTTTGCGCCTGCTCACTTGGGCCGACTATGTGCCGGCCGAGGTCAAGGCGCAGTTCGAAAAGGAAAGCGGCTATACGGTCGAGCTTACGTTGTCCAACAACGAGGAGATGATCTCCAAACTGCGCGCCACCGGTGGCGCCGGCTTCGACCTGGTGCAGCCCTCGCAGGATCGCATCACCGGGCCGCAACAGGAGTTCAAGATTTACAAGCCGATGGACATGAGCAAGATCAAGAACGATCTGTACATCACCTCGATGCTCAACGCGACCAAGAAAAATACCACGCTGGCAGGCAAGGTCTATGGCGTGCCCCATATCTGGGGTACCGACGGCCTGGTGGTCAACACCAAGCTGGCCAAGATGGCCAACTACCCGGACCTGTGCAAGGCTGACTACAAGGGCAAGACCGCCGTGCGGCTCAAGCGCCCGACCTTGCTCGCGTTCGCCTTCGCTGCGGGCAAGGATCCGTTCGCGCTGTACAGCAATCCCAAGGCCTACGGCGCACTGATGGACGATGTCGGCAAAACCATCATTGCCTGCAAGGGCAACCTGAAATTCTTCTGGGACAACAAGGACCAGTTGCTCAATGGCATGCGCACCGACGAGATCGTCGGCGCCATGATGTGGGACACCGGCGGCTGGAAGCTCAATAGCGAGAAGGCCGACATCCAGTTCATCGCACCCAAGTCCGGCGCGCTGGGCTGGATCGACACCTTTGCCATTCCGGCCAAGGGCAAAAACGACGCCGCTGCATACGCCTGGATCAACTTCAACATGAAACCGGAAATCGCGGCCAAGGTGTCCGCATCTGCTGGCAACTTCACCGCATCCAAGGGCGCCGACAAGTTGGTCGACGAGAAGCTCAAGGCCCAGTTTGCCGCCAGCTTCCCACCTGCGGCGCTGGACAACGTCAAGTGGTATCCGGCGGTTCCGGCGGGCCTGGAAGAGATCGAAGGCCGCGTGCTCGACCGCATCAAGGCGGCCAACTAAGGCCGGCGTCCCCATCGGATGCCACAAGCGGACCTTGAAGCCCGGCGTGTCGCCAAGCGATACGGCGGGCTGATCGCTGTCGACGAACTGTCTTTCTCGGTCGATCGCGGCAGCTTCTTTTCCATTCTGGGTCCGTCGGGCTGCGGCAAGACGACGCTCTTGCGCATGATCGCGGGCTTTCTGGCGCCTGACTCCGGCGAGGTGCAGATCGGCGGCCAGTCGATGGACCAGGTTCCGCCGAATCGTCGGCCGGTCAATATGGTGTTCCAGCACCTGGCACTGTTTCCGATGATGAGCGTCGGCGAAAACGTCGGTTATGGCCTGGCGCGCCGAGGTTTGTCGCGCAAGGATATCGACCAGCGCGTCGGCGCCATGTTGGAGCGGGTCAGTCTGCCCGGCTCGCAGAACAAACGTGTCGACCAGCTCTCCGGTGGCCAGAAGCAGCGGGTGGCCATCGCCCGCTCGCTGGTGCTCGAACCCACGCTGTTGTTGCTTGACGAACCCCTGGGTGCGCTCGACCTCAAATTGCGCGAGCACATGAAGATCGAACTCAAGCAACTGCAGGCCGATTTCGGCACCACCTTCGTTTACATCACGCACGACCAGTCGGAAGCCCTGGTGCTGTCCGACCATGTCGCGGTCATGAACAAGGGCCGGTTCGAACAGGTCGGCACGCCGCAGTCGCTGTATTACGAGCCGCAGACGCCATTTGTTGCCGGCTTCGTAGGCGCCAACAATCAAGTAAGCGGACGTGCCACCCAGGTCAGTGGCGATCTGGTGGAGTTGACCACCGACAAAGGCCTGCGGCTGTTCGCGCGACGCAAGGGTGACGTCGAAATGGGAGCCGCAGCCACGGCCTTCGTACGCCCCGAAGTGGCCACCTTGTCACGTCAATTGGATACGCTGCCAGCAGACCAGCCCCGCTACCACGCCACGGTGGCGAGCCTGCTGTTCGACGGCGCCAATTCTGCCGTGCTGGTGCGCGAAAAAGACTCGGGCGCCGAGTTCCACATCGCGTTGCCACAAACCGGGCAACTCGCCGATCTACGCGTGGGCGAGACGGTTGGTTTCGGCTTTGATCCGGAGCGTGCCTTGTGTTTTCCCGCGCAACCGGCGCGCGCAGCCTGACGCCACGGATGGTCCAGTGAGCCGCCATCGTCTGTTGCTCGGCCTGCTGATGGCGCCCGCCCTGATCTGGCTGCTTGGCCTGATCGTGTTGCCCCATGTGGATCTGGCCATCCTGTCGCTGCGCGCGCGTGTGGCGCCCGGCGAATATGCGCCAAGCCTGCGCCAGTACGAAACCTTCATCGAAGAGCCACTGTATTGGCACACCTTTGTGCGTACTGCGGTGATGTCCATGATCGCCACCGGCCTGACCTTGCTGCTGGCGTTCCCGATCGCGTGGACCATTGCCAAGATCGCCCGCGGACGTACCCGCTCGCTGATGTTCGTGATGTGCCTGATCCCGTTCTGGGTTTCGGAGACGGTGCGCACACTGGGCTGGATGATCCTGTTGCGCGAATCGGGCGTGTTGCCGGCGCTGCTGGTACAGCTGGGCTTGAGCGAGGTCCCGATCGAGATGTTGTACCGCGACGCCACCATTCTGGTTGGACTGGTCTACACCTCGATGTTGTTCATGGTCGTGCCATTGATCAGCGCTCTCGAGAGCCTGGATGACACGCTGATCGAGGCCGCCTATGACCTGGGCGGCAATGGCGTCTCCATTCTGCGCCAGATCATCATTCCGCATGCGGCGCCGGGCATCGTGGCGGGCTGCATCGTCGTGTTCATGCTGACACTGGGCAACTACCTCACGCCCACGCTGCTCGGCGGCAAGAACTCGCTCTGGTTCACCGAGCAGATCTACACCCAGTTCATCACCCGTTTCAACTGGGAACAGGGTGCAGCTTTCGGTTTCCTGCTCCTGCTGTTGTCCAGCGCCATTGTCTGGATGGGCCTGAAGTTGTCTGGGCAGCAGTTCGGCGACGTGATGCGACGCACATGATTCCATCCCTTCCCCGCCCCGCTTGGCTGCGAACCGGAACCGTGGTTTTTGCGCTGCTGTTTTTCGCCTTCCTGTTCCTGCCCCTGCTGGTGGTGGCCGCGTTCGCATTCAATGACGCGCCCTACCCGGCGCCGCCGTGGAATGGATTTACGCTGGACTGGTTCGTCGGCAGCGCGCAGAGCGAGCGCGTCGGCCTGTTTGCCGACGGGCCGATGCTGGCCAGTCTGTGGACCAGCATGGTGGTCGCCATGTGGGTCACCGTGTTGTCGGTGCTGGTCGGCACCGCCAACGCCTTCCTGCTCGAGCGCGTGAGTTTCAAGGGCAAGGCGGCGATGTCGATGCTGATGCTGGCGCCGCTGGTGATTCCCGGCGTCATTCTGGGTATCTCCATCCTGGCCTTCGCCAGTCGATTGGCGAATTTTGCCGACGATGCCTGGGGCCTGGAGCTCGAATTTCTGCGACCCGGCCTGCCATTGGTCGTACTGGGCCAGTTCTCGTACATCGTGTCCATTGCGACACTCACCATCAGCGCGCGACTCAAACGTTTTGACCGCACGCTGGAAGACGCCGCCTACAACCTTGGCGCATCGCGCGGCGCCGTGTTGTGGACCGTGACACTGCCCTACCTGCGACCTGCGCTGATCGGCGCCGCGGCCATCGCCTTCCTGATGTCGTTCGAGAACTTCAATACCACCTTGATGCTGGTCGGCTCCGACCCGCCACTGACAGTGATGATGTACGGGCGCATGCGCGAGGGCGCCACCCCGGTACTCAATGCGGTCAGCCTGTTCCTGATGCTGGCGTCCGCTGCGATCGCGCTGGTGCTGATGCGCCGCGCGCGCGGCCCGCAGGACTGACACCTGATTGGGCGGATTGGCTCTGGGTGGGCGCAGACAGCCGGGCAAACACCCTTGGATTCGGTATGACGCCTCACCAAGCCGTGCACAAACGCCGGAACCGTGCTACCGTCAATTTTCCCTTCCACCCTTATGGTCAGGTGACTCGATGCGCAGGCCCGCCCTTTACAGTCGCTCCCGTTCACACATCCCTGCGGCGCAAGCCATGGCGTCGGAAGCTGAGGTGGCCGCTGCCCGGCGCGCGGCGCAATACCAGCGCTGGCGCACCATGGCGGCCGACCCCCGATTCCTGTGGTCGGCAATCGGCGTTTTGTTTTTGGCGCTGATTCTCATTTCCACCCAGTTGGCCCAACCCGGTGCGCGGGTACTGACCCAGGAAGACATCGACGCAGCCGTGCTCAAGACTCTGGAGACGACAAGTCTGCCGTCGGCCGCGGCGCGCGCGGCGCAAATCATCGGCCCTTCGATCGTGCGGGTCATGAGCTACGAAAAGGGCACAAACGGGCGCGAAGACGTTGAGCGTGGCGTCGGCACCGGTGTGGTCATCGTCGACAAGGGCGTGATCCTGACCAACCTGCATGTGGTGAGTGGCGCCGACACGATCAAGGTGGTGTTCGCCGACGGACTGGAATCGGAGGCCTCGATCAAGTCGGTGCAGGCCGAGGACGACCTGGCAGTGTTGCAGGCGCACAAGATTCCCGACGACCTGATCGCAGCCACGATGCGCTCCACCGCCGACCTGCTGCCGGGCGACCACGTGGTCGCCGTGGGCTTTCCGTTCGGCATTGGGCCGTCCGCTTCTGCCGGGGTGGTGTCCGGCCTGAAGCGGTCATTCCGGTCCCCGGAAGGCAAGCAGGAAATGACCAACCTGATCCAGTTTGACGCCGCCGCCAACCCGGGCAACTCGGGCGGGCCGCTGGTCACGATGGACGGCCATGTGGTGGGCGTTGTCACCGCCATCCTCAATCCAGGCGACCAACGCACGTTCATCGGCATCGGCTTTGCAGTGCCGATCGAGAACGCGGCCTCGGCCGCCGGGTTGCATCCCTTCTAGCCCCGTTGACGCGCGGCGCCGGCAAATTCGTTTCCACCACCTCAAGACTCAGGAGCTGACATGGACCCCCAGACCACGAACCGCGACGAAACTGCCGAACTGATGGAGCAAATCCTGTACGAGGTCAAGAGGGTGGTGGTGGGTCAGGACCGCTTCCTGGAGCGGGTCATGGTGGCGATGCTGGCCCAGGGCCACCTGTTGGTCGAAGGTGTACCCGGGCTGGCCAAGACGCTGACCATCAAGACACTGGCCAACACCATTCGCGGCAACTTCAAGCGTATCCAGTTCACCCCCGACCTGGTGCCGGCCGACCTGGTCGGCACCCGCATCTACAACCAGAAAACCGGGGAGTTCGGCACCTCGCTGGGCCCGGTGTTCACCAACCTGCTGCTGGCGGACGAGATCAACCGCGCGCCGGCAAAAGTGCAAAGCGCCTTGCTCGAAGTCATGCAGGAACGCCAGGTCACCATTGCCGGCGAAACCCATAAGGTGCCCGAGCCCTTTCTGGTCATGGCCACACAAAATCCGATCGAAACCGAAGGCACGTATCCTCTTCCGGAGGCACAGGTCGACCGCTTCATGATGAAGGTTCTGGTCGACTACCCGACCGATGAAGAAGAGTTTGTCATTGTGCAGCGGGTGACAGGCCCGGCGGTCAGCGCCAATCCGGTGGCAAGCACGGCCCAGTTGGCACAACTGCAGCAAACCTGCCGCAAGGTCTATGTCGACCCCTCGCTGATCACGTACGCGGTCAAGCTGGTGTCGGCGACCCGCACACCGGAAAAACACGGGCTCAAGGACCTGGGTCGCTTCATCACCTATGGCGCCAGTCCGCGCGCCACGATCAACCTGACCGAAGCCGCGCGTGCGCTGGCCATGTTGCGCGGGCGCACCTATGTCTTGCCCGAAGACATGAGCGATCTGGTGCCCGACGTGTTCCGCCACCGGCTTGTGCTGTCGTACGAAGCGCTGTCCGAAGGACTCACCGCGGACGCGATCATCGGCAAGATCATGGCGCGCATCGTGGCCCCGCCCAAGCCGCTGGAACACGAACAGCTGGCGGCATAGGGTTGGCCATGTTCGGGTTGTTCAAGTCACGCCAGGCTGCACCGCCACCCGCGGCGCCCTTGCAGGTCGTGCCCGCGACCAAGGGTGCCGAGCATGTGCTGCGTCGCCTCGAATGGACGGTGATCCGACGCCTGGACGGCATGTTGCAAGGCGACTACCGCACGCTGCTGCGTGGCACCGGACTCGATCTGGCCGACCTGCGCGAGTACCAGTTGCATGACGACGTGCGCCATATCGACTGGAACGTCACCGCGCGGCTGCAGATTCCGCATGTGCGCGTGTACACCGAAGACCGCGAGATGGCGGCCTGGTTCTTGCTCGACCTGAGTCCTTCGATCGACTTCGGTTCCGGCGAACAGCGCAAGCGCAATGTCTCCGCGGAGTTCGTCACCGTGCTGGCACGCATGCTGACGCGCCACGGCAACCGCGTCGGGGCCCTGCTGTACGGTGCAGGCGTGGACACGGTCATGCCGGCGCGCGGCGGACGCATGCATGTATTGCAGCTGCTGCATTCGATGCAGACCCGACCCATCGCCGGCACCACCGGCGGCACGCGGCTGCATGAGTTGCTTGAATCGGCATCGGCCACCATCCGGCGTCGATCGACGGTGTTCGTGGTCTCGGACTTCATCAGCGAGCCAGGCTGGGAGAAGCCGCTGGGTCTGCTGGCGCAACGCCACGACGTGGTGGGCATTCGCCTGCTCGATCCAATGGAGCTCGACCTGCCCGACCTCGGCCTGGTGCCGATCCGTGACGCAGAGACCGGTGAACAATTGCTCGTGGACACACACGACGCCGGATTTCGCAAACGTTTTGCACGAATCGCCGCGCAGCGCGAAGCTGAATTGCGTCAGGCTTTTATCGTCGCCGGTGTGGACACGCTGGAACTTTCAACCGATGATGACCTCGTACAAGCTGTAATGCGTTTTGCCGATTTGCGCAAACGCCGTAGCCGGCTCTCCGGCGCCAGCGCCGTGGTCACGCGTACCAGGGCGGCTGCCTGAGCAGTCCCACAAGGAGACCTTGGCATGACGCTTCCCGTCACCTTCATGTGGCCCCAGTTCCTGTGGTTGCTGCTGGCCGTTCCCTTTCTTGTCGCGGTTTATGTCTGGCTGCTCAAACGCAAGAAGAAGCTGGCGCTGCGTTATGCCAGCTTGTCCATCGTCAAGGAGGCCATGGCCACCGGCATGCACTGGCGCCGCCACGTGCCGCCGGTGTTGTTCCTGATGGCCATCAGCGTGATGCTGTTCGCCGCGTCGCGCCCATTTGCGGTCATCAGCCTGCCGTCGACCCAGGAGACCATCATCCTGGCAATGGATGTGTCTGGCAGCATGCGCGCCACCGACGTCAAACCCAACCGCCTGGTCGCCTCTCAGGAAGCCGCCAAGGCCTTCCTGGCCGAACTGCCGCGCAATGTGCGGGTCGGTATCGTCGCTTTTGCCGGTACGGCCTCGGTGGTGCAACCACCCACGCTGAGCCGAGAAGACCTGGTGATCGCCATCGACAAATTCCAGTTGCAGCGCGCCACCGCCATCGGCAGCGCTATCGTGGTGTCGCTGGCCGAGATCTTCCCCGAAGAGGGCATCGACCTCGCCGCCATGACCTACGGCAACAACAACCGCCAGCGCGGCATTTCGATTGACCAGGTCAAGCCCAAGAACCCGAAGAAGGAGTTCGTCCCCGTGCCCCCGGGCTCCTATGGCTCGGCCGCCATCATCCTGCTCACGGACGGGCAACGCACAACCGGTGTCGACACCCTGGACGCAGCCAAGATGGCCGCCGAGCGCGGCATCCGCATCTACACCGTGGGTGTTGGCACCGTCGAGGGCGAAACCATCGGCTTCGAAGGCTGGTCAATGCGGGTGCGGCTGGACGAAGCCACGCTCAAGTCGGTGGCCCAGCAGACACAGGCCGAATACTTCTACGCCGGCACCGCGGAGAACCTGAAGAAGGTCTACGAAAAACTCAGTTCGCGCCTGACAGTAGAGAAGAAAGAGACCGAAATCTCCGGCCTGCTGGCGCTTCTGGCGTCCATTCTGGCGCTGACATCGGCAGCCTTGTCGCTGGCCTGGTTCAACCGGATTCTGTAACGCGAGCGTCTTGCCGGGCGGCCGGCAGATATTGCCGAGTGTCCTGCGCGCAGACCACCCAACACTATTCCGTCAACCGTCCCAGGTCCAGCCGCAACTGCCGGGAGCAACGCGCCGCCAGGCTCTCGTCATGGGTGACGACGATAAAGGCCGTGCCTTGATCACGCGCGAGTTGCAGCATCAATTCGAACACGCCGTCCGCCGTGCTGCGGTCCAGGTTGCCGGTGGGCTCGTCGGCCAGCACACAGGCCGGACGGGTCACCAGCGCACGGGCAATCGCCACGCGCTGGCGTTCACCGCCGGACAATTCGGACGGCCGGTGCTCCAGCCGCTCCTGCAGCCCCACGCTGCGCAAGGTTTCGGTCGCCGCACGCGCGCAGTCTGCCGGTGCCAACCGCCGGATCCACAGCGGCATGGCCACGTTGTCGAGAGCACTGAACTCCGGCAACAAATGGTGGAACTGGTAGACGAAACCGAGATGCTGATTGCGCAAGCGACCCTGCTGCGCCGCATTGCAGGTCGCCAGGTCGGTTCCCATCAACTGCACCTGGCCCGAGGTCGGCGCGTCCAGCGCGCCCAGCAGATGCAGGAGCGTGCTTTTGCCCGAACCGGACGCACCCACGATGGCCAGGGTTTCACCCTTGTGCACCTGCAGGTCGATGCCCTGCAGCACCGTCACGTCGAGCCGCCCCTCGGTGAATCGTTTGGTCAGGCCTTGCGCCTGCAACACCACATCACTCATAACGCAGGGCCTCGGCCGGGTTGACGCGGCTGGCGCGCCAGCTCGGATAAATCGTGGCCAGAAAGGCCAGTACCAGCGAGATCACCGTGATCGGCACGATGTCGGCCTGCTGCGGTTCGCTGGGCATGCGGCTGATCAGGTAGATGTCCTTGGGCAGGAAGCTGGCATTGAACAGTTGCTCGAGCGCCGGCACGATGACATCGATGTTGAACGCGATGCCCAGCCCCAACGCCAGTCCGGCCAGCGTGCCGATCACGCCCACCATCGCGCCTTGCACGACAAAGACCGCCATGATGCTGCGCGGACTTGCCCCCAGTGTGCGCAAGATGGCGATGTCCGCACGTTTGTCGGTGACCGTCATCACCAGCGTGCTGACGAGGTTGAACGCCGCCACCGCCACGATCAGCGTCAGGATGATGGACATCATGCGTTTTTCGACCTGCACCGCGGCAAACCAGGTCCGGTTCTGCCGCGTCCAGTCGCGAATGACCAGGTCGCCGCGCATGCTGCCCGCGAGTTGACTTGCCACCTCGCGCGCCTGATGCAGGTCGCGCAGTTTCAGGCGCACGCCAGTCGGCCCTTCGAGCCGGTAGATACGTGACGCATCGTCCATGTGCAACAGGGCCAGCGCCGAGTCGTATTCGAAATGGCCGGAATCGAAGGTACCGACCACCGTCATCTGCTTGAGTCGCGGCACCACCCCGGCCGGCGTGATCTGACCACTGGGAGTGATCAAGGTCACCTTGTCGCCTTCACGCACCCCGAGCGAACGCGCCAGTTCGACACCCAGCACGATGCCGAAGTCACCGGGTACCAGGCGCGCCAGCACATCCTTGCCCATCGCTGCCCCCAGGTCGCTGACCTCGGCCTCCAGCGACGGGTCGATTCCGCGCACCAGCGCCGCCTTCATGTCCTCGCCGCGTGCGATCAGCCCCTGCGCGGTGATGAACGGTGCAGCGCCGATGACTTGCGGGTTGCTTTTGGCCTGCTGCAAGGTGGCCTGCAAATCCGGCAGTGCCGCACCACCGGCCGCATAGATCTCCACATGCGAGACCACGCCAAGCATGCGGTCACGTACTTCCTTTTGAAAGCCGTTCATGACGCTTAGCACGATGATCAGCGCGGCCACGCCCAGCGCAATGCCCAGCATCGACACGCCAGAAATGAACGAAATGAAACCGTTGCGCCGGGTTCCCCGGCCTGCACGGGTGTAACGCCAGCCCAGGGCCAGCTCGTAAGGCATTTGCATCAGCAGCAAAGTCGCATGGTGCGAGACTCTTTCAATTGGAAAACTCGAACAGCCGGCATTGTGGCATCCCCCCGTCGATCGGTGGCCCACCGATCAGTTCCGAGACAATACCGCCATGCAGTTGCTGATTCCCTACGCCCATGTCAATGATCCGCCATGTGCGCAGGTCGCGTTGTCGCTGCAATTACCCCACCTCGCGCAGGTGCTCCGCGTTATGACGCGGGTGGAGACCATCAAAGGCTCGGCGCTGGACCTGTCGCCCCCCCATGAAATGTTCCAGGCGCGCGCGTTGGGCCTGTCACCGTCAGACGGCCACATTCCCTGGGCGGCGCTGGACCGGGTCCGCGCTGGACAGCCGGCCGACAACACCGCCCGCGCCTGGCTCACGCCGGCGTTCTGGCAGATCGGGGTGGGCCATATCCTGATGCGCGATCCGTTCGCACTGGCGCTGCAGGAGACCGAATCGCGCACATTGATGCAGGCCATGGCCCCGTACTTCGAACAAGACGGATTGACCCTGACATACCAGGAACCCGGGCGCTGGCTGGTCAGCGGTGAGCCACTGGCCGACCTGGCCAGTGCCTCACTAGACCGGGTGCTGGACGTCGACATCAGCCCCTGGATGCCGGCCACCCCTGCGCTGCGCCGACTGCAGAACGAGATGCAGATGATGCTGTACACCCATCCGCTCAACGACGAACGGACGGCACGCGGCCAGCAGCCGGTGAATTCGTTCTGGATCCATGGCAGCGGTAGATACACCGGCGCGGCGCCGTCGGCGCCCGGTCCGCTGGTGGCGGACGATCTGCGCCTGCCGGCATTACAAGGCGACTGGGCGCAATGGGCCAGCGTCTGGCAAAAGCTCGACCTGGGTGTTTGCAAGCAGTTGCTGGCAGAGTTGCAGACTGGCCGTCCTGCAAGCCTGGTGCTTTGCTCGGAGCGTCACACATTGGTCTTCGAGAATCGACCTCTCGGCTGGGGCGAACGACTGCGACGGCGCTTCAACCCGACCAGCCTGCAACAATATGCCCCGCTACTATGAAAATCACCGTCCGCGATATTCCACCACGTGCCGTCTGGGCCCTTGAGCAAGGCGGCGTGCATCCCTTGCTGGCCCGCCTTTATGCTGCACGGGGCGTCAGCGCAATGGACGAACTCGACGAAGGACTCGGCCGACTCCTGCCACCCGACAGCCTGCTTGGCGCTTTGGCCGCGGCGCGCCTGCTCGCCGATGCAATCGCGCAGGACAAGCGCCTTTGCATCGTGGCCGACTACGACTGTGACGGCGCCACCGCCTGCGCAGTGGGCATCCGCGGCCTGCGCCTGCTCGGCGCACAACATGTGAGCTACATCGTGCCCGACCGGGTGCGCGACGGTTATGGCCTCACGGCCCCGATTGCACAGCGCGTCAAGGATAGTGGTGCCGACCTGCTGATCACGGTGGACAACGGCATTGCCAGCATCGACGGCGTGGCCCATGCCCGCGCACTCGGACTGCGGGTGCTGGTGACTGACCACCACTTGCCGGCCAGCACCCTGCCTGACGCCGACGTGATCGTCAACCCGAACCAGCCCGGTTGCGAATTTGCCAGCAAGTCGATTGCCGGTGTCGGTGTGATGTTTTATGTGCTGCTGGCCTTGCGCTCCGAACTGCGCGAACGCGGGGTGTTCACGCCGCAGACCCAACCCAAGCTCGACACCTTGCTGCCGCTGGTCGCGCTGGGCACGGTGGCCGACGTGGTGCGGCTGGACGCCAACAACCGCCGCCTGGTGGCGCAAGGACTCAAGCGCGTGCGCGCCGGCGCCTTGCCGGCCGGTCTGTCCAGCCTGTTCGGCGCGGCCGGACGCTCGGCGCCGGTGGCCACAACCTTCGATTTCGGCTTCGCGCTGGGGCCGCGCATCAATGCTGCCGGGCGTCTGAGCGATATGACACTGGGCATCGAATGCCTGTTGACCGACGACGCAGCGCGCGCGGACGAACTGGCCCGCACTCTTGACGGCATCAACCGGGAGCGGCGCGAGATCGAGGGCGACATGCGCGCGCAGGCAATGGAGATTGCCGAATCACTGTTCGAAGAGGGTGACGAACCGCCACCGGCCATCTGCGTGTTCGACCCCGACTTTCACGAAGGGGTGGTCGGCATCGTCGCCTCTCGCATCAAGGACAAGCTGCACCGGCCGACCTTTGTGTTCGCCGCCAGCCAGGCACCGGGCAAGGAGCATGAACTCAAGGGTTCGGGGCGCTCGATTCCGGGATTTCATCTGCGCGACGCGCTTGACCTGGTGGCCAAGCGATATCCCGGCGTGTTGCTGCGTTTCGGCGGCCATGCCATGGCCGCGGGTTGTACCGTCAACGAGGAACACCTGGACCAGTTCGAACAAGGTCTGAGTGAGGTGGCTCTGGAGTGGCTCGACAAATCCACGTTGCAGCGCCGGCTCGAGACCGACGGGCCGCTGGCACCCGAATACCGCCGGGTCGATCTGGTCGACACCTTGCACAAGGAAGTCTGGGGCCAGGGCTTTGCACCGCCGGTGTTCAGCGAGGAGGTTGAGGTGGTGTCACAGCGCCTGGTCGGCGAAAAACATCTGTCGCTCAAACTCAAGCATCAGGGCACGCCGATCGACGGCATCTGGTTCAACCATACCGACAGCCTGCCCGCACGTGCGCGCCTTGCGTTTCGCCTGGATGCCGACGAATGGAACGGATCGCGTAAAGTGAAGTTTCTGATCGAAGGCATGGAATCCTGATCCGCCGACGCTCCAAACCTGCTCCGCACACCTTGACAAATAGATTCACCATGAACACATCTACATCCGCAAACTCCGCCTTCGACCTCACCGGCCGCATGGCCCTGATCACCGGCTCCAGCGCCGGCATCGGTTTTGCTCTGGCGCGTGGCCTGGCCCAGGCCGGCGCGACCGTCGTCCTCAACGCGCGCAGCCAGGACAAGCTCGATGCGGCGGCCAAGACCCTGCGCAATGAAGGCGCAACCGTCCATGTGAAAGCCTTCGATGTCACCGACAGCAAGGCCGTGACGGCAGCGGTCGACGACATCGAGAAGAACATCGGCGCCATCGACATCCTGGTCAACAACGCTGGCATGCAGCGGCGCGGGCCGCTGGAAGATTTCACGGTTGAACACTGGCATGAGCTGATGCGCACCAACCTGGACAGCGTGTTCCTCAATGGCCAGGCGGTGGCGCGCCACATGATTGCGCGCAAGCGCGGCAAGATCATCAACATCTGCTCGGTGCAGAGCGAACTGGGGCGCCCCAACATCGCTCCCTACACCGCCAGCAAAGGTGGCGTGAAAATGCTGACCAAGGGCATGGCCATCGACTGGGGCCAGCACGGCATCCAGATCAACGGCCTGGGCCCGGGCTACTTCAAGACCGAACTCAACGATGCACTGGTCAAGAACCCGGAATTCAGCAGCTGGCTGATCGGCCGCACGCCGTCGCGCCGCTGGGGCGACGTTGAAGACCTGGTCGGCCCCGCGGTGTTCCTGGCCAGCGACGCATCGAAATTCGTCAACGGCCACATTCTGTATGTCGACGGCGGCGTGACCGCCACCTTGTGACCGGCCCGCGACTGCACCCAAAACCAGTCCCCTGAATCAAAGGAACCCAACTGATGGAAGCACTTGTCATTCATGCCCCCGGCGACCTGCGCGTCGAGACCATTGCCACGCCCGAGATCGAAAGCGGCCAGATCCGCGTGCGCGTGCGCAAGGGCGGCATCTGCGGCTCGGACCTGCACTATTTCCAGCACGGTGGTTTTGGCACCATCCGCATCAAGGAACCGATGGTGCTGGGCCACGAAATTGCCGGCATCATCGAGCAGGCCGCACCCGGCGTGGACGGTGTGCAGGTGGGCGACCGTGTCGCCGTCAGCCCCAGCCGCCCATGTGGCCAGTGCATCTATTGCCAGCAAGGACTGCAGAACCATTGTCTGGACATGCGTTATTACGGCAGCGCCATGCGCACACCGCATGTGCAGGGCGCGTTCCGCCAGGAGATCGTTTGCGATGCCAGCCAGGCGCATAAGCTGGCCGATGCCATCAGCGACGGCGAAGGCGCCATGGCCGAGCCGCTGTCCGTGGCCCTGCATGCGGTGCGCCGCGCCGGCTCGTTGCTGGGCAAACGGGTGCTGGTGACCGGTTGCGGCCCGATCGGTGCGCTGATCATCCTGGCCGCCCGCCGCGCCGGCGCAGCGCATATCGTGGCCACCGACGTCAGCGACTTCACGCTGCGCAGTGCTGCCAAGGTCGGCGCCGACGATGTCATCAACGTGGCCGAAAAGCCGGACGGCCTGGCGCCGTTTTGCGCCGACAAAGGGAGTTTCGACGTGTTGTTCGAGGCCAGCGGCAACGAACGGGCTTTGCGCGGCGCGCTCGATGCCCTGCGTCCGCGCGGCGTGATCATGCAGGTCGGGCTGGGCGGCGACATGACGCTGCCGATCAACACCATCGTGGCCAAGGAATTCGACATGCGCGGCGCGTTCCGTTTCCACGAGGAATTCGCGATCGCGGTCGAACTGCTCAACAAGGGCCTGATCGACGTGAAACCGCTGATTTCGGCCACGCTGCCGTTTCGTGACTCCGGCCGCGCGTTTGCGCTCGCGGCGGACCGCTCGCAGGCGATGAAGGTGCTACTGGATTTCGAGTAAGTCCGTTCGCTGCGCCATGCCGATTCGCGCCGCCGCACATTTCGGCGCTTGATGGCCGTCGACGTCCGACCGTGAGAGACCAGCGTATCGCCGGCGCCCGCATCGCATTCATTTCCCGTGACCGCTGCCACCCGACTCCGAACCCGAACCGCCCGAGCCCCCGGAACCGTCTTCGCCACCAGAGCTGCCCGAACTTCCCGAACCGTTGGAACCACTCCCTCCGCCCGAGCTTCCCGAACCGCTGGAACCGCCTTCTCCGCCCGAACTTCCTGAACCACTGGATCCAGAGGAGTCGCCCGAGCGACCCGATGTATCCGTGCGCTCGCCTGACCCGGAACGACCGGAACTGTCGTCGCCGTCCCTCGCCTCGCGCCCCCCTCTCCTGCCGGAGGAACGGGAAGCGCCGCCACGACCACTACCGTCGGCCGGCCCTTCGCCGATGACGACACGGTCGATCGTCACCCGCCGGTCCGCGTCCAGACGCCCCGTTACCTGCACATGCTGGTCGAGCGCCAGTTTGCCGCCGGAGGCACCCACCACCTGCGCATCGGGGTTCATCCGCAGTTCGCCCAGCCCCAGGCTGAGCCGGCCCTGCCCCAGGGACTGCACATAACCCGCCATGACAACCTGGCTCACCGCGCCAAGACCCTTGCGGGTTGGCTCCTCGATGGCCTGCTGCGCCAGCAAAACCCGCCCATCCCACAACCCGGACACCGTGATCTCGCTGCCCACCGGCGGCGCTGAAGCATGCATGGAACCGAACTGCACCTGGGCACCGCTCAGGTAGAAGCTGTTGGCGGCAACACGCTCCACGACACCATTGAGCTGCACCCGTTTCTGCGGCGCGATGCGATCCAGCCGGGACACAACAATGTCTCCGCCAGCCAGCCGCTGACCACTGACGCGCACCCAATCGCCAACCAACAGATGGTTCAGCTGGGCCGGGTCACGCACCCGTGCTCGCTGGCCCAGCAGGCCAAACGAGCCGGTACGCGCATCGACAGCCGCCAATGGCCCGACCGCGGTATGGATCAGCGCGATTTGTCGGGCCTGCACCTGCGCACCGGCGCCGCTCGCGCTGACCGCCACCAATTGCCCGATCGCCAATTGCCGGGCAGAGACCACCTCGCCGGCGTCGGACACAGGTGTCTCGGCGTCGAAATGAACCTCGACGCCATTCACGCATATGCTGGCAAAACCAGTGATGGTTCCAACGATACCGGTACCACCGATACCGCCTTGGCCGGTGGCCGTACCGTCCGGGCCTGCCGCGCTGGCCCGGACCCCCGTGCCTCCAATACCGCCGTCACCGCCTGGCGCGGCAAGGGGTTGGGCGCGGGCCCTGGATATGCCGGTTCCACCGATCCCGCCACCCGTTCCCGGCTCGGACCGTAAGCCTGCCACGAGCGGATTGACCAATGCCCCACCGTTGGCGCAGACGTTCTCCGCCCGTGCTTGTACTTGTGTCTGTGCGGCAGGCTGCATGCCCGCTGACAAGCTGGTCATTGCGACGACAACGCAGCGCAGCCAGCGCACGCAGGCCGGAGGCAGCCGTGCCGTCATGTGACCGCCCCCCCCTGTTCCTCGCCGTCCTGGCCATCGTCTGCACCATGTGCAGGTGGCAACGTTGGTTCCGGTGCGGAAAAGAAGTAGATGCCGAAGGTCATGCGTTGGCCCGGGCCGCCGTCGGCCGCGGCCTTGCGCGACTCCGTCACGGCGAGCTGGTTCACCGCCAGCAACGCCTTCATGCCCACAGTCTCAGCCCGCCGGGCCAAGGTATGCACGGCATCCGTGTTCAGAGAACCGTAATGCACGCTGCGCTCGAGGAAAGGCGGCACGCCACCAAGAAGATTGTGGGCCGCCGCCGCCGCATGGTCATGCAGGTTGTGGCCCAGGTAGAAAGCCTTGTCGTCCGATCCCTCGGCCGGCACGAACGCCTCGACACACAAGCAGACACGGCGCTCGTCATCGAGGCGCACCAGGCCCTGCCGCAGCCACTCGTCGAGCACGACACGGGACCGGATATCGGAATTGACACTGGCCACCAGACCTTCGAACGACGCCGGTCCGCCTTCGCTGACGAATCGCGGCAACGCCCTGGGTTCGCCGTTGTCATCCAGGTAGGGTGGCGAGCCCTGCCACAAGGACATCACCCGCGCGCCCAGCGATGCCACAGGCGAAACCTCATGGCCATCGCGCGCATGCTGCTGGCGCAGCCGCCCCACGTCCTTACGGTGCACGCCGGTCACCAAGCTGACGCGGCTGTCTGTCGGCGGCTTGTCGTCGATCCGGAAATTCCGGTCGGCGACTTCAACCAGCAACGACTTGAGCAATTCCACCAGATAGGGAAGCGTCAGCCCCCTGGCGACCATCAATTGCACCAATGGACGCAACGCTCGGCGCAACGCGCGCGCCAACGCTGGCGAGTGCGCGACGGGGTTCTGGCTTGGGACGGAATCTGGACTCGGCATCGTAATGGCATCCTAGCATTTTTCTGTAAACGTGGGAAATAATCACACAAATATCTTGACGTGGGATTATTTCCCACCATAATGCAATTGCGTGTGGGAAATATTCACACGTAATTTCAATACTTCACCTTCAAGGAGCAAACCATGTTCAACGGCAAAAAATCCTCCCTTTCCCTGTTGCTAGCCATCGCTGCAGCCTTCGCCGCCACTCCCGTGCTCGCGGATCGCGACGGCGGTCACGGCGGCAGAGGCTCGGACTCGGGCAGTGATGCACGCGGCAGCGATTCCCGTGGCGGCCACGGTGCCGACGATGGTGCCGGTCATGCCCGTGGCGGCCACGGTGCCGACGATGGTGCCGGTCATGCCCGTGGCGGCCACGGTGCCGACGATGGTGCCGGTCATGCCCGTGGCGGCCACGGAGCCGACGAAGGTGCCGGT
>JBBQJP010000004.1:0-126087 GCA_038326025.1 Burkholderiales bacterium
CCGGCACTCACCATCCTCGAGGCTGTACGCGGCGACGTGGTCACCTCGCAGTCGCCCGAGTACGACCAGGCGCGTTCGGTCTACAACGCGATGATCGACCGGCGGCCCCTGGCGGTCGTGCGCGCCGCAGACGTCACCGACGTGCGCACCGCCGTCAACGCTGCCCGTGAAAGTGGGCTCCCGCTCGCCATCCGGGACGGCGCGCACAGCGTCCCGGGGTTCGGGACCGTCGACGACGGCATCGTGCTCGATCTCAGCGCGATGAAGGGGATTCGCATCGACCCGGTGAAGCGGATCGCCCGCATACAGGGCGGCTGCGACTGGGGCGACTTCGACCATGCCGCGCACAGCTTCGGACTGGCCACCACGGGTGGGAACATCTCGACCACAGGGGTTGCCGGGCTCACCCTCGGCGGTGGCATCGGCTACCTGGCTCGAGCGCACGGACTCTCCATCGACAACCTACGGTCGGCCGACGTCGTGCTGGCCGACGGCAGCTTCGTGACGACCAGCGCGACCGAGCACCCCGACCTGTTCTGGGCGCTGCGTGGCGGTGGCGGCAACTTCGGCGTCGTCACTTCCTTCCTGTTCCGGCTGCACCCGGTCGATACGGTGTTCGCTGGCCCGACGTTCTGGAAACCCGAGCAGATGGCCGAGGTGATGCGCTGGTACCGCGACTTCATCGTCGATGCCCCCGAGGACTTGAACGGGTTCTTCGCCACCATGAAGGTGCCTGCGGGGCCGCCGTTTCCCGAGCACCTGCACGGCCAGCTGGTTTGCGCCGTCATGTGGTGTTACACCGGCGACGCGGCACAGGCAGATGCGGTGTTCGCGCCGGTTCGCGACTTCGCTTCGCCGCTGATGCACGGCGTTCAGCAGATGCCGTTCACCGCCTTGCAAAGCGCCTTCGACGGCCTGTACCCGCCGCACGAGCAGTGGTACTGGCGCGCCGACTTCGTCAACGAGTTGACCGATGAGGCGATTGCCGAACACCAGCGCTTTGCCGCCGAGTTGCCGACGCCGAAATCGACCATGCACCTGTACCCGATCGATGGGGCGGCGCATCGCATCGGCAATACCGACACGCCGTTCGCCTACCGCGACGCCCAATGGGCCGAGGTCATCGTCGGTGTCAGCCCCGACGCCAAGGATCGCGAGCGCATCTCGACCTGGACCAAGGACTACTGGGCAGCGGTGCATCCGTATTCAGCTGGCGGCGCCTACGTCAACATGATGATGGACGAGGGTGACCAGCGCGTGCGCGCGTCGTACCGCGACAACCATGCACGGCTGGTGGAGATCAAGCGCACCTATGATCCGGCCAACCTGTTCCGCGTGAACCAGAACATCGTGCCCTGAGCACGCGGCAAACGCCGACGCGAGGGCCGTCAGCCTGCAATCAGGCCCTCGCGATTGGCGAAACCCGCCGCCTCCGTGCGGTTGGCGGTATACGTTTTTTCCAGGATGTTGCGCACATGGTTGGCCACCGTATTCGGGCTGATCGACAACACCTTGCCAATCTCGCGATTGTTGCGCCCCATGGCGATCAGCTTGAGAACCTCGACCTCACGTTCAGTCAGGCCACACGGGTAGACCGGCCGCGGTGTGGCAATCTCTTGCGCCAGTGCCTCGATGCGTGGCGTCAAGGCCGCCAGGCCCAGCGCGGTGCTGTCGGCCAGGGCCAGGTCGAGCATCCCGGTAGCGCGGCTGGCGTCGCCGTCGTGCCCGCGTTGGTGCAGCATGCTGGCGAAGTCGAAGCGGCTGTGCGCCAGCCAGACCCGTGCGCCGGTGTGCTGGTCCATCTCAAGTGCCACCTCGAAGTGGGCCTGTGCGCGCTCCCATTGCTGCTGCACGCAGGCCAGGTTGCCGAGCAGCCGGTCGGCTGATCCCAGGCAGGGGCCGCCAAAGTCGGACATTAAGTTGGAGCCGGCGTTCTCTGCCAGCAGCTCATAAAGGATCGCCGCACGTTTGGGATCACGCAGGTAGACGCAAGTTTCGGCGGCGAACAATACGATGGTCAGTGTGCTGGCGTCGCGCGGGGGCTTCGTGGCGGCATGCCAGGGCAGGCTGTCGAACTGCGCCCGGCATTCAGCCTGCATGTCGAGTTCGGAATACAGCAGGGCCAGGCCCGGTTGCCAATGCTGGGCTTCGGGCGTCGTTTTCACGAAATGCTGCAGCATCGGCAAGGCCTCGCCCAGTCTGCCCTGTTCGCGTCGCAGGCAGAACATCTGCATGCCGTAAGCGCTCAGCGCCTGGTCGTGCGCAATGCGTCGTCCACTTTGCAGCGCTTTGGTGGTCCAGGCCTCGGCCTGTGCAAACCGCCCTTCGTTGATCGCCAGAATCGCCTCGGTGTGCCGGCACAAGGTCTGCAGATACGGTGACCGCGATTGCTCCGCCAGTTGCATACCCTGGTCCAGTACCTGGCGCAGGGCGGCGATGTCGCCGACATGCTCCAGGTCGGCAAGATAGTACGGCAACAGGTCGACGACCGGCAGGTTCTGGCCGTTGCTCTCGACGATGCGCCAGGCCTCGCGCGCCGCCTCCAGGCGTTGCTGCAACATGTCCGGCCAGTAGTTGGCCGACACAATGGCTGCTAGCGCGATGAACAGGCCGTTGTCTTCACCCAGTTGGCGGGCCAGTGCCACGGCTTGTGTGTGGGCGGCCACGGCATCGTCTGCCCGGTCGCAATAGACGTAGGCCCGGCACAGCCGCGCAAGCAACTCGACCCGCAGCGCGTCGTCCTTCTGGTGCAACGCAATGGCCTCCGAAAGCAGGGCGACAGCGGGCTCGCCCGACTGGGCGGTGAGCATGGTGCTGCGCTCGAAACCCACGGCGGCGCGTGCGAACATTTCCCCATGTCCGTGGCCGCGCGCCAGGGTGCTGGCCTGCGAATAGACCTCGCGTGCCGGCAGGCCTGCGCCTACGGAAAGTTCCACCTCGCCCAGTTGCAGCAGCAGTCGGCAACGCAGTGCCGAATCCGCCGACAGGTACTTTTGCTGCACCTGCAGCGCCAGGCGGTATTGGTTGCCGGCCTCCTCGAAGGCCAGCACCCTTGTCGCGCGCTCGGCCGAGCGCGTTGCATAGTCGAGCGCCTTTTCGGCCGCCGCAGCGGTGCCGGCCGCACCGAAGTGGTAGGCCAGCTGGGGCAGCACGATGTCTTCGTCTGGCCCCAGCTGCTGCTCGAGCAGTTCGCCGATACGCAGGTGCAGCCGGGCGCGGCGCAGCGCCAGCATCTCGTCGTACAGCGTCTCGCGGATCAGCGCATGGCTGAAGCGAAAGTGCTGCGATTGCGGCACGGCCTCGATCAGGTGGCTGGCCAGCGCCTCCTCCAATGCCACCAGCACGTCGTCCTCTGAGCGATCGGATTCGAGCCGTGCCAGGATGGCGGTGTCGAAACGTCGGCCGATACATGCGGCCTTGGCCAGCAGCCGGGAAGTTGTTGGCGACAGTCGGTTCAGCCGCTTGCCGATCACCTCGCGCACGCCGGTCGGAACCTGCAGCAAGGACGCGTGCTCGCCGGCAGGCGTTGTAACCTGCGTGGGCACGCCGCTCTCCGCGATGTAGCGCAACGTTTCCTCTAGAAACAGCGGATGGCCTTCGGTCCGGGTATGGATCGCGCTGGCGAAATGGGCGCTGGCCGCGCTGCCGAGGGCGGCGGCCATGAACTGCTCGGTTTCCTGGCCACTGAGTCCACCCAGTTCGATGCGGCTGAAGGCCGGCGAGCGCGCCAGTTCTGCAAGCGTGTCGAACAGCGGGTGCTGGCGCGACAGCTCGGTGTCGCGGTACGTGGCCAGCACCAGCAACGCGCAGTCGTTGAGTTCGGAGGCCAGAAACGCGAGCAGCCGCAGTGAGGTTGCGTCGGCCCAGTGCAGGTCTTCGAACACCAGCAGCAGTGGCGCACGCCGGGCCGCGCGGCGCCAGAATCCGACGATGGCGTCGAACAGCTGAAAGCGTGACTGCGCGCTGTCCAGTGCTGCGCCATCGGATGTGGGCACGGCGACATGCTCGGCCAGCTCCGGGGCGATGCTGGCGATGTCGGCCAATGTGTTGCCAAAGGTCCGGGCGGGGTCAGGATCGCCACTGCTGCGCAGGTAGCTTCTCAGCAGCTGACGCCAGGGCCAGTAGGGTGGTGCGCCGGGTTCTTCCAGGCAGCGCCCCCACAACACCGTGACGCCCTCGGCTTCGGCCTGGGCCGCGAGTTGCTGGGCCAGCCGGGTCTTGCCGATGCCGCCCGAGCCGGCCAGCATCACCAGCTGTCCGCGGCCATCGCGTGCGTCAGCCAGCGCGGAGGTCAGCCTGGACAGCTCCTGCTGGCGGCCGACAAACAATGTTGCCGCGCGTTGTGGCCTGGGCGAGGACCGGGCCGCGGCCGCAGCCGGGCCAGGCTCCGGGGGCTCGTGTTTCTGCCCAGCTGCCTTATGCGGATTGTCCGGAGCCTCGATACCGGCGTCAGTGATCGCATACATCTGTACCGGTTGGCGGATGTTCTTGAGCCGCTGCGGACCAAGGTCGACATACGTGGCGTCGACCCGGCCGTGTACCAGGCCATGGAGCGCGTCCGACAAGGTGATGCCGCCCGCCGGCGCAAGGGCCTGAAGCCGCGCGGCCACGTTCACGCCATCGCCATAGACGCTGCCGTCCGCTTTTTCGATCACCTCGCCCAGATGCAGGCCGACCCGGAACAGCATGCGCTGGTCCGGTGCAGCATCGCGGGCTTTGGCATTGATGGACTGCTGAATCGCCAGAGCAGCCGTTACTGCACCGGTCGCGGTCTCGAATACCGCGAGTACCGAGTCGCCCGCCATGTCGATGACGCGTCCATGGTGCTCGGTGATCCGGGTCTGGAAAACTGCGCGTGCTGCGTCCAGTGCCGCAACGGTGGCGTGTTCGTCCTGCGCCATCAGGCGCGAATACGCGACCGCATCGCCTGCCAGTATGGCTGCCAGCCGGCGCTTGAGGTCAGTTTCCCGCATGGTTGCACGTACCAGATCGCATCGGTACATGATATGCCCCGCATCGGTCTTGCGTCCTGGCTGGGGCGGGATTGCCGGGCGCTGTTGGGTCAAGCCCGTGTGCGTTGTCGCTTGTCCCGGTGGTAGGTGAGGGCGGCGCGGATACACAGCGCCAGCTCCTGTTCGTCCAGCTCGTCATCGGGCGCGAACAAGAT
The DNA here is from genome assembly GCA_038326025.1 of Burkholderiales bacterium. GTDB lineage: Bacteria > Pseudomonadota > Gammaproteobacteria > Burkholderiales > Burkholderiaceae_C > CAISIP01. Next base: position 5,168 of record JBBQJP010000004.1, read on the forward strand.
GGCCCGGTTGCCTTCGAAGCGCAGCCCATCCAGGAACAGGCTGCGAAAGGTGTCGACCAGATTGGTATTGCAGTTGAAGTACACCGCGCAATACCCGGGCGGTGTTTTTGGGCAGCCAAGCCGGATCGTGCTGCCGCTGCGCGACTGCTCCGTCAGGTAGGCCGGCTCGCCCCACTTGAGCGTCTCGGTGAGGGTGCCCACGCCGTCGGTATCGGCGGCCATGGAGAAGATGAGTTCGCGTATCACCAGCAGCCGCCTGCGTGCGGCGCTCGGGAATGCGGCAAAGGCCTGCTCGACGGCAGGGCTGGCAAATGGGATGGGCTTCATCTGTGTGGCATGTCGTTGTCACCGCTTGGGCGCGTCCGGGTCGATGCCGGACCATGCGGAGCGGTCGATGTCCAGGTCCTTGAACTTGTCGGGGTCGAGCACCGGGCGCAACACACCGGCCGCGAGTTGTTCGCGGAAGTCGACGATCAGCCGCTTGGCGGTCGGGAACAACATCATCAGCGCCAGCAGGTTGACCACCGCCAGGATGCCCATCATCGGGTCAGAGAAGAAGAACACCGCCGTGGCCGCCGGCGCAACCGCGCCGACGAACACGATGGCCACCACGATCAGGCGCAGCGCGTGCGTGGCGAAGGGGCTCTGCGTCATGATCGTCATGGCGTTCTCGCCCAGGTAGTAGTTGTAGATGATGGAGCTGAAGGCGAACAGCAGGATGGCGGCGGTGAGCGCGTATTGCGACCATTCACCGAGGTGCGACACCAAAGACTGCTGCGTCAGCGCCACGCCGTCGATGCCTTCGGCACCAGGCACGTAGACCTTGCCCAGCAGGATCACGAACGCGGTGCAACTGCAGATGACGAAGGTATCGATGAAAACCGACAACGACTGGGTGATGCCCTGGCTGACCGGATGGCGCACATCGGCGGTGGCCGCCACGTTGGGCGCCGAGCCCAGGCCGGCCTCGTTCGAGAACAGGCCACGTCGCAGCCCCTGGGCCAGTGCTGCGCCCATGCCGCCGCTCACGGCTTCCTCGAAGCCAAAGGCGTTCGCAAAGATGGAGCGGATCACGCCTGGCAGTTCACCGAGGTTCATCACAATCACCAGCAGCGCCAGCAGGATGTAGCCGAAGGCCATCACCGGAACGATCACGTCGGCCACCTTGGCGATGCGGTGGATACCGCCATAAACGATCAGCCCGGTGCCGATGGCCAGAAAGATGCCGGTGTAGATGCGTTCGATGCCCAGGCTGTCGAGCGCCGCACCGGCCACAGTGTTGCCCTGGAAGGCGTTGAAGCCCAATGCGAACGAGGCGATCAGGCACACCGCGTAGATCACGGCCAGCCATTTGTAGTCTGCGCCCAGCCCGAACACGATGGAGCGCGCCGGTCCGCCGCGGAAATCGCCGCTTGCTTCCCGGCGTTTGTACAACTGCGCCAGCGAACACTCGATCAGACTGGTGGCCATGCCGACCGCGGCGATGGCCCACATCCAGAACACCGCGCCCGGCCCGCCCAGCGTAATCGCCACTGCCACACCCGCGATATTGCCGCCGCCGACGCGCCCGCCGACAGACACCAGCAGCGCCTCGCGCGCGGAGATGGCATTCGGATCGGCGGCTTCGTTCTGCCCGGTCAGCACCCGGAACATGCGTATGAAATAGCGAAACTGCACAAAGCCGGTGGCCATCGTGAAGAACAGGCCGAGCACGACGAGAAACGGTATCAGGGCCCAGCCCCAGGTCAGGTCGCCAATGACGTTGAAGACGCCTTCGAGCATTTCCATGTTCAATCCCCGTAGATCTGGATGTTCGATTGAATGGCCGCCAGCATGTTTGGCAGCACTCCCCTGCATCGGTTCTACGTTGATATGGGTCTGGCCGCAAGCCTTTCGGCCCGATTCGCAGGCTCTTCAAGGAGTCGTGTCGGGCATGTACAACATCGAGGCGTCTTGCGCGTGGCGGCGTGCGCAGGCGAACGCCAATGGCGCATCGCGGTGATGAGCCATCGGAATCTACGTCACGTCGACGTGTCGTCGGTGGCTGTGGCCACCTGCAAGCTCAGTTCGGCCGCTCGCCGAATTGCCCGCTCTGGAAGTCCTTCACCGCCTGGAACACCTCCTCTTGCGTGTTCATGACAAACGGCCCGTATTGCGCAATCGGCTCTTTCAACGGCCGCCCTGCGATCAGCAGTAGCTTCGCGTCTTCGCCCGCCTCGATACGGATGCCGTCAGAACCCGCATCATTCTTCAGGATCGCCATGCGCTGCGCAGGTACGGTCTGCCCGTCGATCGTCACCGCGCCGCGGTATACATAGACGAAGGCGTTGTACTCAGGCGGCAACGGCTGCGCGAAGGACACGCCTTCGGGCATGTGCAGGTCCAGGTACAGCGGCGCGGTGCCATCGCGTGTCACCGCACCGGCCACGCCGTGGCTCGCGCCGGCGATCACGGTCACAGCCACACCCTCGGTGGTGGTCAGCCGCGGCAGTTCCTCGGCCTTGAAGTCGCGGTACCAGGGTGTGCGCATCTTCTCGGCTGCGGGCAGGTTCAGCCAGAGCTGGAAGCCTTCCATGCGGCCTTGTTCCTGCTCGGGAACCTCCGAGTGGATGATGCCGCTTCCGGCCGTCATCCACTGCACGCCGCCGTTTTCCAGCAAGCCTTCATGGCCGGCGCTGTCGCGGTGGCGCATGCGCCCGGCGATCATGTAGCTGATGGTCTCGAAGCCGCGGTGTGGATGGTCCGGAAAGCCGGCGAGGTAGTCGTCGGCCTTGTCGCTGCCAAAGGCGTCGAGCATCAGGAACGGGTCGAGCCGGTGTTGCAACTGCTGCGTCAACACGCGTGTCAGCTTGACGCCGGCGCCATCGGATGTGGCCTGGCCCGCCACAATGCGCTCCACAGTACGCGGCTGGGTCAGGGTGAGGTGCTCTGCAGTGATGGTGCTCATGGTGCGGTTTCCTTTATGGCCCTTGGCGTGCGCATAAGGTACACCGCGGGATGAATGCGCCCGACGGGCGCCAGCTTCCAATATAGGGCTGACCGCGGCCAATTGAAACCCCGGGCGGTGCAACACACCGTTCCATCGCTGGGACGATGGCCTCAGCGATAACGGGACGCATGCTCGGAATACAACACCCGTGCGTCGAGCGTGCGCAGTCTGCCGTCGACCTCGGTCATGGGCGGTACCCGGCCTTGGTAGCGCAACACATGGCGCGTGGCGTTGTCGAAGGTCACTTGCAGCGGCGCCACGGCCAGCCGCACCAGCCAGTTGCTGGGCGTGATCGAGAAAGTGGTGTGGCCGTCGTCCTGGTCCTGCCGTGCCTGGCGGATATCGAAACCATAGCTTCGCAATTCGTCCAGCACCACCATGCGCACCGGAACTTTGCCGCCGCCGGCCAGCGCGTCCCAGTGCCCAAGCACAAAACCGTGCAGCGACGGGCCGCTGACCAGCGGCTCTTTGACGGTTTCACGGCCGGTTCGCTCCGTGCCGGCCTGGCGCAGCGTGAACGCCACATGGCGGCCATCGGCGCTGACAACGGCCGAGCCGCTACTGCCGGTCTGCTGGTTGGCCATGTCCAGCCGCTGCAGTGTGTAGGCGGGAGAGACAGTAGCGGTTTCCGCGATCAGCACAGCGCCCTGGATGTTGTGCGTGATGTGGGTCGCAGTGAACCCGTTGGTGGCTGCGGACACGCGACGTTCGTAGTGGTACAGCGCTTCCGCCTCGCCGGGCGATTGCGCGAACACAGCGCCGCGGTAGACCAGGGTTCCGGCAGAGTCAGGCGCTACATGCAAGGCGTCCAGTCGTTGCGCGGCGGCGCTGTCCAGCGGCGGTGACGGTTTGCCAGCAGATGCGCCCGAAACGGCCAGCAAGGCGAGGACAAGCGGTGAGCGAAAAATTGGGTGCATGGTGTATTCCTGTTCGGATGTGGGGCGGTTACCGGCACGGCATTGGCCGGGGGAGTGGTCTTGGGCGCCGTTGTGATGACCCGACTGTAGAAACGGAACTGGCTGCCGAACAGGCGTCCCAGCCCAAAACACCGTTCCTGAAAATGGAACAATGCGCCGATGAACCAATTGCGCGCATTGCGGGTATTCGACAAGGTGGTTGCCGACGGCAGTTTTGCGGCGGCTGCGCGCGCCCTCGATCTGACGCCGCCGGTGGTGACGCGACTGGTGGCCGAACTCGAGTCGCATCTGGGTGTGCGCCTGCTTAACCGTACGACGCGTCGCGTGGCATTGACGCCGGCGGGTGTTGCCTATCTGGTCAGTGCGCGCCGGGTGCTTGCCGAGCTGGACGATGCCGACGCATTGGCTGGCACGTCCAGCCGACAGCCACGTGGCTTGTTGCGCGTCCTGTGTCCGCCAGCCTTTGCCGTGCACCAGCTGGCCCTGCATCTGCCGCGGTTTCGAGCCATGTACCCGCAGCTGGCGTTGGAGGTCTCGGCTATCGGGCCGGTCGTCGTGGCTGACGAACAGCATGATGTGTCCATCGTGTCGGTGGGGCAACAGGTTTTGCAGGGTGACTTCGTCGCGCGCAAGTTGGCGCGATCCACGTTCGTGATGTGCGCATCACCGGCTTACCTGGATCGGCGTGGCCGGCCCGGGGCACCAGAGGATTTGTTGACGCACGAGGGCCTGCTGCCTGCGGTGTCGGCTGTGCGACGCCAGTTGACGCTGTACCGCGACGACCCATCAGCAGGCGCAGATGTTGAACCGTCGCGGGTCGTCCAACTCCCGCTACCGCGTGCCGCGGTGTCGAGCGCGCAAATCGAGTTCTTACTCGCCGGCGCGGTCGCCGGCCTGGGCATCGCGGGCCTGCCTTCGTTTGCCGCCAGCGCCGGCCTGCGCGATGGTCTCCTGGAGCGGGTGTTGCCCCAGTGGCGTGGCAGCGCGCTGACGCTGTATGCAGCCATGCCCACGCGTCGACAGGTGCCGCTGCGCACGCGCCTGTTTTTTGACTTTCTGGTGGAGACCTTCGGCGGCTCAGACCGGGATCCCTGGCTCGACCCGCCGCCGGTCTGAAGTGCCGGATGGCGCGGCGCGATGTGCAGGCTGGGCAGCTGTTTGTTGCGTTTCGTGCAATGGTGTATTGGACGACGCGCGGATTCTCAGAGCGATCGAATTCCTGGACAGTGCATGTGTCCGCCGCAATTCCGTGGCGACATGACCTTCTACCCACCAGGAGTATCGCCATGAGCCGCATCACCATCATCGACCATCACAACGCCAACGCCGAACAAAAAGCCCTGCTCGATGCCATCAAGTCCCAATTGGGCATGGTTCCCAATTTTCTGAAAGTGTTTGCGAACTCGCCCGTGGCGCTCAAGGCATTCCTGGGCCTGCACGGCGTGGCCAACGATGGTTCGCTGTCTGCCATGACGCGCGAAAGAATCGCTCTGGCTCTGGCGCAGCAGAATGGCTGCGAGTATTGCCTCTCCGCCCATACGGCGATCGGCCGCAAGACCGGCCTCACCGGCAGCGAAATGAGCGCCAACCGCGCTGGTGGCAGCGAAGACGCCAAAGCCGCCGTCGCCGTCAAGCTCGCGCGCAGCCTGTCCGAACACCGCGGTGAAATCACAAGCGCCGAACTGACCGAAGCGCGCAACGCCGGATACACCGATGCGGACATCGTTGAAATCATCACCCATGTCGGAATGAATCTGCTGACCAACATCATTGGCAAAGCGGGACGTATCGACATCGACTTTCCGAAAGTCGCGTTGAGCGCGTGATGCAGGTGTCCCGGTTCGCCCCCGTCTGTGCCCGCAAGAATTCGGGCCTGTCGCGAGGCGTTCCGGCTCGACCATTTCAGCCCTGATCCGTTCACTTCTCGATGGAGGTCCTCGCCATGAGCCGCGCCTATTCCGATATCGCTTTTACCCCGACCGTACGTGCGGTCCAGACCCGCATGGGAAGTCGCTCGACCTATGAGCCACTGGACCATACGCACGAGCGGCGAAATTTGCTCGGTGTTGCAGAAGCGGCGTTCATCGAAGCGCGCGACGGGTTCTATCAGGCCACCGTCAGCGAGACGGGCTGGCCCTACGTGCAGTTCCGCGGTGGGCCCTCCGGGTTTCTCAAAGTGCTTGATTCCGGCACCATTGCCTATGCCGATTTTCGTGGCAACGTGCAGTACATCAGCGTGGGCAATCTCCAGGGCAATAGCCGGGTGTCGATCATCCTGATGGACTACGCGAATCGCAGGCGCTTGAAGATCCTCGGCCGCGCAAGGCTGGTCCATGAAAGCGACGATCCGCAGCTGCTGGCCCGGCTGGAACTCGCCCACTACCGCGCGCGTGTCGAGCGCGCCGTCGTCATTGATGTCGATGCCTATGACTGGAACTGTCCCCAGCACATCACCCCGCGCTACACCGCGGCAGAGGTGGAGGAGGTGGTCGCTCCATTACGCACCGAGATCGCGACGCTGACGGCCGCCAGGCAAACCTCGGACAAGCAGGCGCTGACGGACGATGTCTGGGGAAGCGGCGTGTTGCCACTGCGTATCAGCAGCGTCCGGGAATTGACACCGCGGGTGCGCGCGTATGTGTTGCGCGCGGCGGATGGATCCGAACTCCCGCCGGTTCAGGCTGGCGCCCATCTCGATGTGCCGGTCGTGTTGCCTTCGGGTGTCGTCAGTACGCGGCGGTATTCGATCACGTCATATTCGGCGCAGCGCCAGACCTACGAGATCGCGGTCTTGCGCGAAGCTGCGGGGCACGGTGGATCGGCCGCGGTACATGCCCGGTTCCAGGTCGGCCTGACGCTCCGTTGTGGCTTGCCTGGCAATAATTTCGTACTGCATGCCGATGCACGGCCAGCGCTGCTGATTGCCGGTGGCATCGGCATCACGCCGATCCAGGCTATGGCTTACCAGTTGCGAGCCAACGGTCGAAGTTTCGAGCTGCACTATGCCGCGCGTTCTGAGCGGGACGCGGCCTACCTGAGCGACTTGCGGGAGACGGTTGGCGCGCACCTGCACTTGCATGGAGGAGCGACGCATCCGCGCATGGATGTTGCCGCCGTCCTTGCGTTTGCCGCCAGTGATGCCGTGATCTATGTGTGTGGGCCCGCCGCGTTGATCGATGCGGTTCGCGTGGCAGCCGCAGCGGCGGGTATCGCCTCTGAAAGGGTTCGCTTCGAACGCTTCCTGGCCGATGCCAGACCGCGGCTGGACAAGCCGTTCAGTGTGTCGCTCGCGCGCAGCGGCAAACACGTCGAGGTGCCACAGGGGCAGACCATTCTCGATGCCATCGAAGCTGCCGGCGTGACGGCCGCCTCGGGTTGCCGCAATGGAAGCTGCGGCACTTGCCGGGTCAAGGTGCTCGGCGGCGAGCCGGATCACCGCGACATGGCGCTGAGTCCCGACGAGCGGGCCCTCGCGGGTCTGATGTGTATCTGCGTGTCGCGCGCCCGTACACCGAGCTTGACGCTCGATTTGTAGGCGCCTGCGGGTCGCAGGCGGGCCGGTTTTGCGCGACCGCGAGACTAAAATCTTCGGGGAAATCCCGCCCGACCGACCGTTTTTGACATAGGGAACCACGTGGACCAGTTGCATCTGATGAAGGCCTTTGTTGCTGTCGTGGATGCCAATGGTTTTGCCGGTGGAGCGCGGGCGCTGAACATGTCGCCGCCAAGTGTTACGCGCGCCGTCAACGAGTTGGAGTCGCAGTTGGGTGTGCGCCTGCTCTACCGGACCACGCGTGTGGTGCGGGTCACCGAACCCGGGGCCCGTTATGCCGAAGACTGCCGGCGCATCCTGGCTGATCTCGCTGTCGCTGATGCCGCCGTTGCGGGCCAACACAGCTCACCGACCGGTCGGCTGACGTTGACGGCGCCGGTGCTTTTCGGTGCGCGATACGTCACGCCCATCGTCACCGAGTATCTGCAACGGTATCCCGATGTCAGTGCCGAATGTTTTTACCTGGATCGCGTGGTGAACATGATGGAAGAAGGCATCGATATCGCGGTGCGTATCGGCGAACTGCCCGATTCGTCCATGCAGGCACTGCGCGTGGGGCGCGTGCGCCGCGTCATATGTGGTTCGCCCCGCTATCTTGAGCAGCACGGCATTCCGAACATGCCTGATGACTTGCAGCAACACGAAATCATCTCGGCCAGCTCGGTCTCGCCGGGCGCCGAATGGCGATTGGTGCAGGGCGCCAGGCCATGTGTCGTCAAGTTGAAGCCCCGTCTGATCTCCTCCAGCAACGATGCGGCTTTGGTTGCAGCCGTTGCAGGGTTCGGTCTGACGCGGTTGTTGTCGTACCAGGTTGCCGACCATTTGCGCGACGGGAAACTCAAGGTCGTCCTTGAAGATTGCGAGCCTTCGGCCTTGCCCGTGCATCTGGTGCATCGGGAAGGGCGCCATGCGTCGCGCAAGGCCCGCGCGTTCCTGGACCTGGCCGTCGAGCGTCTGCGCGCCAACCCTGCACTGAATTGAAGCTCGGCACGACGAACCATGTTCTTGAATAATTGAAGGACTCCTCATGACCCCCGCTGCCGAAGCACCTCGCCTACCCGTGCCGCCCTTTACACGCGAAGTGGCCATTCAGAAGGTCCGCCTCGCCGAGGACGCCTGGAACAGCCGCGACCCGCAGCGGGTCGCACTGGCCTATACGACGGACAGCATTTGGCGCAACCGGGCCGAGTTCCTTCGCGGTCGCGCCGACATAGTGGCCATGTTGCAGCGCAAGTGGACCCGCGAACTGGACTATCGCTTGATCAAGGAACTATGGGCATTCGATACCCATCGCATCGCCGTGCGATTCGCGTACGAGTGGCACGACGATGCAGCCAACTGGTTTCGTTCCCATGGCAACGAGAACTGGGAGTTCGATGCTCATGGCTTCATGGCCTTTCGCTACGCCAGCATCAACGATCAGCCTATTCGGGAACAAGAGCGCAAGTTTCACTGGCCCCTGGGTCGTCGGCCCGATGATCACCCAGGGTTGACTGCCTCCGGCGCAGGGTTTGCTGCATAGACGTCGCCCATCCCGCCGGCCCGTTTTCAGGGGATCACGGTCGCGCAGTGCCCGGCCACAAGCCAAGCCCGGGCAGCCGCAGCCGCGCATCGTTCACATCGACGCCGAAACCCAGCCCCAGCAGGTTGATTTCCAGGCCTTCCTCGCGCGCCACCGTCACGCCGGCCAGGCCGGCCAGCGAGACCTGCCAGCCGGTGCCGCTGGGCGCTCGGGCCCACAGCGTCGTGGGCCCTAGGTAGTCTTTGCCGATGGCGGTGGGTGGCAGGTCCAGACCCAGTTCGGGTACTTCGCGCGCCACATAGGCGACAAAGGTGTTGCTGTTCGGGCCCGGCCAGAGCCGGTACTGGCGGTTCCACGGATAAGCGGTGACGGCAGCTTCGATGCGGTCGATCATGGCCTGCGCCGCCGGTCCCCGGTGTTCGACCAGCAACTGCGGCGCAGCGCCGAACCAGTGCACATCAGGGGTGCGGGTGTCGGATGCCACCACTGCATCACCGCCGCGGTAGGCGCGCCAGCCGATCTTCTGATAGGTGGTGTAGCTATCGGCATCAAAGCGTTTGACGGCGATCCACGGATGGATGCCGAAGGCCCCGCGCCAGCGCACTGTGCGCGCGCCATAGACCTGCACCACCGCCTCGCGCACGACGGCCGGATCGGGCGCCTGGCCGCTGCTGTCGCGACGCGTCTGATGCCACGGCGTGCGCAGGTCGACGTCGCCAAATGCCAGCACGCCGAACGGGCCCATCAACAGCAGCAAGATCAGACCTGCGAGCACGGCGGGCCAACGGGCCCAGCGGAACCGGCCCGGGATTTTGGGGGAATGCGGGGAGGGCAGGGACATCAGGTCATTCTGGCACCGCCAGAGCGGCGCGCGTTGCCACCTGCCGAAAGCCCGACAACCGGGCTTGCCCATGGCGGCCGGGGTCAGGCGCGCACGGATAATGCCGCGTGCTTAAAGTCCCGTCTTCCCTGCTGCCGGCGGCCATTGCCGCACTGATCAACGCCACCGTTTGGGGCCTGGCCTGGATTCCACTGAAGTGGCTCGAAGCCCATGGTGTGGGCACCCTGTGGACGACCCTGTTCATCTTTTCCGCCTGCACGCTGGCCGTGCTGGTGGTGCGACCTGGCGCCGTGAAACGCAGCCTGGTCTCGCCGCAGTTGCTTTGGCTCATGCTGGCATCGGGGCTGACCAATGTCTGCTTCAACGTGGCGTTGGCCACCGGCGACGTGGTGCGCTCGGTGCTGCTGTTCTACCTGATGCCGATGTGGGTGGTGGTGCTGGCGCGTTGGCTGCTGCATGAAGCCGTTACCGCATCGGCCCTGGGTCGCATCGCGCTGGCCTTGACCGGAGCCATGCTGGTGCTGGGCGAGGGCCGCCTGGTGCTGCCTGTGCCGTCGTCCGCGGCCGACTGGCTGGCCGTCGTGGCCGGTTTCTGCTTTGGCCTGAACAATGTGTTGCTGCGCCGGTTTGCCAACCTGTCCGACGATGTGCGCAGTCTGGCGATGTTCTCGGGCGCGGTGTTCTGCGCGCCGATCGCGTTGCTGGTGCTGGCCCTGATCGGGCAAGCACCTGCACTGACGCTGCAGGGGTCAACCTGGCTGGTGCTGGGGCTGTTCGCGCTGGCGGTTCTGGTGGGCAATCTGGCCTTGCAATATGGCGCCACGCGGCTGCGCGCCAATGTGTTGTCGGTGTTGATGCTCGCCGAGATCCTGGTGGCCAGCGTGTCGGCCTGGTGGGCGGGAAGCGCGGTCATGTCGGGCACCACGATTGCGGGTGGCCTGTTGATCGTCAGCGCCAGTTTGTTGGCCATCCTCACACGGGGCCCGACACCGCAGCCCACACATTGAGTGGCGAATCGGCCCGCAGCGTCAGGCCACAAACCATCGGCGGGTCACCAGGCAATCGGCTGGCCCCGGTAGTCGATGAAATGCGCACGGCCGGTGGCGGGCAAGCCGTCTAGCGCTGCCAGCATCTGACTTGCAGAATCCTGCGGGTCGAGCCCATCGGCGCCGACAAATGGGTGGCTGAGCCGTGACCGCACGGTGCCCGGTTGCAGCGCCGCGACCACCGCCAGCGGCCGGCGCCGATGAATCTCGATGGCAGCCGTCTGCAACACCATGTTCAGTGCCGCCTTGGACGCGCGGTAGCCGTACCAGCCGCCCTTGCGGTTGTCCTCGATGCTGCCCACGCGTGCTGAAAGCTTGGCCCAGATCACCCGTTCGCCGCTGGCGAGCAGCGGCACGAAGTGCTTGAGCAGCAGGGCCGGTCCGATGGCGTTGACCTGCATTGCCCGCATCAACATGACGCTGTCGAGTTCGTCCAGGCGCTTCTCGGGGCCGCGGCCGTCGATGACCAGCGCGCCGGTGGCGTCCAGAATCAGGTGAAAGGGTCCCTTGTCGGCCATGGACGACGCGGCCTGTTGCAGGCTGGCGTCGTCCTCCAGCACCAGGGACGGCTCGCCCGTGCGCGACAGGCCGATGGCCGAGTCGCAACGTTCGTCGTGCTGCAACTGTTGCAACCAGGCCTGGCCGATCGCGCCGCTGGCGCCGAGCACCAGGGCGCGGTAGCCGTCAACGAGGGTGTTCATCATGGCGTCATGATGCCCGGGCATGCTGACTGCTGCAAAACGCCCGGGTTGCGACCGCTTGCATCGTGGTGGTATCTTGGTGTGTCTGCCGACGCCATCCATGCAACCACCATGACCGCAACCTTGCTCGAACATCTGCAACTCGACGACATCCGCATGCGGGTGGCCAGTCAGGGTAGCGGGCCGCTGGTGCTGTTCTGCCATGGCTGGCCCGAGAGCTGGTATTCATGGCGCCACCAGATGGCCGCGGTGGCAGCCGCCGGTTATCGCGCTGTGGCGCCGGATATGCGCGGTTATGGCGGAACCGATGCACCGCAGGATCAGAACAAGTATTCGCTGCTGCATCTGGTCGGCGACATGGTCGCCCTGCTCAAGGCGCTGGGCGAAACACAGGCGGTGGTGGTCGGCCATGACTGGGGCGCGCCGGTGGCCTGGCATGCGGCCTTGTTGCGGCCGGACCTGTTTCGCGCGGTGGTCGGGATGAGCGTGCCGTATGCGCCGCCCTCGAAGGTCGACCTTGTCGGCGCGCTGGAAAAACAGGGCATACAGGACTTCTACATCCAGTATTTCCAGACTCCGGGCGTGGCTGAGGCCGAGTTCGAGCGTGATGTGTCGGCATCAATCCGGCGCATCCATTTCAGTGGCTCGGGCGATGCGCCGGAGCAGGCCAGTTTCGGCCTGTTGGCGCCGGGTACGGGTTTTTTGGCCAACACCATCGATCCGCCAAGTCTGCCGCCCTGGATGGGCGAGGACGACGTGGCGTATTACGCCGGCGAGTTCGGCCGCACCGGTTTTCGCGGCGGGCTCAACTGGTACCGCTGTCTGCGCCTGAATTCCGGGCTGCTGGCCCCGTGGCGCGGCGCGCCAATCCACCAGCCGTCGATGTTCATCGCGGGCGCGCGCGACGGCGTATTGCAGTTTCCGGCTTCAAAGGCGCAAATCGACCGCTACGCCAGAACCTTGCCGGGCTTGCGTGGATGCCACATCCTCGAGGGCGCGGGGCACTGGATCCAGCGCGAACGGGCGGATGCCGTGAATGCGCTGTTGCTCGCGTTCCTGCGCGGCTTGTGACGGCCACCGGGCCTGTGCGCATCAGGTGTGGTTTTCTTGCCCACCCGCCCCGCCCAATGAGGGGGCGGCGGCCTTATCGACTTAAACTCGGACTTGACAACTCCGGCGCAGACCGGCTGGGTCGGGACAAGTCAGGGAATCAGCCAACAGACGGAGCCAATCCCATCGGGAACCTTCACGCTCACGTGATGGGTGCCGACCCAGGAACTACATGACACAGTCGATCCAACGCAGGGATTTCTCTGTGGCGGTTTTGTCCGGATGTTTGATACCGCAAGTGACGCAGGCGCAAGCCGTGGCGCCGCTCGAAATGGGCCTGCTGCCAAACATCAGCGCGCGGACCCTTTTGTCCCAGTACCAGCCCTTGCGCGAGTACCTTGCGCGTGTATTGCAGCGACCGGTCCACCTGTCCACGGCAGCCGACTGGAGCGTGTTCCATCAACGAATGGCGTCCACCGAATACGAACTGGTCGCAACCGCACCCCATATGGCGCGCCTGGCCCAACTGGACCACGGCTGGCAACCGGTGGTGCAGTTGTTGCCCAATGTCCGGTGCCTGTTGGTGTTCGCCGCCGCCCGGCCGATCGCGTCCGTCACCGACCTGCGTGGCAAGGCGGTGGTGTTGTCCAATCCGCAATCCCTGGTGGCCATGCATGGGATGGTCTGGATGGCCAGCATGGGTCTTCGCAATGGCCAGGACTTCAGCATCCTGCGCACGCCAACCGACGACAGCGCTGGCCACGTGCTGCTGCGCGGGGACGCCACGGCCGCGCTGATCAGTGCCGGCGAACTCAAGGCCATGCCCGAGACCGAGCGTGACCAGTTGCGTACCTTGACCACCTTTGCCGAAGTGCCCGGCTTCATGATTCTTGCCCATGCACGCGTCGACGCCGCGATGCTCTGGCAGATCAAACGCCATCTGCTCGCGTTTACAGATGCTGGTTCGTCCGAGGCGGCGGCATTCATGCGCGCCACCGGCTTCACCGGGATTCGCGAGATCCCACCAGGAGTGCTGCAATCGATGGACGTGTTCGTACAAGCCACAAGGGAAAAGCTGGTGAACGCATCATGAGGTGGATGAAACTGGCGCGCTGGTCGCTGCGACGCAAATTGATCGTGGCCTGTGTCGCCGTTGAGATGCTGGCCATCAGCCTGATCTGGATCGGCGCGGAACGCCTGATGCAGCAAACGCTCAAGGCCCAGGCCTCGGCCCAGGCGCAGGAGGTTCTGGCCTTGCTGGACCAGGCACTGGCGCCGGCGCTGGCGCAGCGCGACTATGCGACGGTGCAACAGACGCTCGATCTGGTGCGCCATCCACAGGCCATTCACTACCTGGTGTTGTTTGACCATCGCGACCGGCCGGTCGCGTCCTCTGGATGGGACTTGTCCAAGGCCTTGCCGCCGCGCGACACCGGCGCCATCGACCTGGACCGGCCCGACGACACGCTGCATCTGACCGGGCCGGTTGCGCTGGCCGGCCAGACCATTGCGCGACTGGAGCTGGGCTTGTCGACCCAGCGCTTGCGCCTGGCGCGTGACGAGTTTCGGAGCAACGGCCTTTGGATCGGCGCGCTCGCGCTGGCCATGTCGACCTTGCTGCTGATCATCATCGCCTATGCGCTCACACGCAATCTGGCCGCCTTGTCCAGGGCCAGCCGGCAGGTGGCGGCGGGCCAGTTCGATGTCGCCCTTCCGGTGCGCACGCGCGACGAGGCCGGACGCCTGGCGGCAGCGTTCAACACCATGGCCGCAACCATCCAGCAACGTGTGGCCGCACTGGAACACAGCGAACATCAGCAGGCGCAACATCTGGCGGCAGCGGCGCTGGAGCGCACGCGGCTGACCACCTTGCTCGGCGCGCTGCAGATCGGCATCCTGTTCGTCGACGCCGACCAGCGGGTGGTGTATGCCAACGCGCTGTTCTCGCGTATCTGGTCGCTCAACGGCCTGCAGCCGGGTACGCCCGTATCCGACACGGTGCCGTTGATGGCCCGGCAGGTGGGTGTCGACAGTGTCGACGTGCTCGAGATGATGCTCAGCGACGGGGTCGATCAGCCTTTTGTCGACAGCGAAATAACCACGCACGATGGCCGACTGATGACGCAGCGCATGCAGGTGGTGGCAGACGGTCCGGACGGGCCCGGCGGGCGCATCTGGCTGCACGAGGACATTACCCAAAGCCGACGGACCGAGCAACGCGCCCGCCTGGCATTGATCGACCCGCTGACCAACCTGCCCAACCGCCGTGGGCTGTACGACGTGCTGGACAAGGCCCTGGTGCAGGCCAGCCACCAGAGCCAGGGACTGGTGCTGGTGTTCATCGATCTGGACGAGTTCAAGCATGTCAATGACATGGCGGGTCACCGTGTGGGCGACCAGATACTGGTCATGGTGGCCAAGGCTTTGGCCCGGGTGATGCGGCCGGACGAAACGGTGGCGCGCCTGGGGGGCGACGAGTTCGCCATTCTCAGCCACGGAAATAACGCCAAGCATGCCCAGGCCCTGGCACTGCGCCTGACCCAGGCGGTGTCGGCGTTGCGGGTGGACCTCGATACCCAGAGTCTGGCCGTGGGCTGCAGCATGGGGCTGGCGCTGTTTCCGGCCCATGCCCGCACGGCGAACGAGCTGATCGCCTGCGCCGACACCGCGATGTACCAGGCCAAGCTCGAAGGCAAAAACGGCTGGTGCCTTTACCGCGACGACGTGGCCCGCTCGCTGGCCGAGTCCGAGCGTGTGATCTGGAACGGGCGCATTTTCAGGGCCATACGGGACAAGCGCTTGCAGATGCATTTTCAGCCGGTGATGCGCATGTCCGACATGGGGATCGCCTACCACGAGGCGCTGCTGCGCATGGTCGACGAGGACGACGAGTCGCAGCTGATCGCGCCGGCAGCGTTTGTGCCGCATGCTGAACGCAGTGGCAAGATCCGCCAGATCGACCGCTGGGTGTTCGAGACCTGCATCAGCATGCTGGCGCGTTCCCAGGCCTCGGTGCGCATCGCCGTCAACCTGTCACCGCGCTCGTTGGACGATCCCGGTTTTGTCGGTTTCCTGCGCGATGCACTGGCGCGTTATGACGTCGATCCGCGGCGTTTGCACATCGAGTTGACGGAAACGGCGGGCATGGGCGACCTGATGTCTGCACGCCCCACGATTGCGGCCTTGCGCAGCGTCGGATGTGCGGTCCACCTCGACGACTTCGGCAGTGGTTTCAGCTCGTTTGCCCACCTCAAGCTGCTGGAGGTCGACGGAATCAAGATCGACGGCAACTTCGTGCGTGACCTGACCTCGGACGCCAGCAACCGGCTGGTGGTGGCATCTTTGATCGAAATTGCGCGCAGCATGAACAAGTCCACCGTGGCCGAGTGCGTGGAGGATGCGGCCACACTCGAGGCGCTGCGCGAACTCGGCGTTGACCATGTCCAGGGATTTCATCTGGGGCGTCCGGCCAACGATCTGGTGATGGAGCCACGCCAGAACGAGCATCTACGGCTGGTGGCCGAAGACGGACAAAAGCTGCGGGGCGCAGCAGCCTAGGCCGGTGGCGACGCGCCCTTGAACGCGGGTGCCACGGCCCGGCGCAACGCCGCACGGGCCAGTAGCCGGGTCGAGTCCAGTGTGGGCAGCGGCGAGTTCGCGTCGTCAATGATCAGCGGAATCTCGGTGCATCCCAATATGACGGCGTCACAACCGGCATCCTGCAGTCGCGCGATGATCTGGCGAAAGGTGTCGGTCGACTCCGTGGTGAAGATCCCTTCGACCAGTTCGTCCATGATGATGCGCCCCATCGCGGCGCGATCATCAAGTGGCGGACGCACGCAGGTCAGTGCGTGCCGGGCCAGGGCTTGCGGGTAGACCTCGCTGTTTACCAGCCAGCGCGTGCCGGTCAGGCCCAGGGTCTGAAAACTACGGCGTTTTGCCTCCTCGGCCACCACGTCGGCAATATGCAGCCATGGCAGTGGCGAGTCGGGCAGAACCCATTGCATGGCCTGGTGAATGGTGTTGTCGGGGCATACCAGGAAGTCGGCGCCGGCCGCCGCCAGCTTGTGTGCCGAGGCCAGCATCAGCCGGGCTACGCCAGGCCAGTCATCCTGGTCGATGCACGCCATGTACGCGGACAACGGTGGCGTGTGCATCGACACCTCGGGATGTCCGTGGGGTCCTAGCCATTCGGCCCCCTCCTTGCAGATGGTGCGATAACACAGGGACGCGCCCTCAGCCGAACAGGCGACGATTCCGATGTGGGCGGTCATAAAAGTAGGGGTTGATGGGATGGCGTTGGCGTTGTGAAGCTCACGCCGGCGCCGCGGGTGCAGCCTCGGCCGGCTTGATGAAGGCCAGTGCCGCAGCCAGATCGGGCAGTAAAGCGTCGGGCGAAATTTTTGCCAGCCACCCGCTGCGCCGGGCGATGTCGTGTGGCTGGTGGGTCAGGCCGCAGACCACCAGCGTGACCTGGGCTTCGGTGCAGCGCCGCGACAGGTCGATCAGCGCCTCGATGCCGGTGGAGTCGATGTAGATCACGTTCTTGAGGTCCAGCACCAGGGTGCGCGCCGGCAAGTTCAGCGCCATGTCGCTGACCAGTTTGACCGCGCCGAAGAACAGGGCGCCGTAGAGGCGGTAGGCACGCGCACCCGCCGGTGCCAGCTGCGGATGCAAGGCGTCTTCGAGCTGTTCGCTGCGCGACAGGCTCGAGATGCGGTAGATGAAGGTGACGCAGGCCACCAGCAGGCCGACCTCGACCGCCACCGTAAGGTCCAGCAGCACGGTCAGCAGGAATACCGCCAGCAAGGTCACGCGGTACGGCAGCCGGTAATTGCGCAGGTGCAGAAACTCGCGCCACTCGCCCATGTTCCAGGCCACAAAGATCAGGATGGCCGAAAGACAGGCCAGCGGAATGGAGCCAGCCAGCGGTGCTGCGATCAGCACCACCGCCAGCAGAGTGCCGGCGTGCACGATGCCCGAGATCGGCGAGACGGCGCCGCTTTTGACGTTGGTCATCGTGCGGGCGATGGTGCCGGTCGCCGGCATGCCGCCCAGAAACGGGGTGATGAAGTTGGCCACACCCTGCGCCATCAGTTCCTGGTTGGGGTCGTGCCGGTCCCGCGTGAGGTTGTCGGCCACGCGCGCGCACAACAGCGATTCGATGGCTCCGAGAATGGCCAGCGTGGAGGCGGGGATCAGCAGAAAACGCACCGTGGCCCAGTCGAAAGTCGGCAGGGCGAAAGCTGGCAGGCTGGCCGGAATGCCGCCAAAGCGGCTCTCGATGGTTTCCACCGGCAGAGCCAGCAGCCACACCGCCGTGGCCGCCACCGCCAGCGCCACGATGGTGCCCGGAAATGTGGCCAGTCGGGCCAGCAGCCCGGCGCCATGGGCCCATTTCTTGCGAAGGTGCTCCCACAACAGGATCAGCGCCAGCGACGCGCCCGACACCAGCACCGCATACGGATTGACGGTCGACGCTGCCTCCCACAGCACCCGGACCATGCCGAACAGATCGGCCGGGACGTTGGTCACTTGCAAGCCAAAGAAGTCCTTTACCTGCGACAGGGCGATCAGCACGGCAATGCCGTTGGTGAAGCCGATCACCACCGCCACCGGAATGAAACGTACCAGCACACCGAGGCGGAAGAAGCCGAGCAGAAACAACATTACGCCCGACATCGCGGTGGCGATGATCAGGTTGGCCACACCGTAGCGTTCGACGATGCCGTAGACGATGACGATGAAAGCGCCTGCCGGTCCGCCAATCTGCACCCGGCTGCCGCCAAGCAGGGAAATGAGAAACCCGGCAATGATGGCGGTGAACAGGCCGGCTTCGGGCTTGAGCCCGCTGGCGATCGCAAAGGCCATGGCCAGCGGCAAGGCCACCACACCAACCGTCACGCCGGAGGTCAGGTCACGGCTGAAATCGCCGCGCCGGTAACCTGGAAGTGTCTCCAGCAGCTTGGGCCGAAAGGCGAACGAGAACTTCATGTCCGGTTGCGAGGGGAGCGCGATCCTTGGATTCGGACGGCTGTTGCTGCCCGGAGCGGAAAACACGGTGACTGCGGTGCGCCATCATAAACCGCAGATGCGCGGCCCTCACTGTTGTCGCCGCAGGCCGCGCATGGATGGGATGCGCCGCGACTAAGGGTGTGAGGCCTGTACGTGGCGCAGGTAGTCGGCCAGCGTGCGACCCGGCTCGTCGCCGAAACGGATATCGCAGACCTGCACTTCGCGCATGCGGTCGATGCGGAAATTGCGGAAGGCGGTGCGGGTTTCGCACCAGGCGCCGAGCGTCCAGACCTTGCCCCAGAAAAAACTTCCCAGCGGTCGTACGGTGCGTTCGCTGTCCTGACCGGACACATCGCGATACTGGAATGCTACCTTCTGCCGGGCCTGGGTTGCCTGGCGCAGGGTCTGCAGTTGCAGGGCGATGGAGGTGTCGGCGGTAAACGCCGGTGCGTACAAGGCAAGGCTCTCGGCGGCGACTCGGGTGGAGGGACTGAGCGCCGACATTATCTTGCCCAGCGCCGTTTCGGCGTCCCGTGCCAGTTCGGGGTCGAGCCAGGCCTGGGCCAGCCGCGTGGCCGCGACCAGGGCCTTGGCTTCACCGTCGCTGAACATCAGGGGCGGCAGATCGAAGCCGGGACCGAGTCGGTAACCGACACCGGCTTCGCCGTCGATCGGAACGCCCTGGTGCTGCAGGTCGGCCACATCGCGGTAGACGGTGCGTTCGGAGACCTCGAGCCGCCGCGCCAGCCAGGTCGCCGTCGTCAGTCGCCTGCCCCGGATCAACTGGACGATCTGGAAAAGACGGTCGGCGCGGCGCATGCGGAAATTCTAGGCACGGATCGGTCGCGGGTGCGTCAGGCCATTGCGTGCAGTCCGACCCGGTTGCCGGCAGGGTCGATCACGTGGGCGATGAAACCCATGCCTGGCGGCAGGGCTTCTGGTCCCATCACGACCTCCCCGCCCGCACCGGCCACGCGCGATACGGCGGCGTCGAGCGAGGGGTTGCAGTCCAGGAAGACCAGGGTGCCGCTGGCTGAAGGTGGCAACATGCCGGCACCGCTCTGGATGCAGCCGCCTGTGGCTTGGTCCTGGCTGGGGAAGATGGCCATCGTGACCGGACCCATGACCTCGCGGCGCAGCGGGCGGGCGAGCACGGTTTCGTAGAACGCCTGCGATTGCGCCAGGTCGTTGCTGGGGATATTGAACCAGGTGGCACTGTGCACGGGTGTGGGGGAAATGGATGGTGTGTTCATGATGACTCCAATTGGGTTAAAGGAGCCCTGATGCTGCGCCAGGGCTACTGACAACGTGGTGTCAGCAGCAGTCTTTCGGACTCGCCTTGCCTTGGCGCGACATCGGAAAACACGGCTGCGTCGGAACCGGGTTTGCCGCCCCGCCGCGCGTATCGCCGGCCAGGGTTCGCCCTTAGACTACCGCGCAAACCACCCACCCTGTTCTGCAGGGACGTGCCTTCAACCAACCGGACCATCCTGATGCGACTGATACTCACGCTTTCCTGCCCCGACCGCCACGGCATCGTGCACGCCGTCAGCGGGCTTTTGCTTGCCCAGGGTGGCAACATCGTCGAAGCCGCGCAATTCGACGATACCG
The DNA here is from genome assembly GCA_038326025.1 of Burkholderiales bacterium. Taxonomy (GTDB): domain Bacteria; phylum Pseudomonadota; class Gammaproteobacteria; order Burkholderiales; family Burkholderiaceae_C; genus CAISIP01. The sequence goes on from JBBQJP010000004.1 coordinate 25,413, forward strand.
TGTCCGGTGTGTTTTTCATGCGCGTGTGTTTCGAACTGCCCAAGGCCGATGTCAAGACGACGGCCCAGATGGACGAGCTGTTCGCGCCCATGGCAGCAGAGTTCGGCATGAAGGTGCGTTTTGCCGAAGCCGCGCGGCCGATTCCGACGGTGATCATGGTGTCGCAGCATGGGCACTGTCTGCATGACCTGTTGTTTCGCCTGCGCTCGGGTGTGTTGCCGATCGATGTACGCGCCATCGTCTCCAACCATCGCGACTTCTATCAGTTGGCGGCCAGCTACAACATTCCGTTCCACCATATTCCAGTCAAGGCTGACACCAAGGCTGCGGCAGAAGCCAAGCTGCTCGACCTGTTCGAGGCCGAAGGTGGCGAACTGCTGGTGCTGGCGCGTTACATGCAAGTGCTGTCGGACGACCTGTGCCGCAAGTTGTCGGGCCGGGCGATCAACATTCACCACTCCTTTCTGCCCAGCTTCAAGGGTGCACGTCCCTACCAGCAGGCGCATGAGCGTGGCGTCAAGCTGATCGGCGCTACTGCCCACTATGTGACCGGCGATCTGGACGAAGGCCCGATCATCGAGCAGGACGTGGCGCGCGCCACGCACAGCATGGATGTGGCCACGCTGACCACCTTGGGCCGCGACACCGAGAGCGCGGTGCTCGCGCGCGCCGTCAAGTGGCATGCCGAACACCGCATCCTGCTGGACGGCCACAAGACGGTGGTGTTTCGCTGATCACGGGTTTATGTGCCGGCGCCGGCTGGTGTCGGCGACAATTCCTGCGGCCTACCTGCCGCTGAGTGGAAATGATTCTGTCCGACTGCGCTCCCGACGAGCAACGCGATCTTTCGCGGCTGGCGGAGCGCATAGGCGCCACCCACCTGCGCCAACGGCTGGGTCTTGAGGGCGAGCGCCAGAACGGCCCACGGCTGAAGCACCGGCTGATCCGCGCCGGACTCACGCTCGGCGGCCTGCGCAAACGCGGACGGCGCAACGTGCTCAACATCCAGTTGCGCCACAACACCGTGTCACTCGCGCGCTTGCCCCCTGAGTTCGATGGCGCCACGTTGCTGCACATCAGCGACCCCCATCTGGACATGGACACAGCCTTCCTCGATCACCTGATCGACAGCGTGCAGGGCCTGGCTTTCGACGCCTGTGTGCTCACCGGTGATTTCCGCTTCCACAGCTTCGGTCCCTACCAGGCCGTGCTCGATGCGCTGGCGCGCCTGCGGCCCCATCTGGGGTCACAGGTGCAGGCGGTGCTGGGCAACCATGACTCGATCCGCATGGTGCCCGGTATGGAGGCGCGTGGATATCCGGTGCTGATGAACGAGTCGGTCCGGCTGCAACGCGGCGCCGCGTCGCTGGCGCTGGTGGGCATCGATGATGCCCACTACTTTCGCACGCACAACCTGCACAAGGCTATGGCAGACGTGGCGCAGGACGATTGCGTGGTGCTGTTGTCGCATACACCCGAGCCCTACCGGCAGGCAGCCCATGCGGGCGTGCACCTGATGCTCAGCGGTCACACCCATGGCGGACAGGTATGCCTGCCCGGTGGTATTCCGATCCTCACGGATACGCCGACGCCGCGCGCCTACGTACGCGGCGCCTGGTCTTACCGGGAGATGGCCGGATACACCTCGGTCGGTTGTGGTTCGTCGGTGGTCGATGTGCGGCTCAATTGCCTGCCGGAGCTGACGCTGCATACCCTGCGCTGCGCGTGAAAGGGCGCAGGCCCGCTTGCGGCCGGATGGGCTCGAAGCGATAGGAGACAATCGGCGCGCACCGAAAATACGCGGGTTTTGCCCGCTACGGACGCTGAGGTGTGCCGCGGCGTCACTGGCCACTTGTCCACCGAATGAACCTCCGCCGCCCTCTGGGCGCATCCGCTTGCCATGGACAATTTCCGAGATCCCGCCATTTTGTTCTTCGTGTTCGGCCTGCTGGCCGGACTGATGCGATCGAATCTGGAGATTCCGCAACCCATTGCGCGTTTCCTGTCGCTGTACCTGTTGATGGCGCTCGGTCTCAAGGGCGGCTTTGCGCTGGCCGCGTCCGGTCTGTCGCGCGAGGTGGTCACCAGCTTGTTGTGCGCCTTGCTGCTGGCAGCGCTGGTGCCGGCGCTGGGCTACATGTTCCTGCGTCGATGGCTCAATGGTTTTGATGCGGCGGCCATTGCTGCGACCTACGGATCGGTCAGTGCGGTGACCTTCATCACCGCCGTCCAGTACCTGGACAACCACCACATCGTGTTCGGCGGACATATGGCGGCGGCCATGGCCTTGATGGAGTCACCCGCCATCATCATGGCAGTGGTGCTGGCGAACCGGGTGCGCACCCAGGCCGCGGGCAACGGCGGTGGCAGCCAGCCGCTGGGGAAAATCCTGCATGAGTCGCTGACCGATGGCGCGCAGTTGCTGCTGCTTGGCGCGATGGTGGTGGGCCTTCTGACCGGCGATGCCGGCCAGAAGGCGCTGCAGCCGTTTGCGGTTGACCTGTTCAAGGGAATGCTGGCCTTTTTCCTGCTCGACATGGGCCTGTCTGCGGCGCGCAACATGGGCAGCTTGCGTGGCAAGTCACTGATTGTGCTGGTCTATGCGGTGGCGGCGCCACTGGTGCATGCCGGCCTCGCATTGCTGCTGGCCATGACGTTCGGCTTGTCAGCTGGCGACGGCGGCCTGTTGATGGTGCTGGCGGCCAGTGCCTCGTATATCGCCGTGCCGGCGGTGGTGCGTCACGCGATTCCCGAAGCGAATCCATCCTTGTTCATCGGCATGTCGCTGGGCCTGACGTTTCCGTTCAATATCCTGATCGGGATACCGTTGTACGTCGGTATCGCGACGTCGGTGCTGGGAGGCTGACTCTCATCCAGGGGGCGACGCCAGCAATTCGCCGAGCAGGGCGCCCAGCGCCAGATCATCGATCTGCCCCAGTTGGTTCAGCTGCAGCCTGCCTTGGCGGTCGAACACCAGCAGTGTGGGCGTGCCACCCATTTGGTAGGCCTGCATCGTGCGGGGCATCGGACCGGGGTCGCCCGGCATGTCGATGCCGACCGGAAACCCGATGCGGTACTCATGCAGGAACACCCGCAATGCGGCCGGTGTCATCACCGCATGGTGCTCGAACACCGTGTGCAAGCCGATGACCGTCAGATCGCGGCCAGAGAATACCTGTGTCAGGCGTTTGGCTTGCGGCAGGCCGTGGGCGACACAACCGGGGCACAACATCTGGAATGCATGCACCACCACCACCTGCCCGCGCAGCGCGGTCAGGCTCAGCGGCTCGCGTGTATTGAGCCATTCGCTGACCTGCAGCTCCAGCGGATGGATGGTGGTGTGGGGCATGGCAGCTCCTTGTGGGGCGTTTCAGGCAGTGGCGTGCGGTCGGGCCGTCAAGCGGCCCTTTTTGCCGGCACCAGTGCCACGGCCGGGAAATCCACCGGCACTGCGAACACGATGTTCACATAATTGGTGAACAGGTTCAACGCCACATGGGCAACGATCTCGACGATGGCTTCGTCGTCGAATCCGGCGGCACGCACCGCGCGCACGTCGGCGTCGGATACCTGGCCGCGTTGCTCGACGATGGCCAGCGCAAAAACCAGCGCCGCGCGGGTTCTCGGATCGGTCGATTCGCCTTGTTGCGCCGCGTGCAGCGTCTCGGCGGCCAGGCCGGCATTGGTACCGAGTGCGGTATGTGCGGCCAGGCAGTAGTGGCATTGGTTGCGGTTGGCCACCGCCACGGCGATCTGTTCACCGAGTTGTGCGCCGAGCACGCCCTTGCCCAGTGCGCCGAACGAACCCCACATGCTGCGCAAAGCAGCCGGTGCGTTCGCGACCGCGCGAAACATGTTGGGGCTGGCGCCGAAGGCAGTGTGGATCTGGTCGAGCAGTTGCTGGCGATCCGCTCTGGTGTGGGCGCGATCGATCAACGGGATGCGGTTCATGGTGGACTCCTTGTGGTTTAGAGGTTGAGGAGCACCCAGTGTCGGCCGATTGTTCGTATGATCAGATGCAATGAGTCCAAAAAACATAACTATTCGTCCTGCCGTGCCCGTCGTTGGGACGCTTGACCCCGGCGCAACTGCTGACGCGCTGGACCGCTTGTCCGGTCTGCTCGAGCGCTTCCGGGTCCACGCCCACCTGTTCCACGCCGGTCCGTTGTGTGGTGTCACCCATTTCGATGCGCATCCCGGACGCGGTTTCCTGCATGTGCTGCGGCGCGGCCAGATGGAAGTCAGCCACCAGGCCGGTGGCGCAGCGCCGGTTCAAATCGTCGTCGACGAACCGACGCTGCTGTTCTACCCCCGTCCGCTGGAACATGCCTTTCACAATGCGCCGGTCGACGGTGCCGATTTTGTTTGCGCCACGCTGGATTTCGACGGTGGGGCGCAACATCCGCTGGCACGCGCCCTGCCGGCGCTGGTGGTGTTGCCACTGGGCGCGGTCGACGGACTGGCGCAGACACTCGAACTGCTGTTCGCGGAAACCGAACGCGTGCGTTGCGGCCAGCGCTTGCTGGCCGACCGATTGTTTGATGTGCTGCTGGTGCAATTGCTGCGCTGGTTGCTCGACCATCCGCAGCAGTCGGCTATTGCGCCCGGTGTGTTGCAGGGTCTGTCTGATCCGCGCATTGCGCGCACACTGGTGGCGCTGCATGAGCGCCCCGGCGCAGACTGGACGCTGGCCACGATGGCACGGCAGGCGGGCATGTCGCGAAGCGCCTTTGCGTCGCGCTTCAGTGAGCGGGTCGGAGAGCCGCCGGCGGCCTACCTTGCGCGTTGGCGGGTGGCGCTGGCAGGGCAGATGCTGCGCGACGGGCGCTCGGTCAAGGTCGCCGCCGATGCGCTCGGTTATGCCAATGCATCGTCGTTGTCACGGGTGTTCACGCAGGAGACCGGCCTGTCGCCGCGCGCCTGGCTGCAGGCCCAGGTCGATTGACGACGCGCCTCAGCGCGTGACCCAGCCGCCGCAGACCGGGAACACCTGGCCGACAAAGCAGTTTGCCGCGTCGCCGCACAGATACGCCGCAAACGCCGCATCTTCCCGCGCACCGACGAGGCGCCCCAGTGGCACCTCGCGCCGGAGCCGGTCCTGGAATTTCGGGTTGACCTGCAACTCGGGCGGAAAGTAGGTCGGATTCTCGACAAAATTCTGCGCGATGGCGTTGACCTGCACCTGGTGCGGCGCGACCTCGACGCCAACAGCCTGGACATAGGCCAGCTGCGCGCCACGCGCGGCGCTGTAGGTGGACGCGCGCTTCATGCCGCGCAGCGCCGACGCACTGCCCATCAGCAGGATCTTGCCAGAGCGCCGCGCGATCATCGGCGGCAGTGCAGCGCGCACCAGCCGATGCAGCGGAATCACCATGGCCGCAAAGCTATCGTTCCATTCGGCGTCGGACGCCTCGGTGGCCAATGTGCTGGGGGCCGGAATCGCCAGATTGATGACCAGCACGTCGATCTCGCCGGCATCGGCCAGGGCGGCCGCCGGCGCTTCGGGCTCGATCATCGACTGGGTGTCGGCGATCACGGTCGCGCCTTGTTCGGTCAGCACCGCGCACAGGTCAGGGCCCATGAAGACATCGGCCTGCGTGACCAGGATGCGCTTGCCGTGCAAGGGTGGGGTGGACATGGTGGGGTCTCCTGCAATTGAAGGGTCTCGGCGGGCCCGTCAAGGTGGCGCCGGATGCAGGCACTATCGTACGACCGCTGGCGCCGCCAGGCGCGTTCAGGAGGTACTGCGGCTGTGCGTGTCACGCTGGCGCAGCATGTGCCCCAGCCACAAGCCCAGCGCGACCATCACACCAGCACCGAGCGCCACCATCAGGGCGGATCCCACCAGACCGATCAGGCTGGCGGCGAGCACGGCCCCGACCGACTGTCCCAGGAACAACGCTGCCGAGAACAGGGAAACGCCGGTGCCGCGCGCGCGGGGTGCCATATTGGCCGCGTTCGCCTGCAAGGTGTTGTGAAACATGAAAAAGCCGAATCCCGCGAGCATGCTGGCGGGGATCGCCAAGGGCCACCAGGGGCTGAACGCCACCACAAGTGCGCCCAGTCCCATCACACAGCCCCCACCGCCGGCCAGTCCATGCGGCCCCAGACGCGGGATCAGGCGACGGGCAACGGCCATATAGGCCATGCCACCCAGACCGAACAAGGCGACGATGGCGCCAGCCGCCGTCAGCGACAACGCCATGGTGCGGTGCAGATGGGTAGCCCACATCGTCAAGGCGCCGAAGCCGGCCGCACCCTCGGCGAATGCGATCACCAGCACCCTGCGCGACCAGGGGCTGGCCACAATCGCCATGGCCTGCGCACCGAAGGTGGGTCCCGGCACGGCCTTGCCCTCCAGCGGCGCGGATTTCGCGGCGGCCACCTTCTGCCGGCGCCAGTCGTCGAGCAGCAGATCCCCCACCACCGCAAACAGCAGCGCCACCACGACAAAGGCCCAGCGCCAGCCCAGGGTTTCGGTGATCAGTCCGCCGACCAGTTGTCCGCTGCCCATGCCCAGCGTGGTACCCAGGCCGACCCGCGCCAGCGTCTCCTGCAACTGGTCGAGCCGCACGTTGTCGCCGATCCAGGCGATCGACAGTGGAATGATGGCGGCGGCCGCCATGCCGGTGGCCATGCGCGCGAGCACCAGCAGATTCAGACTACCGGCGAACACCGCCAACGTGCTGCCGACGCCACAGGCCAGCGTGGCCCAGGTGACGATGCGGAACTTGCCGAGCCGGTCGCCGAGCGGGCCGTAGACCAGTTGTGCGGCGCCGTAGACGATGGCAAACATCGACACCACCTGCGCGGCCTGTGCCAGGCCGACGTCAAAACTGCGCGAAAGCTCGGGCAACATGGCATCGCAGATACGCTGCGCGACCATGCTGGAAAAGGTGGCAAACGACAGCAGCAGGATCGAGCGCCGGGTCGAGGCAGGGATCGGCGCGGCGATAGGCAGGGCGACAGGAGTGGCGTTCGGGGGCAAGAGAAGGTCGGCTTGAAGGTTTCGGGTGCAGCACACCCGCGTGGTGCCGCTTTGAGCTGGCGCATTGTAGGCAGCGCATTGCCCTGCGCACTTCTCTTCAGGCAAGTCGGGGACAATTGGCGGTGTGGCGTTGGCCTGGCGCATGGACGACCGACAATACGCGCATGAAAGCCCCCCCGCGCCTGCAATCCCTGGTTGATGAAGGTCTGATCGATACCGTTGTACGCCAGCTCATGAGTGGCAAGGAAGCCATGGTCTATGTGGTGCGCAGCGGGGACGAGACCCTGTGCGCCAAGATCTACAAGGAAGCCACCCAGCGCAGTTTTCGCCAGGCGGTCGACTACACCGAGAACCGCAAGGTCAAGAACTCGCGCCAGGCCCGCGCCATGGCCAAGGGCACGCGCTTCGGCCGCCAGGCCCAGGAAGCGGCCTGGCAAAGCGCCGAAGTCGATGCCCTTTACCGGCTGGCCGGTGCCGGCGTGCGTGTACCCAAACCACACAACTTCCATGACGGCGTGTTGCTGATGGAACTGGTCAGCGATGACAACGGCGATGCCGCGCCGCGGCTTAACGATGTGGACCTGACGCCGGAGCAGGCGCGCGTGCACCATGCCACGCTGCTGCTCGAAGTGGTGCGCATGTTGGGCGCCGGCATCGTGCATGGCGACCTATCCGAGTTCAACATCCTGCTGGCGTTCGATGGCCCGGTCATCATCGACTTGCCGCAGGCGGTGGATGCCGCCGGCAACAACCACGCACAGCGCATGTTGCTGCGCGACGTGGCCAATCTGCGCGACTTCTTCGGGCGTTTTGCGCCGGAGCTGCTGAAGAGCGACTTCGGCCCCGAGATCTGGGATCTGTACCAGCGCGGCCTGCTCGACCCGTCGGTGACCTTGACCGGCCGCTTCGCGCGCAAGACCGGCGCCGTGGACGTGGGTCATCTCCTGAGCGAAATCGATGATGCGCGGGCCGAGGAAGCGGCGCGGCTGCTGCGCATGCAGGGGGTGCGTTGACAGTCGCGGGGGCTTTGCGTCACAGCCCGCCGGCGGACCGACTTTGTAGGGGGCGCAAGCGCGTATGACCCCGCGACTGACGTTGTCCTCCGCACTATTGCTGACGGTCCCGCCTTTGTTGTGGGCTGGCAACGCGGTCGTGGGCCGATTGGTGCGCGACGACATCCCGCCGTTCACGCTGAACTTCCTGCGCTGGGTGATTGCGTTTGCCATCCTGCTGCCGCTGGGTGCCTGGGTGTTGCGCCGCTCGGGTGGCATGTGGCCCCACTGGCGCCGTTTTGCGCTGCTCGGCCTGCTCGGTGTGGGTTTGTACAACACCTTGCAATACCTGGCGCTGCAAACCTCGACACCTCTGAACGTGACGCTGGTGGCGTCGAGCATGCCACTGTGGATGCTGGCGCTCGGTGCGCTGTTCTTCGACGCAAAGGTCACCCGAAAGCAACTGCTGGGCGCCGTGTTCTCGATCGCCGGTGTGGCGGTGGTGCTGGCGCGCGGTGAGCTGTCCGAGTTGCTGGAACTGCGCCTGGTGATCGGCGACGTGTTCATGCTCGGCGCCACGTTCTGCTGGGCGAGTTACAGCTGGCTGTTGTCGCGCCGCTCCGAACCCGACGCGATCCGCAACGACTGGGCCGCCTTTTTGCTGGCGCAGGTGACGATGGGCCTGATGTGGTCGGGCGCCTTTACGGCCGGCGAATGGGCGCTCACCGATGCCCAAATCCGCTGGAGCGGGCCCTTGCTGGCGGCCTTGCTGTTTGTGGCTATCGGCCCGGCGGTGCTCGCGTACCGCTGCTGGGGCCTGGGTGTGCAACGCGCCGGTCCGGCGGTGGCGGGATTTTTTGCCAACCTGACGCCATTGTTTGCCGCGTTGATGTCCACGCTGTTCCTGGGCGAGTCGCCGCAGGTGTATCACCTGCTGGCGTTTGCGCTGATCGTCGCGGGCATCGTCGTGTCTTCGCGCTGAGGGATTGCGCACGGTCTTGCAATAGACTGGAAGACATCCGGCGCACGCCGTCAGCTGGCCTCACGAATATGGTTCCATCCGCCCACGCACCTTCCTATTACGCCCACTCCGCGCACCCGGCGCCATCGCGACCCGCCCTGAGCGGCACCGTACAAGCCGACGTGTGCATCGTCGGCGCCGGCTACACCGGTCTGTCGGCAGGGATTGCGCTGGCCGAGGCCGGCAAACGCGTCGTGATCCTGGAGCAGTCGTCGGTCGGTTGGGGCGCTTCCGGGCGCAACGGCGGTCAGATCGTGCACAGTTATTCGCGCGACCTGGACGTCATCGAGGCCAGCTACGGCCACGCGGTGGCCGAACCGCTGGGCCGCATGATGTTCGAGGGTGCCCAGGTGATCCGCGAGCGGGTGGCCCAATACGCGATCGAATGCGACCTCAAGGATGGCGGCATCTTTGCGGCCGTCAATGCCTCCAAGGCCAAGAGCCTGATCGAGCAAAAAGCACTGTGGGAGCGCTGGGGCCATCCGGGCCTGACGCTGGTGGACCGGCCGGACGAGGTGCGCAAGCTGGTGGGCACCGATCGTTACAGCGCGCTGCTGGTGGACCCTACCGGCGGGCACTTTCATCCGCTGAACCTGGCGCTGGGCGAGGCGGTCGCGTTCGAGAGTCTGGGCGGCACCATCCACGAAGGCTCGGGCGTGCTCAAGATCGAGCGCGGCACGACCGCGGTGGTGCATACTGCCCAGGGCCAGGTGCGGGCGGCGCAGGTGATCGTGGCCTGCAATGCCTATGGTGGCAACCTGGAGCCCAAGCTGGCCAGCCGCTCCATGCCCTGCGGCACGCAGGTGATCGCGACCGCGCCGCTGGGTGCACTGGCCGATGAGCTGATTCCGTCCGACTACTGCGTGGAAGACAACAACTTCCTGCTCGACTATTTCCGCCTGTCGGCCGACAAGCGCCTGATCTACGGCGGTGGTGTGGTCTATGGCGCGCGCGACCCGAAAGAGGTGAAGTCGCTGATTCGCCCGCAGATGATCAAGACCTTTCCGCAATTGCAGGACGTGGACATCGACTTCGGCTGGACCGGCAACTTTCTGTTGACACTGTCACGCCTGCCGCAGGTGGGCACGCTTGCACCCAACATCTTTTTCTCGCAGGGGTGTTCGGGCCACGGCATCACCTTCACGCACCTGATCGGTCGGGTGCTGGGCGAGGCGTTGCAGGGCGACACAACCCGCTTTGACGCCTTCGGGCGCCTGCCGCACCACCCGTTCCCAGGTGGGCGTGCCCTGCGTGTGCCCTTCACGGCGATAGGCGCCTTGTGGTACCAGCTGAGAGATCAACTAGGCGTTTGAGCTGCAATTGGAGACATCGACATGAGCAAAAACAAGGAATTCGACATCGTCGTTCACGGTGCCACCGGTTTCACCGGCCGCCTGGTCATTGAATATCTGCTCAAGCAGTATCCGGCCGGTGCCGGCCTGCGCTGGGCCATGGGCGGGCGCAGCGCCGACAAGCTGGCGCGGGTGCGCGACGAGATCAAGGCGCCCGCCGACACGCCACTGGTCGTCACCGACAGCGCGGACCCGGCCAGCCTGGACGCCTTGATGGCGCACACCCGGCTGGTGCTGACCACGGTCGGGCCCTACCAGTTGTATGGCAACGAGATGGTCGCCGCCTGTGCAAAATCGGGGGTGGACTATGTCGACCTGTGTGGCGAGCCAGCCTGGATGCGCCAGATGATCGATGCGCACGAAGGCGAGGCCAAGGCCAGCGGTGCGCGCATTGTGTTTTCGTGTGGCTTCGATTCGATTCCGTTCGATCTGGGCGTGGCGATGTTGCAAAACGAGATGTTGCGACGTTTTGCCAGCCCCGCGAACCGGGTGCGCGGTCGCGTGCGCAAGATGAAAGGCACGTTCTCGGGAGGCACGGCGGCCAGCATGAAGGCCACGATGGCCGCAGCAGGCCAAGACCCCAAGGTTTATGAACTGCTGCGCAACCCGTTTTCGCTGACACCCGGATTCCAAGGCCCACGCCAGCCGTCAGGCAGCAAGCCCATGCTCGACGAGGCGCTCGGTGCCTGGGTCGCGCCCTTCATCATGGCGGCGATCAATACGCGCAATGTGCACCGCTCCAACTTTTTGCTGAACCATGCCTGGGGCCAGGATTTCGTCTATGACGAGATGCTGGTTACCGGCAAAGGCGACAAGGGCGAGGCCATCGCCCAGGCCGTGGCGGCCGACAAATCGCTGGGCGGTGAAGGCGGCCCGCAACCGGGCGAAGGCCCCTCGCGCGCCGAACGCGAAGCCGGTCACTACGATGTGTTGTTTATCGGCGAGAACGCGCGGGGCGATCGTTTGCACGTGGGTGTCACCGGCGATCGCGATCCGGGCTACGGCTCGACATCGAAGATGATCACCGAGGCCGCGGTTTGTCTGCTGCAGGATGCGACTAAGCCACCGGGTGGCATCTGGACGCCGGCTTCTGCGATGGGTGCACGACTGATGGAGCGGCTGCAGAAAAATGCCGGCCTGACGTTTGCCGTCGAGGCCGGCTAAGCACGTTCAACCGGCTGCGCCCGCCGCAGCCACCTTGCCACGCGCCATTTGGATTTGGACCGGCGTGCGGTCGATCAGGCCGAGCACCACCTGCAACGCAACCGCGATCGCGCCGACGATGAAGACCACGTCGCCGAAGGTTCGCACCCAGCGCAGATTCTGCAGCAGGTCCTGCTGCATGAAGGTTTCACTGCGGGCGTACCACAGTCCTTCGCTGACACTGGCGTAGAACTGGATGATGCCAATTGGCAGCAGGCTGGTGAAGATCATCAGTACCAGGCCGGCGTTCAACCCCCAGAATGCGGTTTTCATGAGCCCTTCGCGCAGCTGGTATTGCGGCCGGATGTAGCGCAGCACGAGCAGCGTGAAGCCCAGGGCCAGGAATCCATAAACACCGAACAACGCGGCATGGGCGTGCACCGGCGTGGTGTTCAGGCCCTGGATGTAGTACAGCGCTATGGGCGGGTTGATCATGAAGCCGAATACACCGGCGCCCAGCATGTTCCAGAACGCGACTGCGACGAAAAACTTCAGTGGCCAATTCAGGTTCGCCATCCACGGTGCCTGTGCTCTCAGGCGCCAGTTTTCCCAGGCCTCGTGGCCGAGCACGATCAACGGCACGACCTCGAGCGCCGAGAAACTTGCACCCACAGCCATGACCGGCGTCGTGGTACCCGCGAAATACAGGTGGTGGAAGGTGCCGGGAATGCCACCGAGCATGAAGAGGGAGGCCGAAGCCAGGCTGGCGGCGGTGGCCATGCGTACGGATACCAGGCCCAGCGTCGAGAAGATGAAGGCCAGCGCGGTGGTGGCGAAAACCTCGAAGAAGCCCTCGACCCACAAGTGCACGACCCACCAGCGCCAGTACTCCATCACCGACAGGTGGGTGCGCTCGCCATAGAACAGGCCCGCGCCGTAAAACAGGCCGATCGCGCCGACCGAGGCCGTCAGCAGTGCCAGCAGGTTCTTGTCACCACCGGGCCGGGTCAGTGCTGGAATGATGCCGCGCAGCATCAACACCAGCCAGATCAGGATGCCGGCGAACTTGCCGATTTGCCACAGGCGGCCCAGGTCGACGTATTCGTAACCCTGGTGGCCTAGCCAGAAGTTCAGCTCGGGCGGCATGATTTGCGCGATTGCCAGGTAGTTGCCGATGAACGAGCCCACGACCACGACAACCAATGCCCAGAACAGGATGTCGACGCCCAGGCGCTGGAATTTCGGGTCCTTGCCCCCGTTGATCAAAGGTGCCAGGAACAGGCCGGCGGCCAGGAAGCCGGTGGCGATCCAGAACAACGCGGCCTGGATATGCCAGGTGCGCACCAGCGCATAGGGAAACCACTGCGAGACATCAATGCCGTAGAACTGCTGACCCTCGACCGTGTAGTGCGCGGTGAAGCCGCCGACGAACACCTGGAACACGAACAGTGCCACGACCAGAAACAGGTATTTGCCCAAGCCGCGCTGCGACGGTGTCAGCGCAAACGTGGTCAATGGGTCCTTGGCCGCTGCTTGGGGCAGCGGCTCGTCGTGGCGGCGCAGAAAAGCCCAGGCCCAGACCAGGAAGCCGACGCCGGCCAGCAATACAACGATGCTGGCGATCGACCAGACCATATTTTCGGTGCTCGGCTTGTTGCCGATCAACGGTTCATGGGGCCAGTTATTGGTATAGGTGGTGGTCAGGCCGGGCCGCTCGGTCGCCGCGGCCCAGGCGGTCCAGAAGAAGAAGTGGGTCATCTGCGTGCGCCGTTCGGCGCTGGGCAGCGTGTTCTCCTTCATCGCGAAGTGTTCGCGCGACTTCTGCAGCAGCGGTGCGTCCGAGAACAGGTCCTGGTAGTACGCGCCGGTCTGCGTCATCGCCTGTGCGCGGCGCACCGAGACGGTCAACACACCCGTTGCCGGGTCGACGCGGTTGCCGCGGTACTCTGTCTTGAGCATGTCGCGCAGCGCGGCCTGTTGCGGGCTGTCGAGCGTGACGTAGGCTTTTGCGTGCAGCTGTTGCGCCGCCAGCTCGAGCCAGGCGATCAGTTCGCGGTGCAGCCAGTCGGCACTCCAGTCCGGCGCCTGGTAAGCGCCGTGGCCCCATATGGAGCCCAGTTGCATGCCGCCGACCGATTGCCAGGCGGTCTGGCCGTCGAGGATGTCTTCATGGCCGAACAGCGCCTTGCCGTCGGCACTGACGACTTGCTGCGGAATCGGTGGAGCCTTGCGGTAGACCTCGACACCGTAGTAGCCGAGCAGGGAGAAGGTGATTGCCAATACGGCGATCAAGGTGAACCAGAGTTTGCGGTAGGGGCCCATTGGGTGCTTTTCGTTGTGTGGGTGGATGGTCGGGATGATCAGGTGCGGGCCGGCTCGGCGCTTGTGCGTTGGAACAGGATGTTGTTTTCCAGATGGATGTGTTCCATCAGGTCTTCGCGCAGCGTCTGCAGGCCCCGATAAAGCGCGCGCCAGGTGTTGCAGGCACCCTTGGGCAAGTCGATGCCGTGGGTCAGCTCCGACAATCGTTCGAGCGCCTTGCCGTGTTGCTCATGCTCCATGCGCATGACCATGACGGGGGCACGGATGGACAGCACCCGGCCCTGGCGCAGCATCGGAAACAGCACCTGCTCCTCTTTCTGCATATGGCTTTCGAGTTCCTGCTGCATCGATCGCAGGTGGTCGGTCAGGCCGCGGGGGCACTGCGGGCTGTCGCCATGCACCTGCTCGACGCGCTGGGCCAGCCGTATCAGTTCGCCCAGTTGCGCGCGATGGCGTTCGTGGTAGCGCGCCAGTACGTGGTCGATCAACGCGCCAATCGGTTCGTGGCGCCAGTCCACCCCAATGCGGCCTTGTGTTGCCTGCACCTGGATGCGGGATGCGATGGCTTGCGCATCGAGCCCCTTTTTCGCCGCGGCTTCGCGCAGGCTGTGTTTGCCGCCACAGCAGAAGTCCAGTTGGTGTTCATGAAATACCCGGGTCGCGCCCGGAATGCTGCGGGCGAGTTGTCCGAGCGATTGGTCCATCAGTTCCATCAAGTGCTCCTTGCATCAAGTTCGGTACATCAGTTCGTTGCGAAATGCGTGCCAGGATTGATCTCTGTCAAATCAACGGGTTAGCGCGATACTGGTCAAAATGACCCAGTCATATTGCGGTACAAATGACCTTAATGGGTAGAATGAACCCATGGACGCCAATCTTCTTGCTGATCTGGTGGCCGATCTGCCGCAAGCCGTCCGGTTGCAGCGTCTGGTGGCCGCCCTGCGTGCGCATTTCCGCTGCGGCGCGGTGGCGTTGCTGCAGTGTGAGGAAGGGCATTTGCGACCGCTGGCGGTCGACGGATTGGTGCAGGACGCCCTTGGGCGGCGTTTTGCCGTGAGCCAGCATCCGCGTCTGGCGGCGATCCTGGCGCGCCGGGGCGTCACCAGTTTCGACAATGACAGCACCTTGCCCGATCCCTACGACGGCCTGATCGACGAGCATGAAGGTGAACCCTTGCCGGTGCACGACTGCATGGGAACCAGCCTGCATGTCGACGGCCAGGTGTGGGGCGTATTGACGCTCGATGCCTTGCAGGTCGGCACCTTTGACGCTCAGGCGCAGGATGAACTCCGACGCTACACACTGGTGATTGAAGCCGCGGTGCGCATGACGCGGCTGGAGTCCGAGATACGTGCGCTGCGCAGCGCACGCGTTGAAGTGCCTGCCGGCGCCGTGGCCCGCGAGGACGGCGAGATACTTGGCCAGAGCGAAGCCATTGCCCGCCTGCTGCATGAGATCGGCGTTGTCGCTGACTCCGAACTTCCGGTGCTTTTGCTCGGCGAAACGGGCGTGGGCAAGGAGTTGTTTGCGCACCGTGTACATCGGCTGTCGCGCCGCAGCACCAAGCCACTGGTGCATGTGAACTGCGCTGCCTTGCCGGAGTCGCTGGCCGAAAGCGAATTGTTTGGTCATGCCCGGGGCGCCTTCTCCGGCGCCGTCGGCGAACGGCCGGGACGTTTCGAGTCAGCCAACGGTGGAACCCTGTTTCTCGACGAGGTGGGCGAGCTGCCGCTGTCGGTGCAGGCCAAGCTGCTGCGCGTATTGCAGAACGGCGAGATCCAGCGCCTGGGTGACGATCGGCCCCGGCGCGTCAATGTGCGGGTGATCGCCGCCACCAACCGCAGCCTGCGCGACCTGGTGCGCAATGGGGCATTTCGTGCGGATCTGTATCACCGGCTATCGGTCTATCCGGTGCCGATACCGCCCTTGCGCGAGCGCGGTGACGACGTGCTTTTGCTGGCAGGGCGCTTTCTTGAACTCAACCGCGCCCGGCTCGGGCTGCGCAGCCTGCGTCTGTCAGCCGATGCCCAGGCTGCGATGCGGCGATATGTATGGCCGGGCAATATCCGCGAGCTTGAACACGTCATCAGCCGGGCCGCGATCAAGGCAGTGAGCCGGGGTGCCAGCCGCACCGCGATCGTGACGCTGGAGGCGACGTTGCTCGATCTGGACGGCGATGCAGCGCCGGCCGCAGCGTCGACGATCTTGCCGTCGCAGCCGCCGCCCGGTTCCACTGCGCCGAGCGGTGAACCTGCTGCCTCCACGTTGCACGACGCACTCGACGCTTGCAGGCGCGACTGCATCACGCAGGCTTTGCGCACGCATGGCGGCAACTGGGTGCTGGCCGCGCGCCAGCTCGGCGTCGACGCCAGCAACCTGCACAAGCTGGCGCGCCGCGTCGGGCTCAAGGCCTGAGCGCGGCGGCTCAGGCCCCGGCATGTCGGTGTTGCGGGGTTGCGGGCAGGCGCTGTTCCTGGCGGTTGACGAGCGGATTGCGCGGATCGCTGCTCCACTCCAGCCAGCCGCCGTCGTAGACGCTGATGTTGTCCCAGCCCATCAGCCAGGCGTAAAAAAACGCCAGCGAGGCGCGCCAGCCGGTGCCGCAATAGAACGAGACATGGGCGCCCGGGTGGATGCCCTGACTGCGCCACAACTGTTGGATCTCGGCGGCAGGGCGCATCAGGCCGGCCTGGGTATGGAAGGCGCTCATGTCGTTGACATCGCCTTCGGAGCCGGCATGGCCCCAGCGCGCGCCGGCGATCTCGCCGCGCGCCGCGATGTAGTCGTAGCCCGAGGTCTTGCCGATGAACTCGCCCCAGGTGCGCACGCTTACCAGGGTCGCGTGCGTCTGCGCCAACAGCTCGTGGACCTGTGTGGTGTCGAGCAGGTATTGTGGACAGGCCGGAAGATGCAGACCGAAGTTTTGCGCCGGTACCGGTGGCGGCGCCGGCGTGTCGGTCAGCGGCAGCCCGGCGGCGATCCAGGCTTGCGTGCCGCCGTCAAGCAGGCGCACGTCACACACGCCGGCAAAAAGTAGCAGGTGTGCGACCCGCGCATTGGCCACCAGCTCACGACCGGCCAGCACCACCGTGCTGTCATGCCGAATGCCCAGCGACTGCATTTGCGCCATCAGCTGGGCATCGGACACCTTGTTCCAAAACGGCGGCTGCTCCAGCTGCTGGACATCGAGCCAGCATGCGCCAGGAATACGTGCACCGTTTGACGCCGTATGCGTGCCTTCGACAACTTCGAACAGCAGCGGCGCTTGCGCGTCATCGGTCAACACGGTTCCCCGGGTTGCCAGCCACCGCTGCAATTGCGCCGCCGACACCAGTTGACGCCCGCGCGTCAGGTCGGCACGCCAAAGGGTGTGGTCGTCGCGGGTATGGGAGAGGGAGGTCGGCACGTCAGAACGGGGTCGGAGACCGGCCATTTTAGGCGGCCGGGCCGATGGCCCGACGCGCGCCACCTCAGCGTTTGCGCGCGCGCATGCCCACCAGCGCGGAGCGACCCAGATGATGGTCGCCCTCGGCCAGATCCTCTTCATACAAACGCAGCTCCTGCATGTCCATGTCGGCGAAATCGCTGCGCAACTGTTCTTCGGTATACAGGTTGGCCAGAATGCCGGGCCCGCCGGTCTTGTATTCGATCTGCAGCGGTGTGTATCCCTGCAGTATCAGCAGGCCGCCTGGCTTGAGGCATTGCACGATGCGGGCGAACAGTCGGCTGCGCATGTCCGGATCGGCAAACTGGATGAAGATGGCCGCGACCACATCGAATTGCGCTTGCGGCCAGTTCCATTGGTCGCAGTCGGCGATGTGGTAGTCGACTTGCACGTCGGCTTCCTGCGCCAGCTTGCGCGCCTTGGCCACCCCGACGGACGAGATGTCGAAAGCCTGTACTTGCAAACCTTGGCGCGCCAGCCAGACACTGTTGCGACCTTCACCGTCGGCCACGCACAGGGCATGACCCTTGCGCGGCAGGTGCGCGGCCTGGTCGCGCAGGTAGACATTGGGTTCAGTTCCGAAAAGATAGTCGGGTTCGCTGAAACGCTGGTCCCATTTGATGGCGGCGTCGGAAAAACTGGTGTGGGAAGGCATGGAAGAAAGATCCTTCTTGCAATTGAATAGGGTCGTGGCCTTCATTGTCATGGTCCCGGCATCGGCGCAATGACAATGCGTGCGCTGGCTTGACGCACAATGCCCTTATATGGAGGGGAATATGCATCAACTGACCATTCTGACAGGGGCATCGCGTGGCATGGGATTGGCCATGGCCGAACAATTATGTGTGTCTGATGCCGTGCTCCTGTGTATCTCGCGCCAGCGCTCCGAGCTGCTGGCGGCGCGCGCCCAGCGCCAGGGCACCCGACTCACCCAGTGGCAGGCCGATCTGGCCAATCCGACGCCGGTGGCCGAGCGTCTGCACGCCTGGCTGGCCGGGCAGGACGTGGCGACATGCGCCAGCGTCACCCTGATCAACAATGCCGGCGTGATCGGGCACCTGGGACCGCTAGAGGCGGGCCAGGCGCGAGATATGGCGCAGACCCTGCAGATCGATCTGCTGGCGCCAATTGAGCTGACGTCGGTATTCCTCGCGGCCACGCGTGGCTGGACCATGCCGCGCCGGATCCTGAATATTTCGTCCGGGCTGGGGCGCCGAGCGATGGCCGGCAGCGCCTTGTATTGCGCCGCCAAGGCCGGCATGGACCATTTCAGTCGCTGTGTGGCGCTGGACGAGGCGCGACAGAGCCACCCGGTACGTATCGTTTCCCTGGCGCCAGGCGTGATCGACACCGACATGCAAGCGGCCTTGCGT
Source organism: Burkholderiales bacterium (assembly GCA_038326025.1). Classification (GTDB taxonomy): domain Bacteria; phylum Pseudomonadota; class Gammaproteobacteria; order Burkholderiales; family Burkholderiaceae_C; genus CAISIP01. The sequence continues at coordinate 44,049 of JBBQJP010000004.1, forward strand.
GCGGGAGACCCGGCGGCATTTCCTGACCGTGACAATTTCGTGCGTCTTCAGCAGACGAAGGCATTGACGTCGCCAACTGACGCAGCACAGCGGGTGCTGGCTTACCTGGCGCGGGCCGACTTTGGCGACACGGTGATCGCCGACGTGCGCGACGCCTGACCCGTTGTCGGGCGTTGCAGGCGGTGACGCAAGACTGCGTCGCCCACTCGCGTAAACTGGGCCGTGTAGCAACACATACATGTCGTCATGCGGTTCTGCATGGAGTCAGGTCTCTTGATTCCTGCCAGGACCGCGCCATACCCTGATCGGTGTGCGGGCGTGAACAGGAGTCCATGCAACATTTTTCCCGTTGGTTGATTGCCCTCATCGTGGCGCTGGGCCTCGGTGCCATCACCTACCTGTGGTGGCAAAAGCAGCAGATGCAGATCGAGGCGCCGGTCGCTGCCGTCGAGCTGCCACCGTCCGAGGCGGTGGTGCAGGCGCCAGAGCCACCAGCCTCGCAGGCCGCAGACTACCCGATCGAAGCGGTTGCCGCACAGCAGGCGGCGTCCGCGCCCTTATTGCCGCCGCTGGAAATGCAGGGCGATGCGGTGCGCGATGCACTGATCGGCCTGATGGGCCGGGAGTCGGTGCTGTCGTTTTTCGATCTGGATGATTTCGCGCGCCGTGTGGTCGCGACGGTCGACAATCTGGGACGGCCGCATGCCGCGGTGCGGCTATGGCCTGTGGTGCCTGCGCCGGCCCGCTTCCTGGTGCTTGAGCGCGACGGTGACATGTATGTCGCCAAAGGTAATGCCGACCGTTATTCGGCGTTTGTGCGTTTTGCGACCGGCATCGATACCGCGGGTGCCGTGGCCTTGTACGTGCGCATGTACCCGACGCTGCAAAAAGCGTACGAGTCGCTGGGCTACCCGAACAAGCAGTTCAACAATCGGATGGTCGAGGTGATCGACCATCTGTTGCAGACGCCCGAACCCGAAAAGCCGATCACGCTGACATTGACCCAGGTGCAGGGCCCTATCGCGGTCCAGCGTCCCTGGGTGCGGTATGAATATGCCGATCCGGATCTGCAGTCGCGCTCTGCCGGTCAGAAGATCCTGATGCGCATGGGTGTGCCCCACACCCAGGCACTGAAGGCCAAGCTGCGCGAACTGCGCCAGCGTATCGCCGGACAAAGCGTGGGGCGCTGACAGCGTCCCACGATCGGGCGCTCGCTCAGGCCTTTTGGGCCAGACGCTCGTTCTGCGGGAACATCGCCTTGCGCGCGGCGTCGTCCATTTCGGTCTTGAAGGTGTAGCGGGTCTTGATCGCCTCGGCACGCTGCGCTGCCGGGCGGGCATTGATGGTGTCGAGCAGGCGCTTGACGTGGGGCAGTTTGTCCCAGGCGCCTTCGCCCAGCACGTACGGTCCCATGCGGGCCCAGCCCCATACGGCCATGTCGACCAGGCTGTAATCGTCACCGAGCATGAAGGTGCTGTTGGCCAGGTGATCGTTCAGGATGCCCCAGTGGCGCCAGGCTTCAAAGTCGTAGCGGTTGAGCGCGTATTCCTTTGGTTCGGGCGCGGCGTGCCTGAAATGCACGCATTGGCCGGAGTACGGGCCGATGCCACTGGCCACGAACATCAGCCACGACAACATCGGGCCACGCGCCGCGGGGGTGTTGGCCGGCAGGAATTTGCCGGTTTTCTCGGCCAGGTAGAGCAGGATGGCATTGCTGTCGAACACCACCACGCCGTCGTCCACGATGACGGGAACCTTGGCGTTCGGATTGAGCGCGGTGAATGCGGGTGCGTGCTGCTCACCCTTGCGGCTGTCGACCGGCACGATGTCATAGGGCAGACCGGATTCCTCCAGGAACAGTGCGACCTTGGCCGGGTTGGGTGCAGCGTTGTAATAGAACGTGATCATCGTCTTGTGTCTCGGGTTGTAAAGGCCAGGGAATTATCCGGCAGTGTCCCGTCCATTGCGCGCCGCGGGTTTTGCGTTGGCCCGTTGCAGCAGCATCTCGCGTTCGCGGGTATTGCGTGTTTTTGCCGCGGCCTGCTCGAATGCCGCTCGGGCCTCGTCCATGCGACCGAGTTTTTCCAGAAGATCGCCGCGCACACCGCTCAGCCAAGGGTAGGTGTCCAGTTGCGCGTCTTGCGTCAGTTGATCGACGATATCCAGTGAAGCCTGTGGGCCGAACGCCATTCCCACGGCAACGGCGCGATTGAGCGCGATCACCGGTGACGGCGCCAACTCAATCAGCGCGTCGTACAAGCCCACAATCTGATGCCAGTCGGTGGCGGCGGTGCTGGGGGCGCGGGCGTGGCAGGCCGCAAGCGCCGCCTGCAGGGCGTACGGGCCGCGGCCTGTTACCAGCGCATCGCTGCGCGCCAGCGCGTTTAGCCCGCGCTCGATCGACGGGCGATCCCAGCGACTGCGGTCCTGATCGGACAGCAGCACGGCATGGCCGTTGGCATCGACGCGTGCCTGGGCACGTGAGGCCTGGATCTCCATCAGCGCGACCAGGGCATGGACTTCGGCCTCCCGGGGCATCAATGTGGCCAGCACGCGGCCCAGGCGCAGCGCGTCGTCGCACAGGGCCGGGCGCATCCAGTCGTCGCCCGATCCGGCGGCATATCCCTCGTTGAAGATCAGGTAGATCACCTCCAGCACCGAGTCCAGGCGGCGCCCCCGTTCGGCGTGATTGGGCACCTCGAACGGTACGCGGGCCGCGCTCAGGCTGCGCTTGGCGCGCACGATGCGTTGTGCAATGGTCGGCTCTGGCGTCAGGAAGGCGCGGGCAATGTCGGCCGTGCTGAGCCCGCCGAGCAGGCGCAGTGTCAATGCGACACGTGCCTCGGTCGACAGCACCGGGTGACAGGCGGTAAAGATCAGGCGCAGCAGGTCGTCGCCGATGTCGTCCTCGCGCGCGGCATCGAGCGAGTCGACGAAGTCGGGCACGACGTCGGCCTGCAGGGCGGCGAGTTCCTGACCGATGGCCTCGTGCTTGCGCGCCTGCATGGCCTGCTGGCGCAGGCGGTCGAGTGCGCGGTTCTTGGCGGTGGTCATGAGCCAAGCCCCCGGGTTGTCGGGCAAGCCATCGATCGGCCAGCGTTCGAGTGCCGTGACCAGCGCGTCCTGCGCGGTTTCCTCGGCCAGGCCGACGTCGCGCAACATGCGTGCGACCTTGGCGACCACCTTGCCCGATTCCAGGCGCCACACAGCGGCGATGTGGTCGTTCAGGTTGGCAGATGGCATGCGCGCGAGAGTGTCAGCGAGTGACGCGTGATCACGAAGGCACTTTGCCCGGTCGCTTCAGAGCTCCACGATGGTCTTGAAGCCGCCGAAGATCATGCGCTTGCCGTCGAACGGAAAGGTCTTGGGGTCCATCGGCATGCGCGGGTCTTTCATGGCCTTGGCCATGACACTGTCACGGTGTTTGCGTGATGTGTAAGTGATCCACGAGAACACGACAGTCTCGTCGGCCTTGAGCTTGACGCTTTGCGGGAACGAGGTCGATTTGCCGGGCTTGACGTCGTCGGCCAGGCATTCGGTGACGGTGAGTGCGCCATGTTCCTTGAATATCGCGCCGGCCAGGCGTGCCATCTTTTTGTAGTCTGCCAGTTTCGCCGTGGGCACGGGTACGACAAATCCATCAACGTAATAAGCCATGGGGTGTCCTTTGCGGGTGGGTAACGTTTACACCGGCACTATGCAAGTGTTCTACCTGACGACGAACGGATTGGCAAGGAATCGACATCGGCCGTGTTTTGCGTGCCCTGGACCTTGCGCAGACCGGACTGCAGGATCCTCGGCGCGATCGCCGGTCATTCGTAGCAGGGCCCGATTTCGCGCACTTCCACCGTGGCCCAGGCCGCAGCCGGGCATTGCTGCGCAATCGCCAATGCTTCGTCGCGGGTGGCGCAGTTCAACAGGAAGAAGCCGCCGACCATTTCCTTGGTTTCGGTGAAGGGTCCATCGAGCAGCCGGGGCTGGCCGTCACGCACCTGCACCCGCGTGCCCTCGGCGTCCGAGCGCAGTGATTCGACGCCCAGCAACAGGCCGCGATCCTGCAGTGTGGCGGCAAACGCGCCCATTTCGGCGTACACGCGCTGGCCCGCGTCGACGCCGCGCTCGGCGCGCTGGCCGTGGGGTTCCACGATCAACAACAGATACGACATGGCTCTCTCCAGGACGGGTGGATGCGCGCAAGTTTACGTTTTACCGTGGACGCGGGTTTTGATGGCGGGTGCCATTCGGGCTTGAAGTGACGGCCGATCGGCGCATCAGCAGCGTCGGATGTGAAGATCGGACGTCACATTGATCTGGCGCAAGAGTCGCACCCGTCCGCCGCGTGACAATGGCAACATACCCTAGTGGGTATATACTATATGGGGTATGCAGGGAGGACGCATGAAACTAATCTACACATTTCCGATTGCCGCCATCATGTTGCTGGGAACAGCGATGGCGCAGTCGACCGACCCGGCCGGTATCCGCGTGCCCACGGTGCGGGTCGGCGCTGCCGCCAGTGGCGCCGTGCTCGAATTCGACGCGGTGCTCGAGCCGGTGCGCCAGGCCACGGTCACGGCGCAGGTCGGGGGCAACGTGCTGGCCCTGCGGGTAGCGGCCGGAGACAAGGTGCGCCGCGGGCAGCCACTGGTACAACTCGATGACCGCGAAGTGCGTGCCAATACGGCGCGCAGCGATGCGGCCGTTGCGCAGGCACAGGCGGAGTTGCGCAGTGTGCAGCAGGTGCTCGAGCGCAACCGCGCGCTGCAGAAGAACGGCTTTCTCAGCGCTGCGGCGCTGGACAGTGCGGAGAACCAGGTCAAGTCGGCCCAGGCGGCCGTGGCCCAGGCCCAGGCGGCCCGCAGCCAGGCTTCGGTGGCCCAGGGCTTTGCCGCGGTGAGCGCGCCGTTCGATGCGGTGGTTCTGACCACCCATGTCGAGACCGGTGACCTGGCGATGCCCGGTCGCGCGCTGGTGACGATCTACCAGCCCGGACTGCTGCGGGCCGTGGCCCAGGTGCCGGCGTCGCGGGTGGCGATGGTAAATGCGGCCAGCCAGGTGGCCGTGGTCCTGCCCGACGGACAGCGACTGGCGCCCACGGCACGCGACATGCAGCCGACAGCTGATCCGGTGTCGCAGACGGTGGAGTTGCGGCTGCCTTTGCCGGCAGCTGCGGCCAATCTGCGTCCGGGCCAGACGGTGCGGGTGCAGGCGCAAACGGCCGACCCGGCCCCCGGCGTGGCGGCGACCGACCGGCTCAGCCTGCCCGCGCGCGCCGTGTTGCGTCGCGGCGAACTGACCGCGGCCTATGTAGCTGCGGCCGATGGATTCATGTTGCGCGCCATCCGTGTTGGCCCCGCCCATGGCGACACAGTCGAAGTCGTGACCGGCCTGCGCGCAGGTGAGCGGGTTGCGCTCGACCCGGTACGCGCCGGTCTGCCGGGTGCGATTGCGGAGTAACCCACCATGGCGACACACGAATCAACGCAACCGACGGAGACACCGGAGCGCCTGGGCGTGGCCGGGCGTCTCGCGCATGCCTTCCAGGACAACGCGCTGACCCCGTTGCTGGCGCTGGTGGCTTTGTTGCTCGGCCTGTTCGCAGTGCTGGTGACACCACGCGAGGAAGAGCCGCAGATCAATGTCACGATGGCCAATGTGCTGATTGCGTTTCCGGGCGCGAGCAGCGCCGATGTGCAGAACATGGTGGCGCGTCCGGCCGAGCAGGTGCTGGGCCAGATCGCCGACATCGAACACACCTACTCCGTGTCGCGTCCCGGCATGGCGGTGCTGACGGTGCAGTTCAAGGTGGGTGTGCCGCGTACCGAGGCACTGGTGCGCCTGTACGACGTGCTCAACGCCAACCAGGGCTGGTTGCCAAGCAATCTGGGCGCCTTGCCGCCGGTCGTGCGGCCCAAGGGCATCGACGATGTGCCGGTGCTGGGTGTCACTTTGTGGAGCCAGGACCATATCGCGGCCGTGGATCTCCAGCGCGTGGCCAGCACACTCGAGGCCGAACTCAAGCGCGTGCCGGGAACGCGCGAGGTGCAAACCATCGGTGGGCCGGGTCGTGCGGTCAATGTCTGGCTCGATCCGGGTCGCATGCGCGAGCGCGGTGTCGATCTGTTGCGTCTGCAACAGACGCTGGCGGCCGCCAACATGGGCTTGCCAGCCGGCTCAGTGGTGGACCGCAGTGCCGGCAACACGCGCATGTTGACGGTGGAGACCGGCAACCTGATCGGCAGTGCCGACGAGGTGGCCGATCTGGTTGTCGGTGTGAGCAATGGACGGCCGGTGTACCTGCGTGAAGTGGCCCGGGTTGAATACGGTGCCCAGACGCCGCACCAGTATGTCTGGTTCACGCCCGGCACCTCGGTGGCTGCTGCCGCCGATGGCGCCACTGCGACGGTCCCCGGCGCGGCAGGGCAGTCGTTTCCGGCGTTGACGCTGACGGTGACCAAAAAACCAGGTCAGAACGCGGTTGACGTCGCCCGTGCCGCGCGCGCGCGACTGGACGAGCTGCGCAACACCGTCATCCCCGAAAACATCGTGACGACCATCACGCGCGACTACGGCGAGACTGCGGCCGAGAAGGCCAACAAGCTGATCCAGAAACTGGCATTTGCCACCGGTTCGGTGATCCTTCTGGTGGGCCTTGCACTGGGCCGGCGCGAGGCCGTCATCGTCGGCGCGGCGGTGATCCTGACGCTGACCGCCACCTTGTTCGCGTCCTGGGCCTGGGGCTTCACGCTGAACCGGGTCTCGCTGTTCGCGCTGATCTTCTCGATCGGCATCCTGGTCGACGATGCGATCGTCGTGGTCGAGAACATCCACCGGCACCAGCAACTCGAGCCCGGCAAGTCGCTGCGCCAGATCATTCCGGCGGCGGTTGACGAGGTCGGTGGCCCGACCATCCTGGCCACGCTGACGGTGATCGCGGCCTTGCTGCCGATGGCCTTCGTGAGCGGTCTGATGGGGCCGTACATGAGCCCTATCCCGATCAACTCCAGCCTGGGCATGGCCTTGTCGCTGGCGATCGCATTCACCGTCACGCCCTGGTTGGCACTGCGCCTCATGAAGTCGCATGCGCCCGGAGCCAACCATGCGGCCGATGCGCAAACCGATGATGAGGTCCGACCCGGGCGCCTGCAACGCCTGTTCACCTGGTTGCTGCTGCCGATGCTGCAAAGCGCGCGCAAGCGCTGGTTGCTGGCGCTGGGCATCCTGGCAGCGTTGATGTTGTCGGTTGGCCTGGCCGCGGTGCAGTGGGTGGTGCTCAAGATGCTGCCGTTCGACAACAAGAGCGAGTTTCAGGTGGTGCTGGAGATGCCGGCCGGCACGCCGCTGGAGGACACGGCGGCGGTGTTGCAGGACATGGGTGCCTACCTGGCGGCCCAGCCGGAGGTGCAGAACCTGCAGGCTTACGCCGGCACGGCCTCCCCGATCACCTTCAACGGCTTGGTGCGCCAATATTACCTGCGCGCCGATGCCGAACAGGGCGACTTGCAGGTCAATCTGGTCGACAAGGCGCATCGCCATGAGCAGAGCCACGCGATCGCGCAGCGCCTGCGTCCGGCGCTGGACGCGATCGGCGCGCGCCACCATGCGCGCGTCAAGGTGGTCGAAGTGCCGCCGGGTCCGCCAGTGATGTCACCGCTGGTGGCCGAGGTGTACGGGCCGGACGAAGCCGGTCGCCAGGAGTTGGCGCAACGCATCGTGACAGCATTTGGCAACACCGCGCATGTGGTGGGTATCGACAGCACCCTGCAAAGCGATGCCCCGCGCAGCTTCCTGCGCGTGCAGCGCCAGCGTGCCGAGACACTGGGCATACCGGTATCGGCCGTGGCCCAGACCGTACAAGCCGCATTGCAAGGCGCGGACACCACCTATCTGCACGATGGACAGTCCAAATACCCGGTGCCTGTGAGGCTGCAACTGCCGCTGGAGCGCCAGATCGGACTGGAGGCCTTGCTCGCGCTGCCCATGCGTGCGGCCAACGGCACGCTGGTGCCCCTGTCCGAACTGGTGCAGGTTGAGACCGGAGTCATCGACAAGACCCTGTACACGAAGGATCTTCAACCGCTGACCTATGTGATGGGCGATGTGGGCGAGCGCCCGCTGCCTGACGCCAAGGACGCTGCGGCCTTCATCGATTCGCCGCTGTATGGTCTGTTCGGCATCCGTGCACATCTGAAGGAAGCGGCCTTGCCGGGTACTGGCGAACTGGGTGAATACTGGATCAGCCAGCCCAGCGACCCGTTCCGGTCCTACGCGATCAAGTGGGATGGCGAATGGCAGATCACCTACGAGACCTTCCGCGACATGGGCGCCGCCTATGGTGTCGGCCTGATCCTGATCTACCTGCTGGTGGTGGCGCAGTTTCGCAGCTACATCACGCCGCTGGTCATCATGGCGCCTATCCCCCTGACCATCATTGGAGTGATGCCGGGCCATGCGCTTATGGGCGCGCAATACACCGCGACGTCGATGATCGGCATGATCGCGCTGGCCGGCATCATCGTGCGCAACTCCATTCTGCTGGTGGACTTCATCGAACTTGAGGTCGCGCGGGGTGTGCCGTTCCAGCAAGCCGTCTTGTCGTCGGCGGTGGTGCGTGCACAACCCATTGTGCTGACCGGTCTGGCAGCCATGATCGGCGCCTTCTTCATCCTGGACGACCCGATCTTCAATGGTCTGGCGGTGTCGCTGATCTTCGGCATCTTCGTTTCGACACTGCTGACGCTGGTCGTGATCCCGGTTCTGTATTACGCCGTTTTCCGGCGTCGCATGGCAGCGCGCGCAGACGCTGCGCCCATCGGCTAATCAACTGCAAGGAGGCAACCATGGCCCATATCGTCATCATCGGAGCCGGAATCGGCGGCATGCCCGCTGCCTACGAAATGCGGGCACTGCTGCCCAACGCGCACCGCATCACCGTCGTCAACCCGGTCGACTATTTCCAGTTCACGCCGTCCAACCCCTGGGTCGCGGTAGGCTGGCGCGAGCGTCCGGTGGTGACGATGCCGATCGCGCCGGCGCTCGAGAGCAAGGGCATAGACTTCATCGCGAAGGCGGTGAGCAGCATCGACGCGCCGGGCAACAAGCTCACGCTCGATGGTGGCGATACGCTGGACTACGACTATCTGATCATCACCACTGGCCCCAAGCTGGCGTTTGACGAAGTGCCGGGCGCAGGGCCACATGGCGGACATACGCACTCGGTGTGCACCGTGCCCCATGCCGAGCAGTTCTGGGCCGACTACCAGGAGTTCCTGAAGGACCCCGGCCCGATCGCCGTGGGCGCGATGCCGGGCGCGAGCTGCTTCGGGCCAGCCTACGAGTTCGCCTTCATCCTGGACGCTGACCTGCGCAAGCGCAAGCTGCGCCACAAGGTGCCGATCACCTATGTCACCAGCGAACCCTACATCGGCCACCTGGGGCTGGGCGGCGTCGGCGACAGCAAGTCGATGCTGGAGTCGGAACTGCGCGGGCACAACATCAAGTGGATCACCAATGCCAAGACCACGCAGGTCGATGCCGACAAGCTGCATGTGTCCGAGCTCGACGACAAGGGCCAGTTGCACAAGGAGCACGAGGTGCCGTTCAAGCTGACCATGATGCTGCCGGCGTTCAAGGGCGTGGATCCGGTGGCCGCTGTGCCCGGCCTTTGCAATCCGCGCGGCTTCGTGCTGATCGACGAGTTCCAGCGCAGCAAGGCCTTCAAGAACATCTTCTCGGCCGGCGTATGCGTTGCTATTGCGCCGGTGGAGGTCACGCCCGTGCCTACCGGCGCACCCAAGACCGGCTACATGATCGAGACCATGGTTACGGCCATCGCGCACAACATCGCCGACGAAATGGCCGGCAAGCAGCCCACGGCGCGTGCGACCTGGAATGCGATCTGCCTGGCCGACATGGGCGACACCGGCGCGGCGTTTGTGGCCTTGCCGCAGATTCCGCCGCGCAACGTGAACTGGTTCAAGAAGGGCAAGTGGGTCCATCTGGCCAAGATCGGCTTCGAGAAATATTTCATGCACAAGATGAAGACCGGCAACGTCGAGCCGGTGTACGAAAAGTATGTGCTCAAGGCGCTGGGCATCGTGCGCCTTGCCGACAAGTGACCCTGAGCCAGGCCTGTTTTTTTTCTTAACCTCTGAAGGAGATTTTCCATGACCGTCGAACGTTATGTCCGTGTACTTGCCGGACTTTTTATCCTGTTGTCGCTCGCATTGGGCGTCGAAGGCAGCCCCTTGTTTGTCAGCCCGTGGTGGTTGGCCTTCACCGTGTTTGTCGGCTTCAACCTGTTCCAGTCCGGCTTCACCAACATCTGCCCGCTGGGCACCATGCTCAAGAAGGTCGGAGTGCCGGTCAAAGCACCGGGCAAGGCCTGAGCCATGACCGCCGGCAACGAAACGGTAGGCCTGGCCCAGCGCAGGACTACCGGTTCGACATGGCGTTCGGCGGCAATGCGCAGAACGGGCTCGCCGACGAGCCGCCCCCACTGGGGCAGGGCGCGGGCCCATCGTGGTGCAGGTGTTCGACGCCGGTGGCACGCAGTTGAAGTGACAAGATAATGGCGCGTTCCACGACTGACAACCGCGTTGCGGTGAATTGCGCCATGACCATGCTCAAAGACCAGAAGACGCGTACCGACCTGCTGCACCGCCTCAAGCGGGCGGAGGGCCAGCTGCGCGGTGTCCAGCGCATGATCGAGGAAGGCGACGACTGCCTGAGCATTGCCAGCCAGATGTCGGCGGTGCGCAAGGCCCTGGACAGCGCCTATGTGCGCATGACGGTGTGTTTCATGGAGCAGGAGCTCAGCGAGCGCATGGGCGACGACGCCCAGGCGAAAGAAGGGGTGGCGCACATGCTCGAACATATGGAAACCATGCTCGGCAAGATCCGCTGACTTCACCGCTGCGACCGCGGCGCGCCGAACGCAGGCCTGCGAACCCGGCCGGCTACAACAAAATATACGCGAATAGTTTGTCCTGGAACAAACTATCTTTGAATAAACTATGATGGCGCCTTTGTCAAAAGGAGTTCGTCAGCATGGTGCGTGATCCCGCTGCATTGGATATGGCCGAGATGCGCGCGTCGGCCGATCAAGCCTGCCGCCTGATGAAGGCGCTGTCCAATCCCGATCGGCTGATGTTGTTGTGCCAGTTGGCCCAGGGCGAGCTACGCGTTGGCGAGCTCGAGCAGCGCGTCGGCGTGGCCCAGCCGACCCTGTCGCAACAGCTCGGTGTGCTGCGCGACGAAGGGCTGGTCAGCACCCGGCGCGAAGGCAAGGCCATCCATTACCGCATCGACAGCCCGCAGGCGCAGGCAGTGATGCAGACCCTGTACGAACAATTTTGCAAGTCAGAGCCGGAGACCCAACCATGACCATCGACTGGAACCACTTCACGCCCTGGACCTCGCTGATTGGCGGCATATTGCTGGGCCTGTCGGCAGCGCTGTTCATTCTGCTCAACGGCCGTGTGCTAGGCATCAGCGGCATCGTCGGCGGACTGCTGGCCCCACGGGCCGGCGACACCGGCTGGCGTCTGTCCTTCCTGCTGGGGCTGCTGGCTGCGCCCCTGGTTTACGCTCTGCTAGCCACACCCATAGTGCCACGCATCGATGCCGGCTGGGGCCTGCTGGTGCTGGCCGGTCTTTTGGTGGGTGTCGGCACGCGTTACGGCTCGGGCTGCACCAGCGGGCACGGCGTGTGCGGTTTGTCGCGCCTGTCACCGCGGTCGGTGGTCGCGACGCTGTCGTTCATGGGGGCCGGTTTTGCGGTCGTCTACCTGGTCCGGCATGTGCTGGCCTGATGCCGAACCGAGTCTGGAGATATTGATATGAACCGCATTGTTGAATTCGCCGTGGGCCTGATTTTTGGCCTTGGCCTGATCCTGTCGGGTATGACCGACCCGGGCAAGGTCATTGGTTTCCTCGACCTGTTCGGCGCCTGGGATCCCTCGCTGGCACTGGTCATGGGTGGCGCCATCGTCGTCGGCACCGTGGCATTTGCGGTGGCGCGCCAGCGCACCACCAATTTCCTGGGCGGCGCCATGTTTCTGCCGAAACCGGGTCAGATCGATCGCCAGCTGGTGTTGGGTAGTTTGGTGTTCGGTGTCGGCTGGGGCCTGGCCGGTTTCTGCCCGGGACCGGCGCTGGTGTCGCTGGGCGCGGGTCAACCCAAGGCCGCCGTGTTCGTGGTGGCGATGCTCGCGGGCATGTGGGTGTTCGACTGGGTCAGCAAGGCCCGGCCGTCGCTTCTAACCGAAGGCGCGCGCTGAAACCCTCGCTGTTGCCGGCCTGGTTGCGCAACTACCAGGGCGCCTGGCTGACGGGCGACCTGACCGCCGGTCTCATCGTCACCGTGATGCTGATCCCGCAGAGCCTGGCTTATGCCATGCTGGCGGGATTGCCGCCCCAGATGGGGCTTTATGCCAGCATCCTGCCGCTGGTGGCCTATGCACTGCTCGGTTCGAGCATGACACTGGCGGTGGGTCCGGTGGCAGTTGTCTCGTTGATGACGGCCAGCGCCCTGGCGCCGCTGGCGCAGGCGGGTAGTGCGCAATACGTGGCCCTGGCGGTACAACTGGCGCTGATCTCTGGAGTCATGTTGCTGGTGTTCGGTGTGCTGCGCCTGGGCTTTCTGGCGTATCTGCTGAGCCATCCGGTGATCAGCGGTTTCATCACCGGCTCAGCGCTGTTGATTGCGGTTGGGCAACTGCCTTACATCCTCGGCGTCTCGGTCAGTGGCGCCGGTGTGCCCGACAAGCTCGCTGGACTGGTGCGTGCCTTGCCTGACACCCATCTGCCGACCGCCTTGGTCGGCGTGGCGTCGCTGCTGTTCCTGTGGCTCGCGCGCAGTGCGATGGCGCCGTTACTGGTGCGTTGGGGCTTGTCTGCGGCGCGTGCCGGGCTGCTGGCCAAACTCGCACCCATGCTCGCGGTGCTGCTGTCCATCGCGGTCGTCGCCGGCTGGAAACTCGACCGGACTGCGGGAATCGCCGTCGTGGGCACGGTGCCGCAGGGTTTGCCGCAGTTCTCGCTGGTGCTTCCCGATGCCGGCACGCTGGGTCTGTTGTGGTTGCCGGCCCTGCTGATCACGTTGGTCGGATTCGTCGAAAGTGTGTCGGTGGCGCAGTCTTTGGCGCTCAAGCGCCAGCAGCGCATCGTGCCCAACCGCGAACTTCTGGGCCTGGGCGCGGCCAACATGGCCAGTGCCTTGTCCGGGGGGTATCCGGTTACGGGCGGCTTTGCGCGCTCGGTGGTCAACTTCTCGGCTGGCGCACACACGCCGCTGGCCGGTGTGGTGTCGGCGCTGCTGATGACCCTGGTGATCGCTGCGCTGACAGGCCTGTTCTTCTACTTGCCACATGCGGTGCTGGCGGCAACCATCGTCGTGGCGGTGCTGGGCCTGGTGGATCTGCACAGCCTGCGCAGTGCCTGGCGATATGACCGCGCCGATGCCTTGTCGCTGGTCGGCACGGCGCTGGGGGTGATGTTGCTCGGTGTCGAGGCCGGCATCCTGACCGGTGTGGCCTTGTCGCTGGGGGCGCTTGTGTGGCGCAGCAGCCGGCCGCACATGGCCGTGGTTGGTCGTGTACCGGGCACCGAGCATTTCCGCAACGTGTTGCGCCACCAGGTCGAGACCGTGCCCGGTTTGCTGGCGCTGCGCGTCGACGAGAGCCTGTTCTTTGCCAATGCGACCGTGGTGGAGGACCGCATCGGTGACCAGTTGCGCGCCGACCCGCAGCTGCGCCAGGTCCTGCTGATCTGTTCGGCTGTAAACCAGATCGACGCCACCGCGCTGGAGGTGTTGACCGAACTCGAGCGCAGCCTGGCCGCACGTGGCATTGCGTTCTTGCTGGCCGAGGTCAAGGGGCCGGTGATGGACCGGCTGCGCGGCACCGACCTGGGCCAACGACTGGATGGCCGCATATTCCTGAGCGTGCACGACGCCTTCGTGTCGGCGCAGCGTGCTGCGCGCGACGGTGTTTTGCCCGCACGCGTGGCAACTCACGGGTTTTGACAAGCCTCCCATTTGGGAGGTGCACGCACTGGCGATCTGTCGCAAAATTCCGACCTCGACCGACGAGGAGTTCGCCATGCCCGGAATATGCCGACCCCTGTTTCGTCGGCTGTTGTCAACGCTGCGCGGCAGCTGCGTGGCCCTCGCGCTGCTGTGCACCGGTACCATGGCCACGGCCGAGTGGCTGGCGCTGTGCAGCAAGTGCGCCAACCCCACTATCTTTTCGCTGACCGGCGCCGACACCGGGAACGCCGTCGCGCAGGCGCGTATCACCCGCGAGGAGATCGAGGGCTGGTGTGCCAACTGGCAACCGGGCGACACGGCCTGCGTCAAACAAGCACTGCTGGACCATGACCTGAAGAAGGTCTATCGCGCCAGTGCGGACTGCAAGGCCGGGCGCATTACGCCGGTGGACGGCAACAGTTATCAATTGGCAGGCGTGTGGGACAACCGCGATATTGGTGTGGGCCGCAGCAAATGGCGTGACGTACAAGGCAAGATCGTCGGGCGCGACAACGCCAGTGGCGGCCTGGGCATTTCGCAGCAGTGGGAGGTCTTGTGCCCTCAATCGGGAAAGCACGCCAAGGCCTCGGCGGCGCCTGCCGCACGGACCGCACCCGCGCCACCAGTACCTACGGCGCTTGCGCCGGAATTCGCCGCCGGGCAGGTCGTGATGGCCAAATACGGCAGCCAGTGGATACGCGCCAAGGTCAACGTGGTGCGCCAGGTCAAGGGACGCAACGGCCCCGAGCTGGCCTACGACGTGAGCCTGGAAAACGGCAAGCGGGGACTGGTGCCGGCGCGCATGTTGCGGGCGCAGTGAGGCAGACGGGCCTTGCGGATACGTGCGGCCGCGTTGCCGCAGTGCGCGCCATGCACTTCCTTCGCGCCGAATTGGCTCAGACCCGTGCCACTTGCGGCTTGAGCGACCACAGGATGGACAGCACCTCGCCTCGCACGGGTGCGTCGACTTCGCAGGTCTCCAGGGCCGCCAGGATGTCGTCAACTACGGCGACGAACTCCTGCTCGCTGATGTTCATGCCGCGGTGGGTGCTCAGCATGTCCTTGCCGGCATAACTCTCTGGTCCACCCGAGCCGGCACAGAGGAAGTCGATCGCGTTGCGTTCGACCCGGTCCATGTCCTCGATCTGGCTGAAGCGGTTGCTGACCAGCGGATTGGCCAAGTGGTTCTTGAGAAGCGTGCGGGTGATGCGGGTGATGCCGTCGCGCCGGCCAAGGCGGTCGTAAAGGGTGGTGGTTTCACTCATGGGGTTCTCCTGACTTGTTTGGCGGGGATGGTTCGGGGTGAGGGGTCGCGCGATTCAATGCGCCCTGACGCGTCTGGTTTGCAACCAGGATGCGTATTCGATCTGGCCCGCATCGGCCGAGTCACCACGCACTTCACGGCGCAAAGTGCCCAGTGCCGAGGCCAGCGCAGCTTCGAGTTGCTGCAGCATCTCGCACGTCAAGGTCGGGGGCAACATCAGAAAGGCGGGTTCGTTGCCAGGTAACTGAAAACTCAGTTGACGGGTGTTCATGGTGATCTCCTTGCGTTTTCGCGGGGCCGGAACGGACCCGCTGTGGCCATCATGGCCAGCGGCCGTTCCTGATCCGTTCCTGGCCTCGAAGGCACTTGCGCAGCGCAAGCAACGGGTTCAGACTGGGCCGCATGAAAACCCCTTCGCACCGAAATGAGCTGCCTGGTGAGCCACCGTCCCGGCTGGATGTGAAACTTCTGGGGCGCTTCGAGGTGTCCGTTGACGGTGCCGTCATTGGCGCTGACCGGTGGCCGAGCCTGCGCGCGGCGCATCTGTTGCAGTTGCTGAGCCTGCAGCCCGGGCGCCGGATCGCACGGGACATGGCCATCGATGCCTTGTGGCCACAACTCGACCCCGATGCCGGTGCGGCGAACCTGCGCAAGGCCTTGCACCATGCGCGCCAGGCACTGGGGCGGCATGACGGCATCACCTTGCAGGCGGGAGAGCTGCTGTTGTGGCCCGAGCGGCCCGTGGGAGCGGATGTCGACGACTTCGAAAGCCAGGCGCAGACGGCGTTGCAGCAGCGTGACCCGGCCGAATGCGCCGATGTGGCGAGTCGCTACGGTGGCGATCTGTTGCCCGGAGCACGGTATGAAGCGTGGACCGAGCCGGCGCGTGAACGTCTGCGCGCCCTGCATCTGGAGCTGTTGCGTGCGGGCGCCTTGTGGGAAGACCTGGCCCGCCATGAGCCGACCGATGAGCCGGCGCACCGGGCGCTGATGCAGCGTGCGCTGGCGGCCGGCAACCGCGCTGCGGCGTTGCGTTGGTATGCCCAGCTGCGCGAAGCGCTGCAGCAGGAATTGGGCGTATTGCCCGATGCGCGGACCGAGGCGGTGTACGCGCGTTGCGTGGAAGGTTTGCAGGCCATGGGGCCTGTTTTCGTGGGGCGAGCCCAACTGCTGGGCCAGGTCACGGCGTGGCTGGCGGCGCCGGCGCGCGCGCGGCCCGGCGCCATCGTGCTGCGCGGCCCGGCCGGCATTGGAAAGAGCGCCTTGTGCCGCGAAATCGCGGTCCAGGCGACGCGCCACGAATGGAAGGTGTTGCGTCTGGACGCAGATGAGGGCGGGCGGACCTATGGCGCGATCGCGGGCATTGTTGAACGGATCCTGCTGGATGATCGCAGCCTGCTTGACAGCATCGGCGCCTCGGCGCGCACGGTGCTGGCCATGCTCACGCCAATGGCCGCGCCAGCAGGCGACCCGCTCGGTCCACTGGGGCGGCACCAGGTGGTGGGCGCCATGCGGCGCCTGTTGCTGGCGCTGGCGTCGGGCAGCAATCTGCTGCTGCAGGTCGACGACGCACACCTGGTCGACGACGCCGACGTCGACGTGCTGGTGCAACTGGCCGTGGCCGGCGCGCCCCTGTGCCTGATTTTTGCCACCCGTCCGGTGGCCCCGTCCGCGGCCCTGGCCCGCGGTTTGTCGCGGCTGCAGCGCGCCGGCGTCGCCTGGCCGCTGGACGTTGAGCCGCTGGACGACGACGAATGCCGGCGCCTCGTCAATCTGGCCACCCCGTCTGCGCAATCCAGTGCCGTGGTGGCACGAATCGTGGCGGCGGCCGAAGGCAACCCGTTCGCGGCCGTCGAACTGGCGCGGTGTGCCAGTGGCGACGACAACAAGCGCTTGCCCGACAGCGCTGCGGAGGCGATCACCGAGCGCCTGTGCGATGTGCCGGCAACGGCGCTCGACCTGTTGCGCTGGATGGCCCTGGGTACCGACACGCTGGATATCCATACGGTGCAGGCCATTGCCGCACTGGCCCGGGTGTCGACCGATACTGCGCTCGATCGGGCGCTGGATGCCGGCGTGCTGATCCTGGTGAACGGCCGGTATCGCTTCCGGCATGCGCTGGTGCGCCAGGCGCTGATCGGACAAGTTCCGCCGCATCGCAAGCTGAAGATGCACTGTGCCATTGCGGCTGCGCTGGGCGAGGCGAATGCGGCGCCGGCCCTGGTGGCCCATCACTGGCGTGAGGGGGGCCGTGCACCCGAGGCACTGCCCTGGCAGCTGGCTGCCGCGCGCGACGCTGTCCGACTCGCTGCGTTCAGCGATGCGCTGCGCCATCTCGCTGCGCTGCTCGAATTCGAGCCCGGTCATGCCGAGGCACTGCGTTTGCGCGCCGAGGCGCTCGATGCCATGGGCGACCCTGGCACGATGGCGGCCTACCACCTGGCGGCCGACGCCGCCGGCGGCTCCGAGACGGACAACCTGCTTGCCAAGGCTGCGCTGGCCCAGGTCAAGCAAGGCGATCCCAAGGGCGCGCTGGTCGAGCTCGCCGGCCTCAAGCCCAGTTCCGTCGACGGGCGGCTGAGCGAGGCGCTGGCCTATGCGGGCGCGGCCGCACTGGGCGCGGCCGACCCCGCTATGGGAACCGTCAAGGCGGCCGCCGCGCGCCGCCTGGCGCTGGAGTCGGGCGACACCACGTCGGTGGTGATCGCGTCCTGGGCGCAGGCGGCAGCAGCGCATGCACGTGGCGAGTTGCATCGCAGCGTATGGGCCGATCTG
The DNA here is from genome assembly GCA_038326025.1 of Burkholderiales bacterium. Classification (GTDB taxonomy): domain Bacteria; phylum Pseudomonadota; class Gammaproteobacteria; order Burkholderiales; family Burkholderiaceae_C; genus CAISIP01. The sequence continues at coordinate 62,117 of JBBQJP010000004.1, forward strand.
CAGGAAACCAGCCACGTGCCACACCTGGCGTTGCGGGTGTTCGACGGCCACCTGTGCATCACGCAACGTTTCCTGTATGGCGCCAAACCCTATGCCGAGGTGATCGAATTTGCCGACGCCCTGGCAAGCGAGGCCAAGCGTCTGGGCGCGGCGCGTGGCCATGCGTTCGGTGTCACCTTGCGCGGCGAGGCCGAATGGCTATCCGGTGACCTGCAGTCTGCACGCACACACCTGCATGAGGGTGTCCGCCTGCATCGCGCCAACGGCGGAGCCGTGGGCGAAGCCCACGCCTTGCAGCGTCTGGCCGAAGTGGCGTTGCATGAGGGGCGGCGCGATGAGGCTCGCATGCTGATCGATGACGCCTTGGACGTGGCGCGCCAGACCGACATCGGCTTTCACCTGCTCGACCGCATCTACGGCACCCGTATCAATCTGCACCATGACGATCCGGCCGCCGCGTTGCATGTCATGGAAGACGCCAGCGAATCGGTGCGCGGACCGCTGGAGACCTGCCCGGGATGTCGCATTACCTTTGCCGTGCCGGCGGCAATCGCAGCTGCGCGCGCGGGTGAGGTGGCGCTGGCCGAGCAGCATGAAACCCAGTGCGCCTTTCTGGCCAATGTGGTGATGCGCCTGCCCGCGTGGTATGCGGCGCATGAGGAGGTGCGCGGCCATATTGCGGCGGCCCGCACGCCGCGTGACCAGGAAGCGATAACGCTTTTCGCGGCGGCAGCCCGGCGCTTCCGCCAGGCCGGGCAGCCACTGGACGCCGAACGCTGCGAACGCCTCGCGGCGCACAGGCCACGAACCTGATGACCCGCGATTCGCCGTGCGACGCTTGCGCATTTGGCGCGCGATGAAACACCTCGGGAGTATCGGTTCCATGCGCCCTGTGCCTGGACGCGGCCCATGCGGACCCGTGCCGGCGCGATTGTTGCGGCTAATGCAAAAGGCGGCACCAGCGACCGCGGCGGAGTTTCCCCGACCTCAGCCTACCGCCCAGCAATAGCCGTTGCGGCCAGCCGCCTTGGCCTGGTACATGGCCTTGTCGACCCGGTGATAGGCATTGCTCGCAGTGTCGTCTGGCGCCAGCACAGACAGGCCGGCGGAGAAGGTGTAGCGGAACTCCGTACAGTCGGACAGCGCGGTCGACGCGCGCAGCAGTGCCATGATCCGCCCGATGATGGTTTCCATGCCAAGCTTGTCAATGCGCGGCAGCAGCAACAGGAACTCCTCGCCGCCGACCCGTCCGAAGCCGTCTTCATGGCGCAAGGTCAGCTGCACCGTGCGGGCGAAATGCTGCAGCACAAGGTCTCCGGCTGGATGGCCGAACCGGTCGTTGATGCACTTGAATTCGTCCAGATCGATCAGCGCAATGCCACATAGCTGCTTGCGCCGCTGCACCTGTATAAGCCGCTGTTCCAGCTGGGCCATCATGTGGGGACGGTTGCTGATACCGGTCAAGGCATCGGTCTGGGACGCGCGCAGCGCGAGGTCGCGCGATTGCCGCAACGCCCGGCCGCTGACCTTGAGCTCGGTGATATCGCTGGCGACACACAACATCCAGCCGTCAGCACGCAGTGTTTCCGTAATCCATACCCAGCGGCCGTCGCACAGGTCGGCCTCGAAGGCCCGGTAGGGCAATTTGCCGCGGCGTGAGCGGGCCGACGCCAACCAGGCGGGAAAATCCGACGTGCTAATCAGCGCGCCAACCTTCTCCGCATGGCAGCGCGTCATCAAGTCGGACCAGTTGGGGCAGGCGTCGGGAGCCAGCGCGAAGCACTGTCGGAAGGCGTCGTTGGCATAACGCAGCCGATCGTCACCATCGAACAGGAACACCAGCAGCGGCGCAACATGCGCGATGGCGAGCAGTTCGTGGGAGATGGTGTCGGGAAGGGTCGGTGCGTGCATCCTCAGCAAACCATAACAGAGCGGCAATGCCCTGTCCCGAGCCCTTTCGTAGGCGGAGACCGCCCATGACCATGTGGCCCCGGCGGGGATGCACTGCGGGCGGCGTTGCTGCCGCCCGGCGATGGTGCGATCTACACCAGCAACGCGTTGACCCGTTTCACGTACGCCGCCGGATCATCCGGCATGCCACCTTCGGCCAGCAATGCCTGGTCGAACAGGATATGGGCCAGGTCGTCGAAATGCACCGAACCTTCGAGTTTCTTGACCAGCGCGTGCTCGGCGTTGACCTCGAGCACCGGCTTCATGTCGGGGGCCTGCTGGCCGGCCTGTTTGAGCATGCGCGCGAGCTGCGTGCTCATGCCGTGGTCCTGCACCACCAGGCAAGCGGGGCTGTCGACAAGACGGGTCGTGACGCGCACATCTTCGGCCTTGTCCTTGAGTGCTTCCTTGAGCTTGGCCAGCAGCGGCTTGAAGGTTTCGGCGGCTTCCTCTGCCGCTTTTTTCTCGGCTTCGTCCTGCAGCGTGCCCAGATCGACCGCACCCTTGGCCACGCTTTGCAACGGTGTGCCGTCGAACTCGTTGAGGTGGTTCAGCGCCCACTCGTCGACCCGGTCGGTCATCAGCAGCACCTCGATGCCTTTTTTCTTGAAGACCTCGAGTTGCGGACTGTTCTTGGCCGCGGCCAGCGAGTCGGCGGTGATGTAGTAGATCGCCTCCTGGCCTTCCTTCATGCGCGCCTTGTAGTCGGCGAAGCTGACGCTGACGCCGTCGGTGGTGCTCGATGCAAAACGCAGCAGCTTGGCCAGCCGGTCCTTGTTGGCAAAGTCCTCGCCCAGGCCTTCCTTGAGCACGGCGCCAAATTCACCGTAGAACGCGGTGTACTTGCCGGCGTTGCTTTCGGCGGCGGCCTTGTCTTCTTCACTGACCACATCGGTCACGGCATCGGCGCCTTCAGCGACCGGGGTTTCGACAACCGGCTTGTCGTTGCGCGCCAGGTCTTCGAGCATGCTCAGCACGCGCTTAGTGCAGCCGTCACGGATGGCCTTGACGTCGCGGCTTTCCTGCAGCAGTTCGCGGCTGACGTTGAGCGGCAGATCGGCCGAGTCGACCACGCCCTTGACGAAACGCAGGTAGGTCGGCAGCAGCGCCTCTGCGTCGTCCATGATGAACACGCGTTTGACGTACAGCTTGAGCCCGCCCTTTTTGTCGCGGTTCCACAGATCGAACGGGGCCTTGGCCGGGATGTACAGCAGCTGCGTGTATTCGGTACTGCCTTCGACCCGGTTGTGGGTGTGGGCCAGCGGGGCTTCGAAGTCGTGGCTGATCTGCTTGTAGAAGTCGGTGTATTGCTCCGGTGTGATGTCCTTCTTGGCGCGCGACCAGATCGCGTTGGCCTTGTTGACGGTTTCCCATTCGTCGGTGACGACCATCTCGCCGCCCTTGGTGGCACCGGACGCGTCGCCTTCGATCTTCTCGCCTTCCTTCCACTCTTCCTTCTGCATCAGTATCGGCAGGCTGATGTGATCCGAATACTTGTTGATGATGCCCTTGACCTTCCAGTGGCTGGTGAATTCCTCGGCGTCTTCACGCAAATGCAGCGTGACGCTGGTGCCACGTTGTGCGCGCTCGATGGTCTCGACCTGGAACTCGCCGGCACCGCCGCTGACCCAGCGCACGCCGTGTTGTTTTTCCATGCCGGCGCGGCGCGATTCGACCGTGATCTTGTCGGCGACGATGAAACCCGAATAGAAGCCGACACCGAACTGGCCGATCAATTGCGAATCGGCCTTCTGGTCGCCGGTGAGTTTGGAGACGAAGTCCTTGGTGCCGCTCTTGGCGATCGTGCCCAGGTTGTCGATGGCTTCCTGCTCGTTCATGCCGATGCCGTTGTCGGTGATCGTCAGCGTGCGGGCCTTCTTGTCCAGCGTGACACGCACTTCCAGGGTGGGTGCGTCTTCGAACAGTCCGGGGTCGTTGATGGCCTCGAAACGCAGCTTGTCGCAGGCGTCCGATGCATTGGAGATCAGTTCGCGCAGGAAGATCTCCTTGTTGGAGTAAAGCGAGTGCGTGACCAGGTGCAGCAGTTGCGCAACTTCGGCCTGGAAGGATAGTGTTTGCTTGTTCATGGGATTCGGGTGTCCGTGGCTAAAACTGTCGGGAACGGACGCAATCTCCCCGCAGGAGTTGTTCGCGCCCAGGGCAACCCACAATTATGGGCGATGGCGCGGCTTTCAATACCCATGGGCGAGCGGACGGCCCGAATGCGCCGCCATGGGCTGGCAGGTGGGTCGCACCTGTCAGGCGTGGCGCAGCGTCATAACACCAGGGCGCCCCCCATCAGCGCCAACGCCAGGAACACCAGGAACACGGCGATTGCGATGAAGAACAGGATCTTCGCTATACCGGCCGTAGCCACGGATATGCCTGAAAAGCCGAAAACGCCGGCGATGACGGATATGACAAAAAATACCAGAGCCCAATACAGCATGGTGTGTCCTCCTGTGCGTGCTGTTGACAGGTGTTGCGCGCCACCGATCGAGGCGCGTGCGCATCGTGCGGCTGTGCCGCCCCGGCCGGTGCGCCTGCGCTTGTGTCAGGAACCCGACCGTTGTATGGCAGTGTGCGCGCGTGGCCGCGTTTCGGCTGTAGTAGCCGACCGCCCAGGGTTGTAGGAGAGTGTCCTTTTCAGTGGGCCCGCGGCACCGGTGTCGCCGGTGCTCCGGTGCGTGCCAGCCAGTCGTCGACCGTATGGCCCACGGCCGGGGCGCTGAGCAGCTGGATGTGGCCAGTGCGATAAAAAACGGCCTGGTCGTTCGGACCGAAATCCAGCGCGCGGGCTGGATCGCCGTGTTGGCCCAGCGCGCTGCGCAGTGGCACCAGGCCATCGCCGAGCAGGCGCTCGGCGACCAGGCTGCGCCGCCCGGCCAGGGTCGCGGCCACGGCCAGGCAGGCGACGCCAGCCGGCAGCGGCACCGGCCGGCGGGTATCTGCCTCGTGCTGGAACCGGTCGTGGCCGGTAGCCTCGTCGTCGACGACCCGGCCGTGGCGCAGGTCGGTGATACCGCAGCTGCGCAGGCGTGCCAGCCGTGCGAACGGTGCCGACCAGGGTGTGCGGCCCAGCAACTGGTCGACCCAGTTGCCGGCACGCTCAAGCGGCGCGCCATGGTGCGGCGTACCGAGGAACACGATGCGTGTCAGGCGATCGGTCCAGTCCTGGCCTTGCAACTGCGCCTGGTGCACCGCGCTGCGCGTGACCAGGCCGCCCATGCTGTGGGCCACGACCACCAGTTCGCGCACCGGCACGGGCCAGGCGGCGAGCAGCCGCTGCAGCAGCGCAGACAAGTCGCGACCGTTGTCGGATACATGGCGGCCGGTGTTGTAGCGCAGGTACAGCGGCGTGAAACCCTGGGACTTTGCCAGGGCCTGTCCATGGTCCAGGCCCGGCTCCAGGGTCCCGTCGCCGGCCTTGCGCCAGGTCTGCCACTGCCGGTCGTTCATGCACAGCCCATGCACCAGCAGCAGGAGTTTGCCGTTCGCCTTGCCAGTTGCGGGCGCATCCGAATTCAGCGTTTGACCATCGCCGCTGTGCAAGCTCATTGGCATCGCCAAGGGATTGCCATCGGCCAGCAGGCGGTCGCCCATCACGCCGTTGAGTGCGGCCAGCACCGCCAGGCGCTGCGGCGACTCTGCGGGCGCGGACTGCATGGCGTCGAGCAATGGTTCAAGTCGCGATAACGCAGCGTCCAGACCGACGCCGACAGCTTGCGTGACGCCAGTGATACAGCGATAGACCAGTCCGGTCAGGCCGCGTGTCTGGTCCCGCTGCCTGCCGCCTGGCACCCCCATGGTGCGCCAGACCGATTGGTGCACGCCTTCGCTGATGCGGGTGCTCGCCAGCGTGGCCTGCGTGGCCAACCGGGTCACGGCGCGCAGATCGGAGGCGCGAATGTGTTTGGCCATCAGAACTGCTCGTGCGGCGCCAGGTAGCGCCACTGCCCCAGCGGCAGGTTGCCCAGCATCACCTTGCCGATACGTACGCGCTTGAGGCCAACTACCTTGAGGCCGACCAGCTCGCACATGCGCCGGATCTGGCGCTTCTTGCCCTCAAGCAGCACCACGCGCAGTTGCTCCGGGTTCTGCCACGCAATACGTGCCGGCTTGAGCGCCTGCCCGTCCAGCGCCAGGCCATGGCGCAGCCGAGCCAGCTGCTCGGTCGGGAACACCGCCTGCACGTTCTGGGTGACCGGGTCGTTCTCATGGATCTCGTCGAGAGCGGCATCTCCGGATGCCCCTGTCGAAGGGCCGCCATAGGTGACACGTACCAGGTATTCTTTTTCCATCACCGAGTCTTCGCCGATCAGCTGGCGCGCGACGCGGCCGTCCTGGGTCAGCACCAGCAGCCCGATCGAGTCGATGTCGAGTCGACCGGCCGGCACCAGGCTTTGCAGCTGCTTGGGGTGAAAGAAGAAGCGGGCGTTGTCCTCGACCCAGCGGTTCTGCGGCTGGATCAGCGTGATCGCCGGCAGGTGACCGTCTTCGGCCTGACCGCTGACGATGCCCATGGGCTTGTTCACCAGGATCGTCACCTGGCTGGCCTGCTGGCCCTGGGCCTGCTTGTTGATCTCGATGCGTGCTTCGGGCGTGACTTGCATGCCCATGCTGGCGACTTCGCCATTGACCTTGACCCAGCCGCGCGCGATCCAGTCGTCGGCCTCCCTGCGCGAGGCCATGCCCAGCTCGGACATGCGCTTGTTCAGGCGGCTGGTGCCGGCGCTGCCGGCCGTGTCCGGCTGGGCGACAGGGTTGCGCCGGGGCGCGTTGACTGGTTTCGGGGCACGCCGGAAGGTCGGCTCATCAGGTGGTTTGTTCATGTGGTCTCGTGGCGGGGAAATACCCGCGATCGCAGGGCGTCGGTGCTCAGTACGCGCACGCCGCCGTATTCAACACGGATCACGCCCTGCTCCTGCAAGGCGCTCAAGGCTTCGTTCACCCGCTGGCGCGACAGACCGACCAGGTAGGCGAGTTCCTGTTGCGTGATGCGCAGGACCTCGCCCACACCGGGATACAGCACCGGGTTGAACAGCGCGGCCAGGCTGCGCGCGACCCTTGCGTCCGGGTTGTTCATGCGGTCGATCTCGCGGGCGGCAATGAACTGACCCAGCCGTTCGTTGATCTGGTTCATGACAAAGCGGTTGAAACCGATCGAATGGTCCAGCAGCCAGTGGAAGGTGTCGACCGGGAGTCCGGCCACGGTGCTCTTGCGCAATGCCTGAATGTTGTATTTGTAGGGTTCGCGCTTGAGCGCCGTCCCTTCGCCGAACCAGCCGCCGGGCGGCACGCCGGTGAAGGTCATGCTGACACCATCGATGTTGTCGCTGCTCATCTTGAGCAGGCCGTCGATGACGCCGAACCAGTAGGTGACCTGGCGACCGGTACGGCAGACATAGTCGCCGGGCGCGGCGTCGCCGACCTTGAGTTCGAACAGTACCTGTTCACGCTGGGCGTCTGTAAGCACAGTCATCCAGGGAATGGCCGCGACCTCGGCTGCTGTGGGCGCGCGCCGGCGATGGTGTAACGACAGTTCGGAGGTCATGGGTGGGATGGGGAGCGCTGGCAGGATGCGGAAAGTTCTGGAATCAAGGGAAATCCCTAGCATCCATAACCCTTGAATTGTCATTCAACCGACAGGTTGACGTCAAATTAGATTCTATAGTTGTTGCCACAAGACAAGTTCCGCCATACCCGATCGCAACCTGCGCCAGGTAAATGCCGGAAAGACCGCCAGGAGACAGCTTTGCAGACCACGTTTCCCCGACTGCTGCTCAAACATGCCACTGAGAGACCCCAGGCCAGCGCCATGCGCGAGAAGGAATTCGGCATCTGGCAGGCGCTGCACTGGGAAGACCTGCGCCAGCTTGTTGAACACATCGCCTGCGGGTTGCACCAGGCCGGCTTGCGCCGCGATGACCATATGGTGGTGGTCGGCTCCAACCGGCCACGCCTGTATGCCACGATGCTGGCGATACAGGCACTTGGCGCCGTGCCGATCCCGTTGTACCAGGATGCCGCCGCCGCCGAGTGCGTGTTTCCGATCAATAACGCTGATGTGAAGTTTGCGTTCGCAGAAGACCAGGAACAGGTCGACAAGCTGCTCGAGATCCGCGAGCAATGCCCGCAACTGGCACATGTCTATTTCGACGATCCGCGCGGCTTGCGAGACTATGACGAGGTCGGGCTTGCATCGATCGACGAGCTGTTGGCGGCAGGCACGGCATTTGCCGCGCAACACACGGACTTTTTCCGCGATCAGGTCGAGCAAGCCAAGCCGGACGATGTCGCCGCGATGTTCTTCACCTCGGGCACGACCGGCAACCCCAAGGGGGTGGTGCATACCCACAACAGCCTGCTCGACCGTGCCCGAGCCGGCGCAGACTTCGACAAGCTGACCGAAGCCGAAGAGGTGCTGGCCTACCTGCCGCCGGCCTGGATCGGACAGAACATCTTCAGTTATGCGCAGTGGCTGGCCTGCGGTTATGTGGTCAATTGCCCCGAGTCGGCGGCCACCGTCACGATCGACCTCAAGGAGGTCGGCCCGACCTACTACTTTGCGCCGCCGCGGGTGTTCGAAGGCCTGCTCACCAGCGTGATGATCCGCATGGAAGACGCGGGCGCGCTCAAGCGCAAGGTGTTCCATGCCTTCATGGCGCTGGCCCGGCGCATCGGACCTGACCGCATGGACGGCAAGCCGCTGGGCCTGATGGATCGCCTGATGTACAGCCTGGGCGACTGGGTGATTTACGGGCCGCTGCGCAATAACCTGGGGATGAGCCGGGTACGGGTGGCCTATACCGCCGGCGAAGCCATTGGCCCGGATCTGTTTCAGTTCTACCGCTCCATTGGCATCAATCTGAAGCAGTTGTATGGCTCGACCGAAACCGCGGTGTTTGTCTGTCTGCAGCCGGACAACGCGGCACGTGCCGATACGGTCGGACTGCCGATTGCCGGTGTCGAGATCAAGGTGGCCGAGAACGGCGAGATTCTGGTCAAGTCACCCGGTTTGCTCAAGGAGTATTTCAAAAACCCTGAGGCCACCGCCGAGGTGCTCACGAAGGACGGCTGGTACCACACCAGTGACGCCGGATTTCTCGATGCCCACGGTCACCTCAAGATCATTGATCGGGTCAAGGATGTGGGACGCATCAAGGGTGGCGCCAACGACGGCGCGATGTTCGCGCCCAAATACGTCGAGAACAAGCTCAAATTTTTCCCGTACGTCAAGGAAGTGGTGGCCTATGGCGACGGCCGCGAAAAGGTCTGCGTCATGATCAACATCGATATGGATGCGGTCGGCAACTGGGCCGAGCGACGCAACCTGGCGTATGCCGGATATACCGACCTGGCGCAAAAGCCCGAGGTTTATGCCTTGATCAAGGACTGCATCGAGAAGGTCAATGCCGACCTGGCTGCCGACGAATTGCTCGCCGGCAGCCAGATCAGCCGCTTCCTGGTACTGCACAAGGAACTCGACGCCGACGATGGCGAGCTCACGCGAACGAACAAGGTGCGCCGCGGATTTATCGCTGAGAAATACCAGCCGCTGGTCGACGGGCTCTACGCTGGCAAGTCCGAGCAGTTCATCGAGACCGTCGTCAAGTTCGAGGACGGTCGCACCGGCAGCGTCAGTGCGACCCTGAAGATTGAAGACACCAGGACCTTCGAACCTGTGAAAGCCGCAGCATGACCCAGGTTTCCACCGACCCCAACATTACGCGCGCAGCGGCCGAACCCGTGTCCTCAGGCGACGGCAAGGCCATCGGCGAGGTGATCCTCGACGTGCAGAACATCAGCCTGCGCTTTGGTGGCGTCAACGCCTTGACCGACATCTCGTTCAACGTGCGCGAACACGAGGTGCGCGCCATCATCGGGCCCAATGGTGCGGGAAAGAGTTCGATGCTCAACTGCATCAACGGGGTCTATCAGCCGCAGGACGGTGCTATCAGTTTTCGCGGCAAGACCTTCAAGCACATGAACAGCCGGCAGGTGGCGGAAATGGGTATTGCCCGCACCTTCCAGAACCTGGCGTTGTTCAAGGGCATGAGCGTGATCGACAACATCATGACCGGGCGCAACCTGCACATCAAGAGCAACATCTTCCTGCAGGCACTTCGTATCGGTCCGGCGCAACGCGAAGAGGAGGTCAACCGGGCCTTTGTCGAGAACATCATCGACTTTCTCGAGATCCAGGCCTATCGCAAGACGCCGGTGGGCCAGTTGCCTTACGGCCTGCAAAAACGCGTCGACCTGGGCCGGGCCCTGGCGATGGAGCCGCAGGTGCTGCTGCTCGACGAACCGATGGCCGGCATGAACCTGGAGGAGAAGCAGGACATGAGCCGCTTCATCCTGGACGTGAACAACGAGTTCGGTACCACCATCGTGCTGATCGAACACGACATGGGTGTGGTGATGGACATCTCCGATCGCGTGGTCGTGCTCGACTACGGCAAGAAGATCGGTGATGGCACGCCGGAAGAAGTGCGCAACAACGAAGAAGTCATCAGTGCCTATCTGGGCACGAGCCACTGAGCCCGGAGACCGACACCATGGCATTTTTCATTGAAACCTTCATCGGCGGCCTGATGGCCGGCATGTTGTATTCGCTCGTGGCGCTGGGCTTTGTGCTGATCTACAAGGCCTCGGGCGTATTCAACTTCGCGCAGGGTGCGATGGTGCTTTTTGCCGCACTGGCGATGGCGCGCTTCTCGGAATGGGTGCCGGGATGGCTCGGCATCGAGAACAAGATCCTGGGTAATGTGATCGCGTTTTCCCTTGCCGCGGCGATGATGTTTGTGCTGGCCTGGGTCATTGAGCGGCTGGTGCTGCGCCACCTGGTCAACCAGGAAGGTGTGACCTTGCTGATGGCCACGCTGGGAATTTCCTATTTCCTGGACGGCCTGGGGCAGACCATCTTCGGCAGCAACATCTACCAGATTGATGTGGGGATGCCCAAGGACCCGGTGTTCCTGTTTCAAGGCGTTTTCCAGGGTGGCATCCTGATCAGCCTTGAAGATGTATACGCGGCCTGCGTTGCCGCGTTGCTGGTGGCGGCCCTGTCGTTGTTTTTCCAGAAAACCAGCACCGGACGCGCCTTGCGTGCGGTCGCGGACGACCATCAGGCGGCGCAGTCGATCGGCATCGGGCTGAGCCGCATCTGGGTCATCGTCTGGTTCGTCGCCGGTATCACCGCGCTGGTGGCCGGCGTGATCTGGGGCTCCAAGCTGGGCGTGCAGTTCTCGCTGACCACGGTCGCACTGCGCGCCTTGCCGGTCATCATCCTGGGCGGCCTGACATCGGTGCCGGGCGCCATCATCGGCGGCTTGATCATCGGCGTCGGCGAGAAGCTCTCGGAGGTGTATCTCGGCCCGTACGTGGGCGGTGGCATCGAGATCTGGTTTGCCTACATGCTGGCGCTGGTGTTCCTTCTGTTCCGTCCGCAAGGATTGTTCGGCGAGAAGATCATCGATCGCGTCTGACGCCCCCTTGATGCCGCAACACAACGAGAACCCGACTTATGTTCTATAGAGAAAACGGCCAGTTCAAGACCAGTTACCGGGCGGACCAGCAGATCTTCCCGATTGCGCAGGACCGCTGGGCCGTGCTGGCCATCATCGCCTTTGCCTTCATCGGCGTGCCGATGCTGGTGGACGAATACATGTTTCGCGCCATCCTGATCCCGTTCCTGATCCTGGCGCTGGCGGCCATCGGGGTCAACATCCTGGTCGGGTATTGTGGCCAGATCTCGCTGGGATCGGGAGCGTTCATGGCGGTTGGCGCCTATGCCGCGTACAACACACAGATCCGCATCGAGGGTATGCCGCTGATCGTGTCGCTGCTCTCGGGTGGCTTTTTTGCCACGCTGGTGGGTATCTTCTTCGGCATACCCAGCCTGCGTGTGAAGGGACTGTACCTGGCGGTGGCGACGCTGGCGGCGCAATTTTTCTGTGACTGGGCGTTTTTGCGCATCGGCTGGTTCACCAACTACACGCCGTCCGGGTCGGTCTCGGTGTCCAACCTGCATGTTCTGGGCTGGACCCTCAACACGCCGGTCGACAAATATCTTTTCTGTCTGGGTTTTCTGGTGGTATTTGCCTTGCTGGCCAAGAACCTGGTGCGGTCCGCCATTGGCCGTGAGTGGATGGCAATCCGCGACATGGACGTCGCTGCGGCGGTGATCGGCATCCGCCCGATGTACGCCAAGCTCAGCGCCTTCGCCGTGAGTTCCTTCATCATCGGTGTGGCCGGTGGCCTTTGGGGCTTTGTGCACCTGGGGTCGTGGGAGCCGGCGGCATTCTCGATTGACCGCTCGTTTCAGTTGCTGTTCATGGTCATCATCGGCGGCCTGGGCTCGATCATGGGCAGCATGTTCGGTGCCGCGTTCATCGTGGTGTTGCCGATCTTTCTGAACCAGTTCCTGCCGGCGCTCGGTGCACTCGTGGGTGTGGAGATTTCCACCGCCGCGGTCTCGCACACCGAGTTCATGATTTTTGGCGCGCTGATCGTCTGGTTCCTGATCGTGGAGCCCCACGGGTTGGCGCGCTTGTGGAGTATCGGAAAGCAGAAGATGCGGCTCTGGCCCTTCCCGCACTGACGTTTTGCCCTGCAGAATTCGGGACAGCGCCACGCGCTTGCCGATGCCGGACAGGGCGCAATACGAAGGCCTGCGATTTTTTTGAGTGTGTTTGATTTTTATAAGGAGACAAATCATGAAACTGCGAAACCTGGTTCTCTCGGTGACCGTGGCATGCGCCGGCATATCGGCGGCGCTGGTGACGCCCTTGGCGTCGGCTCAGACCAATGAACAATACTTTCCGTCGCTGGTGTACCGCACCGGAGCCTATGCTCCCAACGGCGTTCCATTTGCCAATGGATATGCCGACTATCTGAAGCTTACCAATGAGCGCGGCGGCATCAACGGCGTCAAGGTGTCGTTCGAGGAATGCGAAACCGGTTATGCCACCGACCGCGGTGTGGAGTGTTATGAGCGCCTCAAGGGCAAAAATGGCGGTGCCACCGTGTTCCAGCCACTGTCCACCGGTATCACCTTCGCTTTGACCGAAAAGGCGCCGGTCGACAAGATTCCGCTGATCACCGCCGGATACGGCCGCAGCGAGTCGGCTGACGGCGGCATTTTCAAGTGGAATTTCCCGATCGCCGGCACCTACTGGGTGGCGGCCGACATCCTGATCCAGCATCTGGGCAAGAAAGAAGGCGGTCTGGCCAAACTCAAGGGCAAGAAGATCACCCTGATCTACCACGACAGCCCGTACGGCAAAGAGCCGATCCCGCTGCTGCAGGAACGCGCCGCGCAGCTTGGTTTTGAGCTCAGCCTGCTGCCCGTGACCCATCCGGGCGTCGAGCAAAAAGCGACTTGGCTGCAGGTGCGCCAGGCCCGGCCGGACTATGTGCTGCTGTGGGGCTGGGGTGTCATGAACTCGACCGCACTCAAGGAAGCACAGGCCACCGGTTATCCGCGCGACAAGATGTATGGCGTGTGGTGGGCCGGTGCCGAGCCGGACGTGCAGGACGTTGCAGCGGGTGCCAAGGGCTACAACGCGATCACCATGCAGCACGGTACCGAGACCAATTCGGACGTGGCCCAGGAAGTCCTGAAGAAGTTGCATGCCAAGGGCCAGGGCACCGGTCCGAAAGAGGAAGTCGGGCAAGTGTTGTACATGCGTGGCCTGATGAGCGCGATGTTCGCTGTCGAAGGTGTGCGCGCCGCGCAGGAGCGTTTCGGCAAGGGCAAGGTCATGAAGGGTGAACAGGCCCGCTGGGGTTACGAGAACCTGAACCTGACGCAGGACAAGCTGGACGCACTGGGCTTCAAGGGCGTGATGCGCCCGATCTCCACCAGCTGCCAGGACCATATGGGCTCCGCCTGGGGCCGTATCCATACCTGGGACGGCAGCAAATGGGTCTTCACCAGCGATTGGTACCAGGCTGACAACCAGATCCTCAAGCCGATGGTCAAGTCCGCCGCCGACAAGTACGCAGCCGAGAAGAAGCTGACCCGCCGCACCGGCGCCGATTGCCAGTCCTGATGCTGGCCAGGCCATGCGCGCTGACGTGCGCATGGCCCGCTGGTGGCCCCGCGTGGGCCATCAACGCAAGGGTCGGCATCGCCGCCGGCCCTTGCGTTGGTTCCCAACCTCCTGATCGGATCTGCACATGAGTACCACGGACATCGTCCTCAACGTCAACGGCATCGAAGTGATCTACAACCATGTGATCCTGGTGCTCAAGGGCGTTTCGCTGCAAGTGCCTGACGGCAAGATCGTCGCCATCCTGGGCGGCAACGGCGCTGGCAAGACGACCACGTTGCGCGCCGTCTCCAACCTGCTGCGCGGTGAACGCGGTGAGGTCACCAAGGGTTCGATCGAATTGCGCGGCGAGCGCATCGAGAACCTGTCGCCATCGGACCTGGTGAACAAGGGGGTGGTGCAGGTGATGGAGGGTCGCCATTGTTTCGCCCACCTGACGATCGAGGAAAACCTGATGACAGGCTCCTACACGCGCAAGGACAAGGCCGAGATCGCGCGCAATCTGGACAAGGTCTACACCTATTTTCCGCGGCTCAAGACACGTCGGACCTCGCAGGCGGCCTATACCTCGGGCGGCGAGCAGCAGATGTGTGCCATCGGCCGCGCCTTGATGGCCAACCCCAGTGTGGTGCTGCTCGACGAGCCATCCATGGGTCTGGCGCCGCAGCTGGTCGAAGAGGTGTTCAACATCGTGCGCGACCTCAACACCAAGGAAAAGGTGACGTTTCTTCTGGCCGAGCAGAACACCAATATGGCGCTCAAATACGCCGACTACGGCTACATCATGGAAAGTGGCCGCGTCGTCATGGACGGTGTGGCCACGGACTTGCGCGACAACGAGGACGTCAAGGAGTTCTACCTGGGCATGGGTGGGGGCGAGCGCAAATCGTTCAAGGATGTCAAGAGCTACAAGCGCCGCAAGCGCTGGCTGGCGTGAACGCCGCCCGTTGTCTCCACCCCTTTGAAACTCCGCCTGATCCCATGACCGAAAGCTACGACGACCTGGAAACCCGTGACCCCGCTGCGCGCGAGGCATCTCTGCTGGCGGCCTTGCCGGCCCATATTGCCCATGCACAGGCACTTAGCCCGGCGTTTGCCGACATATTCAAGGGTGTGGATGCGCAGGCGGTCACCAGCCGGGCCGCGCTCGCGGCCTTGCCGGTGACGCGCAAATTTGAATTGCTCGAGCGCCAGCAGGCCAGGCGTGCGCAGGGCGCGTTCGGCGGGTTTGCGACCGAGGGCTTTGGTGCGACGATGCCGCGGGTGTTCGCCAGTCCCGGGCCGATTTATGAGCCCGAGGGTACGGCACGCAACTACTGGCGCCTGGCGCGTGCCATGTTCGCCGCCGGGTTTCGACCCGGCGAGCTGATTCACAACAGCTTCAGCTACCACTTCGTACCCGCCGGCTCCATGATGGAAAGCGGCGCCCATGCGTTGGGTTGCACGGTGTTCCCGGCCGGCACCGGCCAGACGGAACAGCAGGTGCAGGCCATGGCCGAGCTGCGCCCAGCCGGTTACTGCGGTACCCCGAGTTTCCTCAAGTTCATTGTCGAGAAGGCCGCGGCCATGGGCGTGGCCTTGCCCAGTGTGACCAAGGCGCTGTTTGGTGGCGAGGCGTTCCCGCCCAGTCTGCGCGACTGGTTTACCGCGCGCGGCATTGCCGGCTACCAGTGTTTTGCCACGGCTGACCTGGGCCTTATCGCCTACGAAACCTCGGCGCGCGAAGGCCTGGTTGTCGATGAGTCGGTGCTGGTCGAGATCGTGCGCCCGGGCACGGGCGAGCCGGTGGCCGACGGCGAAGTGGGTGAACTGGTCGTGACCAGCTTCAGCCCGCTGTATCCGCTGATTCGTTTTGGCACGGGAGACCTGAGTGCCGTATTGCCGGGGCCGTGTCCGACCGGGCGCACCAACCAGCGAATCAAGGGCTGGATGGGCCGGGCCGACCAGACCACCAAGGTGCGCGGCATGTTTGTCCACCCGGGGCAGGTTGATGCCGTCATCCGGCGTTTTCCGGAGGTCGTGAAGGCCCGGCTGGTGGTTACTGGCGAGATGGCCAATGACACCATGACCTTGCTGGTCGAAACCCAATGCAGCGGACCGGACAGCCTGATTGAAAAAATCGGCATCGCCATCCGCGAGGTGACCAAGCTGCGCGGCGATGTCGAACTGGTGTTGCCCGGCTCGCTGCCGAATGATGGCAAGGTGATAGAGGACGCGCGCAGCTACAAATGATGCGTCCGGTGACAATCCAGTCAAACCCCACGATGTGGCGGGAAATTGGTAGTTACCTTGATAGTAAATTTCGCGCAAATCATTAGACTTGCGCTCTCCCTCCCAACCCCCTCCCCACCCTCCTATGAAACGACTTCTTGCCATTGCCTTGGCCGCCGCATCCATGGTGGCCCATGCGCAGACTTATCCCGGCTCCAAGCCGATTTCCATCGTCGTGCCGTTCGCGGCCGGTGGCCCCACCGATCTGGTGGCCCGCCAGTTAGGGGAGGCCATGCGCAAGGCCATGGGCGGCAGTGCCAACTTTCTCGTCGAGAACGCGGCCGGAGCCGGTGGCACCATCGGTGCCACCAAGGTGGCCCGCGCGGCACCGGACGGCCATACGCTGCTGTTGTTCCATATCGGCATGGCGTCCACGCCAACGCTGTACAAGAAAATTGCGTACAAGCCGCTGGAGGACTTCGAATTCCTGGGCATGGTCAACGAAGTGCCGATGACGCTGATCGGCAAGCCGCAATTGCCGGCCAACACGTATCGCGACTTCGAAAACTACATCCGTACCCATGGCGGCAAGCTAAACATTGCCCACGCCGGTCTGGGGTCCGCCTCGCACCTGTGCAGCCTGATGTGGCAGTCGGCGGTCAATGCCAAGGAGGCGATGACGACGATTCCGTACGGCGGCACCGGACCGGCCATGAATGCCTTGCTGGGTGGGCAGGTCGACCTGATGTGTGATCAAACCACCAACACGACCGCGCAGATCGAGGGCGGTAGAGTCAAGGCCTTTGCCGTCACGACCGCCAAACCTCTGTCCAAGCACAAGTTGCTCAAGGATTACCCGACCCTGCAGGAAATGGGCCTCAAGGGCTTTGATTTGACGATTTGGCACGGTCTGTATGCCCCGAAGGGAACGCCCCCGGCGGTGACCAAGCAGCTTAACGACGCGCTCAAGATAGCGCTGAAGGACCCGGACTTCATCAAGAAACAGGAAGCCCTGGGTGCACTGATCGTCACCGACGGCCGGCTTGAGCCGGCGGCCCACAAGGCCTTCGTGGCATCCGAAATCGCCAAACTCAAGCCTGTCATCGAGGCTGCAGGGCAATTTGCCGACTGACAAGGCGGTCTTCTCGGATTCACCACCGCTTCGGGTGGTGGATTCGATCACCGAACTGCAGCCGGCCGATGCCGGCTGCCTGGCCGTCAGCGGCTCCCACGGCGGGGCCAGTTCCGCGCGTTACGCGATTGCCGCCCGACCGATTCTCAGTGTTTTCAACGATGCCGGGGTCGGTCTGGATAGGGCCGGTCTGGTCGCGCTCGATCAGTTGCAGCGGCAAGGTCTTGCCGCATGCACCGTTTCACATCTGACGGCACGTATCGGCGATGCGGGGAGCACCTTGGCTACCGGGATTGTGAGTTATTGCAATGCTGGAGCGGCGAGGCAGGGAGTGACACCCGGGCAGAGTTGCAGGGAGGTGATTGAGCTGTTTGGGGCTTCGGGCCGTCCTGCAGTGGCAACGGGAGGGTAGTTGGACAGCCGGACAGCCGGACAGCCGGACATCCGACAAGATGTTGGGGACAGGGCTCGCTCACTGCGTGTGCTCGGTCTGTCCCGCAAAGTCTCAGGTTTTCAGACTCCCCAGACAATCTCCTTGTCGGCTTCGTGGCAGCGTTTGAGCATGTCGATGAAGGGGGCGGCACGCTGGCGCAGCGTCACCCGGTCGGCCGCGGAAGAATCCTTGTCCGCGTCCGCGTCCGCGTCGGCGTCGTTCGCTGATTCGGTGGCGGGCTTGCTCTCGGCCTGGGCGACGGCCTTTTCCAGCGCCGCGATCGCGGCCGGCATCTGCTCGGGCAGGATGATGCCCTTGGGACCGGAGTCCTTGCCGATGATCTGCAGGATGCGCTCGCCGTTTTCCTGCAACAGGATCAGGTCGCCGGCGGCCTTGGATTTGAATTTGTACAACATGTAGATGGCCATTGACGGCTGGTTTTGGATGTGAGCCCACAATCGTTGCGGGCAAAGACCTCACGCGTACATATAGGAACGCGTGAACGGATAGGGTGATTGTGCGCCCGGCGGGTTGTTGAAGATGTTGCCGCCGGCGGGGCGTGACGCCAGCACCTGGTGCAGCGCCAGCCAGCCGCGCTCGAAACTCATCGCGCTGCCCGCCAGGTACAGCCGGTAAGCGCGCAATACCCGCTCGGCCTGGGTCTGTGAGCTGCCATTGGATCGCAGCGCCACCAGCGCGTCATCGAGCTGTGACTCCAACGCATCGGACCAGGCCCACAAGGTGCGGCCGTAGTGCGGCCGCAGGTTCTCGGTATCGAGCATTTCAAGCCCGGCTGCAGCGCCCTCGCGTAGCAGTTGGCTGACATGCAGCAATTCGCCGCCGGGGAAGATGTATTTCTCGATGAAGTCGCCAATGCCGGCACCCAGTTGCCCTGCCTGCGGACCGGCGGCGGTGATGCCGTGGTTCAGCACCAGACCGCCTGGCGCCAGCAAGTCGTAGATCTTGTTGAAGTAGGTGCGCAGCTTGGCCTGTCCGACATGTTCGATCATGCCGATCGAGGAGATCTTGTCATAAGCCGGGGTCACCGGCAGGTCGCGGTAGTCGCACAGCAGCACCCGGACCCGGGAGCCCAGGCCCTTTTCGGCGATCAGTCGCGAAACATGGGCATGCTGATTCTTCGACAAGGTGATGCCAGTGGCGTTTACGCCGTAGTGTTCGGCCGCCCACATCAGCAAGGCGCCCCAGCCCGAGCCGATGTCCAGGAAACGCTCGCCGGGGCGCAACATCAGTTTGCGGCAGATATGGTCGAGCTTGGCATCCTGGGCCTGGGCCAGCGTCATGGACTTGTCGGCGAAGTAGGCGCAAGAGTAGACGCGCTTGGGATCCAGCCACAAGGCGTAGAAGTCGTCGCTGACGTCGTAATGGAACTGGATCTGCGCCGCATCGCGCTCGATCGAGTGGACGGCGGCCGAGCGGGTGCGGCGCCAGATACGTTGCCACAGGCTACTGCTTTCCGGCACCGGCGAGCCGGGCAACAGCCGGGCCGCGACGTTCATGACATCGCGCATTGCGCCCTCGATGCGGATGCGGTCTTCCACGAAACCTTCGGCAATCTTGCCGATCTGGCCGGCTGCGAGCAGGGCCACGGCTGGCCAACGGGAGAATTCCAGCGTGACACCGGCCGCTTCCTGCCCCAGCACGCGGCCACCGGGCAGGCGCAAGGTCAAGGGGACGTTCAGCCGTGCGAGCTGCGACTCGGCGCTTCGGATCAACTGTTCCATGTCGACAAATTCTGCCAGCATGGCGGGATTCGTCAATCGGCCGAAAATGCGGCCCGGATACCACTCGGGTAGCGTACCCGTTGCGGGACGCTTGACAGCATTTTGTTTAGGCGTAAACTATTTTTCCATGAATATCTTGTGCATCGGTGGTGGCCCGGCAGGTCTTTATTTCGGCCTGCTGATGAAGCTGCAGGATCCGTCTCGTCGCATCGTGGTGGTTGAGCGCAACAAGCCGTTCGACACTTTTGGCTGGGGTGTGGTGTTGTCGGATCAGACGCTGGACAACCTGCGCCAGGCCGATCCGACCAGTGGACAGTTGATTGGCGACGCGCTGAACCATTGGGACGACATCGAGGTGTTCTACAAAGGCCGCAGCGTGCGCTCGGGAGGCCACGGTTTTTGCGGCATCGGACGCAAGCACCTGCTCAACATCCTGCAGGAGCGTTGCCTGCAGGTCGGTGTGGAGTTGGTGTTCGAGAAGGATGTGGCCGACGACCAGGCGCTGGCCACCGAGTACCGGGCCGATCTGGTGATCGCATGCGACGGACTCAACAGCCGCATCCGTACGCGTTATGCCGAAGTATTTCAACCCGACATCGACACCCGCATGTGCCGCTTTGTCTGGCTTGGCACGCACAAGACCTTCGATGCATTCACCTTCGCGTTCGAGCAGACCGAACACGGCTGGTTCCAGGCCCACGCGTACAAGTTCGATGACAAGACCTCGACCTTCATCGTCGAGACGCCGCAGGACGTATGGGAGGCGCACGGACTACAGGACATGGAGCCGGATCAGGCCGTGGCTTTTTGCGAACGACTGTTCGCCCGTTATCTTGATGGCCATGCGCTGATCAACAACGCCACCCATCTGCGCGGCTCGGCCAACTGGATCCGCTTTCCGCGCGTGATGTGCAAGACCTGGGTCCACCATGTGCAACTGCCGCAGGGCAGGGTGCCGGTGGTGTTGATGGGTGACGCCGCGCATACCGCGCACTTCTCGATCGGCAGCGGCACCAAACTCGCGCTCGAAGATGCGATCGACCTGGCGCGCATGTTTGCGCAGGCCGGTGAGCGAGCCGACATGGACGCGGTGTTGCAGCAGTACGAAGACCTGCGCAGCGTGGAGGTTCTCAAGATCCAGAATGCCGCGCGCAACTCGACCGAATGGTTCGAGAATGTGGACCGCTATACGGCGATGCCGATCGAGCAGTTTGCATATTCACTGCTGACCCGTTCGCAACGCATCAGCCACGAGAATCTGCGCCTGCGCGATGCAGCTTGGGTGGGCGGATTCGAGTCCTGGATGGCGCAGCACCTGCCACAACCCGATGGCAGTGACACGCCGGCACCGCTGGCTTCGCCACAAGGCGACTTGCGGGCCCTGCCGCCGATGTTGCTGCCTTTGCAGATGCGTGGCGCCCGGCTCAAGAACCGCATTGTGGTCTCGCCAATGGCCACCTACAGTGCGGTCGATGGCGTGGTGCAGGATTTCCATCTGGTCCACCTGGGC
The DNA here is from genome assembly GCA_038326025.1 of Burkholderiales bacterium. Taxonomy (GTDB): domain Bacteria; phylum Pseudomonadota; class Gammaproteobacteria; order Burkholderiales; family Burkholderiaceae_C; genus CAISIP01. Next base: position 83,154 of record JBBQJP010000004.1, read on the forward strand.
GCGCGGGCACTGGGCGGCGCCGCGTTGGTGATGGTCGAGATGACCAGTCCGACGCCCGAGGGACGCATCACACCCGGCTGCACCGGCCTGTGGAACGAGACGCAGGAGGCCGGCTTGCGCCGCATTGTCGAGTTCACGCACAGCCAGAGTACGGCGTTGATCGGCCTGCAACTGGGCCATAGCGGCCCCAAGGGCTCGACCCAGGTGGGCTGGGAGAAGGCGGATGAGCCGCTGCCGCCGGGCGGCGCACACGCCAACTGGCCAGTGCTTGCCGCCAGCCCGGTCGCGTTTGGTGCGCAGAACCAGACGCCGGTGGCGATGACGCGCGCCGACATGGACCAGATGCGCGATGCCTTCGTGGCGTCCACGCATCGGGCCCAGGCGGCCGGTTTCGACTGGCTGGAGCTTCATTGTGCGCACGGTTATCTGTTGGCCAGCTTCCTCAGTCCGCTGACCAATCAGCGTGACGACGAATATGGCGGAGCCGGCAGTGCGGGACTGGAAAATCGGTGCCGCTACCCGTTGGAAGTGTTCACGGCGATGCGCGCGGTCTGGCCCCAGGACAAACCCATGAGCGTGCGCATCTCGGCCCACGACTGGGTGCCCGGCGGCAACACGGACGATGACGCGGTGCAGATCGCGCGCCTGTTCAAGCAGGCAGGTTGTGACCTGATCGACGTGTCTTCGGGCCAGACCACACGCGATGCGCAGCCGGTGTACGGGCGCATGTACCAGACGCCATTTGCCGACCGCATCCGCAACGAGATCGGCATCCGCACCATGGCCGTGGGCGCGATCACCCAGGCCGATCAGGTCAACAGCATCATCGCGTCCGGCCGCGCCGATCTGTGTGCACTGGCCCGGCCCCATCTGGCCGACCCCGCCTGGACGCTGCACGAGACCGCCGCATTGCAGTCCCGCCAGGTCGAATGGCCACGCCAGTACCTCGCGGGCCGTGACCAGCTGTACCGCGAAGCGGGCAAGTTGCAGCAGGCCGCAGGTGGCGACAGCGCACTGGCCGCCGCCGACGCAGCCGCCAAGGCGCAGGGATTCTGATCATGGACAAGGAAGCCCGCCTGGCCGGAACCACCGCCGCCGAACATCCGCAGGCCCTGCGCCTGTGGCTGCGGCTGCTGACCTGTACCCAGCTGATCGAGACGCGGATCCGCAGCGAGTTGCGCGACGGTTTTGCGATGACGCTGCCCCGCTTCGATCTGATGGCCCAGCTTGAGCGCGCGCCCGACGGCCTGAAGATGAACGAGTTGTCGCGCCGCATGATGGTCACGGGTGGCAATGTCACCGGCATCACCGACCAATTGGTGCAGGAGGATCTGGTGGAACGGGTGCAGGTGCCTGGTGACCGGCGTGCCTATTGCGTGCGTCTGACGACCAAGGGCCGCACCGAATTCGCCGACATGGCGCATGCGCACGAAGCCTGGGTGGTCGACGCCTTCGAGGCGCTCAGCGAACGCGAACAGGACACATTGCACCGACTGCTGGGCAAGGTCAAGCAACACAGCCAAACAAGCAACAAGGACACGCCATGAAACATTACATCGGTGCCGATAACCCCATGCGCAGCCGCTTCGAGGCCACGGCACCCTACCAGGCGCGGCATTTCGACTGGTCGTTTGACAAGGGCGTGGGCACCATCACGCTGAGCCGGCCCGAGCGCAAGAACCCACTCACGTTCGACTCCTATGCCGAACTCGGCGCGCTGTTCGACAGCCTGCGCCGCAGTGTCGATGTCAAGGCTGTTGTGGTCACGGGCTCGGGTGGCAACTTCTGCTCGGGCGGCGACGTACACGAGATCATCGGCCCGCTGACCAAGATGTCGATGCCCGAAATGCTGGAGTTCACCCGCATGACCGGTGATCTGGTCAAGACCATGCGCAATTGTCCACAACCGGTGATCGGCGCGATCGATGGCATCTGCGCCGGTGCAGGTGCCATGATGGCGCTGGCCTGCGACCTGCGTTATGGCACGGCGGCAACACGCACTGCCTTCCTGTTTTCGCGGGTCGGCCTGGCTGGCGCCGACATGGGCGCCTGTGCCTTGTTGCCCCGGGTGATCGGCCAGGGTCGGGCGAGCGAGCTGTTGTTCAGCGGCCGCGCCATGACGGCGCAGGAAGGCCTGGCCTGGGGATTCTTTAATGCGCTGGTCGAACCGGCCGGGTTGCTTGCGCACGCCCAGGCCTTTGCCGCCGAGCTGGCCGCCGGCCCGACCTTCGCCCACAGCATGACCAAGACCATGCTGCAGCAGGAGTGGGCGATGACGATCGAACAGGCGGTCGAGGCCGAGGCGCAGGCGCAGGCGATCTGCATGCAGACGCAGGACTTTACCCGTGCTTACGAGGCGTTCGCCGCCAAGGCCAAGCCCGTTTTTGCGGGGGATTGATTCATGTCGGCACCCACCGCGCAATACGCGTTGCCCTTTTTCGATGCAGAGCATCAGGCGCTGGCCGGTCGACTCGCCGCCTGGGCGCCGATACAAGAGGTCGATGAGTCCGACGACCGCGTGGCCTGCCGCGAGTGGGTGCGTCTGCTCGGCGACGCCGGCTGGTTGCGTTATTGCGTGCCGCAAGCCTTTGGCGGCGCGCTGGAGCGACTCGATTCGCGTGCGCTGGTAATCCTGCGCGAGACGCTGGCGTTTCACTCGCCGCTGGCCGACTTTTCATTCGCGATGCAAGGCCTGGGCAGCGGCGCCATCACGCTGGCCGGTACCGCGCAGCAGCGGGCGCAGTATCTGCCGGCCGTGTCGCGTGGCGACAAGATTGCCGCCTTTGCGCTCAGTGAACCCGAAGCCGGGTCGGACGTGGGCGGCATGACAACACGTGCACGCGACGACGGTCATGATGTCGTACTCGATGGCGTCAAGACCTGGATCAGCAACGGCGGCATTGCCGACTATTACTGCGTTTTCGCCAAGACAGACATGGCCAAGGGTACGCGCGGCATCACCGCCTACATCGTCGATGCCGACCGGCCAGGACTGGACGACTCCGAGCAACTGCATGTCATGGCGCCGCATCCGCTGGCAAAGCTGCGCTTCGATGGCTGCCGCATTCCGGCCAGTGCGCAGCTGGGCGAGCGCGACGCCGGTTTCAAGCTGGCGATGCAGACGCTGGACATCTTTCGTGCCTCGGTGGCCGGTGCGGCGCTGGGCATGGCGCGGCGCGCCTTACATGAGGCGGTGCGACATGCACGCCGTCGCAAGATGTTCGGCCAGCATCTGGGCGACTTTCAGCTGACCCAGGCCCGGCTGGGCGACATGGCGGCGTTGCTCGATGCGGCGGCCTTGCTGACCTACCGCGCCGCGTGGCAACGCGATAGTGTCGGTACCGCTAGCGTGCAAGAGGCGCAGACCTACACCGCGCAGGCCGCGATGGCAAAAATGGTCGCTACAGAGAACGCGCAAAAAGTGATCGACATGGCGCTGCAGATGCACGGCGGCGCGGGTGTACAGGTCGGCAACAAGGTGGAGGGCCTTTACCGCGACATTCGTGCGCTGCGCATCTACGAAGGTGCGACCGAGGTGCAGCAGCTCATCATCGGTAAATCAGTTCTAAAAGGAGCAGCACAATGACCTCCGCCCAGTTGGATCGGTTTGTCCATGAGCGACTGCCTGCGCCGGCGCAGATGCCGGAGCTGCGTTTCGATCGGCCGGAGCTGCATTTTCCCGAGCAACTCAACTGGGTCGAGGAACTGCTGGACAAGGCGCCGGCCAAGGGGTTCGGTGCACGGCCCATGCTGCGATCGGACAAGCTGACGCTGACCTATGACCAGGCCCGGCAGCAGGTTGATCGCATCGCCCAGGTACTGGTGCAGGACCTGGGACTGCAACCTGGCAACCGGGTACTGCTGCGGGGTGGCAACTCGATGATGATGGCGCTGGGCATGCTGGCCGTCATGAAGGCCGGACTGGTGGCGGTGGCCACGATGCCGCTGCTGCGCGCCAAGGAACTGGGCGACATCATCGACAAGGCGCAACCCGTGGCCGCGTTGTGCGATGCCAGCCTGCTGCAGGAGTTGACGCTGGCGCAAGCGCAGCATCCGGTGCTGGCAACCATCGTCGCTTTCAATGCGCCTGACGGCGCGAATACGTCCGACTCCCTGGAGGCGCGTTGCGCGACCAAGTCGGGCGCCTTCGCTGCCTGCCAAACCGCAGGCAGCGACATCGCGTTGCTGGCGTTCACCTCCGGCACCACGGGCAAACCCAAGGCGGCCGTGCACACCCATCGCGATGTACTGGCGGCCTGCGAGACCTGGCCGCGCCATGTGTTGCGCGCCACACCCGACGACGTGGTCATGGGTTCGCCGCCGCTGGCCTTCACGTTCGGCCTGGGCGGCATGCTGGTGTTTCCGATGTGGGCGGGGGCGTCGGTGTACTTCCCCTCCATGGCCTACACGCCCGAAGCCATGGCACGACTGATGTTCGATGCGGGCGCGACGATCTGCTATACCGCCCCGACCTTCTATCGCCAGATGGCACCCCACCTGCAGGCCTTGGTGGACCAGCGTGGCCGGCCACCGCTGCGCATCTGTGTCAGCGCCGGCGAAGCCTTGCCGGATGCCACGCGCCAGTTGTGGCGAGAGGCCAGCGGCATCGAGATTCTGGACGGCATTGGTGCCACCGAAATGTTCCATATCTTCGTGTCGTCGTCGCCGGACCAGGTGCGCCATGGCGCCATCGGCAAAGTGGTTCCCGGTTATACGGCCAAGGTGGTGGACGACAACGGCATCGAGGTACCGTTGGGCACGGTCGGCAAACTTGCGGTGATGGGGCCCACAGGCTGCAAATACCTGGAGGATGCGCGCCAGACGACGTACGTGCGTGACGGTTGGAACTATCCCGGAGACGCGTTCCTGCAGGATGCGGACGGCTACCTGTTCTACCAGGCGCGTACCGACGACATGATCATCACCTCGGGTTACAACGTGGGCGCGCCGGAAGTCGAAGATGCCATGCTCCAGCATGAGGCGGTATCCGAATGCGCCGTGGTGGGTTTGCCCGATGCACAGCGTGGTATGCGCATCAAGGCGTTCTGCGTGCTCAGGGCGGGGTTTTCTGCCGGTGAGGCCATGGCCAGGCAATTGCAGGACCACGTCAAGTCGACTATCGCGCCCTACAAATATCCGCGAGAAATCGAGTTCGTGGACACATTGCCGCGCACCGAAACCGGAAAATTGCAACGATTCAAATTGAAGGCCACACCATGAAGTTTCTGCAACCACCCGGATGGCTTCCCGCCAGGGGATATGCCAATGGCGTGGCCGCCCGGGGAACCCAGGTGTTCGTCGGCGGCCAGATCGGCTGGAATGGGCAGCAGCAGTTCGAGTCTGACGATTTCATCGCCCAGACCGCACAGGCGCTGCGCAATATCGTGGCCGTGCTCAAGGAGGCCGGGGCCGATCCGTCGCATATGGTGCGCATGACCTGGTACATCGTCGATCGGGTCGAGTACAACGCCCGCCTCAAGGAATTGGGTGCGGTGTATCGCGAGGTGATCGGGCGCCATTTTCCAGCCATGACCTGTGTTCAGGTCGCGGCCCTGATCGAGCAAAGGGCCAAGGTCGAAATCGAGGTTACGGCGGTGCTGCCCGAATGACGCTGGCCGCACTCTTGCCTTCCAGCGGGATTCTCGTCACCGGGGGTTCGGGTGCGGTCGGTCGCTATGTGGTGGACGAGTTGCTGCAACACGGCTACCCGGTGGGTGTGCTGGATCTTGCCGTACCCCACCGGGCCGAACCGACCTATCACCAGGTCGACATGCTGGATCTGGAGGCCGTGACGCGTGCGATGGAGGGCTACGCTGCGGTGGTGCACGTGGCTGGCATTCCCCATCCGTTGAACGATCCGGCGAAACGGGTTTTCGACGTCAACGTCAACGGAACATTCAACGCATTGCAGGCTGCAGCGCTTCACGGAATCACGCGATTCGTCATGACCTCGAGCGAATCCACGCTGGGTTTTGCATTTGCGACCCATGAGATGGCGCCTTTGTACGCGCCGGTCGACGAACTCCACCCCAACCGTCCGCAGGACCCCTACGGGCTGAGCAAGGTAGTCTGCGAGCAGATGTGCCAGAGCTACACCGCGCGTCATGGCATGCAGACGGTCTGTTTGCGTGCGCCGTGGATCTGGTTGCCGGAAGAAACGCAGCGTGACTTCTATCGCAGTCTGGTGACGGATTACGCGAACTGGTACAAGAATCTGTGGGCCTTTGTCGACGCGCGCGACGTGGCCATGGCCCATCGTCTGGCGCTGGAGACCTCATTGAGCACGCAGCATGATGCCTTCTTCATCACGGCGCAGCACAACTGGACCGGACAGGATTCGCGCAGCCTGCTGGCGCGCCACTATGCCGGCGTGCCGGTCAGTGCCCAGGGGCTGGAGGGCGCGCAGTCGTTGATTTGCCACGCCAAAGCCACACGCCTGCTGGGTTACCGGCCACGTTACGGCGTCGCTGATACGCTGGGCTGAATACAGACGGAGCCGGTTGATCTGCGCGTCGCTGGGTGTTAGGCTCAAACCGGCATCAGCGCCTGGCAGTTCCAGCATTGCTCGAACCCACCCTCGACCAACTCGCCACACTGGCACAACCAGCGCCGCTGCGGCACGTGTTGCAGATCGTGCAGCAAGTCGCGCGCCCGGGTTTCCTGCTCGGCGTGCCGGATCCACACCTCGGGCAGGCACTGATCGGGTGGCAACTCACCGGCCACACCGACCAGGAACTGGCGCTGCACGTTGGCGTGTATGCCTTCGTTGCTCAAGGCATCGGCCCACAAGGTGGCAATCGCGAGGTTGGGGGCTTGGGTCAGGCGCAGCATCTGCCTGCAGCATAAGCCTTTGCGACGCATCTGGCGAACATCGCTGCCGCATAACGGTTCTTGCCATTGCGCCGCATCCCGCACAATCCGGTCATGGTGTTGGTTATGGTTGACTATTTGAGGGCCCGGGCGGCTGCGGCGTGTCGTTGGCCATTGCGCGCCATGCTGGCCCTGGCGACGTTGGGGCTGCTGGCCGGCTGCGCGGACACCCGCTATTACTGGCAATCGGTCAGTGGCCACCTGCAACTGATGCATTCGTCGCGGCCGGTGGAGCAGTGGCTGTCGGACCCGCAGACGCCAGCCCTCTTGCGCGAGCGGCTGGCGCTGGCGCGACGTTTGCGTGCCTTTGCGGTGTCCGAACTGGCGCTGCCCGACAACGCGAGCTACCACCGTTACGCCGATCTGGGCCGCAATGCCGTGGTGTGGAATGTAGTGGCCGCGCCGCCGTTTTCGCTGACGCTCAAGACCTGGTGCTTCCCGGTTCTCGGTTGTGTGTCGTATCGAGGCTACTTCGATGAGGCGCAGGCCCGGCGCGAGGCCCAGGCGCTGCAGGCGCAGGGGATGGAGGTCAGTGTTTACGGCGTGCCGGCGTATTCGACGCTGGGTTGGATGAACTGGGCTGGTGGCGACCCGTTGCTGAGCACCTTCATCCACTATCCCGAAGGCGAGCTGGCGCGACTGCTGTTCCATGAGCTGGCGCACCAGGTGCTGTATGCGCGCGATGACACCGTGTTCAACGAGTCGTTTGCCACCGCGGTCGAGCGCTTGGGCGGGGCGACATGGCTACAGCGCGAGGCGTCGGACGCGGCGCGCGCGCAATATGCCGCGTTTGATGCTCGCCGACGGGCTTTTCGCGCGCTGAACTTGTCGACCCGCGCGCGGCTGCAGCAGGTTTACACCCAGTCCGGGAAGGTGGCACAGATCGAGTTGGAGGCCCAGAAGCAGGCGGTGATGCTGGCGTTTCGCGACGAGTATGCCGGACTCAAGCAGCAGTGGGGCGGTTTTGCCGGATACGACCGTTGGGTCGCAGACGCGAACAACGCCAGTCTGGGGGCGCAGGGCGCCTATGACGAACTGGTGCCGCAGTTCGAGGCTCTGTTCGTGCGCGAAGGGCGCAACTGGCCGGCGTTTTATCATGCGGTCAGGCGCATCGCCGACCTGCCGTCGGACGAGCGCAAAAAGGCGCTGGCAAAGCCGGGCCCCTAAACGGAATCGGAGAAATATATCGTGGCTGATCTGCACATCGAGCGCAAACATACGCTGGGCCTGGCGGAGGCGCGCAAGGTCGCCTTCAACTGGGCCGAGCAGGTCGAAACCGACCTGGGCATGCAATGTGTTTATGAGGAAGGCAGCAGCGCCGACAAGGTCACCTTCAGCCGCTCCGGGGTCAAGGGCGAATTGCAGGTGACCAAGGACAAGTTCGAGCTCGATGCCAAGCTCGGGTTTCTGATTGGTGCCTTCAAGGACCGGATCGAGACCGAAATCACCGACATGCTCAACCGCCTGCTGCCCGCGGCAGGACCCGCAACCAAGGTGGTTGTGGCGGCCAGGAAGGTGGCGGCGAAGAAGGTCGCGAAAAAACCATGAGCGTGCCCGCGGGAGCGCTTGCGGGCCTGCGCGTACTGGAGCTCGGGCAACTGATTGCGGGGCCGTTCGCGGCCAAGACGCTGGCCGATTTTGGCGCCGATGTGATCAAGATCGAGGCGCCACCCGACACCAAGGGTGTATCGCGCGGCGGTGGCGACCCGCTGCGCCAGTGGCGGCTGATCAAGGACGGCACCTCGGTGTGGTGGCAGGTTCAGTCGCGCAACAAGCGCTCGGTGGCGCTGGACCTGCGCCAGACCGAGGCACAGGATATCGTGCGCAAGCTCGCGGCACAAGCTGACGTCGTGATCGAGAACTTCCGTCCGGGCGCCATGGAGGGCTGGGGCCTGGGCCCCGACGTGTTGCAGGCAGCCAATCCGGCGCTGATCATGTTGCGTATCAGCGGTTATGGCCAGACCGGCCCTTACCGCGACCGACCGGGTTTTGGCGTGGTGGCGGAAGCCATGGGTGGCCTGCGCCACCTGACCGGCGAACCGGGCCGGGTGCCCGTGCGGGTGGGCGTGAGCATTGGCGATACGCTGGCGTCCCTGCATGGGGTGATCGGCATCCTGATGGCCTTGCAGCATAGACACAAGACCGTCAGTGCCGACGCGCCCAAGGGTGTGGGTCAGATCATTGACGTGGCCTTGTACGAGGCGGTCTTCAACTGCATGGAAAGCCTGCTGCCCGAATACAGCGTGTTCGGCGCAGTGCGTGGCCCGTCTGGCAGCGCCTTGCCGGGCATCGCACCCACCAATGCCTACCAGTGCCAGGACGGCTCTTACGCCATCATTGCCGGCAATGGCGACAGCATTTTCAAGCGCCTGATGTCGGCGATCGGGCGCGACGATCTGGCAAAGGACCCGGCACTTGCCGACAACGCCGGGCGCGTGGCGCGGGTGTTGGAGATTGATGCCGCGATCGGCGCCTGGGCGGCCACGCTGAGCGCAGAGCAAGTGCTGCAAATGCTGGAGAAGGCGGCCGTGCCGGCGGGGCGGATCTACACCATTGCCGATATTGCCGTCGATCCACACTATGCGGCGCGAGACATGCTGGCGCAGGTGCGGCTGCAAGACGGAACACAGGTGACGGTACCCGGGTTTGTGCCCAAGTTGTCGCTGACGCCCGGCAGTCACCGGCGCAATGCCCCTGGCCTGGGTCAGGACACGGTGGCCGTGCTGCGCGAGGTCGGACTGACCGAGGCGCAGATCGAGGCCTTGCGCGCGCGTGGTGTGGTCAGCGGCGAGACTCCGCCGACCTGATCAGCTCAGCTCTTCGATCAGGTCGATGTATTGCTGCATCGCATCGTCCTGTGTTGTTCCCTTGAGGCCGTTCCAGGCGTCCCATTTGGCGCGTCCCACCATGTCGGAGAAGCCGGGTTTCTTGTCGGCGTTGTCGCCCAGGCTGCCCTGTTTGTACAACGCGTAGATCTTGAGCATCGTCGCGTTGTCGGGGCGCTCGGTCAGATTCTTCGAGTTCGCGGCGGCGGCTTCAAACTTCTTTTTCAGGTCGGCCATGGTATTGCTCCGTTGTGGGTGTCGTGTGGGCCAAGGGATCGGAACCACGAAGTTCCGAACTCTGTTGACAGGTTGAGTCGGTATCTTAAGGCCGTGTTTGCCGACACAATAGACTGGGGTCAGCAGCCGTTGCTTTTTTGAGCCGGCGCATGACTCTGGCGATCAAGGAGACAGTACGCATGGTTACCCGAATCACCAAAGGCCGGTCGCACCAAAGCGGCAGCGAGCTTGTGCAGCCGTCCGTGCGGCGTACGCGCAAGACGGCAGGCCAGGCCGCGCGCAGCGTGCGCGACAACGTGAGCAGTGCCGTCGGGGGCGCGCTGGGCCTTCGTGGCGAGCGCATGAGCAAGGTCGATACCGCGTGGCTGCGCATGGATTGCGAAACCAACCTGATGATGATTGTCGGGGTCTGGGTGCTCAAGCCGGGGATCAACCGGGCCGATCTGTGCCAGCGCATCTCGGAAAGGCTGCTGAAGTACCCGCGTTTTTGCCAGCGTGTGGAGCAGGATGCGGCGGGTGCGACCTGGGTTCGTGACGATGACTTCGATATCGACCGTCATGTGGTGACCGAGACTTTGGCACGCAAGCCGCGCGGGCGCGAACAGGAGGCTTTGCAGGAGCGCCTGGGCGAACTGGCCATGACGCCGCTGGACATGGCACACCCGTTGTGGCAGTTCCACCTGGTAGAGGATTACCAGGGTGGTTCGGCCATGATGGTGCGCATTCACCATTGCATCGCCGACGGTATTGCCTTGATCTCGGTGACGCAGTCGCTCGTCGACGGCGGCGCTGCGCCGCCGCAGCGCAAGCCCCGTGCCCAGGCCTCGCGCGACGGCCGCCATGGTGCGCAGGACTGGGTGGCCGACACGCTGCTCAAGCCCTTCACCGACATCGCCGTGAAGGCACTGGGCAGCGCCGGCACCGGCGTGGCCAACGCCTTTGATCTGCTGGCTGAACCGCAAAAGGGTATGGAAAAAGGCATGGCCGGCGGCGCGGACATGGCGCGTCTGGCCTTGCAACTGGTGCGCGATGCCGGTGCGCTGGTGCTGATGCCCGACGATTCCCCGACCCGTCTCAAGGGCAAACCCGCCAATCGCAAGCGCGTGGCCTGGTGTGCCCCGATACCGCTGGAAGAGGTCAAGGCGGTGGGCAAGGCACTGAATTGCTCGATCAACGATGTGCTGCTCAGCTGTGTCGCCGGTGCCATCGGCGCCTACCTGCGGGGCAAGGGTGACACGGTTACGGGTAAGGAAATCCGGGCCATGGTGCCGGTCAACCTGCGGCCGCTGGAGGAGGCTTACAAACTGGGCAATCGCTTTGGACTCGCGCCGGTGGTGTTGCCGATCGGAATGGAAAATCCGGTCGAGCGGGTGTACGAGGTGCGCCGGCGCATGGCCCAGCTCAAGGGCAGCACACAACCCTTGCTGGCCTTCGGTCTGCTGGCCGTGGCCGGGTTGCTGATCAAACCGGCCCAGGATGCCATGCTGGGCCTGTTCGCGCGCAAGACCACGGCGGTCATGACCAATGTGCCGGGACCTCGCGAGAAATTGAAGTTTCTGGGCTCCACGCTGGAGCAAAGCCTGTTCTGGGTGCCGCAAAGCGGCAGTGTCGGGCTGGGCGTGTCGATCCTGAGTTACGGCGGCGGCGTGCAGTTCGGTGTCATCACCGACATCGGGCTGTGCCCTGATCCGCAGATGATCATCGATGGTTTCGAGCCGGAATTCGCCAAGTTGTCGTTGTTGACGCTGATGCTGCCCTGGGGGGAGTGAGGGGCGCGTTGCCCAGGTAGCGGGGTCAACGTCAGGTTGACGGGCCCGACGGCGCATGGCTGTAGGCGTCGACGAGCGTCAGCAGGTGTTGGCGTTGCGCCGGCTCCAGATACGGTATGAGCAGATTGAGCACATGGTGCGCGCCGCGCAGCAAGGCGCTTTGCGCGCTTTCAGGTTCCAGCGCGTTGCGCGGATCGCGCGCGTACTCAAAACTCAGCCAATACGTCAGCACCACCACCATGCTGGTGGCCGTGGGCTCGGCCTCGCGCGAATCGATGCGAATGGCCCCCGAGCGACTCATGCCGTCGAGCATGGCACGGACCGAACGCGTCTTGTTCTTGAGCATGGCCTGGACATGGGTTTCCAGTCGCCGGTTTTTTGACAGCAGATCGTTCAAGTCGCGGTACAGGAAGCGGTATTGCCAGATCAGTTCGAACAGGCTGTGCATGAAGAACCAGGCATCTTCGACATCGCGCACGCCGTCGCTGGCATTGAGCAATTCATTGAGGGCGGTCTCGAAGCGGTCGAACAGTGAATTGATCAGCTCGTCTTTCGCCGGGTAGTGGTAGTACAGATTACCCGGGCTGATGTTGAGCTCCGCCGAGATCAGCGTGGTCGAGACATTGGGTTCGCCGAAACGGTTGAACAGTTCAAGTGTGACCTCGAGAATGCGTTCGGCGGTGCGACGGGGGGCTTTTTTGGCCATGGTGTTCAGGTGTTGGCGCGCTCCAGCGCGACCATGTGGCCCATATCGTCCATCAAGTCCTGCAAAGACGCAATGGCGCGACCCACTCGGGATGTCTTGCGCAACGGCGCGCACAGATGCACACGCGGATCTTCTAGCGCGGCATGGTTGACGGTGATGCCGTGACGTGCGAGTTTGGTCGACAGACCGGTCTTGGTCGAGCGCAGCATCTGGCGGGTCTGCTGGAAAGCATGTTCGGCCAGATGGCGCCGCTGCCGGTAGCTGAAGGTGTTGGCCAGATACAGCTCGGGGTCGCGATGGTCGGGCTCGATCAGCACGATGTCGGTGTCAGGGTAGGCGCGCTCGTAGTGCTTCATGCCCAGCGCCATGCGCGAATGGATCATGGAGCGGAAAGTCTGGCTCAGCACGGATGGCAGCCCGCCCTCGACGATGCGTGGAATCCGGCGATTCGCAGGGGCCAGTGCGCCTTGCATCACGCGGGGCGCCAGCGGCGCGCTGGAATCGAATGGCACCAGCGGGTTCAGACACAACATCAGGTCGACACCGTGGTCCATCGCCACGGAGGCATGCAGCGTTTTCTTCAGTGCACCGTCGACGTAGTATTGGTCGTCGATCTCCACCGGCGGGAAGAGGCCGGGCAGGGCCGAGCTGGCCTGCACCGCCCGCGAGATCGGAATATGGTCCCAGCCGGGGCTGCCGAATGGCGCGGCCTCCCCGGTGTCCAGGTTGGTGGCCACCAGCGTGAGCCGGGTCTTGAGCTGGCGAAAATCGTTGGTGAAGCCTTCGCGGCTGAACAAGCGCGCCAACTGGATGTCGATATTGCGGTTGGAGAAGACGCCGGTGGGCAAGCCTGAACCCAGGTGTTCGAGTACCTGGGTCAGCGACTTGCGCCCAACTGTCAGTTGCCAGGCTGCGCCGGCCAGCAGGCCGGGCCACATGATGCCGCGGCGGAAAAACTCATCGAGCGCCGGCTTCATCAGCCACGACGGATTGAAGTCACCGCCGTCCAGCGGATCGTTTTCGATGAAGGCGGCACACAGTTCGCGCGCCGAAATGCCATTGGCCAGTCCGGCCGCGATGAAACCGCCGGCCGACACGCCCACATAGTGGGACAAACGATTCAGATTCAATCCGACAAGGGATTGTTCGAGCGCGCACAGGGCGCCGATTTCGTAGATTGCGCCGAGCGGGCCGCCACCGGCCAATGCCAGCGCAATGCGGGGCTGCTGCGAGCGCGCGGATCGGCGCCGCGCACCCGATGCGCGTGTCGCCGTCCGCCGCCGTGTGGAGGGGGCGGTCGGTGCTAGCGGAACTGCGCCGCCCGTGGCCGCCAACTCAATTCGCCGCCGGCTTGCCGGCGGCTACTCTGCGTTTGGCGGGTGTGCGGCGTACCGCTTTGGTGGCCTTCTTGGCTGGCACTTTCTTGGCCGGTGCCGGGGTTTTGGCCGCCGGCCGTGCCCTGGTTTTCTTGGCTGCAGCGGGTTTTGCCGACCTGGCCTTATCCGCCGAGAGTTCCTGCACGCTCTGGTTCAGGGCGTCGATACGCGCGATCAGTGCGCTGACATCCTTGGCCGATGGCACGCCCAGCTTGTTCAGGGCTTTGGCGACGCGCTCCTCGAAGATGTTCTCGAGTTTGTCCCAATGGCCGGACGCCTTGGATGAGATGTCGGTCGCCATGTTCGTCATGCGACTGGTGGCTTCGGTGATGCGCTCTTCAGCGGCGGCCTGGGTCTTGCGTTGCAGCGACGTGCCCTCCTTGACCAGGGCCTCGTAAGCACGGCTGCCTTCGGCTTGTGCCTTGGAGAAGGCGCCCAGACCGGCCTGCCAGATCTGTTGCGCCGAGTCCTTGACTGAACTGGCCAGGGCCTCGTTGTCCTGATCAGCCGGACGGTTCGGGCTGGCAGATTTGCCAGTCTTGTGTAGTTTGGTGACCATCGGAGTGTCTCCTTGCGCTGGCTGGGGGGGTGGGGTCGCCGCAGGGCGATCAACGTCCGACTGTACGAACCATGCCCTTGGTGGTGTAGATGCATGCCACTAATTCGCGCTGTGCCTGGCGGCGACAAGCAGGGGTTATTGCTGAATGCCATCGGCCGGTTTTTCGGCAAGAATGGAAGGTCGGACCGTTCAACAGAAGCAAGAGGGGATATCCATGCAGTATTTCGTGACCGGCGCGACCGGCTTCATTGGCAAGCGGCTGGTCGCCAAGCTGCTTGCGCGCAAGGGCTCGGTGGTGCACTTTCTGATTCGCAAGGAGAGCGAGTCCAAGGTCAAGGCGCTGCGTGAGTTCTGGGGCGTGAGTGCAGCCAGGGTGGTGCCGGTGTTCGGCGATCTGACCGAGAAAAAGCTCGGCGTTTCGGCGGACGTGGTCAAGGCGCTCAAGGGCAAGATTGATCATTTCTACCATCTGGCTGCGGTTTACGACCTGTCAGCGGACGAGCAAACCCAGGTGGCCGTCAATATCGACGGCACGCGCAATACGGTCGAACTGGCCAAGGCCATCGATGCCGGGCACTTTCACCATGTCAGCTCGATCGCCGCTGCCGGCCTGTACGAAGGCGTGTTCCGCGAAGACATGTTCGAAGAGGCCGAGAACTACGAGCATCCGTATTTCATGACCAAGCATGAAAGCGAGAAGATCGTGCGCCAGGAATGCAAGGTGCCGTGGTCGGTGTTCCGCCCGGCCATGGTGGTGGGGGACAGCACCACCGGCGAGATGGACAAGATTGACGGTCCGTACTATTTCTTCAAGTTGATCCAGCGCATGCGCCAGTTGCTGCCGCCGTGGATGCCGTCGATCGGACTCGAAGGCGGGCGCATCAACATCGTGCCGGTTGATTTTGTCGTCGAAGCGCTGGACACGATCAGCCACAAGAACGGCATCGCGAAAAAGTGTTTCCATCTTGTGGATCCGGTGGGTTATCGCGTCGGCGACGTGCTCGACATCTTCAGCAAAGCGGCGCATGCGCCCAAGATGAATCTGTTCGTCAACGCCGCATTGCTCGGTTTCATCCCGCGCAGCGTGACCAAGGGCCTGATGGCGCTGGCGCCGGTGCGCCGGGTACGCAACGCCGTCATGAAGGACCTCGGTCTGCCCGAGGACATGCTGACATTCGTCAACTACCCGACCCGCTTCGACTGCCGCGAGACACTGGCCGCGCTCAAGGGCAGCGGCGTCGAATGCCCGAATCTGAAAGACTACGCGTGGCGCGTCTGGGACTATTGGGAGCGCCACCTCGACCCGGATCTGCATATCGACCGATCCTTGCGTGGCACGGTGGGTGGCAAGGTGGTTTTGGTCACCGGCGGTTCATCGGGTATCGGCCTGGCGGCGGCGCACAAGTTTGCCGAAGCGGGTGCCACCACCATCATCTGCGGGCGTGACAAGGACAAGCTCGACGAAGCCTGCAAGGAGGCCCAATCGCGGGGATATGCCTTCATTGCCTATCCGGTGGATATCGCCGACATGCCCGACTGCGACCGTTTCACCAAACTGCTGCATGACGACCACGGCGGCGTCGACTTTCTGATCAACAACGCGGGGCGCTCCATCCGCCGGGCCATCGAGTCGAGTTACGACCGTTTCCATGATTACGAACGCACGATGCAGCTCAATTATTTTGGCTGCCTGCGTGTCACCATGGGCGTTTTGCCGACCATGGCGGCCAAGAAGAAGGGGCATGTGGTCAACATCAGCTCCATCGGCGTTTTGACCAATGCGCCACGTTTCTCAGCCTATGTGGCGTCCAAGGCCGCGCTGGATGCATGGACGCGCTGCGCCTCGAGCGAGTTCGCCGACCAGGGCATCTCGTTCACCACCATCAACATGCCGCTGGTGCGCACGCCGATGATTGCGCCAACCGGCCTGTACAACAACGTGCCGACCCTGTCGCCGGAAGAAGCCGCAGACCTGGTGGCCCAGGCCTGCATCTTCAAGCCGGTACGTATCGCCACCCGACTCGGCATCACCGGCCAGATCCTGCACGCCCTGCTGCCACGGGTGGCCCAGATCGCCATGAACACCAGTTTTCGCATGTTCCCCGACTCCAGCGCGTCAAAAGGGGCAAAACCTGGGGAAAAACCGGCGAAGCAGCAGCTGTCGGCGGAGGCGGTGGCGATGCAGCAGATGATGCGGGGGATACATTTCTGATCGGTTGCCTGGGCTGATCGTAGGGCATCTGCGGATCGCCCAGTGCAATTCTCGGTTCAGGTAAGGGCCAGAAGACTGCTTTGACCTATACGGTATCTCGGGTACGTTTGTGTTTGCAGATTGAACCGGAGAGGCGCCGTTTCAGGGCTTGCCGCCGAGGCCGGCGGATGCTCCTGCCGGCGGCGACAAACCGCGTGCGCCGAAATGGCCGGCTGAAACGCGGTACAGTCCGTCTCGCTTCTGAACAGGCCGCATTGCACATTTGCGCCCGCTAAAATGCATGTTGAACTCCAATTTGAGGCCTAGTGCCTGCCGGATCGCCTCTGCTTTTGTGCCCGCGCGACCCTAGCACGCACGGTGTGGGCAGGGGCCGGCCAGTGGTTGTGTTGCACATTGTGAGAGTTGCACGCGAGCCAGCGAACAGCGCCGTGGTGCAAAACCGGGTCACGCCGTGTTGGTTGGCCATCGCTCGGGTTTTGGGCGAATCGTCCGGAATTTGCGTTGTGCACATCACCCAAAACCGTGGTTTTTTGAGTCACGTCAGATGCAAGAGGATTGATTGAGGTCATGAATGAATGAAGAGAACGAAGAGAACGAAGTCAGCCTGTATGACTTGATGCTGGTCGTTGCCAACAACCTCAAGCTTTTGATCCTGGGGCCGCTGCTGGTGGGTTTGGTCGCTCTGGGCGTTGCCTATTCCCTGCCGCGGAGCTACACCAGTCAGACACACCTGAATCTGGAAGACTCGGCCAAGGCGGTGGAGGCCGTGATGCGCTCACCCGCGGTGCTGGACGTCGTGTTGAAACAGTTTCCATCGCCTATGGGGGTTACCGATCGCGCGCGCGATGAATTTGCCACGAAATTTCGGTTTGGCACTGTTTCCGCCAGTCAGAAGGCCAACACCAGCGTCACCAAGCTGGAGATGGACGATGAAAGCCCGGTGCGTGCCCAAAGCATGGCCAACGCCTTGGTCGATGCTTGGCTGGCCACTACCAAACCGCAACCGGAAAGCAAGCTCGAACTGATGCGAAAGCTCAAGCGCAACCAGGATGCCGTGGACACGGTTTCTCAGCTGCTTAAACGAATGGCCAATGAAACCACCCAGCTCCTGCTGCCGAACGTGCGATATGAACTGGGCACACAGTCGGCTCAGTTGTTACAAATGAAAAATGATTATGAGGCCAGCATTTCGCAGATCGAGCTGGATTTGCGGGGCAAAACGCGTGACGTTGTCGTCTCGCCCCCGAGCTTGCCGACAGATGCGACCAAGCCACAAAAGAGCCTGATTGTGGTGCTCTCCGTAATTGGCAGCGGTGTTGTACTGTTGCTGTGGGTTTTCATGCGCCAGGGCTGGATGAATGCGGCGCAGGACCCGGAGGCGATCAAGAAGCAAGCCCGCCTGCGCGCCGCGTTGGCTATGCCTCGTTCGTCATGAAATTCTGAAATTCGAGGAAAGGTTCAAAGCCAGGGGGCCTTAATCATTGGGCTGTCGGGCAAGCCATTGGGAAACCATCGGACAATTGACCATGTCCGAGCTTCCCAAAAACCTCGCCTTTTGAACCACGTCGGAACAACCATGCAACCGTTTTGCCCCTCAGATCGCTACATTTCCGCCACGCAGGCTACAGAGCCCAGGTCAGGCAGTTGTTGGGGTCAAGACGGTCTGGTCTGCTGTGAACCGGTTCTAGGCGATGTGTCCGTACAGTTGGTTGAGGCGTAAGTATGGAAAGTTTCGGTCCCAAGATTTACGTCGCAGGCCACCGGGGCATGGTCGGCTCAGCCATTGTGCGCCACTTGTTGGCGTCGGGCCACGCCAGGCAAGACCTCGTCGTGCGCACGCATGCCGAGCTCGACCTGACCGACCAGGCCGCAGTACGGGCCTTCTTTGCGGCTGAAAAGCCCAGCCAGGTTTATCTGGCCGCAGCCAAGGTCGGTGGCATTCATGCCAACAACACCTACCCGGCCGAATTCATCTATCAAAACCTCATATTGCAGGCCAATGTGATCGAGGCAGCCTTTCAGAACGGCGTGCAAAAGCTGTTGTTTTTGGGGTCAAGCTGCATTTACCCGCGCATGGCCCCGCAGCCGATGGCCGAAAACGCCTTGCTCACGGGCCCACTCGAGCCCACGAACGAGCCCTATGCCATCGCCAAAATTGCGGGCATCAAGCTCTGCGAAAGCTACAACCGCCAGTACGGCGTGAGCCGCGGCGTGGACTATCGCAGCGTCATGCCGACCAACCTCTATGGGCCGGGCGACAATTACCACCCAGAAAACTCCCACGTCATTCCCGCGCTGATCCGCCGCTTTCACGAAGCCAAGGCGGGCCAGGCGCCGAAAGTCACGATCTGGGGCACCGGCACCCCGCGCCGCGAGTTTTTGTATGTGGACGACATGGCCGCTGCCAGCGTACATGTCATGAACTTGCCTAAGGTCATCTACGACGCCCACACCAGCCTCATGCAGAGCCACATCAACGTCGGCCATGGAAGCGACATCACGATTGCCGAATTGGCGCAAATCGTGGGCCAGGTGGTGGGTTATCAGGGCAGCATCGAATTCGACCCCGAACACCCGGACGGCGCCCCGCGCAAATGGATGGACAGCAAACGCCTCAATGCGCTCGGCTGGCAGGCCAGTGTGAGGCTGCCAGACGGCCTGGCGCTGGCTTATCAGGACTTTCTTGAGAACCAGGCATGAGTGCAACGGCACGCAAACTCAAGAATGCGAACCTGCCAAGTGCCCCTGGAATTTGTCACTTCAAAAGCGAACATTTAGTACGAGCCCGGCCCATCGACCATAGGTTCTGCAACTTGCTGCCGCATTTACGGCTGAAGACGCCCGAACCTGTCGGGTCCGAGCAATATCTGATCATCCATCAAGCTATCAAGCCATCATGTCCACTGCCCCCCAAACCGAACCCAAAGTCGCACTTATCACCGGCATCACCGGCCAGGACGGCTCTTACCTCGCCGAATTGCTGCTTGAAAAAGGCTACACCGTACACGGGATCAAACGCCGCGCGTCCAGCTTTAATACCGACCGTGTTGACCACTTATACCAGGACCCGCACATAGAGCACGCCAGGTTCAAGCTGCATTACGGCGATCTGAGCGATTCCAGCAACCTCACGCGCATCATTCAGGAAACCCAGCCCGACGAGATCTACAACCTCGGCGCCCAAAGCCATGTGGCGGTGAGTTTCGAGTCTCCCGAGTACACCGCGGACGTCGACGGCATGGGCACACTGCGCATGCTGGAGGCCATCCGTATCCTGGGCCTGGAAAAGAAAACCCGTTTCTACCAGGCCAGTACCAGCGAGCTATATGGCTTGGTGCAGGAGACCCCGCAACGCGAGACCACGCCTTTTTACCCCCGCAGCCCCTACGCGGTGGCCAAGCTCTACGCCTACTGGATCACGGTGAACTATCGCGAGGCCTACGGCATTTACGCCTGCAATGGCATCTTGTTCAACCACGAGAGCCCACGACGAGGCGAAACCTTCGTTACCCGCAAAATCACCCGCGGCCTGGCCAATATCAGCCAGGGCCTGGAGGATTGCCTTTATATGGGTAACATTGACGCCCTGCGTGACTGGGGACACGCCAAGGATTACGTCCGCATGCAATGGATGATGTTGCAGCAAGACCAACCCGAAGACTTTGTCATTGCCAGTGGCCTGCAATACAGCGTGCGCCAGTTCATCGAGTGGAGTGCCGCCGAGCTCGGCATGCGACTGCGCTGGGATGGTACAGGTGTGAATGAGGTCGGCTATTGGGGCGAACGCGCAATAGTCAAAATCGATCCCCGCTACTTCCGCCCCACCGAAGTCGAAACCCTGCTCGGTGACCCCGGCAAAGCCAAACAAAAACTCGGCTGGGTGCCCGAAATATCCGCGCAGGAGATGTGCGCAGAAATGGTTGCGAACGACTTGGCGCAAGCTAAGCGGCATGCACTGCTGAAGCAGCACGGCTACCGTGTGAATGTGAATGTGGAGTGACGATTGAATATCGCCGAGGCCACAAAAAAACGCGGTCAACGCCATGCGCAGCGCACGAATCGGCTACTTTTCGATTTGGAGTTCATTGAATGCTGCGACGAAGCGGTCAGTTATATTCGACGGCCTTAAGCTGTTGGCTCGGTCCTTCGTTCGGGGCTGCGGGTTCGGTTCCCTCGCCGTTAGGCGCTGAATATCTCTAGAAAGAATTGCCCATGCGAGTATTAAATTTTGCACTGGTCGGTTGTGGCCGCATCGCCAAGCGGCACTCCGAGCTACTGGGGCTCAACCAGATCCAGAACGCCAGGCTGGTGGCTGTATGCGACCTCTTGCCGGAAAAGGCAGAAAAAATTGCCACCCAGTTCTCGGTCCCCCACTTCACCGACATGCACGAGATGATGCGGGCCGTGAATATCGATGTGGTGGTGGTGTTGACCGAAAGCGGAAAACATGCTGAACATGTAGTCGCCTTGTCGCCTTACGGCAAACATATTGTGGTCGAGAAGCCCATGGCGCTCACCCTTGATGATGCAGATGCCATGATTCGTGCCTGTGACGAATCCGGTGCGAAGTTGTTTGTCGTCAAGCAAAACCGATTCAATGTTCCGGTCCTCAAACTGCGCCAGGCGCTCAAGGCCGGGCGCTTCGGAAAACTTGTGCTCGGCACGGTACGGGTTCGATGGTGTCGTCGGCAGGATTACTACGACCAAGACCCCTGGCGTGGGACCTGGGCGCTTGATGGCGGCGTATTGACAAACCAGGCCAGCCATCACGTCGACTTGCTTGAGTGGATGATGGGCGAGGTCGACAGCGTATTTGCCATGAGTCGGACGGCGCTCGCGAATATCGAAGCCGAAGATACCGCTGTGGTTACGGTTCGCTTCCGAAACGGCGCACTCGGGGTCATTGAGGCCACTACTGCCGCACGTCCAACGGACCTAGAAGGGTCGATTTCCATCCTGGGTGAAGGTGGGACGGTTGAGATCGGCGGGTTCGCCGTCAACCAAATGAAAGTCTGGAAATTCGGCCAGCCGCAGGCCGATGACGACCAAGTGATGGAGCAGTATTCGGTCAATCCGCCGAACGTCTATGGCTTTGGCCACCAGGCATATTACGAGCATGTCGTAGATTGCATCCTCAATGACTCCCCGCATCTCGTCGACGGACTGGAAGGCCGCAAGAGCATAGAACTGATAAATGCGATCTACGAATCGGTGGAGACAGGCCGTGAAGTCCCCTTGCGTTTTCGTCCCAAACTCTGTCGTCTCGGAACGAAATCGTGACCACACCAAACGTGAGAGAGGTCGCGATCGTCGATGTCCGCTTTGGAGCCAACGTCACTGTCGTGCAGCCGGCAAACATTTACGGATGTTCAATCGGAGATGACGTTTTCGTGGGCCCCTTCACCGAGATACAGAAGGACGTCACGATAGGTGCCAGGACCCGCGTGCAGTCACATGCTTTCATTTGTGAACTTGTCTCCATCGGGGAGGACTGCTTCGTCGGGCATGGCGTGATGTTTATCAATGATGTATTCGCCGGCGGGGGACCGGCGCGTGGCAACAAGGCTCTGTGGCTTGCCACGAAGATCGGCAACCGCGTTTCGATCGGTTCGAACGCGACCCTTTTGCCGGTGTCGATTTGCGATGACGTCGTCGTCGGCGCGGGCGCCGTCGTTACGCGCGACATCTCTGTTCCGGGGGTGTACGCCGGCAATCCTGCCCGCCGCCTGCGCGCCCAAAGTAGAGCCGCGGGCGACGCGGCGTGACAAGACCACCGATTAGGTCATATAGCTAACCTACGATAATTCGTCATGAACGTTCCTTTTGCCGATCTCCACGCCCAGTACCTGACAATCAAGGACGGCATTGACGCCGCCATTGCCGATGTCATCCGCAGTTCAGCATTTATCCGAGGGCCTTACGTGCAAAGGTTCGAGGAAGAGTTTGCGGCCGTCATGCAAGTCAAGCACTGCGTCTCGTGCGCCAACGGCACCGATTCGATTTACATCGCCATGCATGGGCTGGGCGTGAAACCGGGCGACGAGGTGATCGCTCCGGCCCACTCGTGGATTTCAACCACGGAGACCATTACCCAGGCGGGCGGAACCGTGGTGTTTTGCGATACCGATGCGCAGACCTACACCATTGATCCGGCCCGGATAGAAGCCCTGATCACGCCCCGCACGGTCGGCATCATCCCGGTCCACCTCTATGGCCAGAGCGCGGACATGGGCGCCATCATGGCGATTGCCCGCAAGCACAAGCTGTGGGTCATAGAAGACTGCGCGCAGGCCCATCTCGCCCAATGGGAAGGCCAGCAGATTGGCACCTTCGGCGATGCTGCCTCGTTTTCCTTCTACCCGGGCAAAAATCTGGGTGCGATGGGTGACGCTGGTGCAATCTGTACCAATGACACCGCCCTAGCCCAACGCATGGGAGGCTTTGCCCGCCATGGAGGCCTGGTCAAGGGCGACCACCTCATCGAGGGAATCAACAGCCGGCTCGATGGATTGCAGGCTGCGGTCCTGTCGGTCAAACTTCCGAAGCTGGCGGGCTGGACGCGCCGTCGGCAAGAACTCGCAGCCATCTACCAGGAGTTGCTTCAAGGCATAGATGGCCTGGAGCTTCCGGTCACGGCTCCGGGGCACGAGCATGTGTTTCATCTCTACGTCATCCAGCATGAAAAGCGCGATGCGCTGGCCCATCACCTGAACGGCTTGGGCATCCAGACCGTCATCAGCTATCCCACGGCGCTGCCATTCCTGCCGGCGTATGCCCGTTTCGGGCACCAGCCGGCCGACTTCCCCAACGCTTACCGCAACCAGTCGCGCATCCTGTCGATCCCGATCTTTCCTGAAATGACGCAAGCGCAGCAAGAAGCGGTTGCCGAGGCGATCAGAAGTTTTTCGGATTCACCAGGGTGAAAGTGCCGGCAAGTGCAGTGCCCGCACACGCCGGGGCGCGACTCGTCTCAAATTCCCGCTGGAATCTTGCTGCGTTCGGGATTTCACTGATCATCAACTTTGCGACCATTCCCGTCGTGATCTCGTACATTGGGCTTGACGCGTTTGGCGCGGCCGGCCTGGTGATCGCCATCTTTGCGCCTTTCATGCTCGTTGGCACGGTTCTCGGTCAGGCCATGGTGCGAGAGCTATCGCCCCGAATGGCCGCTGGCGACTACGAGCATGCGGCGCCCGTGTTGTCTGCGGGGCTTGTCATGTGTGCGGCCGGCAGCGTGGCGGTCGTCTCCCTGCTGACCGTGACGGGAGACTCCTCAGTGCATTTGCTCAGCAAGCAGGGCAGCGCCACCGTCAACTGGTCTCTGGCCTTCCTTGTTGCGGGCCTCGGATGGGCCGCGCAGCAAGGCGTCCTGGTCCTTCAGGCCACCGTCGCCGCGACGCAGCGCTACGCCGCTCTTGCCGCGATCAGCGTCGCCGCTGCTGTTGCCAGCGGCGCCTCCATCGTCGCGGGCTCGATACTGCTACCGGGTTACCTCGGTTTTCTGCTGGGCACGAGCGCTGGCTTCCTGCTGTCGCTGGTGCTATGGGTGGCGCTGGTGCGGCACCTCATGCCCAGCATGTTTCCCCTGCCGCGTTTCGGTCGACGTGAAGTTCGTGGCATCGCCGAGTTCGGCAAGTGGCAAGGTGGCGCCCATTTCGCGGGCGCTGTAGGTAACCAGGTCGATCGCTACGTACTGGGCGCATTGGCACCGCTATCGGTCGTCGGCCAGTACAACGTGGCCATGCGACTGCAGGAAGTCGTGCACATGGGCCTGCTCAAGGCCACCGAAGTCCTGTTTCCACATTTCACCGTCACCGCCGATGATCCGGTCGAGCGGCGGGCATCGTTCTTCATTCAGTCCTCATGGATTCTCAATGTGCTGGGCGCGGCCGCACTGGCGCCGCTCATTCCACTGTCGAGCGAACTGTTGACCCTCTGGATCAACAAGGAAACAGCGGACGGCGGCGCGCAGATGCTGCGCACGCTGGCTGCCGCTGGCGTCCTGGGCTGCGGGGTCAACGTTTATTACTTTTTCGCCATCGGTACCGGCCAGAGCGCCCGCATCGCCGGCCTGACCATCGGCCATGCGTTGCTAACGGTTGTCTTCACCATCGTTGCCATCAAGGCATTCGGGCCGCTGGCTGCCGGCGCCGGCTACTTGGTCGCAAATGCGATTCGCCTTGGCGTTACGCTGTGGTTCACCGGGCAGTACTTTTCGGCGGCTGCGGACATGCGAAAGCTGATCCAATGCACATTGCCTCCGCTCATCGCCGGTTTGCTGCTGGCGGTCGCCTGGTGGCAGTCGGGCTGGCTGGTACCTGCTGGCTGGGCTCAGCTCCTTGCAGCCTATGTCGTAGTGGCGGCTTCTGTGGTCTGCGTCTCGGTTGCGGCAACAGCGCTCAGCGCGAATGGTCGTCGGCTGGCCACGGAAACCCTGTCGGCCTTGCGCCGCATATTCTTGAAGGAAGCCTGACCCATGTGCGGCATCGCAGGCATCTTCGTCAACGACTCGGCCGACCTCGACCGTGCCGATCTCTCCCGGCTAGCGGCTGCGCTGGCGCGCCGTGGCCCGGACGGTGAAGGCATCTGGGTCAGCGGCGACGGCAAGGCTGGCATGGTCCATCGGCGGCTGGCAATCATCGACACCAGCGTGCGCGGCCACCAGCCGATGCACAGTGTGGACGGAAATTTCACCATTGTGTACAACGGCGAGATCTTCAACTTTATCGAACTTCGGGTTGAACTCGAGGCGCTCGGAAGCCGCTTTCGCAGCGATAGCGATACCGAAGTGATCCTGGAGGCCTGGCGTCAGTGGGGCGAGGCCATGCTGGAGCGCTTCAACGGCATGTGGGCGCTGGTGATCCGAGACAACCGTTCGGGCGACGTTTTCATGGCGCGCGACCGGTTCGGAGTCAAGCCGCTGCTGTATTCGCACGCCGGCGGCCGTTTCAGCTTCGCGTCAGAAATGCGCGCGCTGCGTACGCTGGCCTACGTCGATGGCGCGCTAAGCCAATCTATTGCCAAACGACTGTTGTTCGATCCGTTCAGTATCGAGGGGAGCGCGTCCACCCTGGTTGGGTCGATCCGCCGGCTGCCGGGCGGGCACCTGGCATTGCTGCGCAATGGCGAACTGCGCGTCAAGCGGTGGTGGCGCACATGCGACCACCTGGTCGAAGTTCCCTCCTCACGTGAAGCGCGGGCCGAACGTTTTCGCGAACTGTTTTTCGACGCGGTGCGCCTGCGCCTGCGCAGCGACGTACCGGTGGGCACCTGCCTGAGCGGCGGTTTCGACTCCAGCGCGATCGCCTGCACAATGGCCCATGTGGCCGCTGGCACGCATCCGCACCTGCGAGAAGCGACCGACTGGCGCCACGCTTTCATTGCGTCCTTTCCCGGCCAGTCCAATGACGAGACGCCCGAGGCGATGGAAGCCGCAGCGTATGCAGGAGTTACGCCGCACCTGCTGAGTTTCGAAAACCAGGACGCCTTGGGTCAGATCGACCAGGTGCTTGGCGATCTCGACGACATCTATATCGGCCTGCCGACCGCACCGTGGCAGATCTACCGCGAACTCCGCACGTCCCGCACTTTGGTATCGCTCGATGGCCATGGCGCGGATGAACTGATGGGTGGCTACCGGCAGGCCGGGCAGGCATTTAGTTTCGCGCTGCGCAACCAGGCGGCACGCCTCGCGCAGGGATCAGCGGCCATCCAATACGCCATCGATTGTGCCAAGCTGGCCACGCTTTCGGCGCGTGGGCTGAATTTTCTTCGTGGCCACACGGTCCTGGCTCCCCGGGCGCCCGACTTGCCCAGTGATGGCGATGAATTGCCTTCGCATTGGGGGCCGTTGAACCGCCGCCTTTACCGCATGTTCCACGGCACCGTCTTGCCCACCATCCTGCGCAACTTCGACCGCTTGTCGATGGCCCATGGTGTTGAGGTGCGCATGCCCTTCATGGACTGGCGCCTGGTCACCTACGTCATGTCCCTGCCTGACGATGCGAAAAGCGAAGACGGCCGCACCAAAGCCGTGGCGCGCAACGCCATGGCGGGCCACATGCCTGAGAGCATACGGATGGCCCGGCGCAAGGTCGGCTTCAATTCACCCATGCCCGAATGGCTGAACGGTGCGTTGGGGGAGTGGGCAGCGAGCCTTCTATCCCGGCCAGAAGCGCAGTTTGACGCGCTGGTCGACCGCAACGCGCTGTTGAAGAGCGTCCATTCGCTCAATGCCTCGCGCGGATGGGATTGGGAGCGCTGCGGGCGTCTGTGGCCCTATCTGCACCTCAAGTGGTACCTCGATTCGCGGCAGGTGCGGCCATGACCACTTACGCGCCTCAATCCAAGGCCCACGATCAGATCAGGCACGAGCAACGAACAAACCGGCGCATGACGTGGCTGGTCGCGCTCAGCCTCGTGGGCTACCCATTGTTGGGCACCCTGGTCGCGCTGACTTCATTGCCGAGCCTCGTAGCCGCGGTGCCGGTGCGCCTGGCCGTCATTTTCCTTTCGCTGTCTCTCCTGCTGACTGTGCGCCTCACCGAACCGTTGTTGTTTTCCATTCGCCGCATTCCTATGACGCCGGTGCGCGTGGCGCTGATGCTGTTCTGGCTTATATATATCTGCAGACTGATTTGGGACTGGCAGGTAGTGCAGATGCCAGAGGCTGATTCCGCGCTGCTGTACCTGAGCGTGGTAGGCCTGCCGCCAGCCCTGGCACTGGTGGGGGTGGCGCCAAGGTATTGGGATGCCAACGCATTCGCAAAGGTCGCCTTCTTCGCTGGGGCGGCGACCTGCGCCGTCGCGGTGGCAGCAACCCTGCTGGGCCTCGCAGGCGAGCGATCGCTGATGGAGGAAACCGGCCGGCTAGCGTTCGACACCGTTAACTCAATCACGTACGGACACGTCGCGGTGACTACGCTGCTCGCTGGGCTTGTCGGCTGGTCCGATGGGGCTTCCCGCCGACCCGCTGTCCTGGTGGTCGTGGTCGTGGGCGCAGTCGCCGCGCTAGTTTGCCTGCAGTTGGCTGCGTCGAAAGGTCCGATCCTCGCATTGGCGGTCTGCATTCTGGCACTTGGGGTGTTCAATGCGCGCTTTCGTTGGGTGCTTTTTGCCATGTTGCCCGTTGCCGCCGTTTTCCTTTTTTTGGCCTACGACGGCAACTTGGGCCAACGCTTTGCCAGCGTCGAAGAGGACCCGTCCACCATCAATCGCTGGGCGCTGCTGACAAATGCAATTGCCCAATTTTTGGAGCACCCGATTCTCGGCAACGCCTTCGTCGAAACTGAGATGCAGACTTATCCGCACAATCCGCTGGTAGAAGCGGCAATGGCGACTGGCGTGCTTGGCTTGAGCCTGTATGCATTCATTCTTTTCAACGCAGGCTTGCGCCTGTTGGGTTTATTCATGAGTAAAGGCCGTACGCTTTTCGCACTGGTCGCCTTGCAATATCTGGTGGGTGAACATTTTTCCGGATCGCTGTACGCATCGGGTGGTCTCTGGCTGTCCATTGCAATGGTGATCGCCATGACTAGCCGCGAAGAGCCCGCCTCCTCCTCTCGCGTGGACAAATCCCATTACGTGCCTCAGGCATCGGCCGGGCAATCCGGGCTGCGTAGCGAGCAATGAGGCTGTTTCAAAACTCCGGCATCTACCCCGCCTACTTGCCCCGGTTGCGCGAACTGACTCGTGGATGCACAACGTTCGCGGCCCAGGTCGACGCGTTCCTGCGCGACCGCTATGGGGCCGCGCACTTTCTGGGGCCAGTGCTTGAGAAGGTAGACACCGCCTTCTTTACCAACAGCGACGACGAGCAATTGCAGCGCCACTGGGCGCGCGAGCAAGGCCTTCCTGCCAATACGGCCCCAGAAGCCATTTTGCTGGCACAGATCGAGAGTCACCGGGCCGAGGCCTTCTACAACATGGACCCTATGCGTTACGGCAGCGACTTCGTGCGCAAACTCCCTGGCTCCGTGCGCAAGAGAATTGCGTGGCGTGCGGCCCCGTCGCCGGGCGCGGATTTCGAGGCCTATGGCCTCATCGTCTGCAACTTCCCCGGTATCATTGAAGACTATCGTCGGCCCGGCTGGCGGGCTGCGTATTTCGCGCCGGCGCATGATCCTGAAATGGACGTCTATGCAGCCAACACCGACCGCCCCGTGGATGTGCTGTTCGTCGGCGGCTACAGCCGCCACCATCTTAGACGGGCTCGCGTGGTGGAAGCTGTCGCCGCTTTGCGACACGATCGCAGGGTGGTCTTCCACCTCGATCGGTCGCGCCTCACTCGGCTCGATGAACACCCTGAGCGTGGCCTTGTTTGTCGTTGTGGCATTTGTGGCCAATCCCACATTGGCCGGTGTTGGGGAGGTGCTCGAGTTTCTTTTCTATCGGGTGTTCATGATCGTCAACGAAGGCCTGCTGGAGTACTTTGCCGCGATACCGTACGTCCTGCCGCATACCTGGGGCACGCAGAGCAGCTGGGTGGCCGCGCTTTTTCAGTCTGAGCCCCAAATGGCCACTTTCTGGCTGGTTGGCGAGGTTCACCGCGGTGTCAGCGGCTCGACGACCACGGTGATGTTCATGGGCGATGCATGGGTGGACTTTGCGTGGGCTGGCGTCGTGCTGGTGCCGGTGATCGCCGGGCTCCTTCTGCGATGGCTAGATATCCAATTGATCGTAAGACGAGGCAAGACAGTCGTCACCATCGCGGGACTGGCTCTGGGCCATTACGGCATTTTCATTGCACTTTCGACTGCGCTGCAGACGGCGATGGTGACGGGTGGCTTGCTTTTTGTCCTCCCCTTGGTCGCCCTGATTTCGGGCGGTCAACCCAAGCGGATCCTGGCGCCGCCTCAGTATGTCGAGCCGGCCGGGACTTTATCAAACTAGCTTCGGGCTTGTCGACAATGCGTCTATTTCAGAACTCAGGTATTTATCCAGCTTACAGGCAGCGATTTGACCAAATGGCAGCCAACGCGAGCACTTTCAAGGGACGGCTGGACGCCTTCCTGGCAGATCGCTATGGTGCCGCCCATTTCCTGCAGCCGGTGCTCACGAGCGATCCGTCCGCGTTTTTCACCAATGCCGACGATGACGTACTCCAGCGCCAATGGGCCGGGGAAAACGGGCTGCCTGCCGATGCCAGCCTGGAGGCAATCCTGCTGGCCCAGGTCGAACACCATCGAACCGAGGTGTTTTACAACATGGACCCCATGCGGTATGGCAGCGACTTCGTGCGCAAACTGCCCGGCTGCGTTCGCAAGACACTTGCCTGGCGCGCCGCGCCCTCGCCGGGCGCGGACTTCGCCGCCTATGACCTGCTGGTGTGCAACTTTCCAGGCATCTTGGAAAGTTATCGCCTGCGCGGCTGGCGTGCGAAATATTTTGCCCCCGCGTTTGACCCCGAGATGGACGCCTATGCCGCCAACACGGACCGGCCCATTGATGTGTTGTTCGTTGGCGGCTACAGCCGGCACCACCGGCGCAGGGCACAAGTGCTGGAAACGGTCGCGGGCTTGCGAAGCAGCGTTCAGGTTGTGTACCACCTCGATCGGTCGCGTCTGACGCGCCTGGCCGAATCGCTGGTCGGCTATCTGCTGCCATTGGCGGCACACCGTCGACCCGCAGACATCCGGGCAGTGTCACACGACCCGGTGTTCGGTCGCGACCTCTACGCTGCCATGTCGCGCGCCAAAATCGTGTTGAATGGTGCTGTCGACATGGCCGGCGCTGATCGAGGCAACATGCGCTGCTTTGAATCCATGGGCTGTGGCGCGCTGATGGTGTCCGATGAGGGGAACTACCCTGCCGGAATGGTCGACGGCCACACCATGCTGACCTTTGCCGACTCCCAGCAGGCCATGTCGATGATTTCCGGAATCTTGCAGGAGCCAGCGCGGCTGCTCGAAGTGGCCGCCAACGGCTTGCAAATGCTGCGAGAGCAATACAGCAAGGCACGCCAATGGCAGGCCTTTGTGGATTTGCTGGAGGACGCATGACAGCCCGACTTTTCGCGCTGGTAAACGCTTTCCTCGGCTGGCTGGTCCGCCGCACAAGCCGTGTCAAGGTTGGCACCGGCAGCGACGTGCGCTGGTGGCGCTTGCGAACCCCGCGTGGTGGCCGCATCGATATAGGGCGCGACTGCATCGTGCGATGCAGGATCGACTTCGACAACCCGGCCGGTCATGTGCGTATCGGACAGCGCTGTTACCTCGGCGCCAGCCACCTGGTGTGCCACACTGCAATAACGATCGGCGATGACGTCATCATGTCGTGGGGCGTGACCGTCGTGGATCACGACTCGCATTCGCTCGACTGGGAGCAGCGTCGACATGACGTTGCCCACTGGAGGAGGGGCGTTAAGCGATGGGATGCGGTCAAGATCGCCCCGGTGCGCATTGCCGACAAGGTCTGGGTCGGATTTGGCGTGAGCATCCTCAAGGGCGTGACGGTCGGCGAAGGCGCGGTGCTCGCCGCCAACGCGGTCGTCACGCGCGATGTGGCGCCATTCACGGTGGTCGCAGGCAATCCGGCGCGGGTCATCCGTCAGTTGAAGGAAGGACAATCGCAGACATGAAAACGACGACAACACAGACCAGGTTCGGCAGCTGGGAGCAGGCCGTCAGGTGGTTGCGCGAGCAGCCTGGCCAGCGCGATTTGGTGCTGGCCGCTTACTACGATGATCCCCTTCCTGCGGCTGCCGAGCGCTACTGGCTCAGCGAGGAGTGGCAGGCCGTGCGACCGCTGCTGCCCGCCACGCCGGGGCGCGCGCTCGACATCGGAGCAGGTCGTGGCATTGCCAGCTATGCCCTCGCCAGGGAAGGGTTTCAGGTCGTGGCGCTAGAACCCGACGGTAGTGCGCTGGTCGGGGCCGCGGCCATTCGCGCGCTGGCCGCGGAGACGGAGCTGCCGATCGAAGTCACCCAGGAATTTTCCGAGCGCTTGCCGTTTGTTGACGCTCAGTTTGACGTAGTGTTTGCGCGCGCGGTGCTGCATCACACGAAGGATCTGCAGGCGGCCTGCCGCGAATTCCATCGTGTATTGAAGCCCGGTGGAAAACTTGTCGCCGTGCGGGAGCACGTGATTTCGCGCCAGGAAGACCTGCCCGCCTTCCTCGACCTGCATCCGCTGCACAAACTCTATGGCGGCGAGAATGCCTTCCTGTTGCCGCAATACGAAGCGGCCATACGCAAGGCCGGCTTTCGACTGGATACCGTGTTGTCGCCGCTGGAAAGCGCCATCAATTTCGCCCCGTATACGCTGGATGGTCTGAAACGGGAGATAGCGAACCGGGTCACAGGCGGATTTCCAGGCTTTCGGCAACTGGTGCGGGGTTTGCTCGCCCCGCCCCCAATATGGTCACTGGCAAGAAAGGTCCTCACGCGCGTCGACCACCGGCCGGGTCGGCTTTACTCCTTCGTCGCCCAGCGGCCCTGAAAACATGGACCTATGACACGTATTCTCATCACCGGCGCGCACGGATTCATCGGCAAGCATCTGGCCCAGCGACTCGCATCCCAAGGGCATGTTGTCGTTGGCCTGGGTCATGGCATATGGCCTGCCTCCGAGGCGCAGCGTTGGGGTGTGAGCCAATGGCTCAATGGCGACATCCATGCTGGCAACCTGCGCATGCTGCAGCAGCAGGGCACGCCCGACGTGGTCTACCACCTGGCGGGTGGATCAACCGTAGGCGCTGCCATTGCCAGTCCCCGAGAGGATTTTTTTCGCACAGTGGCAAGCACGGTGGAGCTGCTTGAATGGCTCCGGCTTGACGCGCCGGCCACAAGGCTGGTGTCGGTTTCGAGCGCAGCCGTATATGGCGCGGGCCATCAAGGCCTGATCTCCGAAGACGCGAGGCTGCAGCCCTTTTCCCCTTATGGGCACCACAAGCAGATGATGGAGTCATTGTGCCGGTCATATGGTGACAGTTACGGGCTGCAGGTTGCAGTTGCGCGCCTTTTTTCAGTGTTCGGGCCGGAACTGAAGAAGCAGTTGCTATGGGATATGTGTACCCGATTGGCCGCTGGTGAGTCGCCTCTGGTTTTGGGCGGCAGCGGCAATGAGCTGCGTGACTGGGTCGACGTACGAGAGCTTGCGCGCGCGCTCGAGCTGCTGCCGTCTCAAGCCACTCCCCTAACCAATGTCATCAACGTCGGCACTGGTGTGGCGACCAGCGTGCGGCAAATTGCGCTCGGACTCATGGCCGCCTGGCAAGGGCACGAGGCGGCGGCGGAATCATTGGGGTTCTCCGGCAGTTCACGACCGGGTGACCCTTTCAGTCTGGTGGCTGATCCGCATCGCCTGAACAGTCTCGGGTTTCAATGGAACTTGTCGCTAAGCCAAGGTCTGGTCGACTATGTGAGCTGGTTTCGTACGCAGGCTGTGGCCAACACATGACACGCATCGGCTTCACCTTGATCGGTGGCAAGAATTGGACGGGCGGTTACAACTACCTGCTCAATCTGGTGCGCGTGCTGGCCGAGCACCAGCCGGGCCAATTGGTCCCCGTGTTGTTCTTTGGCACTGACACCGACGAAAGCGAAGCCGCACCTTTCGCGCAAGTGCCCGGCGCCGAAGTCGTGCGCACACCCTTGATGAACCAGTCGCGCAAGACCCGTTCCCTTGCGACCAGCCTGGTGACGGGCAGCGACTTCAAGGTACGCGCGATGTTTCGCCAGCATGGTATTGACGTGGTATTTGAGTCCGCGCAATTTTTTGGCGCGCGTCTGGGAATTCCCGCGATTGCCTGGATTCCGGATTTTCAGCACCGCGTCTTGCCACACCTGTTTACGCGTGCCGGCTACTGGAAGCGCGAGCTGGGTTTTCGAGCCCAGGTATTGGGCGGGCGCACCATCATGCTGAGCAGCGAAGACTCGCGCCAGGCTTGTGAGCGCTACTATCCGTCGACACGCGGCAGGGCCCATACCGTGCGTTTTGCGATTCCAGCGACGGCCGTACCTACGCACCTGGCGGCTCGTGCGGTGGCCGACCATTACGGTTTGCCAAAAGACTATGTGTTTTTGCCCAACCAGTTCTGGAAGCACAAGAACCACATGCTGGTGGTACAGGCGTTGGCGCTGTTGCGCGACCGCGGGCACCGGATAGTCGTGGCGGCCTCCGGCAAGCAGTTGGACCCGCGCGATCCTGCGTATTTCGGAGTGGTCGAGGCTGCGGTCGAATCTGCCGCGCTCGGCGACAGTTTCCGGCTCCTGGGCATGCTGCCATATGAACACATTGCACCGCTTGCCAGCGCCAGCGTGGCCTTGCTGAACCCCTCGCATTTCGAGGGTTGGAGCACCACCGTGGAAGAAGCCCGCTCATTGGGAGTGC
Organism: Burkholderiales bacterium; assembly: GCA_038326025.1. GTDB lineage: Bacteria > Pseudomonadota > Gammaproteobacteria > Burkholderiales > Burkholderiaceae_C > CAISIP01. Next base: position 117,039 of record JBBQJP010000004.1, read on the forward strand.
CGATGCTGTTGTCGGATTTGCCGGTACATCGTGAGCAGGCAGGCTCCAACGCCGTGTATTTTGACCGTCACAGTGCCGATTCTCTGGCGGATGCACTGCAATCATTGCCACTTTGCTCGCCCGAAGACAGCGAGCAGCGGAGCCGCGAGGCAATGGCAGACACGGCGCAACGCATCAAGAAGTTTTCGGATGACTTCGTGCTTGTCGTCCATCGGGCCACCCAACGCCCCTGAGTAGCCTGCAGGGACTGTTTTGACCCACTTCAAGTGGCAGGATTTTCAGGCCATAGCTAATTGTTCGTATGAAAATTTCAGTCGTCACAGTTTCCTATAACAGTGCAAAGACCATCGCGGACACCTTGGATTCTGTCGCGATGCAGACCCATGCCGATGTTGAACATATTGTGATTGATGGGGCATCTTCCGATGAAACGCTGGCGATTGTGCGCAGCCATCACAACCCCGGAATTCGGCTCGTTTCAGAACCCGACAAGGGGATCTACGACGCAATGAACAAGGGTATTGCGCTTGCGTCTGGCGAAGTCATCGGGTTTTTGAACTCGGATGATTTTTTTGCAGCCCCCCTAGTGCTGGAAAAAGTGGCCGAAGCATTCCGGGACGACTCGATTGACGCCAGCTACGCAGATCTGGTTTATGTGAGTCAGGACAAAAGTCGCGTGGTGCGCTACTGGAAGTCCAAGCCCTTTGCGAAGGGCGATTTTGCCAAGGGCTGGTGTCCAGCGCACCCCACGTTTTATGTGCGTAGATCAGCCATTGAGCGCCTGGGCTTGTTTGATCGGTCCTACAAAATGGGCGTGGACGTTGAATTCATGATGCGTTACCTCGAACTTGGGCAGGTTCGCGCGGTATACATTCCTCACGTAATGGTGCGCATGCGCCTCGGTGGGGCCAGCAATCAAAGCTGGACGAATATATTGCTTCAGAATCGGGAGATATTGGCGGCCCTTCGGAAACACGGCATCCCTTTTTCCGCGGTTTGGTTTGCGATGAATAAGGTGGCAAGCCGTCTCAATCAGTTTATTGCTGGTCGCGTTAGGCGGCACCATTAGTATGAAAATCCTGGTGACCGGTGCCAATGGTTTTGTCGGTCGCGCTTTGTGTATCGAAGCCGTGGGGCGAGGCATGGGCGTGCGTGGAGCTACCCGCGTGCCATGCAATCTGTCCGTGGGCGTCGATAACCTGGTTGTCGGCAATATCGACGGCGGCACCGATTGGCGGAGTGTGATTTCCGGCAGCGAATGCGTCATCCATCTTGCCGCACGCGTCCATGTCATGAGCGATACGTCAGAGAATCCGCTGGCTGAGTTTCGCCGAGTCAATGTGCAAGGAACTCTGAATTTGGCCCGGCAGGCCGCGGCTGCCGGTGTGCGCCGCTTCGTGTTTGTCAGTTCCATCAAGGTCAACGGTGAGGCGACGCTACATGGGCGGCCTTTCACCGCGGACGACGCGCCTGCGCCGATGGATGCCTATGGCGTGTCCAAGATGGAGGCTGAGCAGGGTCTGGGCGAGATCGCTCGGCAAACCGGCTTGGAGGTGGTCGTCATCCGTCCGCCATTGGTGTACGGTCCAGGAGTGAAAGCCAATTTTGCCGCCATGATGCGCTGGCTAAAGCGCGGCGTCCCTTTGCCATTTGGCGCCATTCACAACCTGCGTAGTCTGGTGTCTCTCGACAATCTGGTTGATTCTCTGGTGACGTGCATCACGCATCCCGCTGCTGCAAATCAGACTTTCCTGGTGTCTGACGGCGAAGATGTTTCGACCACGGAGTTGCTGCTTCGCATGGGCCGCGCTATTGGCCTTCCGGGGCGCTTGGTGCCAGTGCCGGCAAATATGCTCAAGTTGGCGGCCGCCATGGTTGGCAAGCGGGATTTGGCCCAACGGCTGTGTGGATCTTTGCAAGTAGATATTGAAAAGACCCGGCGATTGTTGGGTTGGGCGCCGCCGCTGTCGCTGGATGATGGATTGAAGAAAGCTGCACAGGTGGTATGCGAGTGAAGCGAATATTCGATTTGCTGTTGGCTCTGGCGGCTGCGGCGGTTCTGGCCATACCCGTAACGCTGGTCGCGCTGGCAGTGCGGCTGACTTCTGCCGGACCGGCTCTTTATTGGTCCGACCGCGTGGGTCGTGACAACAAACTGTTCAAGATGCCCAAGTTCCGCAGCATGCTTGTGGGCACACCCGCGGTGGCCACTCACTTGCTGGCCGACCCGAAGTCACATCTCACGCCCATTGGCAGCTTCTTGCGCAAGAGCAGCCTGGACGAACTGCCGCAACTCTGGAGCATTCTGGTCGGCGACATGAGTTTTGTCGGGCCGCGGCCCGCATTGTTCAATCAGGACGACCTGGTGGCACAACGAACGGAGGTGGGGGTGCATGCACTGGTGCCGGGGCTGACTGGCTGGGCCCAGATCAATGGCCGCGACGAGTTGCCGATCCCTCAGAAGGTGCTGCTGGACGCCGAATATTTGCGTCGTCAGTCGCTCGTGTTCGATGTGGAGATTTTGATAAGGACTTTGGTCAAAGTAATCCGACGCAATAACGTCACGCATTAAAATGCGCCATCAAATGATAATTACTTGGCTATTCAGGGCTGTGTTTCCAGTTCCTAAAAGGATCTCCATATGAGCAACCTGATAGATATTCAAGGTCAAATCGACAAACTTCAGAAGCAGGCCAGCGATATTCGCGCAAAGGAATTCGATAAAACTGTTCGAGAAATTCTCGCGACGATGCAGGCATTCGGCATCACTGCCAAGGATTTGCTGTCCGCCAGTGGCAAGCCCGGTAAGGTCAAGGCGGGCAAATTGGCCAGGCAACCACGGGCCAAATCCGCGAAAAGCAATGCTGGTGTCAGTGTGGCGCCCAAATTTCGTGGGCCTAACGGCGAGACCTGGAGCGGCCGGGGTTTGACGCCCCGCTGGTTGAAGGCGCTTGAGGCGCAGGGAAGTCGGAAGGAAGACTTTGCCATCAAGGATTGAGGACGTTTCTCCTGCCAGAGCTGGCGTTGCCGACTACGAGGGGTTTCGTCACAGGTTTTTAACCGTTGTCGCGTTCAGTTGGGGATTTTGCGCCTATTTCCCGATTGGCGTGATGTACCTCAACCTGTTGTTAATGATCTTCGCGCTGGCCGTCTGGCCCGGCGCAAGGCAGGCACTGCAGGACCTGCGAAAACATGCCGTCATGTTGCCGCTGGCACTGTTTGTGACCTGGACGCTTGTGGCCACGTTTTCCGGCAACTGGTTTCCTGACACGGGCACGCGGCTGTTTCATACTTTCCGGGTGGCACTCGTGTTGTGCCTGGGCATGATGCTGACGCCACAGCGGGCGCGCGTGGCGTTTCTGGGGTTTCTGGCCGGATCGGTTGCGGCCGCGATGATCGTGGCTGCCCACCATTTGTGGGGCTTGCCGGACTGGACGATATGGGCCAGCCTGCTGGCGACTCGCAACAATTTCAGCAGCGGCAACATGATTACCATGGCCACCGCCGCTGGCGCATGCCTTGTGGTCGGGATCGGGGGCAACCTGTGGCGCGGTGCCCGGTGGTTGCTGCTGGCGTTATTTGTTGCGCTGGCACTGACGGTGGCGCTGCACGCCGTTTCGCGCAATTCCCAATTGCTGCTTGCCGGCTTGATACTGGTCGCGCTACTCTACCGGTTTCGATCGGTAAAGGCTGCGGTGGCGGGGGTGGCCGCAGTCGCGTTGCTGGTGGTCGTGACATGGCAGTTTTCGCCCACGACGAGCAAGCGCTTCGTCGAAATGGCGTCAGACTTGCAAGCTGTCGCGACGGAGCAAAATTACAGTACCAGTGTCGGCGTCCGTTGGCGCATGTACCAGGAAGCAGTGCGGGGAATCGGTGAGCACCCTGTGCTTGGAACCGGCCTGGGGAGCTGGTTGCCGCGCTGGCGATCGGTCTGGGCGCAACTTGGAAACTCTCAGTCGTCAGAGGTGCACGACCAGTTTTCCGAGATCAATAACCCACATAACGACTTTCTGTTGACTGGCATGGAGATTGGAATACCGGGTATGTTGCTGATGGTCTGGATGCTGGGTGCGCTTTTCTGGTCGGGCTGGCGTTCCCGGTCGACGCTGGGCGGGGTGACCGTGATTTTCTCCTCGTCCATCGTGGGTACGGCCCTGGTCAATGCGCCGCTGCGCGACGCCGCGCTGGGCATGACACTGCTGTGGTTGCTGGGTGTCAGCATTGCGGGGCACAGGCGGGAACTTGGGACGGGAACCGATGCGTGAAAGCCTGATTGCCTGGCCACGCCGGGCCAAGCAGTTGCTGGTCGTGCTGATGGACATCGGCCTGTCGCTGCTGGCGACCTGGCTGGCCTTCAGTCTGCGTCTTGACGCGCTTCACATTCCGGTCGGTGCCCAGTGGTACGTCTATCTGCTGGCGCCGGTGTTGTCGATGCCAATCTTCATCCGCTTTGGCCTTTATCGCGCGGTATTCCGGTACACCGGGCTGGCTGCCATGGTGGCGGTGGCGCAGGCGGTCACGATGTATGGCGTGATCCTGTTTTCGGTATTGCTGTGGCAGCATTGGCCCGGTGTGCCGCGCAGCACCGGTGTGTTGCAGCCGCTGGTGATGTTCCTGTTGATTGCGTTCAGTCGCGGCTCGGCGCGATTTTGGTTGACCAATCTGAATCGCAATGGTCATGACATCGAGGGGCGACTGCTGATCTACGGTGCAGGGGTTTCCGGCGTTCAGACGGCAGCAGCACTGTCCAATGCGCACCAGTACAAGTTGATCGGTTTCGTCGACGATGATTCCCGCAAGGCGGGTCGAAGCATCAATGGCATGGCGGTCTATCCGACGCACAAGATTGCCCAGCTGGTGGAAGAAAGGCACGTCACCGACATCCTGCTGGCGCTGCCGAGTGCGTCGCGATCACGGCGCAACGCCATCATCGAGTCTCTGCGCACGATTCCGGTCCATATTCGCACCTTGCCAGGCTTGTCGGATCTCACCAGCGGGAGAATTTCCCTGCGGGACATCAAGGAACTGGACGTCGAGGACTTGCTTGGACGCGACCCGGTGGTCCCTGATCCATTGTTGATGACCCGTTCGACCACGGATCAGGTGGTGCTGGTCACCGGTGCGGGCGGCAGCATCGGCAGCGAGTTGTGTCGCCAGATTGCCAGTGAACAACCTGCGCTGCTGGTGCTGTTCGATCACAACGAATACGGCTTGTACACAATCCATCAGGAACTACTGTCGCTGTGTGCGGCCAAAAAGCTAAGCGTTGCCATCGTGGCGCTTTTGGGTAGCGTGGCGAACCCGAGGCGCCTGCAGGAGGTTTTTGGCCAATACCGGCCGAACTGGGTGTACCACGCGGCCGCGTACAAGCATGTGCCGCTGGTCGAGAGCAATCCGGCCGAGGGTATCGCCAACAATGTGTTCGGAACACTCAATGTTGCCTTGGCGGCGCGGGAAAGTCACGTTGCCAATATGGTGCTGGTCTCCACTGACAAGGCCGTGCGTCCGACCAATGTCATGGGTGCCAGCAAACGCATGGCAGAGTTGGTGCTGCAGGCCCTGGCAGCGAACGGCGGCAAAACCCGCTTGTGTATGGTTCGTTTCGGCAACGTCCTCGGATCCAGTGGCAGTGTGGTGCCGCTATTCCGGGCCCAGATCGCCGGGGGCGGGCCGTTGACGGTGACCCATCCCGAGGTCACACGTTATTTCATGACGATTCCGGAGGCAGCGCAGTTGGTGCTGTATGCCGGCGCCATGGCCGAAGGCGGCGAGGTGTTTGTGCTCGACATGGGCGAGCCGGTAAAGATCATGGATCTGGCCCGGCGCATGATCGAATTGTCAGGCCTGTCTCTGCGAGACGAAAAATCCCCGGACGGCGACATCGCGATCGACATCACCGGATTGCGCCCGGGCGAGAAGTTGTACGAGGAGTTGCTTATCGGTGACAACCCGTCCCCAACCTCGCACCCGCGCATCATGATGGCGCATGAGGAGTTCCTGGCATGGCCCGAACTCGAGGCCGAACTCGCCATGCTGCGCGCAGCGGCCGACGCCGATGATGTGGACGCCATCAAGTCGGTGTTGACGCGCTGTGTGCATGGATATGTGGAGTCGACTTTCGCTGCGCTGAAATGATCCGGGCCTGCATGCTGCACAATGGGCGTTCATCCATCCGCAACCTGTGTGACCATGACCGACACTTCCCATATCGCATTGCGCGACAAGGCCGAAATCCTCGCGCTGGCCCTGCCATATATCCGCAAGTTTCATGGCAAGACCATGGTCATCAAGTACGGCGGCAATGCCATGACCGATCCGGCGTTGCAGGCCGACTTCGCCGAGGACGTGGTGTTGCTCAAGCTCGTGGGCATCAATCCGGTGGTGGTGCACGGCGGCGGACCGCAGATTGAGAACGCGCTCAAGCGTCTGGGCAAGAAGGGTGAGTTCATCCAGGGCATGCGCGTTACCGATGCCGAAACCATGGAGGTAGTGGAGTGGGTTCTGGGCGGCCAGGTGCAGCAGGACATCGTCGGGCTGATCAACCAGGCCGGTGGCAAAGCGGTGGGTCTGACCGGCCGCGACGGCGCGATGATCCGCGCGCGCAAGCTCAAGATGGTCGACAACCAGGATCCGACGCGTGAGCATGACGTGGGCCAGGTCGGCGACATCGTCAGCATCGACCCAAGCGTCGTTCGTGCCTTGCAGGAAGACGCCTTCATCCCGGTGATCACGCCGATCGGATTCGGTGACGACAACGAGAGCTTCAACATCAATGCCGACGTTGTTGCCGGCAAACTGGCGATGGTGCTGGCGGCCGAGAAGCTGCTGTTGCTGACCAACACGCCCGGTGTGCTCGACAAGGCTGGCAACCTGCTCACGGATCTGTCGGCGCGCGAGATCGACGAGATGTTTGCCGACGGAACCTTGAGCGGCGGCATGTTGCCCAAGATTGCATCGGCCCTGGACGCCGCCAAAAGTGGCGTGGCGTCGGTCCACATCATCGATGGCCGGGTGCCCCATGCGCTGCTGCTGGAGATCCTGACCGACCAGCCGTTCGGCACGATGATCCGTTCGCACTGAGCCAAGGTGATACCCTAGGGCGCGGTATCCGAGAATAAAAATTCCAACTTCCTGCCACCATGCCAGACGCACTGCCAAGCCTCAGCGCCGCCGATCCGGGCAATGATGACCCGCCTGTCACGCGCAAGCGACCCAAGCCGGGTGAACGGCGGGTTCAGATTCTGCAGGCGCTGGCAGAAATGCTCGAGCAACCCGGCGCCGACCGCATCACCACCGCAGCCCTCGCCGCGCGCCTGAGTGTCAGCGAAGCCGCTCTTTATCGCCATTTCGCCAGCAAGGCGCAGATGTTCGAGGGGTTGATCGAGTTCATCGAGCAAAGTGTGTTCACGCTGGTCAACCAGATCACCGAACGTCCCGCCACTGACGCGGCTGAATCCGGCAAGCGCCAGGCGGCCAAGGTCATCGCCATGGTGTTGCAGTTCGCCGAGAAAAATCCGGGCATGACCCGTGTAATGGTCGGCGATGCACTGGTGTTCGAGAACGCGCGCTTGCAACAGCGGATGAACCAGTTCTTCGACAAGATCGAGGCCGGCCTGCGCCAGTTGCTTCGACCCGCGGCCGACGACCCGGGCTCGGACACCCCCAGCCATGACGCAACGGTCCTGGCGTCCTTGGCCACGGCATTCCTGGTAGGGCGGCTGCACCGGTATGCCCGCTCCGGCTTCAAGCGCCTGCCGTCCGAGCATCTGGACGCCAGTCTGGCACTGATCCTGTAGCGCGCATCCTGCTGCCAACGGATTCGGCAGGCCCCTGCAGCGACACCTCTTGCGCGGCCGGTAAAACGCGCGGCGGGTGGCTCTGAAAACGCCGCTTGAAATCGAATAGAGTAAAGGAGTCCTGCCGGCACCCCTTAATTCTCAGAAGTTGCACCTCATGAACGCCAAATCATCCAAGATCATCTATACCCTGACCGATGAGGCGCCATTCCTGGCGACCTGCGCTTTTTTACCCATCGTTCGCAGTTTTGCCGCCTCGGCCGGCATCGAAGTGGCCGAAAGCGACATCTCGGTCGCGGCCCGGATCCTGGGTGAGTTCCCCGAATTTCTGACAGACGCGCAGAAGGTGCCCGACAACCTGGCCGAGCTCGGTCGCCTGACCTTGCTGCCGGACACGAACATCATCAAGTTGCCCAACATCAGTGCTTCGCAGAACCAGCTGGTGGCGGCAATCCGCGAGTTGCAGACCAAGGGCTACAAGTTACCGGACTTTCCCGAGAACCCGCAGAACGACGCTGACAAGGCGATCCGCGCGCGCTACAACAAGTGCCTGGGCAGTGCGGTGAACCCGGTGCTGCGCGAGGGCAACTCCGATCGCCGGGCGCCCCGCGCGGTCAAGGAATATGCGCGCAAGAACCCGCACAGCATGGCCGACTGGAGCCAGGCCTCGCGCTCGCATGTGTCGCACATGCACCATGGCGATTTCTACCATGGCGAGAAATCGATGACGATCGACAAGGCCTGCGAGGTGCGCATGGAGCTGATCACCGCATCGGGCAAGACGCAGGTGCTCAAGCCGGCAACCAAGCTGCAGGCGGGCGAGGTCATCGACAGCATGTTCATGAGCAAGAAGGCGCTGTGCGCGTTCTACGAGCGCGAAATCAAGGACGCACACAAGACCGGCGTGATGTTCTCGCTGCACGTCAAGGCCACGATGATGAAGGTTTCGCACCCGATCGTGTTCGGCCACTGCGTCAAGATTTTCTATCAGGAAGCCTTCGACAAACATGGCAAGTTGTTCGACGAGATCGGCGTCAACGTCAACAACGGCATGGCGAACCTGTACGACAAGATCGCCACGTTGCCCCAGTCCAAGCAGGACGAAATCAAGAGCGACCTGCACGCCTGCCACGAGAACCGGCCCGAGCTGGCGATGGTCGACTCGGCCCGCGGCATCACCAACTTCCACTCGCCCAACGACATCATCGTCGATGCCTCGATGCCGGTCATGATCCGCAATGGCGGCAAGATGT